>NZ_JABLSI010000021.1:0-950 GCF_019303475.1 Streptomyces sp. JJ38
GCCCCGGCGCCGCCGGCGGCCCCGGCTCCCACGGCGCGGGCAACCGACCGGCCGCCCCCCAGGGCGTCCCCGGTACGCCGCCGCCCGCGCCGCGCCCCGTCGCCGATCTGCCCACCCGCGCCCAGCAGGCCGAGGGCCAGGGTCGGCCTCCGGCCCAGGGCCAGCAGCAGCCACCGGGCGACCGTGCGGGCGGGCAGCGTCCGAGCTGGGCACGGGACACGGCGGAGCAGATACCCGACGGCCGGGGCTCCGGCCGGGAGGCCCCGCGCGGCCACGGGGACGCCGAGACCACGGGGGGGCACCCGCTGCCGCCCCTGCCCGCGGGCCGGGCGGAGGCCCCGTCCGCCAGGCCGGACGACACCAGCGAACTGGACCTGCCCATCGCCCCGACGGCCTCGGCGTCCGCCCGGACGCCGATATTCGAGGAGATGGAGTCCAACTGGTTCTCCTCCCGGCGCGCGAGCCGGGAGGCCGAGCCGGACCACGGGCCGTCGGCCCCCGGTTCCGCCCCTGGCCCGCAGGAGCGGGCCAACGGGCACGCCGACGGTCCGCCTCCCGCCGAGGCCTCCTGGCAGGCCTCGCCCAACGACGAGCGGTGGCGCCGCGCGGAACAGGTCCGCGAGCCCGCCGCCGGGGGTATCACCACCTCCGGCCTGCCGCGCCGCGTACCCCGTGCGAACCTCGTCGCGGGTACCGCGCAACAGCAGAACGAGACCCGCTCGGGTCCGCAGGTATCCCGCGCTCCCGACGACGTGCGCGGCCGGCTGACCAACCTCCGTCGAGGCATCCAGCAGGGCCGCGAGGCCGGCGGTGCCTCGGACAGCACCAACCGGGGCTCAGGCCCCACGTACCGGCAGGAGCGTTAGTTGAGTCCGATGAGCCAGGCGGCGCACAATCTGAACTGGTTGATCACTAACTTCGTGGAGAACACCCCGGGGGTGTCGCACACG
>NZ_JABLSI010000021.1:970-1815 GCF_019303475.1 Streptomyces sp. JJ38
TCTGGTGGGGTACGAGATGGCCCTTCTGGTCGACCGGGCCGGTACCGTACTGACTCCCGAAGTTCGGGCCGAACTTCAAAGCACTATTCTCAACTGACGGAAAGCTCCCCCCACATGAGCACCACAGTCCGCTTAGACGCCTCATGCCTCGCCCGGAGGAGCCATGACCCCGCCGCCCGCCTCGTCTGATCCCTACGGTATAGACCAGCACATGCCGTACGACGACGAGGGCGAACAGCCACTGGTGCGCCCGTACGCCATGACGGGGGGTCGTACCCGGCCGCGTTACCAGCTCGCCATCGAGGCACTGGTCAGCAACACCGCTGACCCCGGGCTGATGGACGGACTGCTCCCGGAGCACCAGCGCATCTGCCACCTGTGCCGCGAGGTGAAGTCGGTCGCAGAGATATCGGCGCTGCTCGGGATTCCGCTCGGTGTGGCCCGCATTCTTGTCGCCGACCTCGCCGAGGCCGGGATGGTGGCCATCCACCAGCCCGGCGGCAGCGATGAGCCCGGCGGCTCTCCGGACGTGACACTGCTCGAAAGGGTGCTCAGTGGACTTCGCAAGCTCTAGCGGCGCGGCGCGCGCCACGACCTCCGCGAAGATCGTGGTGGCCGGTGGATTCGGCGTGGGCAAGACGACCTTCGTGGGCGCCGTGTCGGAGATCAACCCGCTGCGCACGGAGGCGGTGATGACGTCGGCGTCCGCGGGGATCGACGACCTCACCCACACCGGCGGCAAGACGACGACGACCGTCGCGATGGACTTCGGCCGCATCACGCTGGACGACGACCTGATCCTGTACCTGTTCGGTACGCCGGGCCAGGACCGGTTCTGGTTCATG
>NZ_JABLSI010000021.1:1831-10023 GCF_019303475.1 Streptomyces sp. JJ38
CACCACCGACGCCCGGCACCGTGCCGACGCCAAGAGCGCACTGATCACCCTGGTGGAACACGCGCTGCTGGCCCGCCTGCGCTGACGAGCCGAATACACCGTCCCGTCGGTCCGGGCAACGGCTGTGGCAAGGCTGTGTGGTTGACCACACGGCCTTGTCGTCGTACTCGCGGACATTCATAACGTTTCGACAGAGAATCCCCGGTCGCCGACCACGCGCGGCGACCGGGTCGCTTCGGTCTGCGTACGTTTCTCTCGCCATTTGCCGACGAATGCACCTTGTGTCTGATTTATTAATTGAAGGTTCAGTGAAACCGGCTCAGTTCGTCACTCCTTCAAATATTTGGAAAGCACCCTCCGGCGTGCTGGAATTCGCTGAACTCAGCAGTAGTCGCGGCGCCCCGAATCCGAGGTGCCGACGCCGAGAGGTTTGGTCGAGTGAGGCGAAGCAAGACGGCGCCCCCGCCGCCGGAGTCGCGGGGCAACTTCACCCCGCATCCCGCGGCCGTACCCACCGGGGACACCGAACCGGCCGGGGACGGCGGGAACTCCAGCAAGCTGGCGGTGCGCAACTGGCGCGTGGCCACGCGGCTGAACGCGATCCTGCTCATCCCCGTGATCGTGGCTCTGATCTTCGGTGGCTTCCGGGTGCAGAGCTCCATCGAGACGCTGAGCGAGGCGCAGGACGCCGAGGCCACCGCCGAGCTCGTCCGGGCCGCATCGGCCTACGGCCACGCGCTGCTCGACGAGCGTGACCGCACCGCCGCGCCGCTGCTGCGCGGGGAGCGGGACGCCCCCGAGGTGTCGGAGGCCCGCCGCGCCACCGATGCGGCCAAGGCCGCTTTCGACGAGGCCGCCGAGGCCGCGCCGAGGACGCCCGGCCTCGAACGACGGCTGAGCGCCATCCGCGATGTCGAGGCCAAGCTCGGTCCGCTGCGGGAGTCCGCCTACAGCGACCAGCTCAGCGGCGTGGAGACCGAGCTGGGCTACGTCGAGGTCCAGCACCCGCTGATGAACCTCTCCAACGAGCTGGGTCTGGGGACGGGCAACGTCACCTCCTACGGCCGTACCGTCTACGCCATCTCCCTGGCCAAGGCTGCCGAGTCGCTGACGCGTTCGATCGGCACGCACCTCCTGGTCGCCCCCGGGCCCTCCGAGGAGGACAAGCGGGCGCAGGTCGTGAACCTCTCCTCCTACGCCTATCTGGAGAGGATCGCCCTCACCGAGTACACGAACGCCGGTACCGAGGAGGACGTGAAGCGGCTGCGCTCGGAGCTGGCCGCGCTGCAGAAGCAGGCCAACGAGAACGCCGCGGAGGCCGAGGCGGCCGCCGAGGCCGCCGACCGGCCCTTCGTGACGCCGCCGCCCTTCGAGGAGATGGTCACCCTCATCGCCTCGGGCGCCGAGCCCGAGGACCTGGCGAAGAAGGGCGTGACCGAGGAGGTCTGGTACCAGGCCACCACCGCGAAGTTCGACGTCTACCGGGGCATCGAGCAGGACCTCGCCAACCGCGCCGTGGCCGAGTCGCAGCAGATCGCCTCGGACGCCAAGACCGAAGCCGTCATCAACTCCGTGATCGTGCTCGTGGCCCTGCTCCTGGCCTTCATCGTGGCCGGGCTCATGGCCCGTTCGATGAGCAAGTCGATGATCCGGCTGCGCACCGCCGCGTTCGACGTCGCCGAGCAGCGGCTGCCGATGCTGGTCGACCAGCTCTCGCGCACCGACCCCGGCCGTGTCGACACTCAGGTCAAGCCGATCGACATCGACACCAAGGACGAGATCGGCGAGGTCGCCCGGGCCTTCGACCAGGTGCACCGCGAGGCCGTCCGGCTGGCGGCCGAGCAGGCCCTCCTCCGAGGCAATGTCAACGCGATCTTCACCAACCTCTCCAGCCGCAACCAGGGCCTCATCGAGCGCCAGCTCGGGCTGATCACCGACCTGGAGAACAACGAGGCCGACCCGGACCAGCTGGAGAGCCTCTTCAAGCTGGACCACCTGGCGACCCGTATGCGGCGGAACGGCGAGAACCTCCTCGTCCTCGCGGGCGAGGAGCCGGGCCGCCGTTGGAACCAGCCGGTTCCCCTGGTGGACGTCATCCGCGCGGCCTCCTCCGAGGTGGAGCAGTACGAGCGGATCGAGATCACCGGAGTCCCCGAGAGTGACATCCACGGCTCCGTCGTCACCGACCTCGTGCACCTGCTCGCCGAGCTGCTGGAGAACGCCACCTCGTTCTCCTCGCCGCAGACCAAGGTCAAGGTGACCGCGACCCGGCTGCCCGACGGCCGCGTCATGATCGAGATTCACGACAAGGGCATCGGCCTCACCGCCGAGGACTTCGCGGACATCAACCACAAGCTCGCCAACCCGCCCACCGTGGACGCGGCGATCTCCCAGCGCATGGGCCTGTTCGTGGTCGGCCGCCTCTCCGACCGGCACGGCATCCGCGTCCAGCTCCGCCCCTCGGGCGAGCAGGCCGGTACGACGTCGCTGGTCATGCTCCCGGACGCCATCACCCACGGTGGTGGCGGCGAGGAGCTGATGGAGGAGGACTTCACCGTCTCGCGGATCATGCCCGAGGCCACGGAGACCACGCAGGCCACGCCCAGCCCCCTCCAGGGCGGGGCCACCGCGGCCGCGCTCGGTTTCGACGACAGCCGCTACGACGGCGAGGTGTCCGTGCCGGACGACCTCTCCGCTCTGGACCCGGGCGGCCGTTCGCCGCATCACGACGATCACCGTTCCTCGCCGGAGCGGCCGGTCGAGGGCGGGAACGCGTTCGACGCCCAGCGGGATGCGTTCGGCGGCCAGGACGGCTACGCCGCACCGCCGCAGCAGTTCGCGGAGCAGGGCCGCCCCGCCCAGGAGTACGACACCGGCCGAGGTTACGACGCCGGTCAGGGCTACGACGCGGGCCAGGGCTACGACGCGGGCCAGGGCTACGACGCGGGCCAGGGTTACGACGCGGGCCAGGGTTACGACGCGGGCGGCTACGACCAGTACGGTCAGGACGCCTTCGCACCGGGCGGTTACGAATCCGGCTACCCCCAGGACGCCCGTCAGCAGGGGCAGGACGGCCCGGGCCACGACGGCGGCTACGGTGACCGTGCCGGGTTCGGTCAGCAGCCGGCCCCCGGCCCCTCCTACGAGGAGAGCGGGTTCGAGGCGACGGCCCAGATTCCGCAGGTCCAGGACGGCGGCCAGCAGCGGCAGTCGGTCTTCGGCGTGCAGGAACCGCGCCCCGGCACTCCCGCGGCGGCGGATGAGCGCGTAGGCTTCGAGCCTCCGACCGGCTCGGCCGTCGGCTCCGTCACCGAAGCCGGTCTGCCGCGCCGGGAGAAGCGGTCCAAGCCGTCCGACGGCGCCGGCGCGGTTCAGCAGCCGCCGCCCCGGCAGGACGTGCCGGCCCCCCGTGAGGAGCCGGAGTCGTCCGACTGGCGTTCGGCCAACGACGACCGCTGGGAGCGCGCGGAAGGCCTGCGCGACCCCAGGGCCGGTGGCATCACCTCCTCCGGGCTGCCCCGACGCGTGGCCGGGGCCAACCTCATCGAGGGTGCCGCCGAACAGACGGATCACGGAGGCCCGCAGGTCTCCAGGAACCCGGAGGACGTGCGGGGCAGGCTGAGCAACCTGCACCGCGGTGTCCGCCGGGGGCGCGGGTCCGCGCCCCAGAACCCGCAGAACGAGCGACCGGGCGACAACCCCGGCAGCACCTACGAGCAGGAGCGTTAGTGTGAGCCCGATGAGCCAGGCGGCGCAGAACCTGAACTGGTTGATCACTAACTTCGTGGAGAACACCCCGGGGGTGTCGCACACGGTGGTGGTCTCCGCCGACGGTCTTCTTCTGGCGATGTCCGAGGGTTTTCCGCGGGATCGTGCCGATCAGTTGGCGGCGGTGGCCTCGGGGTTGGCGTCCTTGACCCAGGGGGCGTCGCGGATCTTCGAGGGCGGCGGTGTCAATCAGACGGTGGTGGAGATGGAGCGTGGTTTCCTCTTCATCATGGCGATCTCCGACGGTTCGTCGTTGGCGGTGCTCGCGCATCCTGACGCGGACATCGGTCTGGTGGGGTACGAGATGGCCCTTCTGGTCGACCGGGCCGGTACCGTACTGACGCCGGACCTCCGCGCCGAACTGCAAGGCAGTCTTCTCAACTAACAGACACGCGTGCGTATCGCGTGATCCGCGCCGTAGGGTGCGGGAACGCGGACGCCGTTGCAGCACTTCGGGAGTGCGGCGGTTCCCCGCAAGCCGGCAGTTGGAGGAGGAAACGTGACAACGCCCCAAGGCGGTCCGTACGGCAGCGAGCAGCAGCAGGGCGATTTCGGCTATTCGCGCTACAACTTCCCCTCGACGCCCAGCCGGCAGGAGCCGCAGGCGGGACAGGAGCCCCAGCAGCAGGTGCCGCAGCAGAACCGGTCCCCGCAGCGTTCGGCGCGCGGCGGGGGAGGGGGCGGCGGAACCGGAGCCGGTGGCGGTCAGCCCCACCCGCTGGTGCGCCCGTACGCCATGACGGGCGGTCGCACCCGCCCGCGGTACCAGCTCGCCATCGAGGCGCTGGTCAGCACCACGGCGGACCCGGCCCGGCTGCAGGGCCAGCTTCCGGAGCACCAGCGGATCTGCCGCCTGTGCTACGAGATCAAGTCGGTCGCCGAGATCTCCGCACTCCTCTCCATTCCTCTTGGCGTCGCCCGGATCCTCGTCGCCGACCTCGCCGAGGCCGGACTCGTCGCCATCCATCAGCCCGGCGGCGACGAGGCCGCCGGTGGTCAGCCAGACGTGACACTGCTCGAAAGGGTGCTCAGTGGACTTCGCAAGCTCTAGCGGTGCCGCCCGTTCCACCACCTCCGCGAAGATCGTGGTGGCCGGTGGATTCGGCGTGGGCAAGACGACCTTCGTGGGCGCCGTGTCGGAGATCAATCCACTGCGCACCGAAGCCGTCATGACCTCCGCCTCCGCGGGGATCGACGACCTCACCCACACCGGCGACAAGACGACGACGACCGTCGCCATGGACTTCGGCCGCATCACCCTCGACCAGGACCTGATCCTGTACCTGTTCGGTACGCCGGGCCAGGACCGGTTCTGGTTCATGTGGGATGACCTGGTGCGGGGTGCGATCGGTGCTGTGGTGCTGGTCGACACGCGGCGGCTGGCGGACTGCTTCCCGGCGGTGGACTACTTCGAGAACAGCGGTCTGCCGTTCGTGATCGCGCTCAACGGTTTCGACGGGCACCAGCCGTACAACCCGGAGGAGGTGCGGGAGGCGCTCCAGATCGGTCCGGACACGCCGATCATCACCACCGACGCCCGGCACCGTGCCGACGCCAAGAGCGCACTGATCACCCTGGTCGAGCACGCTCTCATGGCCCGCCTGCGCTGAACCGGGGTCCGGACCCGCCCCCGGTGCCCGGCCCGGGGGCCGCGGCCTCCCCCGCGCGGCCGGTGAACGGCAGCGGATACGCTGAAACCCCACCGTTCGTCCGAGGCCACCCGAAAGGGCACCGTTCACCGTGCGCATCGCCAGATTCTCCATCGACGGCAACGTCGGATTCGGCGTCGTGGAGGGCGACGCCGACACCGAGCCCGGCCTGGTTCTCGATCTCATCAAGGGGCACCCCTTCGGCGAGTTCGAGCGCTCCGGCCAGAAGGTGCCGGTCAGCCAGGTCCGGCTGCTCGCCCCGGTGCTTCCCAGCAAGGTCGTCGCCGTCGGGCGGAACTACGCGGAGCACGCGAGGGAGCTGGGTCAGACCGTCCCCGAGACCCCGGTCGTCTTCTTCAAGCCGTCCACGTCCGTCGTGGGCCCCGGCGACCCGGTCGCCTACCCCGGATTCTCCGCGGAGGTGCACCACGAGGCGGAGCTGGCCGTCGTCATCGGCCGCATGTGCCACCAGGTGCCCAGGGAGCGCGTGTCCGAGGTGATCCTCGGCTACACCTGCGCCAACGACCTCACCGCCCGGGACGTCCAGCGGCGCGAGGAGCAGTGGGCCCGGGCGAAGGGCTTCGACGGCGCGTGCCCGCTCGGCCCCTGGGTGGAGACCGACCTGGACCCCTCCGACCTCGCCGTCGCGTGCACCGTGGGCGGGGAGCAGCGGCAGCTCGGCCGCACCGCCGAGATGATCCTCTCCGTGACGGACCTGGTCGTGCACATCAGCGAGGCGATGACCCTCCTGCCGGGCGACGTCATCCTCACCGGCACCCCCGCGGGCGTCGGCCCCCTCAACGTCGGCGACGAGGTCGCCGTCACCATCGAAGGCATCGGCACTCTCACCAACAAGGTGATCAAGCGTGGCTAGCGCAACCACCCCGGCACCCGTCCGGGTCCGTTTCTGTCCGTCCCCGACCGGCAACCCGCACGTGGGCCTGGTCCGCACCGCCCTGTTCAACTGGGCGTTCGCCCGCCACCACGGCGGCACCCTGGTGTTCCGCATCGAGGACACCGACGCCGCGCGGGACTCCGAGGAGTCCTACGAGCAGCTCCTGGACTCCCTGCGCTGGCTCGGGTTCGACTGGGACGAGGGCCCCGAGATCGGCGGCCCGCACGCCCCGTACCGCCAGTCGCAGCGCATGGACATCTACGCGGACGTCGCCCGGAAGCTGCTGGAGTCCGGCCACGCCTACCGCTGCTACTGCACGGCCGAGGAGCTCGACGCCCGCCGCGAGGCCGCCCGCAAGGAGGGGCGCCCCTCGGGCTACGACGGCCTGTGCCGCGAGCTCACCCCCGAGCAGATCGCCGCGCACGAGGCCGAGGGCCGCACCTCCATCGTGCGCTTCCGGATGCCGGACGAGCCGATCACCTTCACCGACCTCGTCCGCGGTGAGCTGACCTTCCAGCCCGAGAACGTGCCGGACTTCGGCATCGTCCGGGCGAACGGCGCGCCGCTGTACACCCTGGTCAACCCGGTCGACGACGCGCTGATGGAGATCACCCACGTGCTGCGCGGCGAGGACCTGCTCTCCTCGACGCCGCGCCAGATCGCGCTCTACCGCGCGCTGGCGGAGATCGGCGTCGGCAGCGGCCGGACGCCCGAGTTCGGCCACCTGCCCTACGTCATGGGAGAGGGCAACAAGAAGCTCTCCAAGCGGGACCCGGAGTCCTCCCTCAACCTCTACCGCGAGCGTGGGTTCCTGCCGGCCGGCCTGCTCAACTATCTCTCTCTCCTGGGCTGGTCGCTCGCCGAGGACCGGGACATCTTCTCCATGGACGAGATGGTCGCGGCCTTCGAGATCACCTCGGTGAACGCCAACCCGGCCCGCTTCGACCTCAAGAAGTGCGAGGCGATCAACGCCACGCACCTGCGCGAGATGCCGGTGGCGGACTTCATCGCCGCCTGCGAGCCGTGGCTGCGGGCACCCTACGCGCCGTGGCGTCCCGAGGCCTTCGACCGTGCGGAGTTCGACGCGCTCGCCCCGCTGGCCCAGACCCGGCTGACGGTTCTGTCGGACATCACCGCCAACGTGGACTTCCTGTTCCTCGACGAGCCGGTCGAGGACGAGGCGTCCTGGAAGAAGGCGATGAAGCCCGGAGCCGAGGCCCTGCTCGCCACGGCCCGGGAGAAGCTGGCGTCGGCCGACTGGAACGCCGAGGCCCTCAAGGCCGCCGTGCTGGCGGCCGGCGAGGAGCACGGCCTCAAGCTCGGCAAGGCCCAGGCGCCGGTCCGGGTGGCCGTCACCGGCCGGACGGTCGGTCTGCCGCTGTTCGAGTCCCTGGAGGTGCTCGGGCGCGAGCGCACGCTCGCCCGCGTCGACACCGCCCTCAAGCGCCTCACGGTCTGAGCTCCGGCGGGAGCCCACGCTCGCTTCCGCGCAGCTGGGCTCCCGCGCTCCCGCTCCCCGCGCCCCCGGTGCCCGCTGGCACCGGGGGCGTTCCCGTTCCCGTGGTCGATGGTTCGACCTACCCGCCGGTGGCCGGGGGTAACCCGTTTTGGAGCACCGCACGCGATCAGGTAATGTTCTTCCTGTCGCCGAACGGGGCAGGCCGAAAGGCCG
This sequence comes from Streptomyces sp. JJ38, assembly GCF_019303475.1. Classification (GTDB taxonomy): domain Bacteria; phylum Actinomycetota; class Actinomycetes; order Streptomycetales; family Streptomycetaceae; genus Streptomyces. The sequence continues at coordinate 9,816 of NZ_JABLSI010000021.1, forward strand.
GGACACCGGGAAGCGGCTCACCTGAATGAAACCCCCTCAGGGGGTTGAGTTTTGGTGGGGTATGGTGTAATTGGCAGCACGACTGATTCTGGTTCAGTTAGTCTAGGTTCGAGTCCTGGTACCCCAGCGCGATCTTCGCCCAGCAAGATCGAATGCCCCCGTTGTGTAGCGGCCTAGCACGCCGCCCTCTCAAGGCGGTAGCGCCGGT
>NZ_JABLSI010000021.1:10046-92157 GCF_019303475.1 Streptomyces sp. JJ38
TAGCACGCCGCCCTCTCAAGGCGGTAGCGCCGGTTCGAATCCGGTCGGGGGTACTCGATCAGGGAAACCCCGCACCTCACGGTGCGGGGTTTCTCGTTGTGTGCCCTCCGTCTCGGGGTGGGCCGCCGGCCGAGCGGCCCACCCCGAGGCAGGCGGCTCAGGTCCGGCGTACGGCAGGAGCTCCTCCAGGGCGCGGGGGTAGCCGAGCCGTAACCGGGTGGCCACCGCCTCGACGAGAGCCTCCTGGCCGCAGGACGTGGCGACCTGGTGCCAGCCGAGTCGCTCCCGCAGCTCGGCGACCCGGCGCCGGGCGGCCTCCCGCTCTTTCGGCCCGGCCGTGGACGGCCGTCCGCCCGGCACCGCCTCCACGGCGGTGCTGAGCCGCGAACCCTGGTCCAGCCCCTCGTTCTCGATGGCGCTCAGCACGTCCCGCGCCGTCGCCACCGCTGCCCGGCCGGTCTGGATCAGGGCCCGGGCCAGGCCGAGTCGCCGGAGGTGCTCCTCGGTGTGCTCGGCCTGCGTCGCGCTCCCCCGCTCGCCGGGCGGCAGCAGCCCCTCCCGCAGGTCGTACTTGACCGTCGCCGTATCGGGATGCGCGTCAACCGGATGCCGGCGGTACGCACGTGATGGCCGGTGCTGTGGGCCACGCCTTCCGGGCATCGTCCGGCGTGGGCGGCTTTCAACCGACGGGCGCGGGGGTCCGGAGGTGCTGTGGGGATCTGGTACGAGACATACGTGGTCCCCGGCGGGGCCTACGAGAGCGTCCATGCCCCGATGCCGCCCTTCGGGCCGGCCGCGGCCACCGGCGTCGAGCCGGTGGGGGCAGGGGCGAGCGTGCGGCACAGCGGCTGCGGCTTGGCCGCGGCTCGCTGGGCTGACGCCGCGCCGTGCCCCCACGGGGGCCCGTGCGCCTGGGGGTCTGCGCGAAGGGGCAGGGCTGGCACGTGCAGCCACCGTGCTCCGGCGCCTGTAGGGGGTTGCCCCTCCTCGGGCGTTGCGGGCCGTGTGTGTGCGCCCACGCGGGGAAGCCCGCGCACGGCCACGGGACCGCCCGGGCGGCGACGCACGGGTGGGGGCGGCCTGGTTCCCCGGGTGAGTCGCCGGGCGGCCTCAACCGCGGCGCAGAGCCTCGGAGAGCCGGTTGGCGGCGTCCACGATGGCCTGGGCGTGCATGCGGCCCGGGTGCCGCGTCAGGCGCTCGATCGGTCCGGATACCGAGACGGCGGCGACGACGCGGTTGGATGGGCCGCGCACCGGGGCGGAGACGGAGGCCACCCCCGGCTCGCGTTCGCCGACGGACTGGGCCCAGCCCCGCCGTCGCACGCCGGAGAGCGCCGTAGCGGTGAACCGGGCGCCCTGAAGTCCCCGGTGCAGTCGCTCCGGCTCCTCCCACGCCATGAGGATCTGGGCGGCGGAGCCGGCCTTCATCGGCAGCGTCGAGCCCACGGGCACGGTGTCGCGCAGGCCGGAGAGCCGCTCGGCCGCGGCCACGCAGATGCGCATGTCGCCCTGGCGCCGGTAGAGCTGCGCGCTCTCCCCGGTGACGTCGCGCAGGTGCGTGAGTACCGGGCCGGCGGAGGCCAGGAGCCGGTCCTCCCCGGCCGCGGCGGCCAGCTCGGAGAGCCGGGGGCCGAGTATGAACCGGCCCTGCATGTCCCGTGCCACGAAGCGGTGGTGCTCGAGAGCCACCGCGAGCCGGTGCGCCGTGGGGCGCGCCAGGCCGGTCGCGCTCACCAGTCCGGCGAGCGTGGCCGGACCGGACTCCAGAGCGCTCAGTACCAGAGCTGCCTTGTCGAGAACGCCCACACCACTTGAGGCGCCGCTAGAGTTGTCCATGCGTCGATACTTGCGTCTCACATTACGAAACGCAAGTTCAATATCCCCGGGAACCCGCCAGTCTGGGGTGACGGCTACCACCTGGGCACGCAGTGGGTGGGGCGAGGATCTCTATGTGTGGTCGGCGGCGCGGCCGGCCGGAGGGACAGCGATGGGACGGACACTCGCGGAGAAGGTCTGGGACGACCACGTCGTCCGGCGTGTGGAGGGCGAGCCTGACCTGCTCTACATCGATCTCCACCTGCTGCACGAGGTGACCAGCCCGCAGGCCTTCGACGGTCTGCGCAAGAGCGGGCGTGCCGTGCGTCGCACCGATCTCACCATCGCCACCGAGGATCACAACACCCCGACCCTCGACATCGACAAGCCGATCGCCGACCCCGTCTCCCGTACGCAGCTGGAGACCCTGCGGAAGAACTGCGCGGACTTCGGTGTGCGCCTGCACCCGCTGGGCGACGTCGAGCAGGGCGTCGTCCACGTCGTGGGACCGCAGCTCGGCCTCACGCAGCCGGGGATGACGGTCGTGTGCGGCGACAGCCACACCTCCACCCACGGCGCCTTCGGCGCGCTGGCCTTCGGTATCGGCACCAGCCAGGTCGAGCACGTGCTGGCCACCCAGACGCTGCCGCTGGCGCCGTTCAGGACGATGGCGATCACCGTCAACGGCGAGCTGCCGGCCGATGTCACCGCCAAGGACCTGATCCTCGCGGTCATCGCGAAGATCGGCACCGGCGGCGGCCAGGGCTACGTGCTGGAGTACCGGGGCGAGGCCATCGAGAAGCTGTCGATGGAAGCGCGCATGACCATCTGCAACATGTCGATCGAGGCCGGTGCCCGCGCGGGCATGATCGCCCCGGACGAGACGACGTTCGCGTACGTCAAGGGCCGTCCCCACGCCCCCGAGGGCGCCGACTGGGACGCGGCCGTCGAGTACTGGCGCACACTGCGGACCGACGAGGACGCGGTGTTCGACCGCGAGGTCGTCATCGAGGCCGCCGAGCTGGCCCCGTTCGTGACCTGGGGAACCAATCCCGGCCAGGGTGCCCCGCTGTCGGCCAGCGTCCCGGACCCCGCGTCCTTCACCGACGAGAGCGAGAAGCTGGCGGCCGAGAAGGCCCTGGAGTACATGGGCCTGTCCGCGGGCCAGCCGCTGCGGGACATCGCGGTGGACACCGTCTTCGTCGGCTCCTGCACCAACGGCCGCATCGAGGACCTGCGCTCGGCCGCCGCCGTCATCGAGGGCCGCAAGGTTGCCGACGGCGTCCGCATGCTGATCGTGCCCGGCTCCGTACGGGTCGCCCTGCAGGCCGTGGAAGAGGGCCTGGACAAGGTGTTCACCGCCGCGGGGGCCGAATGGCGGCACGCGGGTTGCTCGATGTGCCTGGGTATGAATCCCGACCAGCTCGCCCCGGGGGAGCGCTCGGCTTCCACGTCCAACCGCAACTTCGAGGGCCGGCAGGGCAAGGGTGGACGCACCCATCTGGTCTCGCCGCCGGTGGCCGCCGCCACCGCGGTGCTGGGCCACCTCGCCTCGCCCGCCGACCTGTCCGACAACGCCGTGCCCGCGGGAGTCTGATCACGATGGAAGCCTTCACCACCCACACCGGCCGGGCCGTTCCGCTGCGCCGCAGCAACGTCGACACCGACCAGATCATCCCGGCGCACTGGCTGAAGAAGGTCACCCGCGACGGGTTCGAGGACGGACTCTTCGAGGCGTGGCGCAAAGACGACGCGTTCGTCCTGAACCAGCCCGAGCGCGAGGGTGCGACCGTCCTGGTGGCCGGGCCGGACTTCGGTACCGGTTCCTCGCGTGAGCACGCCGTCTGGGCCCTGCAGAACTACGGCTTCAAGGCGGTCATCTCCTCCCGCTTCGCCGACATCTTCCGGGGCAACTCGCTCAAGAACGGCCTGCTCACGGTCGTTCTGCCGCAGGAGACGGTGGACGTCCTGTGGAAGTTGACCGAGTCCGACCCCGCGGTGGAGGTCACCGTCGACCTCGTGGCGCGCAAGGTCGTCGCCCCGGGCGTCGATGCGGACTTCGAACTGGACGAGAACGCTCGCTGGCGCCTCCTGGAGGGGCTGGACGACATCAGCATCACGCTGAAGAGCGAAGCCGACATCGCGACGCACGAGGGTCGGCGCCCCGCCTTCAAGCCGCGCACGCAGGCGGCCTGAACTCCCGGCGGCAGACCCCCGTTCGCAGCAACGCGGTGCCCCCGTTCTCCGGAACGGGGGCACCGCGTTTTCGTCCGCTCTGACCGGGTACGGGAGCGCTGAAGTCGAGGGGTTTACCGTACAGTTGGCTGGATAGGTACCCTGGGTGGCTGGAACCGCACGGGTCTGGCGGGGTGGAGCGTTGACGCCTCCTGAGGCGACAACTCCCCCCAGATGGCACAATCGGTGCATGGAAGGCGACGACGAACTGGCTCTGTACGGTCTCGTCGCCGACCGGCTCAAGGAAGCACACCGCAAGGTGCGCGCACTGCAAGTCCCGGAGAGTGAACGGGAGGCGCTCATCCGGAAGCTGCTCGTTGTCACGGCCGCGTCGAAACACGACCTGGCCTCGGCGGCGCAGCGGCTCGAACGGCTGATGGAGGAGATCGACGGCCGCCGCTTCCCTTCTGCGTGACCGACGGAGTTCGTTGCGGCACAAGGGTGATTAGCCCGTTTCGTGTTTGATTTGCGGTATATATCTGCCTACCGTGCGAAAAAGCTTGAACATCATTCGTTACGGAATGCCTCCGAAGGGGAAGACGTGAACAAGGCGCAGCTCGTTGAAGCGATCCAAGACAAGTTGGGCGGTCGCCAGCAGGCCGCCGACGCGGTCGATCACGTGCTGGACGCGATCGTCCGCACGGTGTGCGCGGGTGAGCGCGTCTCGGTCACCGGCTTCGGCTCGTTCGAGAAGGTCCAGCGCCCCGCGCGCTACGCCCGCAACCCGCAGACGGGCGAGCGGGTTCGGGTCAAGAAGACGGCCGTGCCCCGCTTCCGCGCCGGCCAGGGCTTCAAGGACCTGGTGAGCGGCGAGAAGAAGCTCCCCAAGAACGACGTCGCGGTGAAGAAGGCGCCCAAGGGCAGCCTCTCCGGGGGTACCACCACCAAGAAGGCCGCCACCAAGAAGGCCGCGGCGAAGAAGGCGGCGGCGAAGAAGGCGACGGCCAAGAAGGCGCCCGCGGCGAAGAAGACCACGGCGAAGAAGACGACGGCCAAGAAGGCGCCCGCGGCGAAGAAGACCACGGCGAAGAAGACGACCGCCAAGAAGACCAGCGCGGCGAAGAAGACGACCGCCAAGAAGGCCCCCGCGAGGAAGAGCACCGCCAAGAAGGCGCCCGCGCGCAAGACCACCGCGCGCAAGACCACCGCGAAGAAGACCGCGCGCAGCCGCTGAGCACCGCTCGGGCAGCCGGGCCGGGTCCGCTGGGCCCGGCCCGCGGCATGTCCGGCCCCGATGGCGCTTCGAAGGGGCGCGGGGGACCGCGCGAACAGCCTCGGTGCCTCCGCAGGCCGCGCCGTGAGTCGAGGAGCAGCCCGCGCAGACCCGGGCCGGGGCGCCTGGGCCCCGCGCCGGCCAGCCGTGGGCCTTCGGGTGGACCCCAGCGCGAGACGGCGATGGGTGCTCCCTCCCCGCGGCTCGTCCGCCGGACAGGCCTTAGGCTCTGGGTATGCAGGCCACCGCGTACACCTACGATCCGCAGACCCGCACGGGCAGCGTCCTGTTGGACGACGGCACCCCCGTGTCCTTCGACGCCGCCGCCTTCGACGCGGGCGGCCTGCTCCTTCTGCGCCCCGGCCAGCGGGTCCGCATCGAGACCGAGGGCGGCGAGACCGAGCGCCGTATCACCCTGGTGACATTGCAGACGCTGTGAGGGTGTGACACCCGACGCCCAGGGCCAGCGCCGCACCGAGATCGGCGCCGGTGTCCACGTCCCGGCGCACGCTGTCCACCCCGGTGACGCCGAGTTCCACCGCTCCGGACGCCCGGTGCCGCCGCCGGGACTCCCCGCCGAAAGCCGGTGCGAGGGCCACTCCGGGGCGTGCGGTCAGGAGCGTCGTCCCCACCCCGGCGGCGTCCGCCAGGAAGGCGCGGGGGAATCGCGCCGCGGCGGCCAGGACCCGGCCCAGTTCCGCCGGGCGCAGCGCGGGCAGATCCGCGTTGAGGGCCGCGAGGTGGGTGCGCGGGGCCTGGGCCCGCACCCGCTCGGCGCCGTGCCGCAGGGCCGGGTTCAGCCCGGCCCCCGGTATGTCCGGCAGCACCCGCGCCCCGAGCGACGTCAGCTCGCGGGTCGCGAGCGGATCGTCGGTGACGACCACCACACTCCACACCCCGGGGCAGGCCAGCGCCGCCGTCACGGTGTCCAGGGCGAACGCCAGCGCGAGCCGCGGGCGCAGGTCGTCGTCGAAGGTGGGAGCCAGTCTGCTCTTGGCCAGCCCCAGCGTTTTGAGGGGAACGACGACTGACCAGCGCGCCCCGGCCACCTCTCGCGTCTCCTGCTGCATCGGGCCCATTCTCACCCGGCGGTGAACCCTGGGGTTACGGTGTCCTCGACAGGGTGGTGGCCGAGGGCCACACTTGTGCGGTTGTCCCCGGCGCACAGCGCGAGCCGGCCGGTCCGGTGCGACCGCCCGGTGAGAAGAGCAAGAGGAGATGGTGTCCCGGTGTCCCGCCGAAAGATCGGGTTCTGGTACCGCTTGGCGGCGGTCATCGCCAAACCCCTGTTGCTCCTCCTCTTCAAGCGGGATTGGCGCGGAATGGAGAACATTCCGGCGTCGGGCGGATTCATCGTCGTGGTGAATCACAACTCGTATCTGGACCCGCTGTCCTACGCGCACTTCCAGTACAACACCGGACGGGTTCCGCGCTTTCTGGCGAAGGTGAGCCTTTTCGGCCGCGGCTTCGTGGGCGCCGTGATGCGGGGGACCGGCCAGATCCCCGTCTACCGCGAGTCCGCCGACGCCATCGGCGCCTTCCGGGCCGCCGTGGAGGCCGTCAACAAGGGAGAGTGTGTGGTCTTCTACCCGGAGGGCACCCTCACCCGCGATCCGGAGCTGTGGCCGATGGAGGGCAAGACGGGGGCCGCCCGGGTGGCCCTGCTGACCAGGGCCCCCGTCATCCCCGTCGCCCAGTGGGGCGCTCACGAGGCCGTGCCGCCGTACGCGAAGCGCAAGCGGCTGCGGCTGTTCCCGCGCAAGACGCTGCGCGTCCGGGCCGGGAAGCCGGTGGACCTCTCCGCGTTCCTCGACCGGGAGCCGACCGCCGAGGTGCTGCGCGGCACCACCGACGCCCTCATGGACGCCATCACCGCCGAGCTGGCCGACCTGCGCGGCGAGCCCGCGCCGCAGGAGCGCTACGACCACCGCAAGGCCGTGGCGGAGCGCCGCCGCACCCGCCGCCCGGCGGCAGCGGAGGCCGCCCCGGACGCGCAGGCCGAGCAGGAAGGGCAGGCCGCCCCGCCCGGTCAGGACCGCCCGCGCACGTCGGCCGCAGGGGAGGAGCCCGCATGACGAAGTCAGCCGTGTTCGGCACCGGCTCCTGGGGCACCGCCTTCGGCATGGTGCTCGCGGACGCCGGCTGTGAGGTGACGCTGTGGGGGCGCAGGCCCGAGCTGGCCGAAGCGGTCAACACGCGGCACACGAACCCCGACTACCTCCCCGGCGTGGAACTGCCCGCGTCGCTGCGGGCCACGACGGACCCCGCGGAGGCCGCCGCGGGCGCCGAGTTCACCGTCCTGGCCGTGCCCTCCCAGTCGCTGCGCGGCAACCTGGCCGCCTGGGCGCCGCTGCTGCCCCCGGACACCGTCCTCGTGTCGCTCATGAAGGGCGTGGAGCTGGGCAGCACCAAGCGCATGAGCGAGGTCATCCAGGAGGTCGCGGGCGCCCCGCCGGAGCGCATCGCCGTCCTCACCGGGCCGAACCTGGCCAAGGAGATCGCGGCCCGGCAGCCGGCGGCCTCGGTCGTCGCCTGCCGGGACGAGGAGGTCGCGCGGCGGCTCCAGAAGGTCTGCCACACCCCGTATTTCCGGCCCTACACCAATACCGACGTCGTCGGCTGCGAGCTGGGCGGCGCCGTGAAGAACATCATCGGGCTCGCCGTGGGCATCGCCGACGGCATGGGGCTGGGCGACAACGCCAAGGCCTCGCTCATCACTCGCGGCCTGGCGGAGACCACCCGCCTCGGCGTCCGGCTCGGCGCCGACCCCGCGACCTTCGCCGGCCTCGCGGGCCTCGGCGACCTGGCGGCGACCTGCTCCTCCCCGCTCTCCCGCAACCACACCTTCGGCGCCAACCTCGGCCGGGGCATGACGCTGGAGGAGACCATCGCCGTCACCCGGCAGACGGCCGAGGGCGTGAAGTCCTGCCGGTCCGTGCTGGACCTGGCCACCGGGCACGGCGTCGAGATGCCCATCACCGAGACGGTCGTGGAGATCGTGCACGAGGGCAAGGCGCCCCTGATGGCCCTCAAGGAGCTGATGGGACGCAGCGCCAAGGCAGAGGGCCGCTGACGGTTCCGTCCGGGGCTCCCGCGCGCCCTCACGGGCCGCGGGGCCGCGGGACGGACGGGCCCGGACGTGTGCGGTGCGTAGCGTGCGGGCCACGGCCCGTGCCGTGCCTGCGCCGGAGGCCGATCAGCCGGTAATCTCAGCGCGATGAGCACGTCAGACACCTCCAGCACCTCCCCCCGTCCGTCGCGCAAGCCGCGCGTCGCCGTCGTCTTCGGCGGGCGCAGCTCCGAGCACGGCATCTCCGTCCTGACCGCGGGAGCCGTGCTCCGCGCGATCGACCGTGAGAAGTACGACGTGCTGCCGATCGGCATCACGCCCGACGGGGGCTGGGCGCTCACCAGCGACGCACCCGAGCGCATGGCGATCACCGACCGCCGACTGCCCAGCGTGCCGGAGCTGGCCGAGTCCCGAACCGGCAGCGTGGTCATGCCCGTGGACCCGGCCAGCCGCGAGGTGGTCTACAGCGAGCCCGGCCGCGTGCCCGAGGCGCTGGGCGACGTCGACGTCGTCTTCCCCGTCCTGCACGGCCCCTACGGCGAGGACGGCACCCTCCAGGGCCTGCTGGAGCTCTCCGGCGTCCCCTACGTGGGCTCCGGCGTGCTGGCCTCGGCCGTCGGCATGGACAAGGAGTACATGAAGCGGGTCTTCCTCTCCTACGGCCTGCCGGTCGGCCCGTTCACCGTGATCCGGCCCCGCGAGTGGGAGCAGGACCAGGCCGCCGCGCGCAAGAAGATCGTCGACTTCGCCGCCGAGCACGGCTGGCCGGTGTTCGTGAAGCCCGCCCGAGCCGGCTCCTCCATGGGCATCACCAAGGTCGACGACCTCACCGGGATCGACGAGGCGATCGAGGAAGCCCGGGCGCACGACCCCAAGATCCTCGTCGAGTCGCTACTGCGTGGCCGGGAGATCGAGTGCGGCGTGCTGGAGTTCGGCGACGGCCCCCAGGCCAGCGTCCCCGCCGAGATCCCGCCCGTCACCAGCCACGACTTCTACGACTTCGAGGCCAAGTACATCGACTCGGCCACCGGCATCGTGCCCGCGCCGCTCACCGACGAGCAGACCGCCGAGGTCCGCGCGCTCGCCGTCCGGGCCTTCGACGCCGTCTCCTGTGAGGGCCTCGTCCGGGCGGACTTCTTCCTCCTGGAGGACGGCCGGTTCGTCATCAACGAGATCAACACGATGCCCGGCTTCACGCCGATCAGCATGTACCCGCGGATGTGGCAGGAGTCGGGCGTGGGCTACGCCGAACTCGTGGACCGGCTGATCCAGGCCGCGCTGCACCGTTCCACGGGGCTGCGCTGACCCCGACGGCGTCCGCCCCCGGGTTGTAGGGTTCGCTCCCGGGGCGGGGCCCGGGCTCCGGAAGCGGACGCGGAAGCGTGCCCGGGCCGGGCGGAAGGGGGCGCGCGGAAGGCGCGGGCAGGGTGGAACGACGGCGGGAGCCCAGGGCTCCCGCCGTGAGCTGTGGGGAGCTACAGATGGACGACCGGGCAGGTCAGCGTGCGGGTGATGCCGTCCACCTGCTGGATTCGGGCGACCACGAGCTTGCCCAGCTCATCCACGGTGTCGGCCTGGGCGCGGACGATCACGTCGTAGGGTCCGGTCACGTCCTCGGCCTGGACGACACCCGGGATCTCCCCGATCACCCGCGCGACGGTCGACGCCTTGCCGACCTCGGTCTGGATCAGGATGTAGGCCTGTACCACGGGACCTCCAGGGCGGCTTCGAGGATCATGGGAGTGGGAGGGACGCTACGGTATCGCGTCGTCACCACCAGCGGCGAGCTTTGTGAAAGGGCAGACGGATGCTGAGTTTCCCCGGGGGCCGTCCCCCGACCCCTGGGACCGTCGGCGATCTCGGGGAGTTCGGCCTCATCCGGGAGCTGACCGCCCGGCTGACGGCCACGCCGGCCGTCAAGCTGGGCCCGGGCGACGACGCCGCCGTCGTGGTCGCCCCCGACCGCCGCGTCGTCGCCAGCACCGACGTGCTGCTGGAGGGGCGGCACTTCCGGCGGGACTGGTCCACCGCCTACGACGTCGGGCGGAAGTCCGCCGCCCAGAACCTCGCCGACATCGCCGCCATGGGCGCGGCGCCCACCGCGCTGTTGCTCGGTCTCGTCCTGCCCGCCGACCTGAACGCCAACTGGCCGGTGGAGCTGATGGACGGGCTGCGGGACGAGTGCGACGTCGCCGGAGCCGCCGTGGTCGGCGGCGACGTGGTGCGTGGTGAGACGATCACCATCGCCATCACGGCTCTCGGCGACCTGCGGGGCCGGGAGGCGGTCACGCGCGCCGGAGCCCGGCCCGGGGACGTCGTCGCCGTCACCGGCTGGCTGGGCTGGTCGGCCGCCGGGTACGCGATACTCAAGCGCGGCTTCCGGTCCCCGCGGGCGTTCGTCGAGGCCCACCGCCGGCCCGAGCCGCCCTACCACGCGGGCCCGGCCGCCGCGGGGCTCGGCGCCACCGCCATGACGGACGTCAGCGACGGGCTCATCGCCGACCTCGGGCACATCGCCGAGGCCAGCAAGGTCCGCATCGACCTGAGCACCGAGGCGTTCGACATCCCCGCACAGATGCACGACATCGGACAGGCCGTCGGCGTCGACCCGATGCGCTGGGTCCTGACCGGGGGAGAGGACCACGCCATCGTCGCGACGTTCCCGCCCGGCCGGAAGCTGCCCGCGCGCTGGCGCGTCGTCGGCGAGGTGCTGCACCCCTCGGCCTCCTCCCGCGTCACCGTCAACGGCGCGCCCTGGCACGACGGCGGCGGCTGGGACCACTTCGGCGCCTGACCCCGGCCCAGGCCACCCCGCCCCGGACGCCGAGGACGGCCACGTGCGTTGCGTAGGCTTCCGCCCATGCGCATACCCCCAAGGGTTCTCACCATCGCCGGCTCCGACTCCGGGGGCGGGGCGGGCGTCCAGGCGGACCTGAAGACCATGCTGGCCCTGGGCACCCACGGCATGAGCGTCCTGACCGCCGTCACCGCGCAGAACTCGCTGGGCGTGCAGGGCGCCTGGGAGCTCCCGGCCCAGGCCGTGCGGGCCCAGTTCCGCAGCGTGGTGGAGGACATCGGCGTCGAGGCCGTGAAGACCGGCATGCTGTCCTCCGCCGAGCTGGTCCTCACCGTGGCCGGGCTCCTGCGGCGGCTGGACGTGCCCGTCGTCGTCGACCCGGTCGGCGTCTCCAAGCACGGAGACCCGCTGCTCGCCGCCGAGGCACTGGAGGCGGTGCGCACGGAGCTGCTGCCGACCGCCACCGTGGCCACCCCGAACCTCGACGAGGTCGCCCAGCTCACCGGCATCACCGTCACCACGGAGAGCGAGCTGCGCAAGGCGGCGTCGGCGGTCCTCGGATTCGGCCCGCGCTGGGCCCTGATCAAGGGCGGCCACCTGCGTGGGGAGGCCACCGACCTCCTCACCGACGGTGACCGGGAGCACTGGCTGCGGGCACCCCGCCACCCGAACCGGCACACCCACGGCACCGGCTGCACCCTCGCCAGCGCCGTCGCCGCCGAGCTGGCCAAGGGCGCGGACGTTCCCGCGGCGGTGGCGGCGGCCAAGGAGTACGTCACCGGGGCCATCGCGGCCGGCTTCGCCCTCGGCTCCGGCATCGGCCCCGTCGACCACGGCTGGCGTTCCCGTCGAGACGCTCGGTGACGACCGCCGGGCAGCACAAAGCCGGTCCGCCGTGGGCGGACCGGCTTGCGGCAACCGGGAGGCTGCGCTGCGACTAGGGCGTCAGCGCGAGACCTTGCCGGCCTTGATGCACGAGGTGCAGACGTTGAGGCGCTTCGGCGTCCCACCGACCGTGGCACGCACGCGCTGGATGTTGGGGTTCCAGCGACGCGGGGTGCGGCGGTGCGAGTGGGAGATGCTGTTGCCGAAGCCCGGCCCCTTGCCGCAGACGTCGCAGTTGGCAGCCACGGGTCACTCCAAAGACTTCAGATACACGTACGGTGGGTCCTGGCCTCGCGGAGATCAGACCGAACGCTCCGGAGCGAAGTCCCGATCCGACGGGATCGGACCGAACGCTCACAGGACTGACCGGCTTTGCCAGGGAGATGGTCACCTGACTCAACGCATCGCGTCAGGCAACCGAAGCAGCATACAACGACTGCTCACAGACCCTGAAATTACCATGGGTCGCCTCGCTCCCGCCCGGCGCCCGTCCCCGCCCACCCGCCGCCGCTCCCCTGCTCCCGCCCCGGACGGCACTCCCGCCCCGGACGGCCGTCGCGGCGTGCGACTACCCTTCCCGGCTGGGCCTCGTGGGCCGGGCGCACCGCCCGGTCACGGGAAGGGCGGGGCCGGACACGAGCTGAGGAGGTGCGTCGCCCGGTGCCGCACACGCTGGACGCCGCCACGGTCCGCACCTGGTGTGCCCGCGCCCTGGACGCCCTGGGCAGCGCCCGGGAGACGATCGACGCGATCAACGTCTATCCCGTCGCCGACGCCGACACCGGCACCAACCTGTACCTCACCGTGGAGGCCGCCGCGCAGGCCGTGGAAGCCGCGGGAGCGGGAGAGCCCACGCTCGCCGAGGCCACGGCCGCCATGGCCCACGGCGCGCTGCTGGGCGCCCGCGGCAACTCCGGCACCATCCTCGCCCAGCTCCTGCGCGGCCTGGCCGGTGAGATCGCGGCGGGCCGGGACCTGCGCTCCGCGCTGCACGGCGCGGCCCGGCTGGCCCGGGCCGCGGTGGCCCACCCCGTGGAGGGGACCATCCTCACCGTGGCGACGGCCGCCGCGGAGTCCGCCGAGCGCGCCGGGGGCGGGGACGCCGAGGTGGCCCGGGCCGCGTGCGAGGGCGCGCGGGCGGCGCTGGCCGCCACACCCGCACGGCTGCCGGTGCTGGCGGGGGCCGGAGTGGTGGACGCCGGCGGCTACGGCCTCGTCACCGTGCTCGAAGCGCTGCTCACCGCGCTCACCGGCGAGCTTCCGGCGGCGCCGCCCCCCGAGCGCGTCCGCCCCGCCGGAAGCACGCCGTCCGTGTTCCCCGGCTGCGCGGCCGGCCCGGAGGCAGGCCCGAAGGCCGGCCCTGAAGCAGGTCCGGACGCCGGCCGGGAGAGCGGCACGGAGACGGAGGGGCCGGAGTTCGAGGTGATCTACCTCCTCGACGCCACCGAGGCCGCCGTCGAGCGCCTCCGGGAGCGGCTCGACGGGCTTGGGGACTCGCTCGTCGTCGTGGGCGGTGACGAGCTGTGGCACGTCCACGTGCACGTCGACGACGCGGGTGCCGCCGTCGAGGCGGGGATCGAGGCGGGGCGTCCGCACCGGGTGCGCATCAGCCACCTGGCCGGACGGCACGCCGCCCCGGAGCCCGTGGAGCGCGCGGTCGTCGCCGTCGTCCCGGGGGAGGGGCTGGCCCGGCTGTGCGATGAGGCGGGGGCCCTCGCCGTCACCGTGCGCCCCGAGGAGCCGCCGGGCAGCGGCGAACTGGCCGCCGCCGTGCGGCGTGCGCACGCGCGCGAGGTCGTTTTGCTGCTCGGTGGCCCGGAGCTGCGGCACACCGCGGCCGCCGCGGCCGAGCAGGCGCGTGCGGAGGGCGTACGGGTGGCGATCATCCCGGCCCGCTCCCCGGTGCAGTCCCTGGCGGCGCTCGCCGTGCACGAGGCGGAACGGCGCTTCGACGAGGACGTCGTGGCGATGACGGCCGCGGCCGGAGCGACCCGCTACGCGGAGCTGACCGTCGCCGAGCGGCGCTCGTGGACGACGCAGGGCGTGTGCCAGGCCGGGGACGTGCTCGGGCTCATCGACGGCGACGTCGCCGTGATCGGCGGGGACCTGACGGACTGCGCGGCCGAGGTCCTGGACCGGATGCTCGCCGCGGGCGGCGAGCTCGTCACGCTCGTCCTCGGGGGCGGGGCGCCCGACGGGCTCGTCCGCGTCCTCACCGACCGGGTGCGCCGCTCCCACCTCGGGGTGGACACCGTCGTCTACGAGGGGCGCCAGCCCTCGCCGCTGCTGATCGGCGTCGAGTAGCGGGCCTGGAGGCGAGGGCGGCACCGGCGCGGGACGCGGTGCTCCATGCCGTTGTCGGCACCGTGGGGGAAGATGGGCCGCACGATGGAGAGTCCACTGGCCGAGCCGCTGAAGAAGACGGTCGGCGGCACCACCGCGAAGGTGCTCGCCGACCACCTCGACCTGCACACCGTCGGCGACCTGCTGCACCACTATCCGCGCCGGTACGCGGAGCGCGGCGAGCTGACGCGCCTGGCCGACCTGCCGTTGGACGAGCACGTCACGGTGGTCGCGCGGGTGGCCGACGCCCGGCTGCTGTCGTTCAACCGCGGCCGGGGCCAGCGGCTGGAGGTCACGCTGACGGACGGCAGCGGGCGGCTCCAGCTCGTCTTCTTCGGCCGGGCGGCCTACGCACACGAGAAGAAGCTGGTCCCGGGGCGGCGGGGGATGTTCGCGGGCAAGGTCTCCGTCTTCAACCGCAAGCTGCAACTGGCCCACCCCGACTACAAACTGCTGGACGAGGACGGCGACGCCGAGGCGGTGGAGCGCTTCGCCCGGGCACTGCTGCCGCTCTACCCGGCCGTCAGGCAGCTCAACTCGTGGAAGATCGAGCAGGCCGTGGAAACGGTGCTGAACTCGATGGAGGCCATCGGGTGGAAGGGCCTGGGCGATCCGCTGCCCGTCTCCCTGCGGGAGGGCCGGGACCTCCTGCCGCTGCCCGAGGCCCTGCGGTCCGTGCACCGCCCGCGGTCGTGGGCGGAGGTGCACGCGGCGCGGCGGCGGCTGAAGTGGGATGAGGCGTTCGTCCTGCAGGTCGCGCTGGCTCGCCGCCGTTCGGCCGAGGCGCAGCTGCCCGCCGTGCCCCGCGCCGCGCGGGACGACGGCATCCTCGCGGCGTTCGACGCCCGGCTGCCCTTCACCCTGACGGAGGGTCAACGCCGCGTCAGCGAGGAGATCTTCACCGACCTGGCCACCGCCCACCCCATGCACCGGCTGCTCCAGGGCGAGGTGGGCAGCGGCAAGACCATGGTGGCGCTGCGGGCGATGCTCACCGTGGTGGACGCCGGCGGCCAGGCGGCTCTGCTCGCCCCGACCGAGGTGCTGGCGCAGCAGCACCACCGGTCCATCGTGGAGATGCTGGGCGAGCTGGCCGAGGGGGGCCTGCTCGGCGGCGCCGAGCACGGCACCCGGGTGGTCCTCCTCACCGGCTCGATGGGCGCCGCCGCGCGCCGTCGGGCGCTCCTGGAGCTGGCCACGGGCGAGGCCGGGATCGTCATCGGCACGCACGCGCTCATCGAGGACAAGGTGAAGTTCCACGACCTCGGCCTCGTCGTCGTGGACGAGCAGCACCGGTTCGGCGTCGAGCAGCGGGACGCCCTGCGCGCCAAGGGCGAGCAGCCGCCGCACCTGCTGGTGATGACGGCGACGCCGATTCCGCGCACCGTGGCCATGACGGTCTTCGGCGACCTGGAGACCTCCGTGCTGGACCAGTTGCCCGCCGGGCGGTCCCCCATCGCCAGCCATGTCGTTCCCGCGGCCGACAAGCCGCACTTCCTGACCCGCGCCTGGGAGCGGGTGCGCGAGGAGGCCGAGGGCGGGCACCAGGCCTACGTCGTCTGCCCGCGCATCGGGGACGAGGAGGCGGACGGCGAGGCGGCGGAGGAGGACGCGGCGGGCTACGGGGCCGGGGAGTCCGAGGAAGCGGGGAGCGGCGGCGCCCAAGATGGCGAGCGGCGGCAGCCCCTTGCCGTGCTGGACCTGGCCGCGCAGCTCACCGGGGGGCCGCTCGCCGGGCTGCGGGTCGAGGCGCTGCACGGCCGCATGGCCCCGGAGGCGAAGGACGACGTGATGTGCCGCTTCGCGGCGGGCGAGGTCGACGTGCTCGTGGCGACGACGGTCATCGAGGTCGGCGTCAACGTCCCCAACGCCACGGTCATGGTGATCATGGACGCCGACCGCTTCGGCGTCTCCCAACTGCACCAGCTCCGCGGCCGGGTCGGGCGCGGTTCCGCGCCCGGGCTGTGTCTGCTGGTGAGCGAGATGCCCGAGGAGAGCGCGGCCCGCACGCGGCTGGACGCCGTGGCGGGCACGTTGGACGGCTTCGAGCTCTCCCGGATCGACCTGGAACAGCGCCGGGAGGGAGACGTCCTGGGGCAGGCCCAGTCGGGGGTGCGCTCCAGCCTGCGGATGCTCACGGTCGTCGAGGACGAGGAAGTCATCGCCGAGGCCCGGGCCGAGGCCACGGCCGTCGTCGCCGCCGACCCGGGTCTCGACGGCCATCCGGAGCTGCGCACGGCCCTGGCGGCCCTGCTCGACGAGGAGCGCGAGAGCTACCTCGACAAGGGCTGAACCGCCCGGAGAGCCGGTGCGGGATCCGGGCAGGGGGCCGGACGGCCCGCGGCCCGGCCGGAGTGCGGCCCGGGGCATATCGTGGGGGCGAGGCGGCCGGTGGCCGTCGCGACCGATCAGGCCGGCACGTCGCGCACGTGCCCACGTCAGCAGCTAAGGAAGCCTCGCCATGACCCGCGTGATCGCCGGAGCCGCAGGGGGGCGGCGGCTGGCCGTGCCGCCGGGGCAGTCCACCCGGCCCACCTCCGACCGGGCCCGGGAGGGGCTGTTCTCCAGCTGGGAGGCCCAACTCGGCGGAGGCTGGGAGGGGCTGCGCGTCCT
Organism: Streptomyces sp. JJ38; assembly: GCF_019303475.1. Lineage (GTDB taxonomy): Bacteria > Actinomycetota > Actinomycetes > Streptomycetales > Streptomycetaceae > Streptomyces. Next base: position 27,015 of record NZ_JABLSI010000021.1, read on the forward strand.
GGACCTGTTCGGGGGCTCGGGCGCCGTCGGCCTGGAGGCGCTCTCCCGGGGCGCCGAACACGTCCTGCTCGTCGAGTCGAACGCCCGGGCGGCCCGCACCATCAGGCAGAACGTCGCGGCGCTCGGGTTGCCCGGCGCGGAGGTGCGGGTCGGCAGAGCCGAGCAGGTCATCGCGGGTGCACCGGGGGTTTCCTTCGATGTCGTCTTCCTGGACCCGCCGTACGCGGTCCCGGACGACGATCTTCGCGAGATCCTCCTCACACTCGCCGGTCAGGGCTGGTTTGCGGACGGCGCACTGGTCACCGTGGAGCGGAGCACGAGGGGCGGGGAGTTCCGTTGGCCCGAGGGCTTCACGGCGCTGCGCTCCCGGCGCTACGGCGAGGGGACGCTCTGGTACGGTCGCGCCGCCCGAACGGAAGTCACCGCCGCGTCATGAACAGCCCGGAGAGCGAGGAAAAGCCAGTGCGCCGCGCAGTCTGTCCGGGGTCCTTCGACCCCATCACCAACGGCCACCTCGACATCATCGCCCGCGCGGCCAGGCTGTACGACGTCGTGCACGTCGCCGTGATGATCAACAAGAGCAAGCAGGGGCTGTTCACGGTCGAGGAGCGCATCGAGCTCATCGAGGCGGTCACCTCGGAGTTCGGCAACGTCGTCGTCGAGTCCTTCCACGGGCTCCTGGTCGACTTCTGCAAGCAGCGCGACATCCCGGCCATCGTCAAGGGCCTGCGCGCCGTCAGCGACTTCGACTACGAACTGCAGATGGCGCAGATGAACATCGGCCTCTCGGGCGTGGAGACGCTCTTCGTGCCGACCAACCCCACCTACAGCTTCCTCTCCTCCAGCCTGGTCAAGGAGGTCGCCACCTGGGGCGGCGACGTCTCCCACCTGGTACCGCCGCAGGTCTCCGCGGCGCTCGCCAAGCGGCTCACGCGTCCCTGACGGGGCGCCGAGGCCACCCGGGCGTCCCTCGCGCTGTTCCCCCGGCGGTCCCTGCCCGTACAGTCGCTCCCGTGGACGTACAGTCAAGACTCGACGACATCGTCGCGGCGGTCCGTAACGCCCGAGCCATGCCCATGTCCGCCTCCTGCGTGGTGAACCGGGCGGAGCTGCTCGGCCTGTTGGAGGAGGTACGCGACGCCCTCCCGGGTTCGCTCGCGCAGGCGCGGGAACTCCTCGGCGGCCGGGAGCAGATGGTCGCCGAGGCCCAGGAGGAGGCCCAGCGCATCATCGAGGCGGCCCGCACCGAGCGCGGGTCGATGGTCTCCGACACCGAGGTCGCCCGCCGTTCCCAGGCGGAGGCCGACCGCATCCTGGCCGAGGCGCGCCGGGAGGCGGAGTCCATCCGGGCCGAGGCGGACGACTACGTCGACAGCAAGCTGGCCAACTTCGAGGTCGTCCTCAGCAAGACGATCGACTCGGTGGGCCGCGGCAAGGACAAGCTGCTGGGCCGCGCCACCGACGCGGACGCCCCCTTCGGCCACGATCCGGAGCAGGGCCACGAGGGCCCTGCGGCCCCGGAGCGCTCCGCGGACCCGGATGAGTTGCGGGAGCGCGCGGACACCTACGTGGAGGCGCAGTTCCAGGCGTTCGAGTCGGTGCTGACCAAGACGCTCGACGCCGTCGGGCGGGGCCGCAAGAAGCTCACCGGGCACCGTCCGATGGACGAGCTGGGAGCCCATCTGGCGGCCCAGGAGGAGGCCGGAGCGGACGGGCACCACCAGGTCCACGTCTCCGACGCGGAGTATCTGGCCGGGCTCGCGGAACCGCAGGCGGACATCCCCGCCCAGGCGCAGCCGCCCGTCACCGAGCCCGTTCCCCCGGGGGGCGTGCCCGAGCCCACCGCCCCGCCGCAGCCGGCTCCGGCGGCCCCTGCACCCGCCGACCCCTACGCCCCGGCCGCGGCCTACGACCAGGGCGGCTTCCAGCCCGCCTACGGCCAGGAGGCCGACCCGTACCAGCAGGGCGGCTACGCCTACCCGCCCCAGCCCGGCTACGCCCAGCAGGGTTACCCCCCGCAGCCGGTGCCCGAGGCCCCGCAGCCCGGGCACCCCGGGGGCTACGCCGAGCCCGACCCGTACGGTTACCCGCAGCAGGCCTACCCGGACGGCTACGGCCAGGTCCCGGCGTACGGCACCGAGGCCGGTTACCCGCAGCAGGGGACGGGCGGCTACCCGCAGCAGCACGCCCAGCACCAGCACCAGGCCGAGCACCAGCACCAGCACCAGGCCGAGCACCAGCACCAGCACCAGGCCCAGTACCAGGCCCAGGCCCCGGCCCTGGACGAGACCAGCTTCTTCGACACCAGCATGATCGACATGGAGGAGCTGCGCCGCTACGAGCAGGGGCGCTGACCGGCCCCGGAAGCGCGCGTTCCGCCGTCGGCCGGGCCGTCCGTCCCGGCCGACGGCGATTGGGCCGATCGGAGCCGGTGAAGTATCCTGGCTCATCGGTCGCGCGTACGCCCGCGGCTTTCGGCTGCCCGGCGATGCCGGGCCGGGCCACAGTCACACCGATGAAAGCAGGAAGCCCTGAACGCCCCCCTCGACCACCGTGCCCCGCTCGTGTTCGACACACGCGAGCTGGGCCGTCGTCCCGGTGCGCTCAAGCGGCTCTCCCGCACCGTCGAGGCGCCCCGCGACCTCGGCACGGAGGTCATCGGGGTGCCCGAGGGCGCGTCGGTCGAGCTGGAGCTGCGGCTTGAGGCGGTCATGGAGGGCGTGCTCGTCACGGGTACCGCCCGCGCACCGCTGACCGGCGAGTGCGTAAGGTGTCTGGAGCCGCTGGAGCAGGAGTGCGAGGCGGACTTCCAGGAGCTGTACTCCTACCCCGAGACCGACGACCGCGGCCGCGCCGTGGCCGCCGGTGACGACGCCGAAGGCGCCGAGGAGGAGGAGGACACGCTCTTCCTCGAGGCCGACCTGTTCGACCTCGAACCCGTGCTGCGGGACGCGGTGGTGCTGTCGCTGCCCATGCAGCCCGTGTGCCAGGAGGACTGCCCAGGGCTCTGCCCGCGGTGCGGCGCCCGGCTCGCGGACGAGCCGGACCACCAGCACAACGAGGCCGCCGACATCCGGTGGGCGGCCCTGGAGGGACTCGCCGAGAGCATCCGCCACGGCGAGAAGGACAACGTGAACGGCACCCGACCCGGTGCCGACGAGAAGCAGGAGAAGTAGCCGTGGCCGTTCCCAAGCGGAAGATGTCGCGCAGCAACACGCGCCACCGCCGGTCGCAGTGGAAGGCTGCGGTCCCCACCCTGGTGGCGTGCGAGCGCTGCTCGGAGCCCAAGCAGCAGCACATCGCGTGCCCCAGTTGCGGTACCTACAACAAGCGTCAGGTTCTCGACGTCTGATCGGCGGGTGACAGGCTCCATGTCAGACGCCAGTACGCCCAAGCGGGCAGCGGCGAGTCTGGTGGATGCGGCCTCGTCCCACACGCTTCTGGAAGGGCGGCTCGGGTATCACCTTGAGTCCGCCCTTCTGACGCGTGCGCTGACGCACCGCAGTTTCGCGTACGAGAACGGCGGGCTGCCCACGAACGAGCGCCTGGAGTTCCTCGGTGACTCGGTCCTGGGTCTCGTGGTGACCGACACGCTCTACCGTGCCCACCCGGAACTGCCGGAGGGCCAGCTCGCCAAGCTGCGCGCCGCGGTGGTCAACTCCCGTGCCCTCGCCGAGGTCGCCCGGGGGCTGGATCTGGGTGCCTTCGTCCGGCTCGGCCGTGGCGAGGAGGGGACCGGCGGCCGCAACAAGGCGTCGATCCTGGCGGACACGCTGGAGGCGGTGATCGGCGCCGTCTACCTCGACCAGGGGCTGACGGCGGCGGAGGAGCTGGTGCACCGGCTCTTCGACCCGCTGATCGAGAAGTCCGCACTGCTCGGTGCCGGCCTGGACTGGAAGACCAGCCTCCAGGAGCTCACGGCGGCCGAGGGGCTCGGGGTGCCCGAGTACGTGGTCACCGAGACCGGCCCCGACCACGAGAAGACCTTCACGGCTGCTGCCCGCGTCGGTGGTGTCGCGTACGGCACCGGCACCGGCCGCAGCAAGAAGGAAGCCGAACAGCAGGCCGCCGAGACGGCCTGGCGGGAGATCCGGGCCGCGGCGGACGCGGCGGCCGCCGGCGGAACTCCCGCGGAGGGCACCGAAGACGCCACGGCCGGCGGTACCGCCGACCCGGCGGGCTGAGGGCGCCGTGCCCGAGCTGCCCGAGGTGGAGGTCGTCCGGCGCGGACTGGACCGCTGGGTCGCCGGCCGGACCGTCGAGGCGGTCACGGTGCTGCACCCGCGCGCCGTGCGCCGTCATGTGGCGGGCTCGGCGGACTTCGCCGCCCGGCTCTCGGGCCATCGCTTCGGTGCCGTCCGGCGCCGGGGCAAGTACCTGTGGCTGCCGCTCGGCCCTCCGGACGCGGGTCCGGAGGACGCCGAGCGGCTGCCGTTCGCCGTCCTGGCGCATCTGGGGATGAGCGGGCAGCTCCTCGTCCAGCCCGCCACGGCACCGGACGAGCGGCATCTGCGGGTGCGCATCACCTTCACCGACCGCGACGGGGGCGAGCTGCGCTTCGTCGACCAGCGCACCTTCGGCGGGCTCTCCCTGCACCCCGTCACCGAGGACGGGCTGCCCGACGCCATCGCGCACATCGCCCGCGACCCGCTCGACCCGGCGTTCGACGAGGCGGCCTTCCACGTCGCCCTCCGGGCCAAGCGCACCACGGTCAAGCGGGCGCTGCTGGACCAGTCCCTGGTCAGCGGCGTCGGCAACATCTACGCCGACGAGGCGCTGTGGCGCTCCCGGCTGCACTACGACCGGCCCACGGCCACGCTCACCCGGCCGCGCGTCGCCGAACTGCTCGGACACGTACGCGACGTCATGACCGCGGCCCTCGCCGTGGGGGGTACGAGCTTCGACAGCCTCTACGTGAACGTCAACGGCGAGTCCGGCTACTTCGACCGGTCGCTGGACGCCTACGGCCGCGAGGAGGAGCCCTGCCGCCGCTGCGGCACCCCGATACGCCGGCGCCCCTGGATGAACCGTTCCAGCTACTTCTGCCCGCGCTGCCAGCGGCCGTGGCGCCCGCGGTCCACGGGCGCCACGGCCGCGGCACGCTGACCGGGCCGCCGGGTCCGAACGGGGGTCAGTAGCCGAAGGACTGCGTCCACCAGGGGCCGCCGTCGGCGAAGTGCGCACCGACACCCAGACTGGTGAAGCCGCAGTTCAGGATGTTCTTCCGGTGGCCGGGGCTGTTCATCCAGGCCTGCATGACGGCCTCGGCGTCGGCCTGGCCGCGGGCTATGTTCTCGCCGCCCAGGTGGGAGACGCCGTCCTCCTCGGCGCGGTCCCAGGGGTCGCGGCCGTCCGGGTCGGTGTGGGAGAAGTAGCCGCGCCGCGCCATGTCCGCGCTGTGGTCGCCGGCCAGCCGGGCCAGCGACGCGTCGGCCCGCAGCGGGCTGCAGCCCGCCCGGGAGCGTTCCTGGTTGACCAGGGTCAGCACCCGGGCCTCGGCGGCCGAGTGGGCGCCGGAGTCTCCGGGCGGCGACGGCGGGTCGGCGGTCGGTGCGGGCGGCTTCGGGGTCGGGCTGGGCTTCGCGGGCGCGGAGGTCTCAGGCGCGGGCTTCGCGGACCGGTCCTCCGCGTCCCGCTGCTTCTCCCCGGAGGGCTCGGCGGTCGGCGTCGGGCTGTCCTCGGGCGTCGTGGACGGCTCGGGCGTGGGCGAGGGCGAGCGGCGCTCCTCACTGCGCGAGGCGGCGGCGTCGTCCCGGCTCCCGGCGCCCTCCGACGCGCCGGGAGTGCGGGACGAGGCGCTCTCGGTCCGGGCCGTTCCCGGCCCGCCGTCGAGGAGACCGAACCCCTCGCCGAGCCCCGGGACCACTCCGGCTCCCACGGCCACGGTGCCCAGCACGGCCGTGGCGGAGACCGCCAGCAGGCCGGCTCTGAGTGGTGTCACCCTGCGCTTGCGATGTCGGTGGCGACCCATCTGCTGCAGTCCTCACGTACTCGACGGCGTTCGTGTCACTCGATGGAGTGAGACTCGTGTCCGGGGACAGTACGCCATCGCCGTCCGCCCGGAGGTGCGGAGGGGGGAATACGGCCGATAGCGTGCGTCACATGAGCACAGTGCGAAACAGGGCGGCCGCCGAGACGGGTGAGGCTCCCGGGGCCACGGCGGGGACGGCGGCGGAGGCCCGTGACGGCGCGGCGGCGGACGTCCGGCTGACCGCCTGGGTGCGCGGGCGTGTGCAGGGCGTCGGTTTCCGTTGGTACACGCGGGCGAACGCCTTGCGCATCGGCGAGCTGACCGGCTTCGTGGTGAACCTGTCCGACGGCCGGGTGCAGGTCGTGGCCGAGGGCCCGCGGGCGAACTGCGCCGCGCTGCTGGAGTGGCTGACCAGCGCGGACACGCCCGGGGACGTGACGGGCGTCACGGAGATCTGGGACGCGCCGCGGGGCGGCTACCCCGGATTCGAGATCCGCTGAGCCGGGACGGGCCGGTGTCCTCGACGTGAACTGGTTGCCAATCCGGGCGTGACGTGCAAGGCTGCGGCACGAGTGATCCACAGCGCGCCACCCGTCACGGGGTCCGCAGCTCCGGCCGAAGTCGCCGTCGAGCCGGGCCGTCCGTGCACACGGCGTGTGATCGTGTTGACCGTCGTAACTTTTGGTGAGACGCTGGAAGCCCCGCGCACCTTGCTTCTTCAGCCCTGAGAACCTCTATGCAGAGCGGACGTTGCGGGTGCCTATCCCTCACGACCCAGACGACCCACCACTGCGGTCGGTCACTCATTGTGGAGGACCATCCATCATGGCAAAGGCGCTTCTCGGTTACGTCGGCGGCTCCGACCCCCGAGTCCTCGCCGAGATGCGACGGCTTCAGCAGCGCGTCCAGGACCTGGAATCCGAACTGATCCGGATGCAGGCCGAGAACGACGCGCTGTCGGCTGCCGCACGTCACGGCGACTCGCTGCTTGACAGCATCGACGTTTCCAAGGGCGAGCCTGCACTCACCTGACCCGAGACCCGGGGCGGGTGCGCGTACGGCGCTCATCCTGTTGCAGAACTGCGAGGGACGCTTCGGCGTCCCTTCGTCATGTCTCACGCTGTCCGTCGTGGCCGTCTGGTGATCCGTCCCGCGCGGCGCCCCCTGGCTGTCGGCTGCTCGTTACCGTGTGATGTGCCCTGCACCTTCTGCGGTGAAACCGCGCCCCGGAGGTAAAGTCACCCGGCGTGCACCTCAAGAGCCTGACCCTGCGCGGGTTCAAGTCCTTCGCCTCGGCCACCACGCTGCGCTTCGAGCCCGGCATCACCTGCGTGGTCGGGCCGAACGGCTCGGGCAAGTCGAACGTGGTGGACGCCCTGTCCTGGGTGATGGGGGAGCAGGGGGCGAAGTCCCTGCGCGGCGGCAAGATGGAGGACGTCATCTTCGCCGGGACGTCCGGCCCCACGGGCCGGGCACCGCTGGGCCGCGCCGAGGTCTCGCTGACCATCGACAACGCCGACGGCGCGCTGCCGATCGACTACGCCGAGGTCACGATCACCCGGATCATGTTCCGCAACGGCGGCAGCGAGTACCAGATCAACGGCGACACCTGCCGGCTGCTGGACATCCAGGAGCTCCTGTCGGACTCCGGCATCGGCCGGGAGATGCACGTGATCGTCGGGCAGGGACAGCTCGACGGCGTCCTGCACGCCGACCCGACCGGCCGCCGGGCCTTCATCGAGGAGGCCGCCGGCGTCCTCAAGCACCGCAAGCGCAAGGAGAAGGCGCTGCGGAAGCTCGACGCGATGCAGGCCAACCTCGCCCGCGTACAGGACCTCACGGACGAACTCCGCCGCCAGCTCAAACCGCTCGGCCGCCAGGCCGCCGCCGCCCGCAAGGCCGCCGTCATCCAGGCCGACTTGCGCGACGCCCGGCTGCGGCTGCTGGCCGACGACCTGGTGGCGCTGCAGAACGCGCTGCGGGCCGAGGTCGCCGACGAGGCCGCGCTGAAAGAGCGCAAGGAGGCGGCCGAGGCGGCCCTGCACACCGCGCAGCGCCGCGAGGCCGAACTGGAGGAACAGGTACGCCGTCTGACCCCGCGTCTGGAACAGGCGCAGCAGACCTGGTACGCCCTCTCGCAGCTCGCCGAACGCGTCCGGGGGACCGTCAGCCTCGCCGACGCCCGGGTCACCAGTGCCCGCTCGGCCCCGCCCGAGGAGCGGCGCGGCCGGGACCCGGAGGACCTGGAGCGCGAGGCCGAGCGCATCCGCGAGCAGGAGGCGGAGCTGGAGGCCGCGCTGGAGGCGGCGAGCCGCGCGCTGGAGGACACCGCCGAGCACCGCGCGGAGCTGGAGTCGCGGCTGAGCGAGGAGGAGCGCCGGCTCAAGGACGCCGCCCGGGAGATCGCCCAGCGCCGGGAGCAGCTCGCCCGGCTCGGCGGTCAGGTGAGCGCGGCCCGCAGCAAGACGGCCTCGGCTCAGGCGGAGATCGACCGCCTCACCGCGGCACGGGACGACGCCGTCCGGCGCCGGGCGGGCGCCCGGGAGGAGTACGAGGCCCTTCAGGCCGAGGTGGACGGGCTGGACGAGGGGGACGCCGAGCTGGCGGCCCGCCACGAGGCCGCCCGCGAGGAGCTGGCGGCCGCCGAGGCCGCGCTCAGCGCCGTGCGCGACGAACTGGCCGCCGCCGACCGGGAGCGTGCCGCCACCGCCGCCCGCCGGGACGCCCTGGCCCTCGGCCTGCGCCGCAAGGACGGCACCGGGGCCCTGCTGCAGGCCCGGCACGAGCTCGTCGGCGTCCTCGGGCCGGCCGCCGAACTGCTGACCGTGGAGCCGGGGTACGAGGTGCCGGTCGCCGCCGCCCTGGGCGCCGCCGCGGACGCCGTCGCCGTGACGACTCCGGGCGCCGCGGCCGAGGCGCTGCGGCGGCTGCGCAAGCAGGACGCCGGACGGGCGGCCCTGCTCGTCGGGGGTGCCGAGCCGCCGGGGCCCGAGCCGGGCCCCGAGGGGCCCCGGTACGCGGCCGGGCTGGTCGGCGGCCCGGAGGAGCTGCTGCCCGCGGTCCGGCTGCTGCTGCGGCACATCGTCGTCGTCGACACCCTGGACGACGCCGAGGAGCTGCTGCGCGCCCGCCCCGGGCTCACCGCGGTCACGACGGACGGCGATCTGCTCGGTTCCCACGTCGCGCAGGGCGGCTCGGCCGGCGCGCCGAGCCTGCTGGAGACGCAGGCGGCGGTGGACGAGGCGAGTGCAGCCGTTAAGCGGCTGGACGCCCGGTGCGCGGAGCTGACCGAGGAACGGGAGCGGGCCGCGCGGCGGCTGCGGGAGTGCTCGGCCGCCGCCGAGGAGCTGGGACGGCAGCGCAGCACCGCCGACCGGGAGAAGTCCGCGGTGGCCGCCCGCCTGGGCCGGCTGGCGGGTCAGGCCAAGGGGGCCTCGGAGGAGGCGGAGCGTTGCGAGGCGGCGGTGGCCAAGGCCGAGGACGCCCTCGTGCAGGTCACCGCTTCGGCCGCCGAACTGGCCGAGCGGCTGGCCGTGGCGGAGGAGGCCGCCGACGCCCTGGAGGAGCCCGACGCCTCGGTGCGGGACCGCTTGGCCGCGGACAGCGCGAACGCGCGGCAGACGGAGATGGAGGCCCGCCTCCAGGTACGCACCCACGAGGAGCGGGTCCGGGCGCTGGCGGGCCGGGCGGACGGGCTGGACCGCGCCGCCCGCGCGGAGCGGGAGGCGCGGGCACGGGCCGAGCGGCGCCGGGCGCGGCTGCGGCACGAGGCCGAGGTGGCGGCGGCGGTGGCCTCCGGCGCCCGGCAGTTGCTCGCCCACATCGAGGTGTCGGTGACCCGGGCGGAGCAGGAGCGGGGCGCGGCCGAGGCGGCCCGGGCCGAGCGGGACCGGGAGCTGACGGCCGAGCGGGCGCGGGGCCGGGAGCTCAAGGCGGAGCTGGACAAGCTCACCGACTCGGTGCACCGGGGCGAGGTGCTGGGCGCGGAGAAGCGCATGCGCATCGAGCAGCTGCGTACCCGGGCGCTGGAGGAGCTGGGGGTCGAGCCGGAGGTCCTGGTCGCGGAGTACGGGCCGGACCAGCCCGTGCCGCCCTCGCCGCCGGCGGCGGGTGAGGAGCTGCCGGAGGACCCGGACGACCCGCGCAACCGGCCGGTGCCCTTCGACCGGGCGGAGCAGGAGAAGCGGCTGGCGGCCGCCGAGCGGGCGTACCAGAAGCTGGGCAAGATCAACCCACTGGCGCTGGAGGAGTTCGCGGCGCTGGAGGAGCGGCACCAGTTCCTGAGCGAGCAGCTCGAGGACCTGAAGAAGACACGCAGCGACCTGCTGCAGGTCGTGCGGGACGTGGACGAGCGGGTGCGGCAGGTCTTCACCGAGGCGTTCCACGACACCGCGCGCGAGTTCGAGGGGGTCTTCGCCCGGCTGTTCCCGGGGGGCGACGGACGGCTCGTGCTGACCAACCCGGACGACATGCTCACCACCGGCGTCGACGTCGAGGCCAGGCCGCCGGGCAAGAAGGTCAAGCGGCTGTCCCTGCTGTCCGGCGGCGAACGCTCGCTGACCGCCGTCGCGCTGCTGGTGTCGATCTTCAAGGCGCGGCCCAGTCCGTTCTACGTCATGGACGAGGTGGAGGCCGCGCTGGACGACACCAACCTCCAGCGGCTGATCCGGATCATGAAGGAGCTCCAGGAGAGTTCGCAGCTCATCGTGATCACCCATCAGAAGCGGACGATGGAGGTCGCCGACGCCCTCTACGGGGTGTCCATGCAGGGAGACGGCGTGTCCAAGGTCATCAGCCAGCGGCTGCACTGAGCCGCCACCGTCCGTGCACCGTTTCGGCGCATTCTTCATGCCTTGAACTCATGTGTTGAACTCTTGTCTGGGGATGCGCGTAGAACAGGTTCATCGCGCGGTCTTGACTTCGAAACATGAACGCATAGTCTCTCCACGTCGCTTCTGGCTTCGGCCGGCGGGCGCACGGTCAGGCGTGCGCCGCAGCGAGAGCGACACGCCCCCCCATCCCGGCTCCGAGGCCGGGGCCGCAGGAGTGCACCGTGACCAGAACCGAGCCGGTGGGCCCGGACGCCGCGAGACGGCCCCGGCAGCTCACGTTCGTCGTCTTCATCGCCGCCTCGGCCGCCATGGGCGGCTTCCTCTTCGGGTACGACAGCGCCGTGATCAACGGTGCCGTGGAAGGCGTCCGCGGCAAGTTCGACGTCGGCGACGCCACCCTCGGCGCCGTCATCGCCATCGCCCTGCTCGGCGCCGCGCTGGGCGCGATGGTCGCCGGGCGCCTCGCCGACCGCCTCGGTCGGCCGCGCGTCATGCAGCTCGCCGCGGTCCTCTTCACCGCCAGCGCCATCGGCTCCATGCTCCCGTTCTCCCTGTGGGACCTGGCCTTCTGGCGCACGCTCGGCGGTGTGGCCATCGGCATGGCCTCCGTCATCGCCCCCGCCTACATCGCCGAGGTCGCCCCGGCCGCCTACCGCGGCCGGCTGGCCTCCTTCCAGCAGGCCGCCATCGTCCTGGGCATCGCCTGCTCCCAGCTGGTCAACTACGGGCTGCTCACCGCGGCCGACGGCGAGCAGCGCGGCCATCTCCTCGGGCTGGAGGCCTGGCAGGTCATGCTCGGCGTCGAGGTGCTCCCGGCCGCCCTCTACGGCCTGCTCGCCCTGCGCATCCCCGAGTCGCCCCGCTACCTCGTCGCCCAGGGGCGGACCACCGAGGCGCGGGCGGTGCTGGCCCTGGTCGAGCCGGAGCGGACCGACCTGGAGGCCGAGGTCTCGCGGATCGCCACGCAGATGCGCCGGGAGCACAAGCCGAGCCTGAAGGACCTCACCGGTGGGCGCTTCGGGCTGCTGCCCATCGTCTGGGTCGGCATCGGGCTGTCGATGTTCCAGCAGCTCGTCGGCATCAACGTGATCTTCTACTACAGCTCCTCGCTGTGGCAGTCCGTCGGCATCGACCCGGCCGGCTCGTTCTTCTACTCCTTCACGACGTCCATCATCAACATCGTCGGCACCGTCATCGCGATGCTGCTCGTGGACCGGGTGGGGCGCAAGCCGCTGGCCCTCGTCGGCTCGGCCGGCATGGCGCTGTCGCTCGGACTGGCCGCCTGGGCCTTCTCCTTCACGTCCGGCGTCGGGGACGACGTCACGCTGCCGGACACCCAGGGCGCCGTGGCGCTGGTGGCCGCCCACGCGTTCGTGCTCTTCTTCGCGCTCTCCTGGGGCGTCGTCGTCTGGGTGATGCTCGGCGAGATGTTCCCCAACCGGATGCGCGCCGCCGCGCTCGGCGTCGCCGCCGGCGCCCAGTGGGTCACCAACTGGCTGATCACCGCGAGCTTCCCCTCGCTCGCCGAGTGGAACCTCTCCGGCTCGTACGTGATCTACACGGCCTTCGCCGTGCTCTCCATCCCGTTCATCCTCACATGGGTGCCGGAGACGAAGGGCAAGGCGTTGGAGGAGATGGGCTAACCCGACCCCGCCGCCCACTCCTCAGCGCTGCCCCGGCTCACCGAGCCGGGGCAGCGCCGCTTGCGGATGCCGAGGAGCGCATGGCCGATACTGGTCGGGCCGCCCGCCAAGCGGCCGGCCGCCCAGCGGAAGATCAGGCAACAGCTAGGAACCCAGGGAATCCATGGAAATCGTCATCCTCCTCGTCGTCATCGCCGTGGTCGCCCTCGGCGCCATCAGCGGGCTCCTCATCAGCGGGCGCCGCAAGAAGAAGGAGGTACGGCCCCCGCAGGGGGGTGCCCCGACGATCACCGCGCCCCCCGCCGAACCGCACGTCGGTGAGGAGGCCGAGGGCGCGCCCGAAGCCCCCGGACGCACCGTGGACGAGGTGGGGCTGCCCGGCGCCACCGAGGCGCCTTTGGCCACCGAGGAGGTCGTCGAGGAGCTTCCCGAGGCGCCGGCCGTCGAGGTCCCGCCGCCGAGCGCCGGCCGCCTCGTACGGCTGCGCTCCCGCCTGTCCCGCTCGCAGACCAGCCTCGGCAAGGGGCTGCTGACGCTCCTCTCGCGCGACCGGCTCGACGAGGACACCTGGGAGGAGATCGAGGACACGCTGCTGACCGCCGACGTCGGCGTCGCCCCCACCCAGGAGCTCGTCGACCGGCTGCGCGAGCGCGTCCGGGTCCTCGGCACCCGCACCCCGGACGAGCTGCGCGCCCTGCTCCGTGAGGAGCTGCTGAACCTCGTGGGCACCGAGGCCGACCGCACCGTGCACACCGAGACCTCCGGCGTCGAGGACCGCCCGGGCGTGATCCTCGTCGTCGGCGTCAACGGCACCGGCAAGACGACGACCACCGGCAAGCTGGCCCGCGTCCTCGTCGCCGACGGCAAGTCCGTCGTCCTCGGCGCGGCCGACACCTTCCGAGCCGCAGCCGCCGACCAGCTCCAGACCTGGGGCGAGCGCGTGGGCGCCCGCACCGTGCGCGGCCCGGAGGCCGGCGACCCGGCGTCCGTCGCGTTCGACGCCGTCAAGGAGGGCGTTGACGAGGGCGCCGACGTCGTGCTCGTCGACACCGCGGGGCGGCTGCACACCAAGACCGGCCTCATGGACGAGCTGGGCAAGGTCAAGCGCGTCGTGGAGAAGCAGGGGCCGGTGGACGAGGTCCTCCTCGTGCTGGACGCCACCACCGGCCAGAACGGGCTGGTGCAGGCCCGGGTGTTCGCGGAGGTCGTCGACATCACCGGCATCGTGCTGACCAAGCTCGACGGCACCGCCAAGGGCGGCATCGTCGTCGCGGTGCAGCGGGAACTGGGCGTCCCGGTCAAGCTCGTCGGCCTCGGCGAGGGCCCGGACGACCTGGCCCCCTTCGAGCCCGAGGCCTTCGTGGACGCCCTCTTGGGCGACTGAGGCCCGCGCCCCGAGCGCGCCGACGGGCCCGGGGGACGCCCCCGGGCCCGTCGCCCGTCACACCGTCGGCGTGTACCTCCCTCGGTCCCTCGCCCCGTCAGGCCGTCGGCAGCCATCCCGGGGAGACCGCGCCGACGCGGCGGCTCAGCCGCAGCAGTGTGCTCAGCAGCAGCCGCGCCTCCGGCGGACGCCCCGCGGACTCCAGCGTCGGCGGGCGCAGCCAGCGCACGGGCCCCATCCCGCCCACGTCCGAGGGAGGTGCGGTGATGTACCCGCCGGACCCGAGACAGCTCAGCCCCAGCCCCTCGCGGCCGCCCCCCGAGCGCCGCAGCAGCTCGGGCAGCTCCACCGATGCGCCGGGGGCCACCAGGAACCAGGCGTGGCCGTGCGGGGCGAGGGCGACGGGTCCGAGTGGCGCCCCCATGCGTTCGAGCCGGACGAGCGCCCGCCGCCCGGCCTCCTCGGGTACCTCGACGACGTCGAACGCCCGTCCCGTCGGCAGCAGCAGTGCCGCGCCGGGCACCCGGGCCCACGCCCGGCCCGCCTCGTCGAGCGTCGCCCCCGCCGGCACCTCCAGCCCGGCGTCCAGCGGGTGGGCGCCGGGCGCCGGGCAGGCCCGCGAGCCACAGGAGCACTCCGGGCCGCCGACACCGCGCACCGCCCGCGCACCGGGGACGACGTCCCAGCCCCACAGCCCGGTGTACTCCGCCACCGCGGTGCCTACCGGATCCGAACCCCGGGGCCGGCCCGGCCGTCGCCCGCGCCGTGCGGCCAGCCGCAGCTCCCGGAGCTCGCGGATGCCGCCGATCGTGAAGCCCATGCTCCCTCCAACGGGTCTCCCGGGCCGATGGTTACGCCGCGTGCCGCACGCCGGGCCCGCCGTCCCACCGTTCCGCGCGTGCGACGGGTCCCGCCGCACGCGTCACCCGACCGAGTGGTCGTTGCCGTATGCCAAGTGTTAGTCAGCCCGCTCGTCGTTAGCGTCTTCGGGAGGGGTGGCGAATGGTGGCGTTTCCTTGGTCCACCCTCGCCACCGGGTAAGCGCCGGACTACATTCGGTGCAGGCAGAGACCAGGCAGCAGCGTTCCGGGTATGACGGGGGCACCACCCGAACGCGCTTTCTCCCGGAGAAGTGGGGGCCTCCAGTGGGCGGCAACGGCAGTAACGGCGCCTCGGCCGACAAGCGCCCGAACGAACAGCTCCGTTCGTGGTTCGTGCGCAGCGGCTGGTCCAAGGGCGAGCTGGCGCGGCAGGTGAACCGCCGGGCCCGCGAGATGGGCGCACATCACATCAGCACGGACACCTCGCGGGTGCGCCGATGGCTCGACGGCGAACAGCCGCGGGAGCCGATCCCGCGCATCCTGTCCGAGCTGTTCTCCGAGCGCTTCGGCTGCGTCGTCCCGGTGGAGGACCTGGGCCTGCGCCAGCCCCGGCAGACGGCCGCGGGCTCGGGCATCGACCTGCCCTGGACGGGCCCGCAGACGGTCTCGATGATCAACGAGTTCTCCCGCAGCGATCTCATGCTCGGCCGCCGCGGCTACCTCGGCACCTCGCTGGCCATGTCGGCGGGCCCGGCACTCATCGAGCCGATGCAGCGCTGGCTGGTGCCCACGCCGAGCGCGCCCGGCGACACAGCCGGGCTCGTGTCGGTGCCCTCCCAGGGCGGCCCCCGGCGCGGCCACCGGCTCTCCGGCCCCGAGCTGGAGCTGCTGGAGGAGACGACCCGCATGTTCCGCGGCTGGGACGCGCAGTGCGGCGGCGGGCTGCGGCGCAAGGCCGTCGTCGGTCAGCTGCACGAGGTCACCGACCTGCTCCAGGAGAGCCATCCGGAGCCGGTGCGGCGGCGGCTCTTCTCCGTCACGGCGCAGCTCGCCGAGCTGGCCGGCTGGATGAGCTACGACGTCGGCATCCAGCCCACGGCACAGAAGTACTTCGTCCTGGCCCTGCACGCCGCCAAGGAGGCGGGGGACCGGCCGTTCGGCGCGTTCGTGCTGTCCAAGATGGCCCGGCAGATGATCCACCTGGGCCGGGCCGACGACGCGCTGGAGCTCATCCACCTCGCCCAGTACGGCAGCCGGGACGGCGCCACCGCCGGCACCCAGTCGATGCTGTACACGCTGGAGGCCCGCGCCCACGCCAACATCGGCCAGCCCAAGCAGTGCCACCGCGCGGTGCGGATGGCCGAGGAGACGTTCCGCGACGTCGACACCGCCCGGGAGCCCGAGCCGGACTGGATGGGCTTCTTCTCCGAGGCCGAGCTGAACGCGGAGAACGCCCACTCCTACCGCGACCTCGCCTACGTCGCCGGGCTCAGCCACACCTACGCCCGGCTCGCCCAGCCGCACATGGAGACGGCGGTGCGGCTGTTCGGCGAGGAGTGCGACGGGGACGGCGGCGGCCACCCCCGCTCCTACGCGCTCAACCTCGTCGGACTCGCCACCGTGCACCTGCTGCGCAAGGAGCCGGAGCAGTGCGCCGCCCGCGCCGGCCAGGCCCTCGACGTCGCCAAGCGGCTGCGCTCCGAACGGGTGAACACCCGCATCCGGAAGACGGCGGCCAACGCCCGCCGCGAGTACGAGCACGTCGCCGACGTCATCGCTCTCGGTGACCGGCTGTCCGGGGAATTGCGGACGGCTGAGGCCGCGACCGCGGTCTGACCCCCGGCCCCACGGGCGTCCACCGCGCCTCCCGTGCCCCCGCGCACACCACCGGACCGCCGACCGCGCACCCCGCCCCGAGCACCCGACACGGCTCCTCCACGCCAGGTCACCCCGGGCGGGGCGCGGTCGGCCCGTCGTCCTCCCCACCGCCCCGCCGTGCTCTCCGCGCGGTCGTGCGCACCGGCGCGCGCGGGCCCGCGGCCCGACACCGTCGTTCATGCGGACGTAACACAGCGGCCGCCTTCGTCACGGCACCGAAACAGCGGCGCGCATCACAGGAAACCGGCCGCCCCCACGCTGATGGACATCCCCAGCCCCAGATCCGCCCCCACGGGTCGTGACATGAGGAGACGTCCACTTTGAACGGCGCGGATACCGCTTTCGTCCTGATCAGCGCAGCGCTGGTCATGCTGATGACCCCAGGCCTGGCCTTCTTCTACGGCGGCATGGTCCGGGTGAAGAGCGCACTCAACATGCTGATGATGAGTTTCATCGCGCTCGGCATCGTCAGCGTGCTCTATGTCCTCTTCGGATACTCGCTCTCGTTCGGCGCCGACACCGGGGGGATCATCGGCAGCCTGGAGTTCGTCGGGCTCGACGGCATCGACCCCGACACCCTGACCGGCGGCGACGAGGGCATCCCCGTCTTCGCCTTCGTCCTCTTCCAGATGCTGTTCGCCGTCATCACCCCGGCCCTGATGAGCGGTGCGCTCGCCGACCGGGTGAAGTTCAGCGCCTGGGCGGTGTTCATCACCCTGTGGGTCAGCATCGTCTACTTCCCGGTCGCGCACTGGGTGTGGGCTGAGGGCGGCTGGCTCTTCGACCTCGGCGTCATCGACTTCGCCGGCGGCACCGCCGTCCACATCAACGCCGGCATCGGCGGCCTCGCGGCCGTCCTCGTCGTCGGCAAGCGCATCGGCTTCAAGAAGGAGCCCATGCGCCCGCACAGCCTGCCGCTCGTGCTGCTGGGCGCCGCGCTGCTGTGGTTCGGCTGGTTCGGCTTCAACGCCGGCTCGGCCCTCGCCGCCGACGGTACCGCCGCCAACATGGCCCTGAACACGCAGGTCGCCACGGCCACGGCCGTCCTCGGCTGGCTGCTGTACGAGCGCATCAAGCACGGCGCGTTCACCACGCTGGGTGCCGCCTCCGGTGCCATCGCCGGTCTGGTCGCCATCACCCCGGCCGGTGCCTCGGTCAACGCCCTCGGCGCGATCGCCATCGGCCTCGTCGCCGGTGTGGCCTGCTCCTGGGCCGTCAGCTGGAAGTTCAAGCTCAACTACGACGACTCGCTGGACGTCGTCGGCGTCCACCTCGTCGGCGGTCTGATCGGCACCCTGATGGTCGGCTTCCTGGCCACCGAGGGCGCGGGCCTCACGCAGTTCGGCAAGCAGGCACTCGGTGCCTTCTCGGTCATGGCCTTCACCTTCGTCGTCACCTGGGTCCTGGCCAAGCTGGTCGATGTCACGATGGGCCTGCGCGCCAGTGAGGACGACGAGGTGGCCGGCGTGGACCAGGCGTTCCACGCGGAGACCGCCTACGACTTCAGCCAGGTCGGCACCTCCTCGGCCCGGGCGGCCGTGAAGCCCGCCGCGGACGCGGCCGACGCCGCAGGCGCCACCACCACCGACGAGGGCAAGAAGGTCGACGCATGAAGCTGATCACCGCAGTCATCAAGCCGCACCGTCTCGACGAGGTGAAGGACGCGCTCCAGGCGTTCGGCGTGCACGGGCTGACCGTCACCGAGGCCAGCGGCTACGGGCGGCAGCGCGGCCACACCGAGGTCTACCGCGGCGCGGAGTACACCGTCGACCTGGTGCCGAAGATCCGCATCGAGGTGCTGGTGGAGGACGACGACACCGAGCAGCTCATCGAGGTGATCGTGAAGGCCTCGCGCACCGGGAAGATCGGCGACGGGAAGGTGTGGAGCGTCCCCGTCGACGAGGCGGTCCGGGTGCGGACCGGGGAACGCGGCCCCGACGCGCTCTGACGCGCGAGGCCCCGCTGGACGAACGAAACCGAACAGCGCACACCACGGGAGTTGGGTGACCGGATGACGGCCGAGACCACGGAAACGACCGGAAAGACGGAACCCGACGACGGCTACGCGGCGGCCCGGCTGCGCCTCCTGACGGGGGCGGAGTCCGGGCCGCCGCGCCGTGCGGCGCTCGCGTCCCTCACCGACGCCTGGCTCGGCCGGCTGCTGGCCGGGGCGGGGGCGCCGCCCGGGGTCGCCCTGGTGGCCGTCGGCGGCTACGGGCGGCGCGAGCTGTCCCCGCGCAGCGACCTCGACGTCCTCCTGCTGCACGACGGCACGATGGACCCCGGCGAGCTGGCGGCGCTGGCCGACCGCCTCTGGTACCCGGTCTGGGACCAGGGCCTCGACCTCGATCACGCCGTCCGCACCCCCGCCGAGGCCCGCAAGACCGCGGCCGAGGACCTCAAGGCGCAGCTCGGCCTCCTGGACGCCCGGCACATCGCCGGCGACGCCGCGCTGACCGCCGTTCTGCGCACCGAGCAGTTCGCCCAGTGGCGCGCCCACGCCCCGCGCCGCCTCCCCGAGCTGCGGGAGCTGGGCCAGGAGCGCGCCGAGCGCCACGGCGAACTGCAGTACCTGCTCGAACCCGACCTCAAGGAGGCGCGGGGCGGGCTGCGCGACGCCACCGCCCTGCGCGCCGTCGCCGCGTCCTGGCTCGCCGACGCCCCGCGCGAGGGGCTGGCCGCGGCCCGGGCCACCCTGCTCGACGTCCGCGACGCCCTGCACCTGACCACCGGGCGCGGCGGCGACCGGCTCGCCCTCCAGGACCAGGACCAGGTGGCTGTGAGCCTCGGCGTGCACGGCGCCGACGCACTCCTGCGCCAGGTCTACGAGGCCGCCCGTACCCTCACCTACGCCCAGGACGTCACCTGGCGCGAGGTCGGCCGGGTGCTGAAGGCCCGCGGCGCCAGGCGGGGCCTGCGCTCGCTCGTCGGCCGCGGTGAGGCCCGGCGCGGAGCGCCCGAGCGCACACCGCTGGCCGAGGGCGTCGTCGAGCAGGACGGCGAGGTCGTCCTCGCCCGGACCGCGCGCCCCGAGCGCGACCCCTGCCTCGTGCTGCGGGCCGCAGCCGCGGCGGCCCAGGCCGGGCTGCCCCTCGCCCTGGCCACCGCGCGCCGGCTGGCGAAGGACGCGGCCCCGCTGCCCGTCCCCTGGCCGTCCGAGGCCCGCGAACTCCTCGTCACCCTGCTGGGCGCGGGCGCCGACACCGTGCCCGTGTGGGAGGCGCTCGAGGCCGAGGGCCTGGTCACCGCCCTCCTGCCCGACTGGGAGCGGGTGCGCTGCCGCCCCCAGCGCAACCCCGTACACCGCTGGACCGTCGACCGCCACCTGGTCGAGACCGCCGTACAGGCCTCCGCACTCACCCGCCGCGTGCACCGCCCCGACCTCCTCCTCGTCGGCGCGCTCCTGCACGACATCGGCAAGGGATGGCCCGGGGACCACTCCGTGGCGGGGGAGACGATCGCCCGCGACATGGCCGCCCGCATCGGCTTCCCGCCCGAGGAGGCCGCCGTCCTCGCCCGCCTCGTCCGGCACCACCTGCTGCTCGTCGAGACGGCCACCCGCCGGGACCTGGCCGACCCGGCGACCGTCGGCGCCGTGGCCACGGCCGTCGGCGACACCGGCACCCTGGAACTGCTGCACGCCCTGACCGAGGCGGACGCGCGCGCCACCGGTCCCGCCGCCTGGTCCGCCTGGCGGAGCAGCCTCGTCACCGAGCTCGCCCGCCGCACCGCCGCCCTGCTGGCCGGCGAGGCCCCGGCCGGGCAGGAGGATGCCGAGCCCGCCGCGCTGAGTGCCGAGGCCGAGCGCCTCGCCGTCGAGGCCGCCCGCACCGGCGGCCCCGTGCTCGCCCTGCGCCCGCGTCCGGAGGGCCCCGCCGGCCGTGCGGAGGACGTCGTCAGGCAGGACGCCGGGGCGGTCGACGGGGAGGCTCCGGACGCGCCCGTCGGCGTCGAGCTGCTGGTCGCGCTGCCGGGACACCCCCGCGCCCTGTCGGCCGTGGCCGGGGTGCTGGCGCTGCACCGGCTGACGGTGCGGGCGGCCGACCTGACCCGCACGGATCCGGTCGGCGCGGGCCCGGTGCTGCTGCTCACCTGGCGGGTGGCCGCCGAGTACGGCTCCCTCCCGGAGGCCGGGCGGCTGCGCGCCGACCTCCGGCGGGCGCTGGAGGGCACCCTGGACGTTGCCGCCCGGCTCGCCGAGCGGGAGAAGGCGTACCGGGGCAGGCGTCGCGGGCTGCAGGCGCCGCCGCCGCGCGTCACCGTCGCACCGGACGGCTCGCGGCGGGCCACGGTCATCGAGGTGCGGGCGCAGGACGCCTCCGGACTGCTGCACCGCATCGGGCGCGGCCTGGAGGAGGCGGGCGTCACCGTGCGCAGCGCCCACGTCAGCACGCTCGGCGCCAACGCCGTCGACGCCTTCTACGTGACCGACGCCATGGGGGCGCCGCTGCCGCGGCCCGCCGCCGAGGAGCTCGCCCGCGCCCTGCAGACCTCCCTGGGCGGATAGGTCCGGCACCCGCCCAACGTTTCATGCATGAGCGGCACGTACCGTCCGTGGGCGGAACGGATACCCTTGGTCGGTGCGTGCCGTGATGCCCTGCCCCGCCCGGCTCAGGGCCGGCCGGGACACCGCGGCACGACTGACCGCCGGCACCGATGAACGTGAGGATTCGCGACCGCCGTGTTCGACACTCTTTCCGATCGCCTCGCAGCAACCTTCAAGAACCTCAGGGGCAAGGGCCGCCTGAGCGAGGCGGACATCGACGCCACGGCGCGCGAGATCCGCATCGCTCTGCTGGAGGCGGACGTCGCCCTGCCCGTGGTGCGCGCGTTCATCAAGCAGATCAAGGACCGGGCGCTGGGCGCGGAGGTCTCCAAGGCCCTCAACCCCGCCCAGCAGGTCATCAAGATCGTCAACGAGGAGCTGATCGGCATCCTCGGCGGCGAGAGCCGCCAGGTGCGGTTCGCCAAGCAGCCGCCGACCGTCATCATGCTCGCCGGTCTGCAGGGCGCCGGTAAGACGACGCTGGCCGGAAAGCTGGGCAAGTGGCTCAAGGGCAAGGGACACGCACCGCTGCTCGTCGCCTGTGACCTCCAGCGGCCCAACGCGGTCGGCCAGCTCTCCGTCGTCGCGGAGCGGGCCGGGGTGGGCGTCTACGCCCCCGAGCCCGGCAACGGTGTCGGGGACCCGGTGAAGGTCGCGCGGGACTCCATCGAGTACGCGCGCGGCAAGCAGTTCGACGTCGTCGTCGTGGACACCGCGGGCCGCCTCGGCATCGACGAGGAGATGATGCGGCAGGCGGCCGACATCCGGGACGCGGTGCGGCCGGACGAGACCCTGTTCGTCGTCGACGCCATGATCGGTCAGGACGCCGTCCACACGGCCGAGGCCTTCCGGGACGGTGTCGGGTTCGACGGCGTCGTGCTCTCCAAGCTCGACGGCGACGCCCGCGGTGGCGCGGCCCTGTCCATCGCCCACGTCACCGGGCGCCAGATCATGTTCGCCTCCAACGGCGAGAAGCTGGACGACTTCGACGCCTTCCACCCGGACCGGATGGCGTCGCGCATCCTGGGCATGGGCGACGTGCTCAGCCTCATCGAGAAGGCCGAGCAGACCTTCAGCCAGCAAGAGGCCGAGAAGATGGCCGCCAAGCTGGCGAAGGGGCCCAAGGAGTTCACCCTCGACGACTTCCTGTCCCAGATGGAGCAGGTCAGGAAGATGGGCTCGATCTCCAAGCTGCTCGGCATGATGCCGGGGATGGGCCAGATCAAGGACCAGATCAACAACCTCGACGAGCGGGACGTCGACCGCACCGCCGCGATCATCAAGTCCATGACGCCCGGTGAGCGCCATGACCCCACGATCATCAACGGCTCCCGCCGTGCGCGTATCGCCCGGGGTTCGGGCGTGGACGTCAGCGCGGTGAAGAACCTCGTGGAGCGCTTCTTCGAGGCCCGCAAGATGATGTCCCGCATGGCCCAGGGCGGCGGCATGCCGGGGATGCCGGGGATGCCGGGCATGGGGGGCGGCGGCACCAAGAAGAAGGCCAAGCAGCAGAAGAAGGGCAAGGGCAAGCGCCAGTCGGGCAACCCGATGAAGCGCCGCGAGGAGGAGCAGGCCGCCGCGGCGCGCCGTTCCGAGAACGGCGGCGGCGCCTTCGGGCTCCCCGGTGCCGGCCAGAGCCCGGAGGACTTCGAGCTGCCCAAGGAGTTCCGCGACCTGCTGCCCCCCAAGTGAGGGCACTCCCTCGCCGCACGTGACGGGGGTGGCGGCGGGCCGGACCCGCCGCCGCCCCCGCCTCACACCCGGGCGATCACATAACGGAACAGGTTGGGCAGCCACACCGTGCCGTCGGAACGGACGTGCGGGTGCAGGGCCTCCGCCAGCTCCTTGCTGACCTGCACCTCGTCGGTCGCCCGCACCGCCGCCGCGTAGAAGCCGGTGGACAGCAGCCCGCGCACCGCGCTGTCGAGGTCCGCGTAGCCGAACGGGCAGGAGACCCGGCCCGAGCCGTCCGGGCGCAGCCCCGCCTGCCGGGCCAGGTTCTCCAGGTCGTCCCGGCCGCGCGGCTGCCAGGAGGCCGCGTGGTGCGGCGGTTGCGCCAGCCGGGTGGCGATCCGCAGCGCCGGGGTGGCGGCACAGCGTTCGGCGGGGCCCCAGTCGGCGACCACGACGGCGCTGCCCCGTTCGGCGTGGCGGGCGGCGGCGGCGAGGGTCTCCGCGCCGGGGCGGGCGTCGAAGGCCGTCACCAGGTTGGGGGCCGGGCCCTCCGGGGGCGAGTCGTGCGTGGGGGAGCCGTGGGCGAGCCGTACCGGGTAGGGCCGCGCCCCCCACTGGGGCTCGGCGCAGAGCCGGGCCCGGGCGAGTGCGAGGCGGTGCTCGTCGGTGTCCATGCCCGTGACGTCCGCGCCCCGGCTCGCGGCCAGCAGCAGGGCGAGCCCCGAGCCGCAGCCGAGGCCGAGCAGGCGGGTGTGGGGGCCTACCTCGAGGCGGTCGTATACGGCCTCGTAGAGCGGCACGAGCATCCGCTCCTGGATCTCCGCCCAGTCGCGGGCGGCGCGTGGAAGCTGCTGAGCCGTGAATGTGGCTGTCATCACAGGCGCCCCTATCCGGTCCGCGTGTCCGTCTGTCCGCCGGAGCTGTGCCGCGCGGCTGCTGTCGGTACCCCCCGAGGTGTGGACGCGTCCGGTTCCGCCCGGAGTCGCGCCCTATGCCAGGGAACTGCCGATCGGTCCCGGCGTCCAGTGGACGTGGCGGATGGATGCGTGGCGTTTCGAGGGGTCGCGGCCGCGCGCCCCGCCCGCCGCGGCGGCCGGGGCGGAGGTGGCCAGAGGCGGGCGGAGACCTACCGATTCACGCTTTGCCGCCGCGTCGCCGTAACATGCGCGCCATGGCAAAGGCTCCCGTACTCACACCCCAGGCGGACGATTTCCCGCGCTGGTACCAGGACCTGATCAACAAGGCCGAGCTGGCCGACAACGGGCCGGTACGCGGCACCATGGTCATCCGACCGTACGGGTACGGGCTCTGGGAGCGTATGCAGCGGGAGCTCGACCTGCGGATCAAGGCCGCGGGCGCCGAGAACGCCTACTTCCCGATGTTCATCCCCCAGTCGTACCTGACCCGCGAGGCCGAGCACGTCGAGGGCTTCGCGCCGGAGCTGGCCGTGGTCACGCACGGGGGCGGCAAGGAGCTGGACGAGCCGGTCGTCGTCCGGCCCACGTCCGAGACGATCATCAACGAGTACTTCTCGAAGTGGGTCCAGAGCTATCGTGACCTGCCGCTTCTCATCAACCAGTGGGCCAACGTGGTCCGCTGGGAAATGCGTCCCCGGGTGTTCCTCCGAACGAGTGAGTTCCTGTGGCAGGAGGGCCACACCGCCCACGCCACCTACGAGGACGCCCGTGCCTACGCGGCCCGCATCCACCGGGACGTGTACGAGGACTTCATCAAGGGCGTCCTCGGCATCGACGTCGTCATCGGCCGGAAGACGGCCCGCGAGCGCTTCGCCGGGGCGATCAACACGCTGACCCTCGAGGGCATGATGCGGGACGGCAAGGCCCTGCAGTTGGGCACGAGCCACGAGCTCGGCCAGAACTTCGCGAAGGCCTTCGACACCAAGTACCTGTCCAAGGACGGCGACCAGCAGCTCGTCTGGCAGACGTCGTGGGGCGTCTCGACGCGCATGGTCGGCGGGCTGATCATGTCGCACGGCGACGACAACGGGCTCCGGGTGCCGCCGCGGCTCGCCCACGTCCAGGCCGTCGTGCTCGCCATCAAGGGTGACGACGCGGTGCTGGCCGCCGTGCGCGAGGTCGGCGAGCGGCTCGCGGACGCCGGGGTGCGGGTGCACGTGGACGATCGCACCGACACCCCCTTCGGCCGCCGTGCGGTCGACTGGGAGCTCAAGGGCGTCCCCGTCCGCATCGAGATCGGCCCGCGCGACCTGGAGAACGGCACCGCGATGCTGGTGCGGCGGATCGCGGGCGGCAAGGAGCCCGTCCGGCTCGAAGCCCTCCCCGAGCTGCTGCCGAAGGTCCTGGAGGAGGACCAGGCCCAGCTGCTGCGGGAGTCGCGGGAGCGCCGGGAGGCGAACACGACCGACGTGGCCACCGAGGCGGAGGCGGCGGAGGTCGCCGTCGGCGGCGGCTGGGCCCGGATCCCGTGGGACCGGCTCGGCCCGGAGGGCGAGGCCCGGCTCGCCGAGCAGGCCGTCACGGTGCGCTGCCTGCACCTCGAGGACGGCTCGGTCCCGGACAGCGACGATGCGCCGGGCGCGCTCGCGGTCGTCGCGCGCGCGTACTGACCGGTGCGTACGGGGGCGGCGCCGCGCCCGGTGCCGCCCCCTCGTCTCGGCGTGGGGCCTGACGTCCCCGCCTGTCTCCGCGGCCCTTGCCTGTCCTGGCGGGGCGGCCTGCACAGCTGGATGATGATCGGCGGATGTACGGATTCGATCGGAAACCGTACATCCGCCGTCGTCGATCGGACGCAAAACTGACTGGTACGTGCAAATTATTGGGAAAGGCCCCGTAATCGGAACACTCGGTGGTTCCGGCTCGTTGTACACGACGTGAGCACGACACCACCTGTTCTCGCCGCCGAGCTGGCTTCCGCGTGGGTCGACATCCAGCGTCGTCACCCGGAGCTGCCCGATCTGGCCGCACCCGAGTCCCTGATCGGAGAGTCCTCGTCCGCCTGTGGCGCGGAGCTCTCCTTCGAGCGCCTGCTGCATGAGGCCGTCCACGGGGTCGCCGCCGCGCGCGGTGTCCGGGACACCTCACGCGCGGGCCGATACCACAACCGCCGATTCCTGGCCATCGCCGAGGAGATGGGCATGGCACACACCGAGGAACCGCATCCGAGCAGCGGCTTCTCGCTCGTCACGCTGACGCCCGAGGCGCGCCGGCGGTACCGGAGCACGGCCGAGCGACTGCAGCGCGCGCTGCGGGCCCACACGGCCGCCACCCGGACCGACACAGCCCGGTCCTTCCGCGGCCCCGCCGCCCGACACGGCTCCTCCGGGGGCGGTGTGCGCGTGAAGGCCGTCTGTGACTGCGGGCGCAACGTGCGCGTCGTCCCCTCCGTGCTGGAGCAGGCGCCCATCATGTGCGGGGCCTGCGGCAAGCAGTTCCGCATCCCCGAGGTGATGGCCGTGGGCTGAGCCGCGCATCCGACGATCCGACGACCCGACGAGTCGATCCCGAAGCGACACACCGTCGCGTCGTCCCGGCGGACACTCGCCAGGACGGACAGCGCCAACGGCCGGCCCCCCTCGACTGCCGTAGCGCCGCGACCGTGATCCGCACCGGGCCGTGCCGACTGGGGTGCCCCCAGACCCCCGTCGGGCGGTCGCCCGCTCATGTGGCAGAATGGACGGCTGTACTCGACAGCCGGCCGGACCCTCTCTCCCTCGGCTGACGCGTCCACCGGGCTCCCGGGCACCACAACCCCACGTGGCTCTTCCCGATGCCCACCCACGTCAAGACCAGGAGACACCACACCCGTGGCAGTCAAGATCAAGCTGAAGCGTCTGGGCAAGATCCGTTCGCCTCACTACCGCATCATCGTCGCCGACTCGCGCACCCGCCGTGACGGGCGCGCCATCGAGGAGATCGGCCTGTACCACCCGGTGCAGAACCCCTCCCGCATCGAGGTCGACAGCGAGCGCGTCCAGTACTGGCTGGGTGTCGGCGCGCAGCCGACCGAGCCCGTCATGGCCATCCTCAAG
Source organism: Streptomyces sp. JJ38 (assembly GCF_019303475.1). Taxonomy (GTDB): domain Bacteria; phylum Actinomycetota; class Actinomycetes; order Streptomycetales; family Streptomycetaceae; genus Streptomyces. Next base: position 53,773 of record NZ_JABLSI010000021.1, read on the forward strand.
GTCACCGGCGACTGGCAGAAGTTCAAGGGCCTGCCCGCGCCGCCGCCGATGAAGGTCGCGGAGCCGAAGGCCGACAAGAAGGCCCTCTTCGAGGCCGCCGCCAAGGAGTCCGCCGACGAGCCGAAGGGTGAGGCGATCACGCCCAAGGCCAAGAAGGCGGACAAGGCCGAGAAGGCCGACAAGGGTGCCGACGCCGAGGCCGCGGCCTCCGCCGAGACCACCGAGGCCTGAGCATGCTGGAGGAGGCCCTCGAACATCTCGTCAAGGGCATCGTCGAGCATCCGGAGGAGGTGCAGGTCGCGTCCCGCAACCTGCGCCGCGGGCGTGTGCTGGAGGTCCGGGTCCACCCCGATGACCTCGGCAAGGTGATCGGCCGCAACGGCCGTACCGCCCGGTCCCTGCGCACGGTCGTGGGGGCGCTCGGGGGCCGTGGCATCCGCGTCGACCTGGTCGACGTGGACGCCGTCCACTGACGCCGTTACCCGGCGCGGCCTCACCCACAGCACCGGCACGGGCCGGGAACGGCTCAGCCGTTCCCGGCCCGTGTGCGCTGGACGGCCGCCCCGAGGCCGACCCCGGGCCGCGGCCGACGGGCCCCAAGCAGTCCGGAAGCAGAGCTGGAGAAGAAGGAACACACGTGCAGCTCGTAGTCGCGCGGATCGGCCGCGCCCACGGCATCAAGGGCGAGGTCACCGTCGAGGTGCGCACGGACGAGCCCGAGCTGCGGCTCGCTCCCGGCGCGGTACTCGCCACCGACCCGGCCGGCGTCGGCCCGTTGACCATCGAGCACGGCCGTGTCCACAGCGGCCGGCTGCTGCTGCGCTTCGCCGGGGTGGCCGACCGCTCCGCCGCCGAGGCCCTGCGCAACACCCTGCTGATCGCCGAGGTGGACCCGGACGAACTCCCCGACGACCCCGAGGAGTTCTACGACCATCAGCTCATCGACCTGGACGTCGTCACCCAGGACGGCGAGGAGGTCGGCCGCATCGCCGAGATCGCGCACCTGCCCGCCCAGGACCTGTTTGTCGTCAAGCGTCCGGACGGCGGCGAGGTGCTCATCCCGTTCGTCGCCGAGATCGTTCCCGAGGTCGACCTGGAGGAGCAGCGGGCCGTCATCGACCCGCCGCCCGGGCTGCTCGGCGAGGCCGAGGAGCCGGACGGGCGGCCGGAGCCGCCCGTGGACGCCTCCGCGCAAGCCTCCGCCCCCGGCGCCGGCCACGAGGGCGAAGACGAAGGCCGGGAAGGCGAGGGCCGGCCGCGGTGAGGCTCGACGTCGTCACGATCTTCCCCGAGTACCTCGAACCGCTGAACGTCTCTCTCGTCGGCAAGGCCCGCGCCCGGGGACAGCTCGACGTGCGCGTCCACGACCTGCGCTCCTGGACCCACGACCGCCACCACACCGTGGACGACACGCCCTACGGCGGCGGCCCGGGCATGGTCATGAAGCCCGAGCCGTGGGGCGAGGCGCTGGATGAGATTCTCGCATCGGGCGCGGGCGAGCCCGTGATCGTCGTCCCCACACCGAGCGGTCGGCCCTTCACCCAGGAGCTGGCCGCCGAGTTGGCCGGGCGGGACTGGCTGATCTTCACCCCGGCCCGCTACGAGGGCATCGACCGCCGCGTCATCGACGAGTACGGCGAGCGCTGCGACGTCCGCGAGGTCTCCATCGGCGACTACGTCCTCGCGGGGGGCGAGGCGCCCGTCCTGGTCATGGTCGAGGCGGTGGCCCGGCTGCTGCCCGGCGTCCTCGGCAACGCGGACTCCCACCGCGACGACTCCTTCGCCGTCGGCGCCATGGCCGACCTGCTCGAAGGCCCCGTCTACACCAAGCCCCCCAGCTGGCGCGGCCGGGAGATCCCCGAGATCCTCGTCAGCGGTCACCACGGCCGCATCGCCCGCTGGCGCAGGGACCAGGCCATCACCCGCACCGCCACGCACCGGCCCGACCTCATCCGGCGCTGCGACCCCGCCGCGCTCGACGCCCACGACCGGGAGATCCTGGCGGAGCTGGGCTGGAGCCTCCTGCCCGAGGGCCGATTTGGGCAGGCCGGGGAGGCCGTGGAAGAATAGGCCGTCGGCCTCAGCCCGCGCGTGCGACCCTGCCACAGGGGGATCAACGCCGCCGTGGCCCGGCCACCCGAACCATCAACGACCATTCCGCTGCTGACCTGTGGCAGTGGCGAGGAAAGCAGACGAGCATGTCTCACCTTCTCGACAGCGTCGACGCGGCGTCGCTCCGCAGCGACATTCCCGCGTTCCGCCCCGGCGACACCGTCGACGTCCACGTCCGCGTCATCGAGGGCAACCGCTCCCGTGTGCAGCAGTTCAAGGGCGTCGTCATCCGCCGGCAGGGCTCCGGCCTGCGGGAGACCTTCACGGTCCGCAAGGTGAGCTACGGCGTCGGCGTCGAGCGCACCTTCCCGGTGCACACGCCGGTCGTGGAGAAGATCGACGTGGTCACCCGCGGCCAGGTCCGTCGCGCCAAGCTCTACTACCTGCGTGAGCTGCGCGGCAAGGCCGCCAAGATCAAGGAGAAGCGCGAGAGCTGAGCCGTCGCGCACCGAAGCACACCCGGCGGCCGGGCCCCATCGACGGATGCGGCCCGGCCGCCGCTTCGTGATGGGGGCCGGGCCGCACCGCCCCGGCCTGCCCGAACGTTCGCGTGATCCACTGGACACCGCTTAGGCTCTCCGTCCGGTGACACACCGCCCGCCCGACGAGCCGGGCGGGCGACGACGGAAGCGGACTCCATGACCGACACCTCTGGACCGGAGGAGGAGGCACCTCCGGCGGTCCCGGCCACGCCGGGCGCCCCGGCCGGGGTGCGCGCGCGTCGGTCGCGCCTGCGGCGGGCGGCCGTCGGGGCGGTGGCGGTCCTCGTCCTCCTGCTACTCGTGAACGCCTTCGCCGTGCAGCCCTACCGGATCACGAGCGGCTCGATGGAGAACACGCTCCGGGTCGGCGACCGGGTCCTGGTGAACAAGCTCGCCTACCGGTTCGGCGACACTCCGGGGCGCGGGGACGTTGTCGTCTTCGACGGGACGGGTACGTTCGCCGTGGAGGACACGGGCGGCACCACCGTCTCCCACGTCCTGCGCACGGCCGGCGCGCTGGTGGGCCTCGCCGAGCCGCCGGGCAACGACTACGTGAAGCGGGTCGTCGGCGTCGGCGGGGACAGGGTCACCTGCTGCGACGAGCAGGGGAGGATCGAGGTGAACGGGGAGCCGTTGACAGAGGACTACCTCCATCCCGAGGGCGGCGACGCACGCGCCTCCACGGTCGACTTCGACATCGTCGTGCCCCCGGGACGGCTGTGGGTGATGGGGGACCACCGCGCCGACTCCCGTGACTCCCGCGACCATCTCGGCCGCCCCGGCGGGGGCACCGTGCCCGTCGAGGACGTCATCGGCCGCGTCGAGTGGGTCGGGTGGCCGGCCGACCGCTGGGCCTGGCTGCGGACAGCGCATGGGTAAGCGCGGGCGGCCCCGCTCCGCCGCGCCCGCGCCCGCCCGCGGGGCCCGGACCACCGACACCGGCCCCGGCGTCGCGGAGGTACGGAGCCCGGCCGGGGCACGGGGACCCGCGGGGGCACCGACGTCCGCCGGACAGGAGCCCGCGGAGCCCGCCGCGCCCGTCGCCGAGGAGGCGCCCGTCCGAGGCGAGGGCCGCGCGGCACGGCGCAAGGCCGCCCGACGGCTGCGGCGCCGCCGTCGGCTGTCGGCCACCAAGGAGATCCCCATCCTGCTCGGTGTGGCGGTGCTCATCGCGCTCCTGTTGAAGACGTTCCTCGTGCAGGCCTTCGTCATCCCCTCCGGCTCCATGGAGCAGACGATCCGCATCGACGACCGGGTGCTGGTGGACAAGCTGACGCCGTGGTTCGGATCGGAGCCCGAGCGGGGCGACGTCGTCGTCTTCGAGGACCCGGGCGGCTGGCTGGAGGACCAGCAGCAGCCCGAACCCCAGGACGACCCCGTCGGCATCGCGCAGGCCAAGTCGTTCCTGACCTTCATCGGCCTGCTGCCCTCCGACGACGAGCAGGACCTCATCAAGCGCGTCATCGCGGTGGGCGGCGACCGGGTGGTCTGTTGCGACGAGGACGGCCGCGTCACCGTCAACGGGACGCCGCTCAACGAGCCCTACCTCCACCCCGGCAACCGGCCCTCCGAGATTCCCTTCGACGTCACCGTGCCCGAGGACCGGCTCTTCGTCATGGGCGATCACCGGAGCAACTCCGCCGACTCCCGCTTCCACCTGGAGGACCCGGGTGAGGGCACCATTCCCACCGATCTCGTCGTCGGCCGGGCCGTCGTGATCGCCTGGCCGCTCTCGCACTGGACCGGTCTCGGAGAGCCGGAGACGTACGCTTCGGTGCCGGACCCCTCCGGCCGGGCGCCCACGGCGTCGGCCGGGCCACGGGACGGGAAAGCACAGGAATTCACGCCCATCCCGATGCCTGGGGAACTCGCGCTCGTTATCGGAGTGGCGGGCCTGCGCCGTTGGACGGGTGGGCGGTGGCACAGCGTAAGGAGAGAACGTGGGGAACGTGGCGGTCGGCCCCCGGGCCGGGTCCGGTGGAGACGATCCGGAGGACCGGCCCGAGGAGGAGCGCGACGGACGTCCCGGGGCGGGCGGCTCGTCGGCCGACGACACGGCCGGTGCTCCCGGCGCGTCCGATGGCTCCGGCGCCGTGGGCGGTGAAGGCCCGCGGGGGCCGGAGGACGGCGCCCCGGGCACCGGGGAGAGCGGCGGGAAGGGGCGCCGCGGCGGCAAGCAGCACCGCTCCTTCTGGAAGGAGCTGCCCCTCCTGGTGGGCATCGCGCTCGTCCTCGCGCTGGTGATCAAGTCCTTCCTGCTCCAGGCTTTCTCCATCCCCTCGGACTCCATGCAGAACACGCTGCAGCGCGGCGACCGGGTGCTGGTGGACAAGCTGACGCCGTGGTTCGGCTCGGAGCCGGAACGCGGCGAGGTCGTCGTCTTCGAGGACCCGGGCGGCTGGCTCGACACGCCGCCGCCCGAGCCGAACCCCGTGCAGCAGGTGCTGAGCTTCATCGGCCTGATGCCCTCGGCCGACCAGCAGAACCTGATCAAGCGCGTCGTCGCGGTCGAGGGCGACCGGGTGGAGTGCCGCAGGGGCGGCCAGGTCATGGTCAACGGCGAGCCGCTGGACGAGTCCGCCTACCTCTATCCCGGCAACACACCCTGCGGCGACCGTCCGTTCGGCCCGCTGACGGTGCCCGAGGACCACGTCTGGGTGCTCGGGGACCACCGGCAGGAGTCGCAGGACTCCCGGTACCACATGGAGGACCCGGGGAGCGGCGGTGCCGTGCCCGAGGACAAGGTCGTCGGCAGGGCCGTCGTGATCGCCTGGCCGGTCGGCCGCTGGGACTTCCTGTCCGTGCCCGACTCCTACGACCAGCTCTCCGCGGCGGCTCCGGCCGCCCTCGCCGTCGCCGGGACCCTGCCCGTGGCGCTCTGGCTCCGACGCCGCCGCCCCGCGGCCTGACCGTCCTTTCCCGGGGACACCGGCCGCCCGGGCCCGGCCGGTGTCCGCCTACCGCGGGTAAGGTGCGGCCAGCACATCCGCACCGGAGGTGAGCCCCGCATGACCACGGCAGCCACGCCGTCCCGAGCGCCCGGCCGGCGCCGCCGCAGCACCGCCGCCACCCTGGCCAATGTCGCCATGGGCCTCGGCGCCGTCCTCTTCCTCGGCGCCTTCGTCTGGGCCGCCCTCCTCTACCGCCCCTACGTGGTGCCGACGGATTCGATGGCGCCGACGATCAGCGCGGGGGAGCGGGTGCTCGCCGAGCGCGTCGAGGGTACGGATGTGCGCCGCGGGGACGTCGTCGTCTTCCAGGACACGACGTGGGGCGACCTCCCGATGATCAAGCGGGTGATCGGCGTCGGGGGCGACACCGTGGTCTGCTGCGACGCCGAGGGCCGTCTGACGATCAACGGCGAACCCGTCCCCGAGCCCTACCTCGACACCCCCGGCCGGGCCTCCGCCACCGAGTTCTCCGCCACGGTGCCGGAGGGCCGGCTGTTCCTGCTGGGCGACCACCGGCGGGACTCCGTGGACTCGCGCAGCCGGCTCGCCGGAGGCGCCGCGGCCGACGGCGCGGTGCCGCGGGACGCCGTCGTGGCGCGCGTCGACGTCACCGCCTGGCCGCTGGGGGAGGCCGGGGTGGTGGAGCGCCCCGAAGGCTTCGCGGCCCTGCCCGGCGGGATCTCCGCGCCGGGCCCGCTGCCCACGCTCTTCTGGGCGGGCGTGACGGGTGCCGTGCTGATCCTGGGCGGAGCCGCGCAGGGGCCGATCGCGCGGCGGGCCGGACGGCGCGGCCGGCGCTGACGCACAATGGGGGGACGCAGGCTGAAGGGGAACATGCCATGAGCGCCGAGGACCTCGAGAAGTACGAGACCGAGATGGAGCTGAAGCTCTACCGGGAGTACCGGGACGTCGTCGGCCTGTTCAAGTACGTCATCGAGACCGAACGCCGCTTCTACCTCACGAACGACTACGAGATGCAGGTGCACTCGGTCCAGGGGGAGGTGTTCTTCGAGGTCTCCATGGCCGACGCCTGGGTGTGGGACATGTACCGTCCCGCCCGCTTCGTCAAGCAGGTCCGGGTGCTGACCTTCAAGGACGTGAACATCGAGGAGCTCAACAAGAGCGACCTCAACCTTCCGGAGGACTCCGGCTTCAGCGGCTGACGTCGCCCCGAACCCGCCCCGATCACTCGACCGGGTGATCGAGTTGTCCACAGCCGGCCGGTTGTCCACAGAGACAGGGGAAGATCCCCGCGGCTCCCGCGCCCCCGCCACAGTCGGCGCTGGAGGTGGGCGACATGAACCGACAGGGAGCCCTGGGCCGGTACGGCGAGGATGTGGCGGCCCGCAGGCTGCGGGAAGCGGGCATGGCCGTCCTGGAGCGCAACTGGCGCTCGGCGGACGGCGAGATCGACATCGTGGCGCGGGACGGGGACGCGCTGGTGATCTGCGAGGTCAAGACGCGAAGCGCGGGCTCGGGCCAGCATCCGATGGAGTCCGTCACGCCGCGCAAGGCCGCCCGGCTGCGGCGGCTCGCGTCGCGCTGGCTCGCCGAACGGTGGCTGGTCCGCTATGGCAGGCCACCCACCGGCGGAGTGCGGATCGACGTGATCGGCGTGCAGCTGCCCCGGCGCGGCGCCCCGGTCGTCCAGCACGTGCGAGGGGCGGCGTGACATGGCCTTCGCACGCACCTGCTCGGTGGCCCTCGTCGGAGTGGAGGGCGTGGTCGTCGAGGTCCAGGCGGACCTGGAGCCCGGCGTCGCCAACTTCACGCTGATCGGCCTGCCGGACAAGTCCCTGATGGAGAGCAAGGACCGGGTCAGGGCCGCCGTGGTGAACTCCGGTGTCGAGTGGCCGCAGCGCAAGCTCACCGTGGGGCTGAGCCCCGCCTCGGTGCCCAAGGGCGGCAGCGGCTTCGACCTCGCTGTGGCCAGCGCCGTTCTCGGCGCGGCCGAGCGGGTCGACCTGCGGCGGCTGGCCGACACGATGATGATCGGCGAGCTCGGGCTCGACGGCCGGGTGCGCCCCGTGCGCGGGGTCCTGCCCGCGGTGCTGGCCGCCGCCGACGCCGGGTACCGACAGGTCGTGGTGCCCGAGCAGGCGGCCGGCGAGGCCCGGCTCGTGCCCGACGTGGCCGTCCTCGGCGTCCGCAGCCTGCGCCAGGTCATCGCGGTGCTGGCCGACGAGCCGGTCCCGGAGGAGGACGCGGCCGAGGACATCGGCCCCGAGCCGGTGCTCGGCGGCTCCGCTCTCGTCGGCACGGTCGCCGGCGGCAGCGGGCAGGCGGGAGCCCGGCCCGTGGACCTCGCGGAGGTCGCCGGGCAGCTCGCGGCGCGGCGGGCCCTGGAGATCGCCGCCGCCGGCCGGCACCACCTCTTCCTGAAGGGGCCTCCGGGCGCCGGCAAGACGATGCTGGCGGAGCGGCTTCCCGGCCTGCTGCCCCCGCTCAGCCGTGCGGAGTCGCTGGAGGCCACCGCGGTGCACTCCGTCGCCGGGGTGCTGCCGCCTGGGGAGCCGCTGATCTCCCGGCCGCCGTACTGCGCCCCGCACCACTCGGCGAGCATGGCCTCGCTCATCGGCGGCGGCACCGGTCTGCCCCGCCCCGGGGCCGTCACCCTGGCCCACCACGGCGTGCTCTTTCTGGACGAGGCCGCTGAGGCGAGCGCCCGCGTGCTGGACGCCCTGCGGCAGCCGCTGGAGTCGGGCGGCGTCGTCGTCGCGCGGGCCCAGGGCATGCTGCGGATGCCCGCCAGACTGCTGCTCGTCCTGGCGGCCAATCCCTGCCCCTGCGGGCGCCACGGCGCCACCGGAGAGCCCTGCGAGTGCCGCCCCTCCGCCATCCGCCGCTACCGTGCGCGGCTCTCCGGTCCCCTGCTCGACCGGGTGGATCTGCGGGTCACCGTCGAGCCGGTGGCCCGGGCCGAGCTCCTCGCGCCCGACGGCGGCGCCGAGGACACCGCGACCGTCGCCGAACGGGTGCTGGCCGCCCGGGAGCGCGCCGCCCAGCGCTACACGGGCACGCCGTGGCGGACGAACAGCGAGGTGCCCGGCTACGAGCTGCGCACCCGCTGGCGGGTCGCCCCAGGCGCACTGAGCTCGGCCGAGGCCGATCTGGAACGCGGGCTGCTGACGGCCCGCGGGCTGGACCGCGTCCTGCGCGTGGCCTGGACGGTGGCCGATCTGGCCGGGCACGACCGCCCACGGGCCGAGGACGTCGACTGCGCTCTCCAGCTCCGCACCGGCGTCAGCCGCGGCACCGCGCTCTTCGGGGCCGGGCGGTGAGCGGTGGCCGGGCGGCGGGCGGCGGGGCCGTGCCCGCGGGGCAGGGCGAAGTCGAGGAGGAGGACCGGCTGGCCCGGGTGGCGCTCAGCCGCATTCTGGAGCCGGGGGACGAGCTCGCGGGCGGCTGGGTCGCCCGGTACGGGCCGGTCGAGACGGCGCGGGCGCTCGCCGGAGAGCGCCCGCTGCCCGGGGCGGGTGCCCGCCGCTGGGCGGGCCTGCGGCTGCGGGCCGCCGCCGTGGACCCGGCCGCCGATCTGGCCAGCGCCACCGCGCTCGGCGGCCGGTTCCTGTGCCCCGGCGACGCCGAGTGGCCCGGCCAGCTCGATGACCTCGGGGCCGTCCGACCGCTGGGGCTGTGGGTGCGGGGCGCGTCCTCCCTGCGCTTCGCCGCGCTGCGGTCCGTCGCCGTGGTCGGCGCCCGGGCCTGCACCGAGTACGGCGCCCACGTCGCCTCCACGCTGGGCTGCGGCCTCGCCCGGCGCGGCTGGACGGTCGTCTCGGGTGCCGCCTACGGGGTGGACGGCGCCGCGCACCGGGGAGCGCTCGCCGTGGGCGGCGCCACCGTGGGCGTGCTGGCCTGCGGGGTGGACGTCGCCTACCCGCCGGGCAACCGGGAGCTGCTCGCCCGGCTCGGGGAGCAGGGCTGGCTGCTCGCCGAGCTCGCCCCCGGGGAACATCCCACCCGCCCTCGCTTCGTCCTGCGTAACCGCGTCATCGCCGCGCTCGCCCGGGGCACCGTCGTCGTGGAAGCGCAGCTCCGCAGCGGCTCGCTGGTCACCGCGCGGTGGGCGGAGCGGCTCGGGCGGCAGACGATGGGCGTGCCCGGCCCCGTCACCTCCGGGCTGTCGGCCGGAGTGCACCGGCTCCTGCGTACCGAGGGGCGGCTGGTGACCTGCGCCGACGAGGTCATCGAGCTGGTCGGGAGCATCGGGGAGCTGGCCCCCGAGCCGAGAAGCCCGCTGCTCCCGCGCGATCTGCTCCCCGCGGCCACGGCGCGCGTGCTCGAGGCCCTGCCCGCCAGGCATGCCGTCACGGTGCCGTGGCTGGCGCGCGCCGCGGCGACCGCGGCGGAGGAGACCCGGGCGCGGCTGACGGAGCTGCGCTCGCTCGGCTTCGTCGAGTGCTCACGAGACCGCTGGCAATTGACGCGCCCGGCCGGGCGACACCCCAACGGGTGACGAAACGGTCCTTGACCTGGAACAACCGCGTGGAAGGGTGAGCATATGAGCCCGGAACGGCAGATACCGGTGGCCCGTGCGCGGCGCCACGGGGGCGCCTTGTCCCACCAGGGTGCGGGCCGAAGAACGTATCTGCGCATCCCGCATCGCACCCTCATCGCCCGGCGCGACGTGTTGATCACGCTACGCTCACGAGGTTCTCCGTCTCCGTCGCGAGAGCCACGGCCCGGGTCGCCACGGCGACCGCTGTCCGTCCACGAGTTCCCCGTCCGCACCGACCCCGCAGAACGGCTCCAGGTAACGCATGCCCCACCACATGTCCGCGTCACCCCGGCCGGCCCCGGCGCCGCCGGCCGCGACCGGTACGGAGGCGCCACCCGTCGCCCCCAGCTCGCTGGAGCAGTTGTGGCGGGCGTACAAGGACACGGGCGACGAACGGCTGCGGGAGCAGCTCATCCTGCACTACTCGCCACTGGTGAAATACGTCGCCGGGCGCGTCAGCGTGGGGCTGCCGGCCAATGTGGAGCAGGCCGACTTCGTCTCGTCCGGCGTCTTCGGGCTCATCGACGCGATTGAGAAGTTCGAACCGCAGCGGTCCATCAAGTTCGAGACGTACGCCATCACGCGCATCCGCGGGGCGATGATCGACGAGCTGCGCGCGCTCGACTGGATTCCCCGGTCAGTGCGCCAGAAGGCCCGCGCCGTCGAGCGCTCGTACGCCTCGCTGGAGGCCAAGCTGCGGCGGACGCCCAGCGAGACCGAGGTCGCGGCGGAGATGGGCATCCCCGTCGAGGACCTCCACGCCGTCTTCAGCCAGCTCTCGCTGGCCAACGTCGTCGCGCTGGAGGAGCTGCTCCACGCCGGCGGCGAGAGCGGCGACCGGCTCAGCCTCATGGACACCCTGGAGGACACGGCGGCCGACGACCCGGTCGAGGTCGCGGAGGACCGGGAGCTGCGCCGCCTGCTGGCCCGGGCGGTGAACACGCTGCCGGAGCGGGAGAAGACGGTGGTCACGCTCTACTACTACGAGGGGCTGACGCTCGCCGAGATCGGCGAGGTGCTGGGCGTGACCGAGAGCCGGGTGAGCCAGATCCACACCAAGTCCGTGCTCCAACTCCGGGCCAAGCTCGCGGAGGTGGGCCGCTGAATCGTCTTTCCGGACGTGTGCGCCCCTCCTGACCGGCCGGTCGGGAAGTCGTAGGGTGGAACACGTGCCCAGGATCCGAGCGGCCACAGTGGCCGAGCATCGCACCATGCAACGCCACGCCCTGCTGGAGGCGGCCCGCACGCTGCTGTCCGAGGGAGGCACCGAGGCGCTGACCTTCCCCGCCCTGGCCGAGCACACGGGGCTGGCCCGCTCGTCCGTCTACGAGTACTTCCGCTCCCGCGCGGCCGTCGTCGAGGAGCTGTGCGCGGTCGACTTCCCGGTGTGGGCCGCCGAGGTCGAGGCGGCGATGGCCGCCGCGAGCACTCCGGAGGGGCAGATCGAGGCCTATGTCCGGCGGCAGCTCGCCCTCGTCGGAGACCGGCGGCACCGGGCGGTCGTGGCGATCTCCGCCGGTGAGCTGGACCAGGGCGCTCGCGAGCGTATCCGCGCGGCCCACGGCGGGCTCGTCGCGATGACGGTCGAGGCACTCGAAGCGCTCGGTCACGAGCAGCCCCGGCTCGCGGCGGTCCTGCTCCAGGGCGTGGTCGACGGTGCCGTCCGCCGAATCGAGCTGGCCGTGGAGGACCCGGCAGCCGTGACGGAGGCCGCCGTCACCATGGCCCTGCACGGGGTGGCGGGCGGCTCCTGACCCGCTGCGCCTGCGCGGCCTGCCGCCGCAGGGCGCGACGGGCCAGGACGGCGGCGCCGGCCAACCCGGCGGCCACGCCCAGCGGGGCCGTCGAACCGGGCGGCACACGGACACCGGCCGGCAGCCAGCCGGGCGCGCCCGGGCGCCCCGGCCCCGTGCCCCGGTCCGCCCCACGCCCCTCCGGGGGTGAGCCGTGCCCCGGCAGCGGCACACCGAAGACCGGCAGCAGCACCGAGGGCCCGCGCAGCGCCGCGAGTGGGTCCAGATAGGTGTCGCCCCGGCGCAGACCCCAGTGCAGACAGGCCCGCGGCGCACAGTGCGAGGGCCCGTCCGCCAGGGCGCCGAGGGTGGCCCCGGCCGCCACCCGCTCACCCGTGGTGACGGAGGCCCGCAGCGGCTCGTAGGTCGCGCGCAGCGCCGCCCCACCCGGCCCCGTCAGCTCGACGGAGACCACGCCCCGCCCCGCCACCCGGCCGGCGAAGACGACGCGCCCGCCCCAGGCCGCGCGCACGGACTGCCCCGCCCGGCCCGCCAGATCGACCCCGCGATGCCCCGGGCGCCAGGGCGCGGACGGAAGGTCGACGTCCCGCACGACCTCGGTGGGCGACAACGGCCACGTGGGCCGCTCGCCACCGGGAGCCGGAGAGGCGGGGAAGGGCGGGGTCGCGGACGCCGCCGCCGTCCGGCCGCCGAGGAGCGCGCCGGGCGGCAGGATGAACGGGACGAGGGCCAGGACGAGAGCGAGCACGCCCGAGAGGACGCCCGGCAGGCTGGTCGGCCGCGCGCCCGACCGGGTGACCGGAGGGACGTACGGTGGCCGCCTGGACACACATGGTGACTGCCTCATGGGTGCAGCGTGGCAGCTTCCGCGGCCGGGCGTCGTACCCGCGCGGACGCTGTGGACTACTCGCCGGTTGTGGACAAACCGGCGAACAATCGAGCGTGTCGCTTGGCGTGCGGCGGTTCCCGTACACTTCTGCTGGCGACCCGGGTCACCGGGTCGACTTCGCACGCCCCGCCACCTCGTCGGCTCTTCCGTCGGGTGGCCGCGTATCCCGGTCCTGACGAGCCGCCCCACCCGGGTGGACGGCGCCGCTCGTCGGGCACGACGCGTCCGGGGCGTCAGGGGCACGGCCACCGGCCGTCGCCGACAACCGAGGACACAACAAGGAGAACGGCCATGGCCGTCGTCACGATGCGGGAGCTGCTGGAGAGCGGCGTCCACTTCGGGCACCAGACCCGCCGCTGGAACCCGAAGATGAAGCGCTTCATCTTCACCGAGCGCAACGGCATCTACATCATCGACCTGCTCCAGTCGCTGTCGTACATCGACCGCGCCTACGAGTTCGTCAAGGAGACGGTTGCCCACGGCGGCACCGTCATGTTCGTCGGCACCAAGAAGCAGGCCCAGGAGGCGATCGCCGAGCAGGCGACGCGCGTGGGCATGCCGTTCGTCAACCAGCGCTGGCTCGGCGGCATGCTGACCAACTTCTCGACCGTGCACAAGCGGCTGCAGCGCCTCAAGGAGCTGGAGCAGATCGACTTCGAGGACGTGGCCGCCTCCGGCCTCACCAAGAAGGAGCTGCTGGTCCTCTCCCGCGAGAAGGCGAAGCTGGAGAAGACGCTCGGCGGCATCCGCGACATGCAGAAGGTGCCCAGCGCCGTCTGGATCGTGGACACCAAGAAGGAGCACATCGCCGTCGGCGAGGCCCGCAAGCTGAACATCCCGGTCGTCGCGATCCTGGACACCAACTGCGACCCGGACGAGGTCGACTACAAGATCCCGGGCAACGACGACGCGATCCGCTCCGTCACCCTGCTCACCCGCGTGATCGCCGACGCGGTCGCCGAGGGTCTCATCGCCCGTTCCGGCGCCGCCGAGGGCAAGGGCGGCGGCGAGCAGGCCGCGGCCGAGCCGCTGCCGGAGTGGGAGCGGAACCTGCTGGAGGGCGAGAAGGCGGCGGAGGCCACCGAGGCCAAGCCCGCCGAGGCCAAGCCCGCCGAGGAGAAGGCCGAGGAGAAGCCCTCCGAGGCCCCGACCGAGCAGCAGGGCTGACACCCGGGCACACCGTGTATGTCAGGCGCACGGCGGGAGCGGGGCGCGAACGCGCCCGCCCCGCCGTGCGCCCGCACCTGAATCGGGTCGATCCCGTCGGACCCGGGCTCGACACAGACCACTCGATTTCCTTCATCGACTTTTCGGGAAGAGATTCACCCCATGGCGAACTACACCGCCGCTGACGTCAAGAAGCTCCGGGAGCTCACCGGCGCCGGCATGATGGACTGCAAGAAGGCGCTCGACGAGGGCGACGGCAACGTCGACAAGGCCGTCGAGATCCTGCGCGTCAAGGGCCAGAAGGGCGTGGCCAAGCGCGAGTCCCGCACCGCCGAGAACGGCGCCGTCGCCGCGCTCATCGCCGACGACAAGGCCTCCGGCGTGCTGGTCGAGCTGAAGTGCGAGACGGACTTCGTCGCCAAGGGTGACAAGTTCCAGGCCGCCGTGAACACCGTCGCCGCGCACATCGCCGCCACCTCGCCGGCCGACACCGCCGCCCTGCTCGCCTCCGAGATCGAGAGCGGCAAGAGCGTCCAGGCCTTCGTGGACGAGAAGAACGCCGAGCTCGGCGAGAAGATCGTCCTGGACCGCTTCGCCCAGTTCTCCGGTGGCTACGTCGCCACCTACCTGCACCGCACCAACCCGGACCTGCCGCCGCAGGTGGGTGTGCTCGTGCAGCTCGACAAGGAGAACGCCGAGGTCGCCAAGGACGTCGCGCAGCACATCGCCGCCTTCGCGCCGAAGTACGTCTCCCGCGACGAGGTCCCGGCCGAGACGGTGGAGAACGAGCGCCGCGTCGCCGAGGCCACCGCGAAGGAGGAGGGCAAGCCCGAGGCCGCCCTGCCGAAGATCGTCGAGGGTCGCGTCAACGGCTTCTTCAAGGAGAACTGCCTCCTTGACCAGCCCTTCGCGAAGGACAACAAGAAGACGGTCCAGAAGGTCCTGGACGAGGCCGGTGTCTCGCTGAGCCGCTTCGCGCGGATCCGCGTCGGAGCCTGAGCGACCCCCGGGCCCGGCCGCTGTAGGGTCGGGCACACGGCAGCCCGGACAAGCCGCTACGAGGAGGCCATTGCCACAGGAACCCGCCAGTTCCGCACCGGCAATGGCCTTCCTCGTATGTGCACGAGGAGATTCCCATGAGCAGGACCGAAACCGACACCGACGTTCCCCGCCGTTTTCTGCTGAAGCTCTCCGGCGAGGCGTTCTCGGGCGGCGGCGGTCTGGGCGTCGACCCCGACATCGTGCACAAGATCGCCCGGGAGATCTCGGCCGTCGTGCGGGACGGTGCGCAGATCGCCGTCGTCATCGGCGGTGGCAACTTCTTCCGCGGAGCCGAGCTGCAGGTCCGCGGCATGGACCGGGCCCGCTCCGACTACATGGGCATGCTCGGCACGGTCATGAACTGCCTCGCCCTCCAGGACTTCCTGGAGAAGGAGGGCATCGACTCGCGCGTGCAGACCGCCATCACGATGGGGCAGGTCGCCGAGCCGTACATCCCGCTGCGTGCGATCCGGCACCTGGAGAAGGGCCGGGTCGTCATCTTCGGCGCGGGGATGGGCATGCCCTACTTCTCCACGGACACCACCGCGGCCCAGCGCGCGCTGGAGATCCACGCCGAGGCGATGCTCATGGGGAAGAACGGTGTCGACGGCGTCTACGACTCCGACCCGGCCAAGAACTCGGAAGCGGTCAAGTTCGACGCCCTCAGCTACGACGAGGTCATCACCCGGGACCTCAAGGTGGCGGACATGACCGCGATCACCCTGTGCCGCGACAACAAGCTGCCGATCCTCGTCTTCGAGCTGCTCGCCGAGGGGAATATCGCGCGGGCGGTCCAGGGTGAGAAGATCGGCACGCTGGTCAGCAGCCAGAGCAACAGGAGCTGACCTCAGCCCCGGTGGACACGGGCCTGCCGGTCGGACATCGTGCAGGCACCTGGGCTCTGCCCGCGACACCCGGTCCTCCGCAGGGGCCGGGAGGCCGGGGGCACCGTCCGAACCCGCTCAATCCGCCCAGTCATCGAACCAGGAGCACGTGGTGATCGAAGAGACCCTCCTCGAAGCCGAGGAGAAGATGGAGAAGGCGGTCGTCGTCGCCAAGGAGGACTTCGCCGCGATCCGTACCGGACGCGCGCACCCGGCCATGTTCAACAAGATCGTGGCCGACTACTACGGGGCGGCGACCCCGATCAACCAGTTGGCGTCCTTCTCGGTCCCCGAGCCGCGCATGGCCGTCGTGACCCCGTTCGACAAGAGCGCGCTCCGCAACATCGAGCAGGCCATCCGCGACTCCGACCTCGGGGTCAACCCGTCGAACGACGGCACCATCATCCGGGTGGTCTTCCCGGAGCTGACCGAAGAACGGCGCAAGCAGTACATCAAGGTCGCCAAGGGCAAGGGCGAGGACGCGAAGGTGTCCATCCGCAGCGTCCGCCGCAAGGCCAAGGAGACCATCGACAAGGCCATCAAGGACGGCGAGGTCGGCGAGGACGAGGGCCGTCGCGCCGAGAAGGAACTGGACGACACCACCTCGAAGTACGTCGGCCAGATCGACGAGCTGCTCAAGCACAAGGAAGCCGAGCTGCTCGAGGTCTGACGGTTCTTCAAGGTATAAGGGCTGCAATCAGTGAACGACTCACCCTGGGGTGCGCCGCCGCCCACCGGGCACGGGTTCCATCCCGGCTCCGGGAACGTCCCGTCGGCGGGTCCCGTACACGACGTCCGCGATCCGGCGCAGACTCGGCCCATGCCCATCGTGCCCGACGCCGACGGAAACCAGGGGGAGCACGGCGGCCCCACCGGCCCCGAGCCGGAGGGGGCTGCCACCGGCGGCAGCCCGCCCTTCCCGCCAGGAGATCCGGGGCCCGGAGCGTCCCCGGCGACCTCCGTGCCCGCTTCGCCGCCCGGCCGCGCGAAGCGGGCAGGCCGTGACCTGCGTGCCGCCATAGGGGTCGGCGTGGGGCTCGGCGCCGTCATCCTGGCGTCGCTGTTCCTCGTCAAGGACGTCTTCGTCGCGGTGATCGCGCTCGCCGTCGTCGTCGGCCTGTGGGAGCTGACCTCCCGGCTGGCCGAGCGCAAGGGCATCCACGCGCCGCTGGCGCCGTTGGCGGTCGGCGGTGCGGCGATGGTCGTGGCCGGATACGTGGGCGGCGCCGAGGCGGCCTGGGTGGCGATGGCCCTGACCTGCCTCGCCGTCCTGGTGTGGCGGATGGCGCAGACGCCGCACGGCTACCTCAAGGACGTCACGGCCGGGGTCTTCACGGCCTTCTACGTGCCCTTCCTCGCCACGTTCGTCGCGCTCATGCTCGCCGCGGACGACGGGGCGCAGCGGGTGCTGACGTTCCTCCTGCTGACCGTGGTGAGCGACACCGGCGCCTACGCGGTCGGCTGGCGCTTCGGCAAGCGCAAGCTGGCCCCGCGCATCAGCCCGGGCAAGACCCGTGAGGGGCTGCTGGGCGCCGTCGGCTTCGCCATGCTCGCCGGTGCCCTGTGTCTGCAGTTCCTCATCACGGACGGCACCTGGTGGCAGGGGCTGTTGCTGGGGCTCGCCGTGGCCGCCAGCGCCACGCTCGGCGACCTGGGCGAGTCCATGATCAAGCGGGACCTGGGCATCAAGGACATGGGCAAGCTCCTGCCCGGCCACGGCGGCATCATGGACCGCCTCGACTCCCTTCTCCCGACCGCCCCCGTCGTCTGGCTCCTCCTCGTCGCCTTCGTCGGCACGGGCTGAGCGGAAAACCCCGCGCCGCGTCCGCCCGCCTCGCGTTAGCGTGCCGGGATGCTTCGGATACGCGAGATGCGCCGGGACGATGTCGACGCCGTCGCCGACCTGCGCGTACGCGGCTGGCAGGCGGCGTACGCCGGGATGGTGCCACAGGCGTACCTGGACGCGATGAGCGTCGAGGAGGATGCCCGCAGCCGCCGTGCGGCCTTCGCCGACCCCCGCTCACGAGCCGTGCACCTGGTGGCCGACGACGGGACGGGCGCGGTGGGCTGGGCCGCCTACGGGCCCTACCGCGGCACGCCGCCCGGGCCGGACACGGGCGAGCTGTACGCCCTGTACGTCCGCCCGGAGCTGGTGGGCACCGGCGTGGGGCGTGCCCTCGTCGAAGCGGTGCACGCCCGGTTGTGGCGGGACGAGGGCTGTGCGGGATGCGCGCTGTGGGTGTTGCGGGACAACGCGCGGGCCAGGCGCTTCTACGAGGCGGCCGGATACCGTCCGGACGGCGCCGTGCAGCGTGAGGACCTCGGGGGCCGTGAGGTGGCCGAGGTGCGGTATCGCCGGGGCCGTCCGCGGGGGCGTGGGCGACCGGTCGGGTGACGCCGGACGATCTGCGACACTGGACGGGTTATGCCTGCGCCTGGAGAACTGACGTTTGTCGCGCCGCGGGGGGCTGCCAAGCCGCCGCGGCACCTCGCCGACCTCGCACCCGCCGAGCGTAAGGAGGCGGTGGCCGGGATCGGGGAGAAGCCGTTCCGGGCCAAGCAGCTCTCCCAGCACTACTTCGGCCGGTACGCGCACGACCCCGAGCAGTGGACGGACATCCCGGCCGCGGCGCGGGAGAAGCTGGCGGCGGAGCTGCTGCCGGAGCTGATGACGGTTGTCCGGCACATCAGCTGCGACGACGGCGACACCCGTAAGACGCTGTGGCGGCTGCACGACGGGACGCTGGTCGAGTCGGTGCTCATGCGCTACCCGGACCGCGTCACGATGTGCGTCTCCTCGCAGGCCGGCTGCGGGATGAACTGCCCGTTCTGCGCGACGGGGCAGGCCGGTCTCGACCGGAACCTGTCGACGGCGGAGATCGTGCACCAGATCGTGGAGGGCATGCGGGCCCTGCGCGACGGCGAGGTGACCGGTGGGCCCGCGCGGCTGTCCAACATCGTCTTCATGGGCATGGGCGAGCCGCTGGCCAACTACAAGCGGCTCGTGGGCGCCATCCGGCGGCTGACGGACCCGGCCCCGGACGGGGTGGGGCTCTCCCAGCGCGGCATCACGGTCTCGACGGTCGGTCTGGTTCCGGCGATGCGGCGCTTCACGGATGAGGGCTTCAAGTGCCGGCTCGCCGTCTCGCTGCACGCGCCCGACGACGAGCTGCGCGACACCCTCGTGCCGGTCAACACGCGGTGGAAGGTGCGCGAGGTGCTGGACGCGGCGTGGGAGTACGCCGAGGTCTCCGGCCGGCGGGTGTCGATCGAGTACGCGCTGATCCGGGACATCAATGACCAGGCGTGGCGGGCGGACCTGCTGGGCCGGATGCTCAAGGGCAAGCGGGTGCACGTCAACCTGATCCCGCTGAACCCGACGCCGGGCTCGAAGTGGACGGCGTCCCGTCCGGAGGACGAGCGGGAGTTCGTGCGCGCCCTCGAACGGCACGGCGTTCCGGTGACGGTCCGGGACACCCGGGGCCAGGAGATCGACGGCGCCTGCGGCCAGCTTGCCGCATCCGAGCGCTGAGGTGGCATCCAGGCGCTGAGACGGCGTCCGGGCGCTGAGACGGCGGCCGGGTCATGTCCGGGCGCTGGTATCGTCCGAACATACGTATAACCATCCGACAGGGGAGCGCGCAGCGCTGAGAGTGCGGTAGGCCTCGAACGGGGAACCGCAGACCCTCGAACCTCGCCCAGGTCATGCTGGGTAGGAAGTTCGGAACCTCTCGTGCTGCCCGCATGCGCCCGGACCCGAAGGCAGCACGATGAAGCGCAGTACGACCGTGTTCAGCACGACGCTCAAGGGAGCTCTCGCCGCGACGCTCGGCACCGCCCTGCTGGTGGGCTGCGGGGCCTCCGACGGCTCCGACGACTCCGGCTCGTCCGGGGAGAAGGACAAGACCGTCACCCTCGTCACGCACGGCTCCTTCGTCGTCTCCGAGGACGTTCTGAAGCAGTTCACCCAGGAGACCGGCTACCGCGTGGAGGTGCTCCAGAGCGGGGACGCCGGGGTCATGGTCAACAAGGCGGTCCTCAGCGCGGGCAACCCCGAGGGCGACGTCCTGTTCGGTGTGGACAACACCCTGCTCTCCCGGGCCCTGGACGCCGAGGTCTTCACCCCCTACGAGGCGGCGGGGCTCGACGGGGTCGACGACAAGCTCCAGCTGGACGCGGAGAAGCACCGGGTGACGCCCGTGGACACCGGCGCCGTCTGCGTCAACTACGACCGGGCGTACTTCGCGGAGAAGGGCGTCGAGCCGCCGCAGACCCTCGACGACCTCACCGACCCGGTATACGAGGACCTCCTCGTCGTGCAGAACCCGGCGACGTCCTCACCCGGCCTGGCCTTCCTCCTGGCCACCGTCGGCGCCTACGGGGAGGAGGGCTGGCAGGACTACTGGAAGGACCTGAAGGCCAACGGCGTCATCCAGTCGGAGGGCTGGGAGCAGTCCTACAACGACCTCTTCAGCGGCTCCTCCGGGGGCCGGGACGGGGACCGCCCGCTCGTCGTCTCCTACGCCTCCAGCCCGGTCGCCGAGGTGCACTACGGCACCGAGGAGAACCCCGAGCAGGCGCCGACCGGCGTCGCCACCGGAACCTGCTTCCAGCAGACGGAGTTCGCCGGACTGCTCAGGGGCGCGGACAACCCCGAGGGCGGCAAGGCCCTCCTCGACTTCATGCTGGGCACCTCCTTCCAGGAGGACATCCCGCTGAACATGTTCGTCCACCCGGCGCACGGGGACGCCGAGCTGCCCGAGGTCTTCGAGCGGTACGGCGCCGACGTCGAGGACCCGCACACCGTCACCCCGGAGAAGATCGACGCCAACCGGGAGCAGTGGGTCAAGCAGTGGTCCGCGCTGATGCGGTGACCGAGGGGGGAACCGGAACCGTTCGCGCCGCCCGCGCGGGGGGCGGGCGACGCGGACTCGCGGCACGGCTCGGGCTCATGGCCGTGCCCGTGGCGTTCTTCGCCGTCTTCTTCGGCTATCCCGTCACCGCGATCGTCACGCGCGGGCTGCGCGAGGGCGGGCGCTGGCGCTTCGGGCGCGCCTGGGAGGTACTGACGGACCCGGTGACGCTGGACGTCGTCGGCTTCACCGTCGGCCAGGCCGCCGCCTCCACCGCGCTCACCCTGGCCGTCGCCCTCCCCGGCGCCTACGTCTTCGCCCGCCTCGACTTTCCCGGCAAGCGCCTGCTGCGGGCCGTGGTCACGGTGCCGTTCGTGCTGCCCACCGTCGTCGTCGGCTCGTCGTTCCTGGCGCTCCTCGGGCGCGGCGGACTGCTCGAGGTGGCGTGGGGCGTGCGGCTGGACACCTCGCTGTGGGCCATCCTCCTCGCCCACGTCTTCTTCAACTACGCCGTCGTCGTCCGGACGGTGGGCGGGCTGTGGGCGCAGCTCGACCCGCGCCAGGAGGAGGCCGCCCGGCTGCTCGGCGCCTCCCCCCTCACGGCCTGGCGCCGCGTCACGCTGCCCGCGCTGGCCCCGGCGGTGGCCGCCGCCGCCCTCATGGTCTTCCTGTTCACCTTCACCTCCTTCGGCGTCGTCCAGATCCTCGGCGGCGCCCGGTACGCGACGCTGGAGGTGGAGATCTACCGGCAGACCGCCCAGTTCCTGGACCTGCCGACCGCCGCCGTGCTGAGCCTCCTGCAGTTCGCCGCCGTCGGCGCGCTGCTGGCCGTCCACGCCTGGACGGTGCGGCGCCGTGAGTCGGCGCTGCGTCTCGTCGACGCCGCGCACACCGCCCGGGCGCCGCGTGGCGCGGGGCAGTGGGCGTTGCTGGCCTCGCAGCTGGCCGTCATCGTCGTCCTGCTGCTCGCCCCGCTGGCCGTCCTGGTGGAACGTTCGCTGGCCACCCCGGACGGGTACGGGCTGCTGTTCTACCGGGAGCTGGCCGCCCCGGCAGACGCGACCAGCACCTTCGTCGTCCCGGCCATCGAGGCCGTGGGCAATTCCCTCGCCTACGCGGCGGTGGCCACGGTCATCGCCGTCCTCGTCGGCGGGCTGGCCGCCGCGGCCCTCACCCGCAGGGCCGGACGGTTCGTCCGCGGCTTCGACGCGCTACTCATGCTGCCGCTGGGCACCTCGGCCGTCACCGTCGGCTTCGGGTTCCTCATCGCCCTGGACGAGCCTCCCCTCGACCTGCGGTCGTCCTGGCTCCTGGTGCCGCTCGCGCAGGCGCTGGTGGGCGTGCCGTTCGTGGTCCGCACGATGCTGCCGGTGCTGCGGGCCGTCGACGAGCGGCTGCGCGAGGCCGCCGCCGTGCTGGGGGCCACCCCGCTGCGGGCCTGGCGGGAGGTGGACCTGCCCCTGGTGCGGCGCGCGCTCGCCGTCGCCGCCGGGTTCGCCTTCGCCGTCTCGCTCGGCGAGTTCGGGGCGACGGTCTTCATCGCACGCGCCGACTCGCCCACCCTCCCGGTGGCCGTCTCCCGGCTCCTCGGCCGGGCGGGCGAGCTCAACTACGGGCAGGCGATGGCCCTCAGCACCGTTCTCATGCTCGTCTGCGCGGCCGGGCTGCTCGCCCTGGAGCGCGCCCGCACCAACACCTCGGGGGAGTTCTGACATGGCGTCACTCGACGTGGAGGCCCTGACCGTCCGCTTCGGTGAGCGGGCGGTGCTCGACGCCGTCGGGCTGGCGGTGGACGAGCGGGAGACCGTGTGCGTGCTGGGCCCCAGCGGCAGCGGGAAGTCCACCCTGCTGCGGGCCGTCGCGGGCCTGCAGCGGATCGACGCCGGTCGCGTCCGGCTCGCCGGACGCGACCAGGCCGGCATCCCCGCCCACCGGCGCGGGCTCGGGCTGATGTTCCAGGACCACCAGCTCTTCCCGCAGCGCGACGTCGCCGGAAACGTGGCCTTCGGGCTGCGCGTGCAGGGCGTGCGCCGGGAGCGGGCCGCCGCCCGCGTCGCGGAGCTGCTCGACCTCGTCGGCCTGCCCGGCGCCGGTGGGCGCGCCGTCGCCTCGCTGTCCGGCGGGGAGCAGCAGCGGGTGGCGCTGGCGCGGGCGCTGGCCCCCGAGCCGCGGCTGCTCATGCTCGACGAACCGCTCGGCCAGCTCGACCGCGGCCTGCGGGAGCGGCTCGTCGTCGAGCTGCGGCAGCTCTTCGACCGGCTGGGGACCACCGTCCTCGCCGTCACCCACGACCAGGGTGAGGCGTTCGCGCTGGCCCACCGCGTCGTGATCATGGCGGAAGGCCGGGTGGCGCAGAGCGGTACGCCCATGGAGGTGTGGCAGCGGCCCGCCTCGGCCTTCGTGGCGCGCTTCCTCGGCTTCGACAACCTGGTGCCCGCCACCGTGAAGGAGTCCGGCGCCGAGACCGCGCACACCGCCTGGGGGCCGCTGCCGGTTCCGCCCGGCACGCCGGAGGGGGAGTGCACGCTGCTGGTGCGCCCGGCCGGGGTGCGGCTGGTCGGCCCTGAGAACGGTCCCGGGAAGGGCTCGGAGGACGGGCCGCGGGCGCGGGTCCTGGCCCGCACCTTCCGGGGCGACCACCTCGCCGTGCTGCTCGACGTCGAGGGGGCGCCCCGGCTGGAGGCGTCCTGCGCCCTCACGGACGCGCCCGCCGTCGGGGAGGCCGTGCGTCCGCGCTTCGACGCGGCGGAGATCGTCCGCCTGCCGCCCGTCGTGGACGGCGGCGGGCCCGCTAGGACAGGGGCAGCGCCGCCAGCCGCGCCACTCCCCAGGTGACCGGGGCGAACACGACGACCACGGCCGCCGCGCGCAGGACGGCGGCCCGCCGGAGCAGTTCCCGGCTGGCGCCGAGCTGGGCGAGCGCGGCGCGGGCCGGTGCCAGCGCCGTGCGGGCTCCGGCGGCCGCGGTGAGTACGCCCGTCAGCGCGCAGACCACGACGACGGCGCCCCCCAGGACGGTCATCGGCCCGGGCGAGTCGTCGGGGCCGTAGACGTAGAGGGCGGCCACGCCCCCGCAGCCCGCCGCGCACAGGACGCCGATCGGGGCGCCGATCAGCGTGGCCTCCTCCTGGAGGAAACGGCCCGCGAGCAGCCGGGTCGCCCCGGGCCGGAAGGCGGCGAGGAGGCGGCCGGTGAGACGGGTGAGGCCCGGGCCCGCCAGTGCCAGGCCGAGCGCGGCCAGCAGCCAGCCGACGATGACGCCGGGCGGCACCCCCGTGGCGTCCCGGGCCGCGAAGGCCTCCAGGGCGAGGCCGAGCCCGACCAGGCCGACGCCGTAGGGCAGGCCGGCGGGCAGCGGGGGCCGGGGCCCGGGGCGGTCGAGGACGGGCTGCGGTGACGCAGGCCTGCGGGCGGCGGCGGCCCGCAGGCTCAGCGCGCTGGCCCCGGCGACGGCGAGCGGCACCGCCAGCAGCAGGGTGACGGTGGCCACCAGGGGGACGGGGCGGCCGGCGGCGAGCAGCTCGCCGGCGGCGCCGTCGAAGGGCAGCCCGACGACGTCCCCGCGCAGGTAGAGGAAGACGAGCAGGGCGATTCCGCTGCCGAGCAGGCAGCACGCCGCGATCTGGACGGCGGACAGCAGCGGCAGCCCGGCCGTGCGGAGCCCGAGGGCGTCGAGCGCCGCCCGGGACCGGGGCCCGGGGTCGGTGCGCGCGACGACGAGGGCGAGGTGGACGGTGGCGGCCAGCGGGACGAGGCACCACAGCAGCCGGGGGACGGCGACGCCGGCGTCGCCGGGGTGGGCGAGGGCGTAGCTGAGCGCGGACAGCAGCAGGAAGCCCACGCCGGCCGCGGCGGCGGCGACCGTGAGCCGGGGGAGCTGGGTGAGGGCCCGCGAGCCGCGGATCAGACGGAGAGGGAGCACGATTCCTGATCCTCTGCGCTGGTGGCGGTGGTGGCCTCCGGGGTGGGCCGGGTGGCGGTGCGGCCGTCGCGCAGCCGCACGGTCCGGTCGATGAGGGCCTCGCGGGGCGCCGGGGGCGTGCCGGGGGCGCCCTCCGGGGCGCCGCTCTCCGAGCCGGTCAGGACGAGGGTGATGCCGTGGGAGCGGACGGCGGTGGTGAGGGTGCGCAGCACCTGGGCCCGGTCGGCTGTGTGCAGCGGCGCGGTGGGCTCGTCGGCGAAGAGGACCTGCGGGCCGTGGACGAGGGCCCGCGCGACGGCGACGCGCTGCCGCCGTGCCTGGGGAAGCTCGGCCGGGCGCTTGCGCGCGCAGTCGGCGACGTCGAGACGCTCCAGCCACTCCAGCGCGCCGCGCCGGGCTGCGCGGCGGCCGGCGCCCACGAGCATCAGCGGGAGGGCGGTGTTCTCCCAGACGGTGAGCTCGGGGACGAGGGCGGGCTCGTCGCCGATCCAGCCGAAGCGGTCGCGGCACAGCCGCTCGCGGTCGGCCGGGGGGAGGGTGTGGACGGCGAGTCCGTCGAAGAGGACTTCGCCCTGGTGGGGGAGGAGCCGGCCGCTCAGGCAGTGCAGCAGCGTGCTCCTGCCGCTGCCGCGCGGCCCGGTGACGGCGACGATCTCGCCCTCGGCGACGTCAAGTGAGACGTCGAGAAGGGCGGGGGAGGGGCCGTAGGAGCAGTGCAGCCCACGGGCGCTGAGGAGTGCCTCACCGGTGCGCGGGCCGGAGGGAGGGTTCTCGGGGGACGCCATTCCTGCACGGTAAGGAGGCGAGGCGGCCGCTCGGGGCCGCCGGGCGCGGGGCGCGGTGCAGGTTGCTCCACCCGGGTGAGGCGGGGCCGGGGGACGAACGGTCCCGGGGGACGGATGGCCCGGGGACGGGGGCGGTCATCCCGCCGGGCGCGACGCGGCGGAGGCGTCGCGCCCGGTGCCGTGCCGGGGCGGATGAGGGAGAGCGCCCCGGAACGGCGGCCTGGGATGACCGGGAGTGAGGCGGGCCGGGCCGTGGCCGGAGCCACGCGCCCGAAGCGCGCGGCTTTGGGCACGTGGCTCGGCGTGCGTGGATCAGAGCTTGGTCCACGCCTCCGTCAGCACCGCGCGGAGGGTCTGCTCGATCTCGTCGAAGGTGCCCTGGTCCGAGATGAGCGGCGGCGCGAGCTGCACGACCGGGTCGCCCCGGTCGTCGGCGCGGCAGTAGAGGCCGTTGTCGAAGAGCGCCTTGGAGAGGAAGCCGTACAGGACGCGCTCGGTCTCCTCCTCGTTGAACGTCTCCTTGGTGGCCTTGTCCTTCACGAGCTCGATGCCGTAGAAGTAGCCGTTGCCGCGGACGTCGCCGACGATCGGCAGGTCGAGCAGCTTGCTCAGCGTGCCGTGGAAGGCGCTCTCGTTGTCCAGCACGTGCTGGTTGAGGCCCTCGCGCTCGAAGATGTCGAGGTTCGCCAGTGCCACGGCGGCCGAGACGGGGTGGCCGCCGAAGGTGTAGCCGTGCAGGAAGGTGTTGTCCCCCTGGTAGAACGGCTCGGCGAGGCGGTCGGAGACGATCGCGGCGCCGATGGGGGAGTAGCCCGACGTCATGCCCTTGGCGCAGGTGATGATGTCCGGCACGTAGCCGAACTTGTCGCAGGCGAAGACCGTGCCGAGGCGGCCGAAGGCGCAGATGACCTCGTCGGAGACGAGCAGCACGTCGTACTGGTCGCAGATCTCGCGCACGCGCTGGAAGTAGCCGGGCGGCGGCGGGAAGCAGCCGCCGGCGTTCTGCACCGGTTCCAGGAAGACGGCGGCGACCGTCTCCGGGCCCTCGAAGAGGATCTGCTGCTCGATCTGGTCGGCGGCCCAGCGGCCGAAGGCCTCCGGATCGTCTCCGTGGATCGGGGCGCGGTAGATGTTGGTGTTGGGCACCTTGTGCGCACCGGGGACCAGCGGCTCGAAGGGGGCCTTGAGCGCGGGCAGGCCGGTGATGGACAGGGCGCCCTGCGGGGTGCCGTGGTAGGCGACGGCCCGCGAGATCACCTTGTACTTGGTGGGGTTCCCGGTGAGCTTGTGGTACTGCTTGGCCAGCTTCCACGCGGTCTCGACGGCCTCACCGCCACCGGTGGTGAAGAAGACCTTGTTCAGGTCGCCGGGGGCGTGCTGGGCCAGGCGCTCGGCCAGCTCGACGGCCTTGGGGTGGGCGTAGGACCACACCGGGAAGAAGGCCAGCTCCTGGGCCTGCTTCGCGGCGGCCTCGGCCAGCTCGGTGCGGCCGTGCCCTGCCTGGACGACGAACAGCCCGGCGAGTCCGTCGAGGTAGCGCTTGCCCTTGTCGTCGTAGATGTAGGTGCCCTCGCCGCGCACGATGGTCGGTACGGGGGCGTTCTCGTACGACGACATGCGGGTGAAGTGCATCCACAGGTGGTCGTACGCGGTACGGGAGAGGTCCTTGCTCACGGTTATCGGGTTCCCCAGGTGTAGGTCTGCTTGCGCAGCTTGAGGTAGACGAAGCTCTCGGTGGACCGGACGCCGGGCAGCGTGCGGATGCGCTTGCTGATCATTTCGAGCAGGTGCTCGTCGTCCTCGCAGACGATCTCGACGAGGAGGTCGAACGACCCGGCCGTCATGACGACGTAGGCCACCTCCTCCAGCTCCGCGAGAGCTTCGGCCACGGGCTCGAGATCGCCGTCGACGTTGATGCCGACCATGGCCTGCCGCAGCAGCCCCACGGTCAGCGGATCGGTCACGGCGACGATCTGCATGACGCCCTGGTCCTGCAGCTTCTGCACGCGTTGGCGCACCGCCGCCTCGGACAGGCCCACGGCCTTGCCGATGGCGGCGTACGGTCGCCGCCCGTCTTCCTGGAGCTGTTCGATGATGGCCAGGGAGACGGCGTCGATCGATCCGGTGCCGTTCGGTTTCTTCTCATCACGAGCCACGACCCCACTGTGCATGAGGTCTGCTCCGTCATGCAAGCCGTGAGCGATGTTTTTCGTTGCAGATTGGCGATCTCACGACTGATTTCGCAGTTACGGGGGAGTCGCCCTGTTGAAAACGTGGGTCGGGCGGTTAGGGTGTATGTCTCACCCATTGGACAACGGAGCAGGAGGGTGTTGACGTGACCACCGAGCTGCGTCGGCTGCGCAACTACATCGACGGGGAATTCCGGGACGCCTCCGACGGGCGGACCACCGAGGTGGTCGACCCGGCTACCGGCGAGACCTACGCCCTGGCCGCCCTCTCGTCCCCGGCGGACGTGGACGCGGCGATGGCCGCCGCCGAGGCCGCTTTCCCGGCCTGGCGCGACACGACGCCGGGCACCCGGCAGTTGGCCCTGCTGAAGATCGCCGACGCCCTGGAGGCGCGGGCCGACGAACTGCTGGCCGTCGAGTGCAAGGACACCGGCAAGCCCCTGGAGCTGACCCGGCAGGAGGAACTGCCGATGATGCTCGACCAGATCCGGTTCTTCGCCGGTGCCGCCCGGATGCTGGAGGGCAAGTCGGCCGGCGAGTACATGGAGGGCATGACGTCCTTCGTCCGGCGCGAGCCCGTGGGCGTGTGCGCCCAGGTCGCACCGTGGAACTACCCGATGATGATGGCCGTGTGGAAGTTCGCCCCGGCCATCGCCGCGGGCAACACGGTCGTCCTCAAGCCCTCGGACACGACGCCGGCCTCGGCCGTCTTCCTCGCCGAGGTGCTGGGCTCGATCCTGCCCAAGGGCGTCTTCAACGTCGTCTGCGGCGACCGGGACACCGGCCGCCTGATGGTCGAGCACAAGACGCCGGCCATGGCCTCGATCACCGGTTCCGTGCGGGCCGGCATGGAGGTCGCCGCCAGCGCGGCCAAGGACGTCAAGCGCGTCCACCTGGAGCTGGGCGGGAAGGCGCCCGTCGTCGTCTTCGGCGACGCCGACATCCCCGCCGCCGTCGAGGGCATCCGCGACGCCGGGTTCTTCAACGCCGGGCAGGACTGCACGGCCGCCACCCGCGTCCTCGTCCACGACAGCGTCCACGACGAGTTCGTCTCCGCCCTGGCCAAGGCCGCCGCCGAGGTCAAGACGGGCGATCTGGGCGACGAGGACTGCTTCTACGGCCCGCTCAACAACCCCGTCCACCTGGAGAAGGTGGAGGGCTTCATCGAGCGGCTCCCCGCCCACGCCAAGGTCGAGACGGGCGGCGAACGGGTCGGCGACAAGGGCTACTTCTTCGCCCCGACGGTCGTCTCCGGCCTCAAGCAGGACGACGAGATCGTCCAGAACGAGGTCTTCGGCCCCGTCATCACCGTCCAGCGCTTCAGCGAGGACGAGCAGGCCGTCGAGTGGGCCAACGGCGTCGAGTACGCCCTCGCCTCCTCGGTGTGGACCTCCGACCACGGTCGCGCCATGCGGCTGTCGAAGGCGCTGGACTTCGGCTGTGTGTGGATCAACACCCACATCCCGCTGGTCGCGGAGATGCCGCACGGCGGCTTCAAGAAGTCCGGCTACGGCAAGGACCTCTCGGCCTACGGCTTCGATGACTACACCCGCGTCAAGCACGTGATGACCGCGCTGTAAGGCGTCGGCTGTCCGCGGGGGTCCGGTGGTTCCTCAGGCCGCCGGGCCCCCGCCGTCGTGGCCGCTCGCCGTGGCGGCGGAAGGGCCCCGAGGGCATCGCCCCCGGGGCCCTTGGCCTCGCTCGCCCCGGCGTCGGGGCGCTTCCGGCGGGGCGGGTCAGGACCTGCGGAGGGCCTCGGAGCGCCGGGCCAGATACGCCGTGAGGTAGGCGTCGATCTCCGCCGCGAGCGCCGCCTTCGCCGGGGCCTCCAGGAAGGACGCCTCCACCGCGTTCTTCGCCAGTCCGGCGAGCCCGGCCTCGTCCAGGTCGAGCAGGCGGGCGGCGAGGCCGTACTCGGTGTTCAGGTCGGTGCCGAACATGGGCGGGTCGTCGCTGTTGATGGTCACCAGCGCGCCCGCCGCCACCATCTCGCGCACCGGGTGCTCCGCCAGGTTCTCCACCGCGCGCGTGGCGATGTTGGACGTCGGGCAGACCTCCAGCGGGATGCGCCGCTCGGCCAGGTGCTCCAGCAGCCTCGGGTCCT
The DNA here is from genome assembly GCF_019303475.1 of Streptomyces sp. JJ38. Lineage (GTDB taxonomy): Bacteria > Actinomycetota > Actinomycetes > Streptomycetales > Streptomycetaceae > Streptomyces. The sequence goes on from NZ_JABLSI010000021.1 coordinate 83,407, forward strand.
GCGGGGCGCTCGTGCCGTGCCCGATGCGCTCGGCGCGCAGATGGGTGAGGGCGTCCCAGATGGTGCCGGGCCCGGTGGTCTCGCCCGCGTGCGGCACGCTGTGCAGCCCCTCGGCGACGGCCCGGTCGAAGTACGGCTTGAACTGCGGGCGGGGCACGCCGATCTCGGGACCGCCGAGCCCGAAGGACACCAGGCCGTCCGGCCGCAGTTCGCAGGCCTGCCGGGCGGTCTCCTCCGCGGCCTCCAGCCCGGCCTCCCCGGGGATGTCGAAGCACCAGCGCAGGGTGACGCCCAGCTCGCTGCCCGCGGCCTTCCGCGCGTCCTCGATGGCCTCCATGAACGCCACGTCGGGGATGCCGCGCCGGGTGGAGCTGAACGGGGTGACCGTCAGCTCCGCGTACCGGATGTTCTGCTCGGCCATCTCGCGGGCGATCTCGAAGGTGAGCAACCGCACGTCCTCGGCGTCGCGGATGAGGTCGACGACGGAGAGGTAGATCTCGATGAAGTGCGCGAAGTCCCGGAAGACGAAGAACTCGGCCAGCTCCTTCTCGTCGGCCGGGACCCTGGCGTCCGGGTGGCGGGCCGCGAGCTCGGCGACGATCCGCGGCGACGCCGAACCCACGTGGTGGACGTGCAGTTCGGCCTTGGGCAGGCCCGCGATGAAGCCGGCCAGCTCGTCCGGGACCGTCAGGTCGGTCGGTTCTGACAAGGGTGCACCTCCGCTAGAACACCTCCGGGGGACATGGCCGTGAGGCCGCCGTCCATCGTATGCCGCCCCTCGCGGCGCCCGGCATACGATGGCGGGACACCGGATGGGGAGGGGCGCGATGACGCAGGACGACGGGGCACGGGGCGGCGGTCACCCGGGGCCGGGCCCGGAACAGCCGAACCCCTGGGCCCCGCCCGGGCAGCGCGGCTCCCTGGAGAAGGGGGACGCCCAGTCCGGCCAGCCGGGCCGGTCCGGGCCGCCGATACCGTCGGTGGCGGAGCAGCAGACCGTGACCGACCTCTCCGCGCAGCCGGGCGGGGGCTCCCGGGTGCCGCCCGTGCCGCCGGCGCCCTCGCCGCCCCCCGCGGCGGTCCCGCAGCCCGCGAGCCCGCCGTACGGCCCCGGCGTTCCGGCGCTGCCCGGGCCGATGCAGCCGGGTCCGCCTGCGGCGGCCGGGCCGATCCAGGGCTACGGGTACGGCTACGGCGCAGGGTCCGGCTACGGCCCCGGCGCCGCCTACCCCTACGGGGCGTCGTGGCAGCCGCTGCCGCCCACCCCGGAGACGAGCGGGATCTGCACGGCGGCCATGGTGCTCGGCATCGTCGGCCTCACGCTGTCACTCACGTTCTTCGGCGCTTTCATCGGGATCATCTGCGGCCCGATCGCGCTCTGCCTGGCCGTCGCCGCCCGGCGCGGCATCCGGCGCGGTGACGTGCACGGTTCCGGACAGGCCACGGCCGGCCTCGTGCTCGGCATCATCACGACCGTGCTCTCGGCCCTCTTCGTCGTCCTGCTCGTCATCGGGATGACGGGTGGTTTCGACGAGGAGCCCGACTACTACGACGACCCGTACCGGGGCTACGACGCGTTCACGACGGCCCCGCGCGTGCCGGGGAACTGAGGCCGGGGCGGGGGCCGCCCCGGCCGGCCGCCGCCGGTCCGGACAGGCACTAACCGGCCGGCCGCCGGCCCACTCCGTGGAGCAGCGTGTCGACGACGAGGGCGGCGCGGGCGTCCGGGTCCGGGGCGCGGCCGTCGTGGTGGACGGCCTCGCCGATCAGCGCGTAGTACACGCGCCGCACCCACTCCAGGTCGGCGGAGGGGGCGAGGAGCCCCTCCTCCCGCGCGCGGGCCAGGAGTTCGAGACAGCGGGCGCCCACCGCGTCCCAGCCCGCCGAGGCCGCGCTGTCCGCCTCGGCGGGGCGGCCCAGGGCGAAGCCCCACGCACCCTTGACGCGCAGCACGTTGGCGGTGATGCGATGCAGGGCGACGAGCGGCGGGGCGGTGTCGGGCCGGCCGTCCTCCACCGCCTCGGCCAGCTGCGCCACCGCGGACTCGGTGAGCGCCTCGATCAGCGCCTGCCGGTTGGCGAACCGCCGGTGCACCGTCGTGCGGGCGACGCCCGCGGCCTCGGCGATCTGCTCGACGGACGCACCGGGGTCGGCGGCGAGTACGCGCTCGGCCGCCTCCAGGATCATGCGGACGCTGCGCTCGGCGTCCGCCCGGAGCGCCCGCCCACCGCTCTTCGCCATCGGAACCCCGGCCTCTTGGACATCGCGTCAGCGGACACGATACGCGCAGGCCCGCGGGAGCGCGCCCGTGTGGTCAGGCCGCGGTGTCCAGCACCGTCCGTGCCGTGCGCCGGGCGTGCTGGGCGGCGTCGAGGTCGCCGGTGAACGTGGCCAGGGCCATCGCCCCGTCGAACAGCACCGCCAGCTGCGCGCCGACGGACCGTGGGTCCTTCGCCCGTGCCTGCGCGGCCAGTTCGGTCGCCAGGTCGCGCAGCGCCTGCTTGTGGGACTGGACGGCGGCCACGACCTCCGGGGCCGCCGCTCCGGCCTCGCCGAACGCGCCGGCGAACACACACCCGTGGAAGCCGGGCTGCCGGAACCAGTCGTGCAGGAAGTCGAAGAGGCCCAGGGCCCGCTCCACCGGGTCCTCGGCGGCGCTGACGTAGTCCCGGATCGCGCTCCGGGCGATCCGGTCCCGTCGCGCCAGGCAGGCGGCCAACAGGACGTTCTTGGACGGGAACAGCCGGTAAAGGGTCTTGAGCGGCACTCCGCTGGCGTCCCGGATGCGCTGCATGGTCACCGCATGGACGCCGTGGGTGTAGAACAGCTCGTCCGCGACCGCGACCAGATGAGCGGACGTGTCCTCCTGCATGGCCGGCCTCCCTCCCGAAGCGACTGATGACTGCCCCGACCCCCACGGGAGAACCCCGGTTCTCGGAGGGGAGTTCCGTCGCGGCGGGGGTGGATGGCTGCCCGAATTCTTCGACGTGACAGGCGGGGGCGTCCAGCGGAACCACCGATCGGTCTTATTTGCAACACTGCTGTTGCAGTTACAGCTTAAACAGTTACTCTTCTGTTCTAGCTCGTGCGGTATCGATCAAGGGGAGAGCGATGTCCCGTTCAGCGGCACAAACCCAGCCCACCGCCCTGGTCACCGGAGCGTCCTCCGGTCTCGGCGCCGAGTTCGCCGCCCAACTCGCGGCCCGCGGGCACGACCTGGTGCTGACGGCGCGATCCGCGGAGCGTCTCCACGTGCTCGCCGAGCGGCTGCACACGACGTACGGTGTGGGGGCCCACGTCATCGTCCAGGACCTCGCGGAGCCGGACGCCGCCCAGCGCATCGCCGACGGCCTCGCCGAACGCGGCCTCGACATCGGTGTGCTGGTGAACAACGCCGGGTTCGGCACCTGCGGACGGTTCGAGGAGATCGAGCCGCGGCGCGACCACGACCAGCTGATGGTCAACGTCGTGGCGCTGGTCGGCCTCACCCACGCCCTGCTGCCCGGCATGCTGGCCCGGGGCGGAGGCGCCGTCCTCAACATCGGCTCCACGGCGGGCTACCAGCCAAGCCCGTATTTCGCGGTCTACGGCGCCGCCAAGTCCTTCGTCCTCACCTTCTCGCTGGCGCTGCGTCAGGAGTGCCGCGGCCGCGGGGTCCGGGTCACGGCGCTCTGTGCCCCGGCCCGGTCGAGACGGGCTTCTTCGAGGTGATCGGCACCCGCAGGGCCGCGGTCGCCGGCGCGTTCGCGGAGCCGGAACCCGTCGTGCGGGCGGCGCTGCGCGCGCTCGACCGGGACCGCGCCTACGTCACGCCGGGGCTCGGCAACGCGCTGAGCGCCCACCTCTCACCGCGGCGCCCGCGCACCCTGGTCGCGGCCCTTGCCGAGCGGGTCACCCGCAAGGTCCTGGGGCCCGAGGAGGTGCGCGGCGGCCCCGCTCCGGAACCCGGCGCGGGCGGCTGACCGGGGGCGGGCCCGAGACGCCGCGCGGCAGGGTCCCGCACGAAGCCGTGCGGGACGCCGCCGTCGCCGTCAAGGTGGTGCCGTCAGTCCTTCGCCACCAGCGCCGGGGTGGAGTGGGTGAGCACCTCGCCCCGGAAGAACGCCGGGCTGCGGCGCTGCATGACGAGCATGAGCACGAGGCCCACGAGCAGCAGCCCGACGCCGATGACGAAGACGCTGCCGACTCCGGCGATGGAGCTGCCGCTGCCGTAGGCCGGGTCCCACATGTCCGCCATCGTCTTGACGAACACGGCGGTCAGCAGCACGCCGCCGAGCAGCGGCAGGACGCCCTTGGTGACCGCGTCCCGCACGCCGCGCGTCAACTCGCCGCGGAAGTGCCACACACAGGCGAACGCCGTCAGCGCGTAGTAGAAGCAGATCATCAGGCCGAGGGCGTAGATCGTGTCGATGAGCACGTTCTCGCTGACCAGCGTCATGACCGCGTAGAACACACCCGTCGCCACACCGGCGGCCACCGTGGCCCGGCCGGGGGTCTCGAACCTCGGGTGGACCCTGGCGAAGGAGGCCGGGAAGGCCTTGTACGTGCTCATGGCCAGCATGGTGCGGGCGGCCGGCAGGAACGTCGTCTGGAGGCTGGCGGCGGCGCTCGCCACGACGGCCAGGAACAGCAGCACGCCCAGGGGGCCCATCACCGGGTCGGCGAGGACGGCGAAGACGTTGTCCGAGGTCTCCGGGTTGCCCAGGCCCAGGCCCGTGGTGCCGGTGCCCGAGAACATCAGCGCGGCCACGGCGGTCAGGACGTAGGAGGTCACCAGCACCGCGATGGAGATCATCGCCGCCCGGCCGGGGGTCCGGGTGCTGCCGGAGGTCTCCTCGTTGACGGTCAGGCTCGTGTCCCAGCCCCAGTAGATGAAGATCGACAGCGACAGGCCCGCGGTGAAGGCGGTGAACGAGGTGACGGAGAACGGGTCGAACCAGGCCAGCGAGAACTCGGGGGCCGAGGCGGAGGCCGCGACGCCTTCCCCGGCCTTGCCGAAGGCCATGGCGACGAAGAGGGCGAGGACGACCATCTGCAGGGTCACCAGCGCGTACTGGAACCACTTGGTGGCGGTCATGCCGCGGTAGCTGATCGCCGTGGCGACGGCGATGAACGCGAGCACGGTCAGCACGTGGCCCGCGGTGGAGCCGCCGAACCGCAGGATCGCCTCGCTGCCGGTCAGCTCGCCGAGCAGCAGGTAGAAGAACTCGGCGGCGACGCCGGCGAGGTTCGACAGCACGATGACCGTGGCGATGACCAGGCCCCACCCGGTCATCCAGCCGATGCGCGGTCCGAGCGCCTTCACCGTCCAGGTGAAGGAGGTGCCGCAGTCGGGGATGACGCGGTTGAGCTCCCGGTAGGCGAAGGCCACCAGGAGCATGGGCAGGAAGCCGGCGAGGAAGACGGCGGGCATCTGGAGCCCGACCTCGCCCACGGTGGGACCGAGAGTGCTGGTGAGGCAGTACACGGGGGCGACGGTGGACAGACCGATGACGGCGCTGCCGAAGAGGCCGACGGAGTTCTTGTGCAGTCCCTTGGACCTGATCTCTTCCGTGGCCGTTTCTTCGGACGCGGCGCTGGGTGCTATCCCTCCGGCCGGGGGGTTGACGAGCTGTGCCATGCCCCGGACGGTATAGCGTGCTGTATCCGTAGCCGCGGTCTTGATCTTTCCGGCGGCGTGCCTCTTCTTCACTGCCTACGTGCCTGGCGTCTCCGTGATTCGGAAGGTTGGCGGAGGGTTTCGCTCGATCATTCAAAGGTGGTCGGCCGGGGCTTCCGGGATGCGGTAATCGCAGAGTGCCGGTTTCGTCCGGTCGCCGGATTTTCCTCCGCTACTTTCTGCAACCACTCTACGGCTCCCGCTCAGCGGGTGCCGGGTGCCGAACCGTCCCCTCCCTGCGGCGCGGTTGCCGGGGGACGGCGACCGGCGCGCCCGGCGTCCGCCCGGGCGCCCGGAGACCCGTGGGAGGAGCCGGGAACGAAATCCTCACCCCTCGCGCGGGGCGGAACGGCCGCGCGCCGCCAGGGCCACGCACGCGAGCAGGAGGCCGCCGAGGCACCAGCTCGCCAGGACGTCCAGCGGCCAGTGGTAACCGCGGCGCACCAGCCCGGCGCCGGCGGCCGCGACCAGCACAGCCGCCACGGCCACCAGCGCCCCTCGGAGGTGCGGCCGGGACAGCCGGGGGAGGACGACGAGCACCGCGCCCCCGTAGGCGACCAGCGCCATGGCCGCGTGCCCCGAGGGGAAGTAGCCCTCGCCGCCCAGCGGCCCCGGACGGTCGAAGAGGGCCTTCAGCGGGCCGACCAGTAGCGGGACCGCCGCCGTCGCCGCGAGGGCGGCCAGCGGCGGACGCGGTGCGCGGCCCGCCGTGTAGACGCCGACCAGAGCCAACAGCAGTACGGGCCCGGCGACGTACCAGTGCCCCAGGTCCGCGGCGAACTCGGCGAGCCCGTCGTCCGCCGCCGGGGCGCCCGGGCGGGGCTGCCGCCACCGCTCGGCCAGTCGCTCCTCGGCCTCGCGCACCGGGCCGCCCAGCGCCACCTGGGCACCGATGACGGCGAACAGCGTGCCGCAGACCATGGCCAGGAGGCGGGCGGCCGACGGCCGCCCGCGCCCCGGAACGCCGAACGGCCGCCCGGGAACAGGGGGGAGTATTCCCAGGCGGCCGTGTTGCCGACCGGTCACCGCGCGCCCCGGGGGGTTTGGGGCGGGCGGCGGTCCGATCGGAGTGCTGTCTGCGCCGAGGCGCAGCCCGGACGCGGCCCGGGGGCCGTCGCTCCGGTGGAGCCCGCAGTCCCGTGCGGGCGGGGTGTTCCGTACATCCGCCCTCGAAGGTACGGCACCGCCGTGCGGTCCCGGGAGGCCGGTGACCGAACGGCCATCGGCCTCCCACATCTCCTTCACCGCGCCGGAGCTCCTTCACCGGGCCGACGCGCGCGGCGGAGGCGGCGTGCCTGATCAGGCCAGCTCGGCGAACGCGCTCTCCAGCACGTCCAGGCCCTCGTTGAGCAGGTCCTCGCCGATGACCAGCGGGGGCAGGAAGCGGACCACGTTGCCGTAGGTGCCGGTCGTGAGGATGACCAGACCGGCCTGATGGCAGGCCTTGGCGAGCTTGCCGGTCAGCTCGGCGTCCGGCTCCTTGGTGCCCGGCTTGACCAGCTCGATGGCGATCATGGCGCCGCGGCCCCGGATGTCGCCGATGGCCGGGTGGTTCTCCGCGATCTTGGCCAGTCGGGGCTTCATGATCTCCTCGATGCGCCTGGCCTTCGCGTTGAGGTCCAGCTCGCGCATCGTCTCGATGGCGCCCAGCGCACCGGCGCAGGCCACCGGGTTGCCGCCGTAGGTGCCCCCCAGGCCTCCGGCGTGGGCGGAGTCCATGATCTCGGCGCGGCCGGTGACCGCGGCCAGTGGCAGACCGCCGGCGATGCCCTTGGCGGTGGTGATCAGGTCCGGGACGATGCCCTCGTCCTCACAGGCGAACCACTGGCCGGTACGGCAGAAGCCGGACTGGATCTCGTCCGCCACGAACACGATGCCGTTCGCCTTGGCGAACTCGGCGATGCGCGGCAGGAAGCCCTTGGCCGGCTCGATGAAGCCGCCCTCGCCGAGTACCGGCTCGATGATGATCGCGGCGACGTTCTCCGCCCCGACCTGCTTGGAGATCTGGTCGATGGCCTGGGCAGCGGCCTCCTCGGCGCAGTTCTCCGGGCCGGTCAGCCAGCGGAAGGGGTAGGCCACCGGAACCCGGTACACCTCGGGCGCGAACGGGCCGAAGCTGTGCTTGTACGGCATGCTCTTCGACGTCAGCGCCATGGTGAGGTTGGTGCGGCCGTGGTAGCCGTGGTCGAAGACGACGACGGCCTGGCGCTTGGTGTGGGCCCGCGCGATCTTGACGGCGTTCTCCACCGCCTCCGCGCCGGAGTTGAACAGCGCCGTCTTCTTGGTGTGGTCGCCGGGCGTGAGGGCCGCCAGTTCCTCGGCCACCTTCACGTACCCCTCGTACGGGGTCACCATGAAGCAGGTGTGGGTGAAGTCCGCGAGCTGGGCGGTCGCCTCCCGCACCACGGCCTCCGCGCTGGCGCCCACCGAGGTCACGGCGATGCCCGAGCCGAAGTCGATGAGGGAGTTGCCGTCGACGTCCTCGATGATGCCGCCGCCCGCCCGGCGCACGTACACCGGCAGCACGTTGCCGACACCGTCGGCCACCGCGGCCTGCTTGCGGGCGTGCAGCTCCTGGGACTTCGGGCCGGGGATCGCGGTGACGACGCGGCGCTCCTGCGCGGGCGTCGAAGAGGTGGAGCTCATCGCACTCTCCTTGGGGTGACGGGGAAGAAAACGGAAGAAAGTGTGTGGTCGCTTCTCGCAGGCTAGGGGCAGCCGTGACGCCGAGACATGCACCGCCGAGTAAAAGTCGGCGGGGCGTGTTGGCCGTCGCGGACAGGTATCCGGCCCGTCCCGGAGGACGGGCCGCGGGCCGCCGGGACGCCCGGGACCGGGCCCGAAGTCGGCGGCGATGGGTCTAGATTGGGGCCGCGACACTTACTCGACGGCGGGCCGGCAGGGGGCGGAAGGGCAGATGAGCGCGGGCGGCGGGCTGTACGGCGGCACGGGCGCGGTACCAGGCGGCGGAGACGCCGGACCCCCGGGGCCCGGCGCGCCCCCGGGCCAGGGCCTCCCGGGCCAGAACCCCCCGGGCCAGGGTTCCCCCGCGCCCGGCGCCGGGCCCGTGGCGGTGCCCCGGCGCCCGGCCG
>NZ_JABLSI010000022.1 GCF_019303475.1 Streptomyces sp. JJ38
CCCGGCTGAACCTGCTGCGCATCACCGCCCCGGCCAGGCTCGCACAGGCCGGAGCGGACCTGGACGCCGCGCCCGCCGTGCTGGCCGCAGCCCGGGGTGCCGTCGCCGACGGCAACCTCGGATACGGTCTGCTCATCGCGGAGAAGCCGACCCGGCCGCCCGCCCGGCGCCCACTACCGGGACGTACGTAAGCACCCTCACATACCGGGACAAGCAGGCCCGCCTAGCGTCGTAAGTGAAGGCATGACAACCGGCAACTAGGGGGCTTCACCATGACCACCACCGTGCGCCTTTCCCCGCGCGTCGCCGTCCTGCCCGTGCACGCCGTCTACGGCGCAGCGGCCGGGCTGGTGGGCGGCGTGGGGATGGGCATCTGGATGTCGGTGTCCCGTCCGATGGCGGACACCGCGATGATCACCATGGTCGCGGGCCTGCTCGGCTCCACCAACGCCCTCGTCGGCTGGCTTATCCACCTAGGCATCGCCCTGTTCGCCGGAATCGGGTTCGGCGTCGTGCTGGGCCAGTTCGCCCAGCGGATGGCGCCTGCGGTCGTCCTCGGGTTGGCCTACGGCGCCCTGTGGTGGGTGCTGGGCGCGCTGTGGATCATGCCCGCCAACATGGGCATGCCCGTCTTCGACTGGAACGACGTCTCCGCGTCCAGCCTCGGCGCTCACCTCGTGTTCGGGCTGCTCGCCGGGGTGACCTACGCTGCCGTCGCCCGCAGGACGGGCGGAACCGACGCCGTCGGCCGATGACGCCGAAGGCGAGGCCGGGGAATGGACTCCCACCGGGAGGCCCCGAGCCACGCGGCGGCACCACGCACGGCGTTCCGGTGCCCTACTGTCTGACTGACGGCACCGGGGCGCTTGCCGTCCCCGCCTGGGGCGTCGCACCCCCGCCCTGGGCCCCCGGGCGACGCGAGGAGACCCACCACATGTTCGAGGACCACGACGGCGGGACCGACGAGCGTGAGCGCACCTGGTGCGTCTCCGAGGTCGACATCTTCCGCGACCTGGACGACGCGGAGATGGCGGCCATCGCCGCCGCGGCGCCCATGAAGACCTACAGCGCTGGCGAGATCCTCCACTCCCCGCAGCAGCCGAGCGAGATCCTCTTCATCCTCAAGCGCGGCCGGGTCCGCATTTTCCGCGTCTCCGCCGAGGGCCGGGCCCTCACCTGCGCCATCATCAGCCCCGGCACAATCTTCGGGGAGATGGCGCTGCTCGGCCAGCACATGTACGACAACTTCGCCGAGGCCCTCGACGACGTCGCCGTCTGTGTCATGAGCCGCGCCGACGTCCACACGTTCCTGCTTTCCGACGCCCGCATCGCCGCGCGGATCACCGAGATCCTCGGCCGACGCCTGGCCGACCTGGAACAACGCCTGTCCGACTCCGTGTTCAAGTCCGTCCCCCAGCGGATCGCCACGACGCTGACCACCCTCGCCACGCGCAATGACAGCGCTGCGGGGAGACTGCGACCCGGCGCCCGCCAACCGCAGATCGCGCTCACCCACGAGCAGCTCGCCGCACTGGCCGGCACCTCGCGGGAGACGTGCACCAAGGTCCTGCGCGAGTTCGCCGACCGCGGCATGCTCCGCCTTGCCCGGGGTCGTATCACCGTTCTGGATCCGGCCCGCCTGCACGACGAGGCCGGATAGCCGGTCAACCGGTGGCCGGGGCTCCGGCGGTGTCGGCAGAGTCGTCAGACGTGTGCAATCCGGATCCCACACGGCGACGAAGGGAGGGTGACAGCCGCCCATGGATGTGGACGTTCGCAGCGCCGCATCCGGCGGAACCGAGCCCACGGGGTCTGCTTCGGGCCCGTGGTCACCGGAAGGGAAGCCACTGTGATATCCCGGAACGTCACCCGGATCGCCGCATTCGCCGCGCTCCCCGCAGCCCTCGTTCTCGGAGCGTCCGTGCCCGCGTCGGCGGCCGAGGACCAGGCGTACCAGATCGACCTGGAGACCCTGAACGACTCGGGCGCCAGCGGGACCGCGCTGGTCAGCCTGGAGGGCACGGAGCTGACCGTGAAGATCCGGGCCAACGGCCTGGTGCCGAACGCGCCGCACGCCCAGCACATCCACGGTTCCACGCAGGGCCGGGACTTCCACTGCCCCGAGCCCGACGCTGACCAGGACGGGGACGGCATCGTCAGCACGGCCGAGGGCGTGCCCGACTACGGCGACGTCAACATCTCGCTGACGACCGAGGGCGACACCTCCAAGGAGAGCGGCCTCGCGGTCGACCGCTTCCCGAAGGCGGACCAGGACGGCAACCTCTCCTACGAGCGGACCATCACCGTCTCGCAGGATGTCGCGGACCACTTCAGGGACCTGCACCTCGTGCAGCACGGCATCGACGTGAACGGCAACGGGAAGTACGACGGCGAGGCGGGAAAGAGCTCGCTGGACGAGAAGCTGCCGCTTGAGGCCACCGCCCCGGCCAACTGCGGCATGGTGAAGGGCGCTTCCATCGGTGAGATGCCCGAGGGCGGCGTGGAGACTGGCACCGGACCGGGCGCTGACGCCGGCCGGAACGGCTCGGAGACGGTGCTGGCCATGGGCGGCGCCGGCCTGCTGGCCGCAGCCGCTGCCACGGCCGTCGCCGTGCGGAACCGGCGCGGCGAGCGCGCGTGACCCGCGGCCCCTCCCGGTGGCCACGGTCCGGCCGACGGACTGGGCTGGCGGCCGCTGGGGTCCTCGCGGCGGTCTCCGTGGCCCTGGTGGTCACGGGGCTGCCGCGCGGCATGGACGAGCCGCAGGGGATGCCCGCTCCGCCGGGTACGGCTCAGGCTGAGCGTGCGCCGGAGGGCCCCGGCACCGGTACTCGGGAACGTGGCTCGAAGACGGTGACCATGCAGCGTTCCGTGCCCACCACCGTCTCGGTGCCCTCGCTCGGACTGTCCTCCCCGCTGGAGAAGCTCGGGAGAGACTCGTCCGGGGCGATGCGAACTCCGCGGGACACCGACCTGGCCGGCTGGTACGAGCCCGGTCCCGCGCCCGGTGAGCAGGGACCGGCCGTGATCGCGGGGCACGTCACGTGGGACGGGGAGCCCTCCGTCTTCTTCCGTCTGGGCGAACTGCGTGCGGGCGACGGCGTTCTCGTGGAGCGGGCGGACGGCAGCACGGCCGAGTTCACCGTGACACGCGTTGAGCAGTATCCCAAGGACGCGTTTCCCACGGTCGAGGTCTACCGCAACCTCGATCACGCGGGCCTGCGCCTGATCACCTGCGGTGGCGCCTACTCCCGGGAGGACAGCCGGTACGCGGACAACGTCGTCGTCTACGCCGAGCTCACGGGGTCAGGCGGGCCCTGACGACGAGGTTGGCCCGGTAGGTGCGGCGTTCGGGATCCCAGTCGGCGCAGGTGATGAGCGTCAGTCGCGGCTCGGTGGTGGGTCCGTAGACCGCCTCGGAGGGAAAATCCTCACGGCTGTGGACGGCGGTGTCGGTGACGGTGAACTCGGCCGCGGGGCCGCGCTCACGGTCGACCAGGACGCGGTCCCCCGGACGCAGGGCGCCCAGGCCGTAGAAGGCGGCTGGGCCACTTTCTGAATCCACGTGCCCGACGACGACCGCGTTCCCGTTCTGGCCCGGGGTTGGCGTGTGGGTGAACCAGCCGGCGTGGTCGGCGTCGCCCGGGAGAGCGATGGAACCGTCGACGTCCAGACCGACCGGTTCCGTCTCCACCTCCAGGCCGACGGCGGGCACGCGGACGCGGTGGGGCTGTGCCCGTGCAAGGGCTCGTGTTGAGGAGGCCGGCGGCGCGGCGCGCGGTGCGGTGGCCGCCGGAGTCGGCGGGAGCCGGGACGAACCGGCGGTGGGGAGCCCGGAGACGACGAGGGCAACTCCGATGGCGGTGCAGGCGGTGGCCGCCGCGGTGCAGGCACCGCGGCGGCCACCGAGCCGGATTCGGGGCACAACCCGGCTCTCGTCTCAGCTGACTCGGCCGGTGCGGCGGCGCAGGTAGAGCGCGCCTCCGGCGGCTGCCAGTAGACCGGCACCGCCGGCGACAGCCAGCGTGTTGCCGCCGCCGGTCCCCTGGCTACCGCCGAGACCGCCCTTGACCGGCCCCTTGGCGGCCTTCATGAGCGGACCGCAGAGGGCGGGGTTGGTGGCCTCGGCCGGAAGCTTGGGGTCGAGCTCTGAGGGCCCGAGGACGTTGTCGTACTTACCGTTGCCGTTGACGTCGGTGCCGTGCACGACCACGACGGCGGTGCCGTCACGCAGGCTCTTGGCGGCCTCCGCGCTGACGTCGATGGTGCGGTGGTAGTCGACCTTCGGCCCGACGGGGAAGCGGTCGACGGCCAGGGCCGAATCGGGGCTGGTGTCGCCCGTGGTGGTGAGCGAGGTCCCGATGCCGCCGTAGAAGGGCGCACCGTCGGTGGTGAAGATGGACTTCATCCCGTTGACTGTGCGGGCCGCCGAGGCGGGCGGGCACTGGCCCTTCGCCGCGATGTGGAAGTGCTGTGCGTGCGGGGCCTTGGCCAGCAGACCGTGTGCGGTGACGCTGACGGTCGCCTTGTGACCCTTGAGCTTGACCGTGGCGGTGCCCGAGCCCTTGACCTTGCTGAAGGGCACCGGCTCCAGATGGGCCTGCAGGTGCACCGTGTCGTGCTTGCCCCCGCCGTCCGCGGAGGCGGACGGTGCCAGGGCGATGCCGGGTGCGACCACGGCCACGGTGGCCATGGCGACAGCAGTAGTGCGGTTCATCATGTCTCTTTCCGCCGAGGGGAATCCGACGCGCGACGGCGAGGGGCTCAAAGGCGCGTCGCGGGGGGTCTGCACGCCGTGGTGTCTCGATCGTCAGCCTGTGCCCGCCCTTCCTCCGCTGCCACTCCAGCGTGTCCTCCGGAGCCGCCACACACTCCCGTCGCGCATGCGGAAGGACATCTCAACTGCCTTGCCTTTTAACGTCGTTCCAGCCTGCGAAGGCCATGTCTCGGGGATCAGTTCTGCGCCTTCCAAGCTCATCGACCAGTCGAGTGACCACCCCGTACCCGGAGACGACCACGGCGCTCACGTCGCGAGTCGGCCGCGGCGTCCGAAGCCCCGCCGTAGCGGACGATGTCTTGCGTCTGCCGCTCACTCCGCACTGGGCGTCGGCGCTGTGGGCCACTGCCTGTTCGGAGCAACGGAAGGTACTCATTCCGAGTGATCCTGCTCCCTCCTTATGTGTCGTTCACGTCCCTGGTCACCTGGGCATTCCGTGGTTTCCAGCGTCTTGGTGCGCCGGGACACCCCGTAGCGGTGATCCCCGCTGTCGGGTGTCCGGTGATGGTTTGCTGCGGTCACGCGCGGTGACGAGGCCGCGCGCGGCGCCCGAGCTTTCGAGCGGTGCCGAGTTGCCCCGGGCGAGCCGCCTGTGCGCCGACGAATCGGCGCCTGCCCGCATCGGCCGGAGCTCTCACCCCGTCGCTGACATCGGCGTACCGGGGCAGGGACCTCCGCCGACAGGCGGCTTCCTGCCTGCCCGGCGCCGGGAGAGTAGGTTCGTTTGACCAGGCACACCCGCCGTGCCGACCGAGGCAGGCTGTTCAGCCGGTCCCTAGCCGGACTCGGCGCCACCACCCTCGCGGCGTCCGTCGCCGTGGCCGGGCTGGCCCCGGGCGTCAGCTCGGCGTCCAGCCACCGTGAGGCACCGCTGATCGCCGGCGATCCGCGCGCGGACAACACCGACCTGTACGCCTTCACCAGCCCGGACCGGCCGGACACGGTGACCTTCGTGGCGAACTGGATTCCCTTCGAAGAGCCCGACGGCGGCCCGAACTTCTACCAGTTCGCGGACGATGCCCGCTACAACATCAAGATCGACAGCGACGGCGACGGCCGGGCCGACCTCACCTACTCCTGGAAGTTCCGCACCCACGTCCGGGACGCCGAGGGCCAGTTCCTCTACAACACCGGACCGGTGACGTCGCTCGACGACCCTGACCTGAACATCCGGCAGACGTACTCGCTCACCGTCACCGACCGCTGGGGCCAGCGGCACAAGCTGCTGCGTGACGCGCCTGTGGCGCCGTCCCGCGTCGGCAACGCCTCGATGCCCGACTACGCGGCGCTGCGCGACGAGGCCGTGGTGGAGGCCGGGCGCGGCACGCGCAGCTTCGCCGGTCAGACCGAGGACCCGTTCTTCGCCGACCTGCGGGTCTTCGACCTCCTTTACGGTGGCGACCTCAGCAAGCGGGGCAAGGACACCTTCGCCGGGTACAACGTCAACACCATCGCCCTCCAGGTCCCCAAGAAGGCCCTCGCGCTGCACCACAGCCCGAAGCGCAACCCGGTCATCGGCGTGTGGAGCACCACCGACCGCAAGGGCGCGGACGTGACCGGCAAGGGCGCCGGACACGACCGGTGGCGGCAGGTCTCCCGCCTGGGCAATCCCCTGGTCAATGAGGTCGTCGTACCGCTGAAGTTCAAGGACGCGTTCAACACGCTGGAGCCGTTCCAGGACCGCACGGTCCAGCCGGTCGTGGACAAGGTCCTCGACCCGATCCTGCCCAAGCTCGTCGAGCAGGTCTACGGCATCCCCGCGCCGCCCGCGCCGCGCAGAGACCTGTTCGAGATCTTCCTCACCGGGATCTGTGAGGAGTGCGGGCCGATCAAGGCCGATCTCAACTCGCACCGCCTCAACCGCGACGCCCGCCCAGAGACCATCGTTCCGGCCGAGGAACTACGCCTGAACATGAGCGTTCCGGTGACCGAGCAGCCCCAGCGGCTCGCCGTCCTCGCCGGTGACCTGGGCGGTTGGCCGAACGGCCGTCGGCTGACCGACGACGTCGTCGACATCGCGCTGCAGGCCGCCGAAGGCGCCGCGCAGACCGGTGAGCTGGTGGACGCTTTGGCCGAGGGTGACAAGGTCGACGCCAACGACGTGACGTTCGGCGCCCGGTTCCCGTACGTGGCGCTGCCGCACCAGGGCTCCACCCCGGACGGCCGCGCGGCCAAGACCTCGGCTACGGCCTCCGAATCCGCCGTGAAGCGGGCCGTGGCCCCGGCCGTATCGACGGGCCTGGCCACGGCGGGCATCGGGCTGCTGGGCTTCGGCGGCCTGCGCATGTGGCGCGAGCGTGACCGCTCGCGGCGCCATCGCCACGGCCACTGATCCCGGCCACAGCGACGGACCGGCCGGTCACCGCGGTGACCGGCCGACGTCCGCCCCTTCGAACAGCCGCCTCCGGTTCGAGGCGCAATCTCCGCCCCAGCCCGCTACCCGGAAGAGAGACCGCCCGTGATGGACCGGCTCCGACGCACCCGGTGCCGTCCCGCCCTGATCGCCTGCGCTCTGGGCCTGACGGCGACCCTGTTCGCCGCCGGAGCCATGCTGCTCCCACCCCCCGACGGGCCCGCGTCAACACGAGAGGACGCGGCTCCGGCGACAACCGGACGGCCGGGCGATGACCTGGCGGCTCCCGGCGGCGACCGGGACATCCAGGCGCTGCGGGAACGGTTGCGCCGTGTCCCGGCCGATCACACCGGCTGGGCCGAGCTGGGAGTCCGCTACGTCCAGCGGGCACAGACCTCGGCAGACCCGCAGTACTACGCCAAGGCCGAGCGGGCCCTGCGCCGCT
Organism: Streptomyces sp. JJ38; assembly: GCF_019303475.1. Lineage (GTDB taxonomy): Bacteria > Actinomycetota > Actinomycetes > Streptomycetales > Streptomycetaceae > Streptomyces. Next base: position 7,576 of record NZ_JABLSI010000022.1, read on the forward strand.
CCCGGACCCTCTCCGAGGAGAACAACCACCTGGCGTCCATGGGCCTCGGCGCCCTCGCCGCAGCACGCCACGACTTCACGACCGCGCTGCAGCACGCCCGGGAAGCCGTCCACGCCAACCCGCACCACGCACCCTCGTACGGCGTCCTGTCCGACGCCTACCTGCAACTCGGCCGATACGACGAGGCGTTCAAGGCCACTCAGCGGATGGTCGACCTCCAGCCCGCGACTCCCTCCCTGGCCCGCGCGTCCTACACATGGGAGCTGCGCGGGGAGACGGAGCGTGCGGAGGGGCTGATGCGGCGCGCACTGGACGCGGCCGCGGGACCGCACGACATCGTCTTCGCTCGCAACCATCTCGCCCTCCTCGCGCTCGACGACGGCCGGCCACGCGACGCCCTGGTCCACGCTGAGAAGGGACTGAGGTCGGCACCGCACGAGCCCGCCCTGCTCGCGGCACGCGCCCGCGCCTATGCGGCGCTCGGCCGCACCGAACAGGCGGTCGCCGACTACCGGTCCGCCATCGCACGTGTTCCCCAGCCCTCGACCATCCTGGCGCTCGCCGACCTCCTGCAGTCCCTCGGCCGCACTCGTGAGGCGGAGGAGCAGTACGAGCTGTTCCGCACCACGACGCGTCTCTTCCGCACCGCCGGGGTGGCCCCGGAAGCCGAGGCCGTCCTCTTCTCCGCCGACCACGGCGACATCCGCCAGGCCCTCGCGCTGGGCCGCGCAGCCGCCACCCAGCGGCCGTTCGTCACTTCCCTGGACGCCTACGCCTGGGCCCTCCACCGCGCGGGACGGTCTCGGGAGGCGCTGCGCTGGGCCGACCGCGCCCTCGCCCTCGGCACCCGAAGCGCACTCTTCCACTACCACCGCGGCCGCATGCACCAGGCACTCGACGACACCGACGCCGCGCGCGGCGACCTCAGCCGCGCCCTGGACATCGACCCCCACTTCCACCCCCTGCACGCGCCCCGCGCCCGTGCCGCCCTCGACGAGATCGGCCCGACCTGATGACCGGCACCCGCCGCCGTATCCCCGCCGTGTGCGCCCTGCTCGCCGCCGTGTGCGCGGGCACACTCGCCACCGCGTGGCCCGCCGCCGCCCACCCGCTGGGCAACTTCACCGTCAACCACTACCTCGGACTGCGGCTGACCCCCGACGGGATCGACACCACCCTCGTCGTCGACCGCGCCGAACTCGCCGCCGCCCAGGAACGCACCGCCGTCGACACCGACAGCGACGGCACCTCAAGCGCTCCCGAACGCGAACGCTACGCCGCCCGGCAGTGCGACGAGCGGGCCCGGGACCTGCACGTCACCGTGGCCGACAGCCCCCGGATCACGACGGTGACCTCCGCGACGTTCACCTACCGCCCCGGCGAGGCCGGGCTCCGCACCAGCCGCCTGGAATGCGCGCTGCACACCCCCGCCGACCTCGCCACATCCGCCGAGGTGTCCGTCACCGACTCCCACCAGGCACCGCGTATCGGCTGGCACGAACTGACCGCAGTCGGCGACGGCGTGACCCTGACCGACTCCACCGCGCCAACCAAATCCGTCACCGACGAGCTTCGCCAGTACCCCGACGACCTGCTCATGGAGCCGTTGGACCAACGCAGCGCGACCCTGAGCACGGAACCCGGCTCAGCCACCGGCGAAGGCCCCGGAACCGCCGCACCCGCGCTCCCGGAGCTCGGCCCGATCAGCTCGGCCTACACCGCACTGAGCGACTTCTTCACCGATCTCGTCGGCAGGCGCGAACTCACGCTTCCCGTGGGCCTGCTGGCCCTCTCCCTGGCCGTGGTCCTGGGTGCCTCGCACGCCGTCCTGCCCGGACACGGCAAGACCGTCATGGCCGCCTACCTCGCAGGGCGCCGCGGCCGGGCCCAGGACGCCGTCACCGTGGGAGCCACCGTCACCGTCACGCACACCGCGGGCGTCCTCGCCGTCGGCCTCCTCCTGCCCGTCGTCACCTCGGTGGCGGGAGAGACGGTCCTCGGCTGGCTGACTCTGGCCAGCGGCCTGCTGGTCACCGCGATCGGCCTCAGCCTGCTCAGCGGCGCCCTACGCGGGCGCACCCTCGACCACCACCATCACCACAGCCACGGTCACCACCACCCACATGACCACGACCACCATCCCGGCCACAGCCACGGTCCCGGCCACGACCGCAGCCACGGAGGCGCCGCACACCCGGCCGAGGCCCCCTCCGTCCCCCGCAGCCGGGCCGCCACGGCAAGCCAGACCCAGCCCGGCACCGTGGCCGTCCTCACCAAGACCACACCCGCCACGCCAGAACACCACGGGCACCAGCACGCCCACCCCCACCGGCACCCCCACCCGGGCAACCGAAGAGGACTCATCGGCATCGGCATCGCCGGCGGGCTCGTCCCCAGCCCTTCCGCGCTCGTCGTACTGCTGGGCGCCATCGCCCTCGGCCGCACACCCTTCGGAATCCTGCTCGTCCTCGGCTACGGCCTGGGAATGGCCGCAACCCTCACCGCCGCAGGGATTCTGCTCGTCCGATTCCGCGACCACGCGGTGGCGACGTGGAGCTCCCGCCTGCCCGAAAACGCTTTGGTACGCCGGATCAGCCGACTTGGTGCCCCACTCACGGCCACCCTGGTCGTCCTCGTCGGGCTCGGCCTCACCATCCGCGCGCTCATCGGTGCCTGGTGAACGGCAACCGCCCCAGTAACCTGCGGTGACCCGCAGCAGGCGCCTGACCTCGTCGTCCTCAATCTCGCCGACGCGTCCGCGCGGTGCCACCCGCGTAGCCCGGTGATCCCGCGCGGTCCGGACCAACATCCAAGCGGCGCGTCACGTCACAACGCGGGTATCGGCGCTCGTGTCACTATGCGTCGCAGTCACGGAGGCCGACTGCGTCATGCCGCCAGAACGGCTCCGCATAGACCAGCGTCCCCGTCATCCATGGCTCATATCCGGGGAACCTGAGGACCTGAAAGGCGCCGTCGGGGATACGCAGGGACGGCTTGCGCAAGCCCAGGCCACCACCGGGTGCGAAGCCGAAACGCGAGTAGTAGCCCGGATCGCCCTCAAGGAAGACGAGGGGAACAGCCCGCTCGGTGAGGACGCCCAGCCCGTGGCGGACCAGGGCCGAGCCGATACCGCGCTTCTGGAGCTGAGGCATCACGGCCAAAGGACTGAGGACTTGCACGTCAACGAGCCTTCGAGGGGCATCCAGAAGACTGCGGGTGAACATGACATGGCCGACGACCTGCCGGTCGTGCTCGGCTACCAGCGAGAGACCGGCCCCGGGTGTGATGGTGTCCCGCAGGGTATCGACCATGGCGGCCACGACAAGTCCATGCTCACCGAACGCCTGCAGGTGAACATCGCGCACGGCCTGCCTGTCGCCCGGAAGTTCTTCACGAAGATCCATCCCCGGAGGGTATGGGGATCTCCGGGGCTTTGCACACGTTTTGGAGCGGGAAGGACACGCGGCCGGCGACCGCCCAGTGCAGCTATGAACCGAGCCCCCGGCTGAAGGCGTGCCGGGGCGGCGCGTGAGCGATGCGTGAGCGGACGGGCGCCTGTGGCTCGTCATCGACTGGATGACGTGGCACGGCTCGTGCCCTCTGGCCAGGCATCTCCGGACGACGGAGGACCGTCCGGACCTCACCGGACGGTCCTCACCAGGACTTTTAATGCGCAGGTCTCGTGACATGCCCGTGTGCGGCCAGGTGCGTGCTCCACAATGAGGCGGCATGGCCCCCGGAGGCGGCGCAAACCATCTCAAGAGCACGGCGCAGCGGGGACATCCCAGGGACTTTTCAGGGACTTTCACGTCTGTCCCAGGGAGGTTTCAGGGACATTCCGCCGCGTAAGCAGGGAAGGCCCTGACAGCGCTGAAAGGTACGAACGCGCTGGTCAGGGCCTGTTTCCCTAGCACTCGATGATGTTCACCGCGAGGCCGCCGCGGGCGGTCTCCTTGTACTTGACACTCATGTCGGCGCCGGTGTCCCTCATCGTCTTGATGGCCTTGTCCAGCGAGACGTGGTGGCGGCCGTCGCCGCGCAGCGACATCCGGGCGGCCGTCACGGCCTTGACCGCCGCCATGCCGTTGCGCTCGATGCACGGGATCTGCACCAGGCCGCCGACCGGGTCGCAGGTCAGGCCCAGGTTGTGCTCGATGCCGATCTCGGCGGCGTTCTCCATCTGCTCGGGGGTGGCGCCCAGCACCTCGGCGAGGCCGCCGGCCGCCATCGAGCAGGCGGAGCCCACCTCGCCCTGGCAGCCGACCTCGGCGCCGGAGATCGAGGCGTTCTCCTTGAACAGCATGCCGATCGCGCCGGCCGCGAGCAGGAAGCGGACCACGCCGTCGTCGTCCGCGCCCGGGACGAAGTTCACGTAGTAGTGCAGCACGGCCGGGATGATCCCGGCGGCGCCGTTGGTCGGGGCGGTCACGACGCGTCCGCCGGCCGCGTTCTCCTCGTTGACGGCCATGGCGTAGAGCGTCACCCACTCCATGGCGTGCGCCTGGGCGTCGCCCTCGGCACGGAGCTGGCGGGCCGTCGTCGCGGCCCGGCGGCGCACCTTCAGCCCGCCGGGCAGGATGCCCTCCTGCGAGCTGCCGCGCGCCACGCACTCCCGCATGACCTGCCAGATCTCCAGCAGACCGGCCCGGATCTCCTCCTCGGTGCGCCACGCCTTCTCGTTCTCCAGCATCAGCGCGGAGATCGACAGGCCCGTCTCGCGGGTCAGCCGCAGCAGCTCGTCGCCGGTGCGGAACGGGTAGCGCAGGACGGTGTCGTCGAGCTTGATGCGGTCCTCGCCGACCGCGTCCTCGTCGACGACGAAGCCGCCGCCGACCGAGTAGTAGGTCTTCTCCAGAAGCGGTCGGCCCTCGGCGTCGTAGGCGAAGAGGGTCATGCCGTTGGCGTGGTAGGGGAGGGAGCGCCGACGGTGCAGGATCAGATCGGTGTCGGCGTCGAAGGCGATCTCGTGGGCGTCGCCTATCTCGGTGCCGAGCAGCCGCAGGGTGCGCTCGCCGCGCACCCGCTCCACCCAGGCGTCGGCCTGGGCGACGTCCACGGTGCGGGGGGAGTGGCCCTCCAGACCGAGGAGGACGGCCTTCGGCGTGCCGTGGCCGTGTCCGGTCGCGCCGAGCGAGCCGAAGAGCTCGGCGCGGACGGAGGCGGTCTGCGCCAGCACTCCGTCGTTCTTCAGCCGGCCGGCGAACATGCGTGCCGCGCGCATCGGGCCGACGGTGTGCGAGGAGGACGGGCCGATGCCGATGGAGAACAGGTCGAAGACGGAAATGGCCACGGGGCGGACTCCCTTTCCCGGTACGGGGGATCTTCCCGGCTCCCCGGACGGCGCCGGGAGGTGTTCGGCGGTGCCGGGGAGCTCGGGCGGTGCCCCACGCTCGTGGGTGGAGCTTTGTGCGGACGGTGGCGCCGGGACGCCGCACGGGGTGCCGTGCGGCGTCCCGGCGGGTCCGGGTTACTTGCCCAGACCCGGGTACAGCGGGTGCTTCTCGGCGAGCGCCGTCACCCGGACGGCGAGCGCCTTGGCCTTGGCCTCGTCGAAGTCCGGCAGCAGCGCCTCGGCGATGACGTCGGCGACCTCGCGGAAGTCGTCCTCGCCGAAGCCGCGGGTGGCCAGCGCCGGGGTGCCGATGCGCAGCCCGGAGGTGACCATCGGCGGACGCGGGTCGTTGGGCACCGCGTTGCGGTTGACGGTGATGCCGATCTCGTGCAGCCGGTCCTCCGCCTGCTGGCCGTCGAGCTCGCTGTTGCGCAGGTCGACCAGCACGAGGTGCACGTCGGTGCCCCCGGAGAGCACCGCGACGCCCGCCTCGACGGCGTCCGGCCGGGTCAGCCGCTCGGCGAGCAGCTTCGCCCCTGCCAGCGTACGCTGCTGGCGCTCCTTGAACTCCTCGCTCGCCGCGATCTTGAACGAGACCGCCTTGGCCGCGATGACGTGCTCCAGCGGGCCGCCCTGCTGACCGGGGAAGACCGCTGAGTTGATCTTCTTGGCGTGTTCCTGCTTGGACAGGATCACGCCACCGCGCGGGCCACCGAGCGTCTTGTGCGTCGTGGTGGTGACGACGTCGGCGTGGGGCACCGGGTTGGGGTGCAGCCCGGCCGCGACCAGGCCCGCGAAGTGCGCCATGTCCACCATGAGCAGCGCGTCGGTGGCGTCCGCGATCCGGCGGAAGGCGGCGAAGTCCAGCTGCCGCGGGTAGGCGGACCAGCCCGCGATGATCAGCTTGGGCTTGTGCTCCGTGGCGAGACGCTCGACCTCCTCCATGTCGACGAGCCCCGTCTCGGCGTCCACGTGGTACGCGACGACGTTGTAGAGCTTGCCGGAGAAGTTGATCCGCATCCCGTGCGTGAGGTGGCCACCGTGGGCCAGGTCCAGGCCCATGATGGTGTCGCCCGGCTTGAGCAGGGCGAACATCGCCGCCGCGTTGGCGGAGGCGCCGGAGTGCGGCTGGACGTTCGCGGCCTCGGCGCCGAACAGCGCCTTGATCCGCTCCCGGGCGATGTCCTCGACGACGTCGACGTGCTCGCAGCCGCCGTAGTAGCGGCGGCCCGGGTAGCCCTCCGCGTACTTGTTGGTCAGGACCGAGCCCTGGGCTTCGAGGGCCGCCACCGGAGCGAAGTTCTCCGAGGCGATCATCTCCAGGGTGGACTGCTGCCGGTGGAGCTCGGCGTCGACGGCGGCGGCGACGTCCGGGTCCACCTCGTGGAGGGAACTGTTCAGAAGCGACATGGAATGTGTCCGTCCGGGTCGGGAGGGGATCAGCCGGCGGTGTAGGCGGTGTACTCGTCCGCCGAGAGCAGGTCGTCCTGCTCGCCGGTGACGCGCACCTTGAAGAGCCAGCCGCCCTCGAAGGGGGCGCTGTTGACGAGGCTCGGGTCGTCCACGACGTCCTGGTTGGCCTCCACGACCTCGCCGCTGACCGGCGAGTACAGGTCGCTGACCGACTTCGTGGACTCCAGCTCACCGCAGGTCTCGCCGGCGGTCACGGTGTCACCCACCTCGGGCAGGTCGACGTAGACGACGTCACCGAGGGCGCTGGACGCGTGCTCGGTGATGCCCACCGTGGCGACGCCGTCCTCGGCGGCCGACAGCCACTCGTGCTCCTTGCTGTAACGGAGCTGCTCAGGGTTGTTGGTCATGGTGTGGATTCTCCCGGATGCTGGTGGGGCGGGTGCCACAGGGGAAAGGTGACACGGGCGAAGGGGAAGAGGGAAAGCGGTGAGCGGCGAGCGGTGTGACGCTCAGCGTTCCCGCTTGTAGAAGGGCAGCGCCACGACGGTGTACGGCTCGTGCTTGCCGCGGATGTCGACGGCCACGCCCGTCGTGCCGGGCGCCGCGTGCGCGGCGTCCACGTAGGCCATGGCAATCGGCTTGCCCAGGGTGGGGGAGGGGGCGCCGGAGGTGACCTCGCCGATCGGCGTGCCGTCGGCGGCGACCACGGTGAAGCCCGTGCGGGGCACGCGGCGGCCCTCGGCCACCAGCCCGACCAGCACCCGCGGCGGGGCGGCGGCGGCCCTCGAAGCGGCGGCCTCCAGGGCCTCACGGCCGACGAAGCGGCCCTCGTTCGTCGTCTTCTCGAACTTGACCACCCGGCCCTGACCGGCGTCGAACGGCGTGGTGGCGCGGGTCAGCTCGTTCCCGTACAGCGGCATGCCCGCCTCCAGGCGCAGGGTGTCGCGGCAGGACAGGCCGCAGGGCACCAGGCCCTCGCCCTCCCCGGCCCCCAGCAGGGCCTGCCACAGCTTCTCCGCGTCCTCGGGGGCGACGAACAGCTCGAAGCCGTCCTCGCCGGTGTAACCGGTGCGGGCGATGAGAGCGGACACCCCGGCGACGGTCCCGGGGAGCCCGGCGTAGTACTTCAGGCCCTCCAGGTCGGCGTCGGTGAGCGAGGCGAGGATGCCGTGGGCCTTCGGACCCTGCACGGCCAGCAGCGCGTAGGCGTCCCGGTCGTCTCGCACGGCGGCGTCGAATCCGGCCTGCCGCTCGGTGAGCGCGTCCAGCACCACCTGGGCGTTCGAGGCGTTGGCCACCACCATGAAGGTGTCCTCGGCCAGCCGGTAGACGATCAGGTCGTCCAGAATGCCGCCGTTCTCGTCGCAGATCATGGTGTAGCGGGCGCGGCCCGGCTTCAGCGCCGAGAGGAAGCCGACGAGGGCGTGGTCCAGCAGTTCACCGGCCTGCGGGCCGCTGACGGTGATCTCGCCCATGTGGGAGAGGTCGAAGAGGCCGGCGCGGGTGCGGACGGCGTGGTGCTCGTCACGCTCGCTGCCGTAGCGCAGCGGCATGTCCCAGCCGGCGAAGTCGGTCATCGTCGCCCCCAGCGCGCGGTGGACGGCGTCGAGGGCGGTTCGTCGGGGCTGGGCGTTCTCAGGCAGGGCGTCAGACATTCAGGGCTCCCAGGCAGGGCGGACACGTCCTCCCCATCTGTCATCGGAACCTGAGAGGTTCGCCGCAGACCCATTCGGGCCACGGCTTGCACCTTCGGTGGGACGGCCCGGAGATCCGGAACCCGCCCGCTTTTCAGATCTGCCTCGCTCGCGCGGTATCGGGGCCTGAGAGATTCAAGGGAGGACTTGCTCCTTCGGCGCCCCCCATCTGGTGACCGGTGCCCCGGTGACCAGAATGCGGAGACTCTCCCGCGCGTGCTCGAACGGCCGGTATGAAGTTCGCGGGCACATCATTGCACGCGAAATCGCGCGCGAACCAGCCACCCGTGAGGCCCGCGGGAACAGGCCCGCGTTCGCGTCGCACCGTAGCCGGAGGGAACCGCAGCGTGGCGGGCGGTCATCATAGGGGATGCTGCCCAGGGAAGGCTGTACAGGAAGGGCCGCACAGGAGCGCCGCGCCGAGCGCGTGGGGCCCCGGGAGGGAGAAGCGGCATGATCCGGAACGAACCCAGGTTCGGCCCAGCGCAGCCCTGCCCCGCCGTGGTCGGGGTACCGCGGCAGCCTGCCGTGCCCCCGCGTGGGCGCGTCCCCGCCAGAGTCCGGGATCTGCGGGCCCCGGCCCGCGCCCTCCCCGTGACGTTCCCCGGCGGCGACCGGGTGGTCGTCTCCGGGGTGCCCGGCAGCGGCAAGTCCACCCTCATCCGCGCCCTGACCGCGCGCTCCGAGGACGCCGTCGCCGTGGACTCGCAGGAGGTCCGCGAGCTGTGGGAGCGCCGTGTGCCGCGCTGGCTGCCGTACGCCCTCTACCGCCCCGCGGTGCGGATCGACCACTACCGGCGGCTGCGGCGCGCGCTCGCCGGCGGATCCGGGGTGGTCGTCCACGACTGTGGGAACCTCCCCTGGGTACGGCGCTGGCTCGCCCGCGACGCCCGGCGGCGCGGCGTGCGGCTGCACCTGATCGTCCTGGACGTGCCGCCCGGCACCGCGCTGAACGGACAGGCCGAACGCGGCCGGACGGTCTCCCCCTACGCCTTCGCCCGGCACCGGCGTGCCACGGGCAGGCTGCTGGCCGAGCTGGAGGCGGGCCGCCTCCCCGCGGCCTGCGACACGGCGCTCATCGTCGACCGCTCCTACACCGACGTCCTGCACGGCCCCCGCGACTGACTCGGGGCACCGGGGCACCGGGGAGCCCCGGTGGCCGGGCGCGCGCCCGGGGCCGAAGATCACCCGCCTGCCGCCGGGGCCGCGGAACGACGACAGTAAGGTGCAGCCATGACCGTTCCGCCGCAGTCAGGGCAGCCCCGGCCGGGGACGCCGCACGCACCAGCGCCACCCCCGCACTCCGGGCCCGGGCACGGCGGCGGCTGGCCCGGCAACGAGCTGGAGGAGACGCTCGCGGCCGCCGTGGGCAGCCCCGGAGCCGGGGCCCGGCTGATGGAGGTCCTGGGGCGCAGCAGCCTGTGGGTGCCGCTGCCGGAGGGCGGCGGCCCGGACAGCCGTGACGTGGACCTGCCGACGATCGAGCTGGACGGCGGCGCGGTCTACGTCCCCGTCTACAGCTCCGAGCAGCAGTTCCACCAGTGTGTGCGGGTGCCGATGAGCTTCGCCGTCGTCCCCGCCCGGGAGTTCGCCCGCGGTCTGCCCCCGCACGTCGGCGTCGCGATCAACCCCGAGGGCGTCGTCGGCGCCCCTCTGCCGCCCGAGGCCGTGGCGCTGCTGTGCCGCGAAGGCGGGGCCGAACGCGTCCCCGGCACGCCGAGCGGCGCCCGGGTACGCCTCTTCGAGCCGGACTGGCAGGACGATCCGGTCGACTTCCTCTCCGCCGTCGCCGCGGAGTTCGCCGCCCTGCCCCAGATCCGCGGCGCGCGCCGCGGGCTCGCCAGCGCCGAGGGCGACCCGCCCGCGCTGTTCGTCGGCGTCGAGCTGGACCTGCTGGAACCCGAAGCCCGGCAGGCCACCCACGACGCCGTGGCCAGGGTCCTGGGCGTGCATGCGGTCCGCTGGCCCGTGCAGCTCGTCTTCCTCGACGCGGCCCCGCAGGACCCGGTCGTGGGCTGGCTCCGCGAGTGCGTGCGGCCCTTCTACTCACGCGCCCCTGAGTAGACTGCCCCGTCGGCCTGAGTACGGGCGGCCCCGCCGGGGTGGGTGCGTGGCGCGGCGCGGCTGAGTAGTCCCGGACCTGCCACCTCGGGCTCGTAAGGTGATTGGATACCTCAAGGGGGCGCTCGCCGGTGCCCGGAGCACGGACGAGAGCGGAGAAGGGCGGCGGACGTGAGCGCGGGTGAGAGCGTCAGGGAGCTGCTGCGCCAGGTGTCGCCCGGCCGGGACGACAGGTACGACCGCTACGAGGCACTGCTGCACGCCCTGGCCGACGCCCCGGTGTGGCCGCTGCTGTGGGACGGCGCGGCGGACGACCCGGAAGCGCACTACGCGCGCATGGACGTGGCGGGCCACCCCTACGTCCCCTCTGTGACCTCACCTCAGGAGCTGCACGCCAGCGGCTGGGCCCGCGGCCACACCTCGGCCACCGGGCGGGACGTCGCCGCGGCCCTCTACCCGCACCGCATCGGTCTGTGGCTCGACCCGCACGGCCCCGGCGGCGGGCTCGGCGTCCCCTGGCCGGACCTGCGCCGCATCGCCGGCGGGCTGGACCGGCTGGCCGCGGGGCCGCTCCACATCAGCGAGCCCACCGTGCGGGCCCCGCAGTTCTACGCCCAGCTCACCCACCACGCGCAGCGCACCCCCGCCGTGCGCAGCCTGCGCCGTGCCTGGGTCCGCCCCGCGGTCGGCGCGGCCTTCCTGGTCATCGGCGTCGACGTGTACGAGCCGGGCCCCGGCGCCGCGCACACCGGGCTCGCGGTGGTCCGTCAGGCCGCCGGCGCGCTGCCGCCCGGGCTGCCCGTCTCCGTCGTCACCATGTCCGACGCGCACGAGCCCGTGGCGATGTGGCTGCACGCCAACTCCCGCCCGTTCTTCGACCGGGACGCCGCGGTGTCGGCGGGTGCTCCCGCCCGCGGGTACGGCTACCCGCACGCCCGCTGACAAGTCGCTGGGCCTGTACGCATTTGCGCCCGTGGGGCGCCTTTCGAGCGGCTGTCGACATGGTGCGGCGTATCGCCCCATACGCTGCCGCGCCCCGCCCCCGAGCGGCTGGTCTCAGCTCGGTATCACCGGCATGCGGACGGTTCACACCTCTATGGATGCACAGTAATGTGCGGGCGACCAGAATCTGTTGCACCACCAGACCCCTGAGGTGGACGATGCGTAAAACCAGATCCAGGGTCGTCAAGGCGATCGCGGCCACCCTAGCGGTCGGACTGATAACGGCCGGATGTGCCAGCGAGCGTGACGACGACGGCGGCAACGGCGAGGGCGGCGGAACGTTCGTCTTCGGCGCCCCGGGCGACCCCTCGTCCCTGGACCCGGCACTGGCCAGCGACGGTGAGACGTTCCGCGTCACCCGGCAGGCCTTCGAGGCGCTGATCGAGCACGAGCCGGGCGGTTCCAAGCTGGTCGGCGGCCTGGCGGAGTCGTGGGAGAGCAACGACGCCGGCACCGAGTGGACGTTCAACCTCCGCGACGGCGTCGAGTTCCACGACGGCGAGAAGCTGACGGCCGAGGCCGTCTGCGCCAACTACGACCACTGGTTCAACTGGACCGGTACGTACCAGAACAAGGCGGTCTCCTACTACTGGCAGACCATCATGGGCGGCTTCGCGAAGAACGAGAGCGAGGACACCGCCGAGCCCAACTACAAGGGCTGCACCGCCAAGGACGAGCTCACCGCCGTCATCTCGGTGCACGAGGCCTCCGCCAACCTGCCGGGCGGCTTCTCCCTCCAGGCGCTGGCCATCCACTCGCCGAAGGCCATCGAGGCCTACGAGAAGGAGGCCGCCAGCGGCGAGGGTGACGCCATCAAGTACCCGAAGTACAGCCAGGAGGCCGGCACCGTCGCCGGCACCGGCCCGTTCCGCATCAAGGAGTGGGACAAGGGCAACAAGGAAGTCACCCTGGAGCGCTTCGACGCGTACTGGGGCGAGAAGGCCGGTGTCGAGAAGCTCGTCTTCCGCACGATCTCCGAGGAGAACGCCCGCCGTCAGGCGCTGGAGGCCGAGGGCATCCACGGCTACGACCTGGTCGCGCCCTCGGACGTCTCCGGTCTTGAGGAGAAGGGCTTCCAGGTCCCGGTCCGCGGCGTCTTCAACATCTTCTACCTCGGGATGTCGCAGGGTGGGAACGACGCCCTGAAGAAGAAGGACGTCCGGCAGGCGATCACCCACGCCATCGACCGGGAGAACATCGTCAACACCCAGCTCCCCGAGGGCGGTGTCGCCGCCACCCAGTTCATGCCGAAGACGGTGGACGGCTACTCGGAGAACGTCGCGACCTACGAGCACAGCACCGACAAGGCCAAGAAGCTGCTGGCGGACGCGGGCGAGTCGGATCTGACGATCGACTTCTGCTACCCGACCGAGGTCACCCGCCCGTACATGCCGGCCCCGGCCGACATGTTCGAGCTGATGAAGGCCGACCTGGAGAAGGCCGGCATCACGGTCAACCCGAAGCCCATGACGTGGGCCCCGGACTACCTGGACGCCACCGAGAAGGGCTCCTGCGCCCTGCACATCCTCGGCTGGACCGGTGACTTCAACGATGGTTTCAACTTCATCGGCACCTGGTTCAACGGCTTCGACGAGCAGTGGGGCTTCCGTGAGCCGGCCATCTTCGACGCGGTGAAGACCGCCGGGTCGGAGCCCGACGTCGCCAAGCGCGTCGAGCTCTACAAGAAGGCCAACGAGGCGATCATGGAGTACATCCCGGGCGTGCCGATCTCGTCCTCGCCCCCGTCGATCGCCTTCGCCAAGACCGTGAACCCGCCGACGACCTCCCCGCTGACCCAGGAGAACTTCGCCGAGGTCAGCTTCAAGTAAGCACACCAGCACGTGCGGTCCGCCCGGCCACCACATCCCGTGGCCGGGCGGACCACGTCTCAAGCCCTAGTTCGAACCCCAAGAAAGGGGGTAGTGCGGGGTGTTGCGTCTCGTCGTACGCAGACTGCTGCAGCTCATACCCACCCTGTTGGGCCTGTCGGTCCTCCTCTTCGCCTGGGTCCGCCTGCTGCCGGGCGGACCGGCCGCCGCCATCCTCGGCGAGAGAGCCACGGCGGCCGACAAGGCCCAGATCGAGAAGGCGCTCGGCCTCGACCAGCCCTTGTGGGTGCAGTACTGGCGCTTCCTGGAGCGGCTCGGCCAGCTCGACCTCGGTACCTCGACCCAGACCGGACAGCCGGTGTGGGACGAGTTCACCCGCGCCTTCCCCGCCACCGTGGAACTGGGCATCACGGCCATGGTGATCGCCGTCGCGGTGGGCATCCCCCTCGGCTACTTCGCCGCCCGGCGGCGCGGCGGCTGGCTGGACGTCACCGCCGTCTCCGGCTCCCTGGTCGGCATCTGCATCCCGGTGTTCTTCCTCGCCTACATCCTCAAGGCGGTCTTCGCCGTCGAGCTGGGCTGGTTCCCGAGCTACGGCCGCCAGACCACCGGCATCGACGCCACCGAGGTCACCGGTTTCTACGTCCTCGACGGCCTGCTCACCGGTGAGTTCGACGCCTCCTGGGACGCCCTGCGGCACCTCGTGCTGCCCGCCCTGGCGCTCGCCTCCATCCCGCTGGCGATCATCACCCGCATGACGCGGGCCAGCGTGCTGGAGGTGCTGGGCGAGGACTACGTCCGCACCGCCGAGTCCAAGGGCCTCAAGCAGAGCGTGGTCCGCGGCCGGCACGTCATGCGCAACGCCCTGCTTCCCGTCGTCACCGCGATCGGGCTGCTGACGGGTGGCCTGCTCTCCGGGGCCGTGCTCACCGAGTCGGTGTTCGCCTTCGGCGGCATCGGCTCCTTCATCAAGACGGGCATCGACCAGCGCGACTACCCCGTGCTCGTCGGCTTCATCATGTTCATCGCCCTGGCCTACGTCATCATCAACCTGCTGGTCGATCTGGCGTACAGCCTCATCGACCCGAGAGTGCGGGTGCACTGATGAGCACCAAGACCGACAAGATCGACCGGCTCGCGGAGCTCACCGCGAGCAGCGAGACCACCACGGGGCAGAGCCTGTGGGTCGAGGCCATGCGCCGGCTGCGGCGCAGCAAGATGGCGCTCATCGGCGCCGCCGTCATCAGCGTGTTCCTGGTCCTGGCCGTCATCGGCCCGTGGATCGCGCCCTATGACCCGACCGCGCAGCTCTGGCGCGGCGAGGTCTTCACCAACCGCAACGTCTTCGTGGGCCCGCGCGGCGAGAACTGGCTGGGGCTCGACCATCTCGCCCGGGACGAACTCTCCCGGATGCTGGTGGGCGCGCGGCAGACCCTGCTCGTCGGCATCGTCGCCACCCTGCTCGGCCTCTCCGTCGGCGCCCTCATCGGCGGCGCCTCCGGCGCTGCCCTCACCCTCGGCGGCGCCGTCGGCAAGCGCATCGACACCGTGGTCATGCGCTTCATCGACATGATGCTCGCGCTGCCCTCGCTGCTGCTGGCCGTGTCCATCGCCGCCGTGATGGGCCAGTCGCTGCTGGCCGTCATGATCGCGGTGGGTGTGGTGCAGATCCCCATCTTCGCCCGGCTGCTGCGCGGCGCGATGCTGGCCCAGGGCGGCTCCGACTACGTGCTGGCGGCCCAGTCGCTCGGGGTGCGCAAACGGCGCATCGCCCTCGGCCACGTCCTGCCCAACTCGCTCAGCCCCGTCATCGTGCAGGCGACGCTGAGCCTGGCCACCGCCATCATCGAGGCCGCGGCCCTGTCCTTCCTGGGGCTCGGCAACCCCGACGCCTCCCAGCCGGAGTGGGGCGTCATGCTCGCCCAGGCCCAGGACTACCTCGACGCCGCGCCGATGCTGGCCGTGTACCCGGCGCTCGGCATCATCATCACCGCCCTCGGCTTCACCCTGCTGGGCGAGGCGATGCGCGAGGCCCTCGACCCGAAACTGCGGAGCTGATGACATGCCGTTGCTTTCCGTGGACGAACTGACCATCACCTTCAGCGGGCGCGGCAGCCGCGACGTCCGGGCCGTGGACGGCGTCTCCTTCGACGTCGACCAGGGCCAGGTCGTGGGTCTCGTCGGGGAGTCGGGCTGCGGCAAGTCCGTCACCTCGCTGGCTCTCATGGGCCTGCTGCCCGGCCGCGGTGTGCGGATCGGCGGCCGGGCCGAGTACGACGGCACCGACCTGCTGAAGCTGTCCAAGGCACGCATGCGGGACATGCGTGGCTCCCGGCTCGCCATGATCTTCCAGGACCCGCTGTCCTCCCTGAACCCGGTCGTCCCCATCGGCGTCCAGGTGACGGAGATCCTGCAGCGGCACCGGGGGATGAAAGGGGAGGCCGCCCGCAAGGAGGCCGCCCACCTGCTCGACCGGGTCGGCATCCCCGACCCGAACCGGCGGCTCAGGGAGTATCCGCACCAGCTCTCCGGCGGTATGCGGCAGCGCGCGCTCATCGCCATGGCCGTGGCCTGCGCGCCCAAGCTGCTCATCGCGGACGAGCCGACCACCGCGCTCGACGTCACCATCCAGGCGCAGATCCTGGAGCTGCTCAAGGAGCTGGTGGACGAGGAGGGCACCGCCCTGCTGATGATCACCCACGACCTGGGTGTCGTCGCCGGGCTGTGCGACCAGGTCAATGTGCTCTACGCGGGCAAGGTCGTCGAGTCGGCCGAGCGACGCCCGCTCTTCGACGCGCCGACCCACCCCTACGCGCACGGCCTGCTCGGCTCCATCCCCCGGCTGGACGCCCCGCGCGGGGAGCCGCTCAAGCCCATCCGCGGCTCCATCAACGACCGCATCGACTGGGCCGACGGCTGTGCCTTCGCCCCGCGCTGCGACCACTACACCCTGGAGTGCCTGAGCGGTACGCCGGAGCTGCGCGAGCCGTTCACGCCCGGCCACCAGGCCCGGTGCGTGAACCCGGTCGCGCGGGAGGGCGTCCCCGGCCGGGAGGCGGCCGATCCGGAGCAGCCCGGCCTGAAGAAGCCGGGCACGCAGCGGTCCGGTGCGCAGAAGTCCGACCTGGAGAAGACGGAGGCCGGATCATGAGCCTGCTCGAACTCGACGACGTCAAGGTGCACTTCCCGGTCAAGAAGGGCCTCTTCTTCGACCGGACCGTCGGCCACGTCTACGCCGTCGACGGGGTGTCCCTGAGCGTGGAAGCCGGGCAGACCTACGGCCTGGTGGGCGAGTCGGGCTGCGGGAAGACGACGCTCGGCCGCGCCGTGCTCCGGCTGGTGGACATCACCTCGGGCGGTGTCGTCTTCGACGGCACGGACCTCGCCCAGCTCCCGAACGAGGAGATGCGGCAGCGGCGGCAGCGGCTCCAGATGGTCTTCCAGGACCCGCTGGGCAGCCTCAACCCGCGGCAGAACATCGAGTCCATCCTCGCCGAGGGCATGGCCGCGCACGGTATCGGCGCGGGTGCCGAGGAGCGCCGCGAGCGCATCCTCGACATCCTGGCCAGGGTGGGGCTCCCGGCCAACTCGCTCTCCCGCTACCCGCACGAGTTCTCCGGCGGTCAGCGGCAGCGCATCGGCATCGCCCGCGCGCTGGTGCTGGAGCCGGACGTCATCATCTGCGACGAGCCGGTCTCCGCGCTGGACGTGTCCATCCAGGCGCAGGTGCTCAACCTGCTGGAGGAGCTCCAGGAGTCGATGGGCCTGACGTACCTCGTCATCGCCCACGACCTGGCGGTGGTGCGGCACATCTCCGACGTCATCGGCGTCATGTACCTGGGCTCGCTGGTGGAGGAGGCGCCCAGCGACCTGCTGTACGCCCAGCCGCGCCACCCCTACACCCGGGCGCTGATGTCGGCCGTGCCGGTGCCCGACCCGGAGGTGGAGGACGCCCGCGAGCGCATCCTTCTCACCGGCGACCTGCCCTCCCCGGCCAACCCGCCGACCGGCTGCCGGTTCCACACCCGCTGCCCGTGGAAGCAGGAGAAGCTGTGCGCCACGGACCGGCCCGCGCTGACGGACGTCGGCGACGGCCACCGGGTGGCCTGTCACTACGCCGCCGAGATCGCCGACGGCACGATCACGCCCGCCGGTGAACGGAAGGCCCCGGCGGAGGCCCCGGCCTGATCACCGCCGTTCCCCGCGCCCCGCAAGGGTGCGGGGAACGGCGCGACGGGCCTTACGCGGGCCGGCGACGCACACGCGGGGGTGCCGCTCAGCCGGCCTCCTGTTGTTCGTGGGAGCGCGAGCGGGGCAGGCTGAGGCCGAAGTACATGGCGGCTATGCGCAGGGCGAAGACGACGCCGGCGGAGGCGATGGTCGCCGGGGTCTGGGCGACCTCCAGCCAGTGGAGTACGAGGTAGCACAGAGCTCCGGCGAAGGCGGCCGTCGCGTAGACCTCCTCGCGCAGCAGCAGCGGCGGCAGCTCGCCGCACAGGATGTCCCGGACGACCTCGCCGGTGACGCCGGTCATCACCGCCAGGATCAGCACGGCCAGCGGGGTCACCTCGGCCTCCAGGGCCGCACGGGCGCCGATCACCGTGACGACGGCGAGCCCGACGGCGTCCACGAGCAGCAGCGCGCGGTGCGGCAGCCTGCGGAAGCGCAGGTAGACCATGGTGCTCACCCCGACGGAGGCGATGACGGTGAGCAGCACCCAGTCCTGCGTCCAGTACAGGGGGTCGCGGTCGAGGATGAGGTCGCGCAGGGTGCCGCCGGAGACGCCGGCGGCGAAGGCGAGGACGAGACCGCCGAACGGGTCCATGTTGGCGCGGTGAGCCGCGAGGACTCCGCTGGCGGCAAAGGCGGCGACGCCGACGAGGTAGAGCACGTGGAGCATGACCCGATGATCCCACCCCTTAACTTACTGAAAAGTAATAAGGTCGATGTACTGTGCATGCCATGACCCAGGCACTGCAGGACGGGCCGGTTCCCCACGCCACGCCCGCCACGATCGGAAACAGCGAGTTCGACCGTGACACCCGGGTGGAGCGGCAGGAGCCCGGACAGTACGCCGTGGACCTCTCCGCGGGCTGGTCCATCGGGGGAGCGGTCAACGGCGGCTACCTCCTGGCCGTCATGGGCCGGGCCCTCGCGGACGCCCTCCCGTACCCCGACCCGTTCACGATCACCGCCCACTACCTCACCGCCACCCAGCCCGGCCCCGCCGTCATCCGCACCGACCGGGCCCAGGCCGGGCGCACGCTCGCCGCGGGCTCGGCCTCCCTCGTCCAGCGGGACGAGGAAGGCACCGAGGTCGAGCGCCTCCGGGTGCTGGCCTCCTACGGCGACCTGGCCGCGCTGCCCGACGACGTGCGCACCACCGCCGAGCCGCCCCCGATGCCGCCCCTCGGGAAGTGCCTGGGCGCCCAGGACGACCCGAACTACGACCCGGCCACCGCGCCCCCCATCGCCGGCCGACTCGACCTGCGGCTGGACCCGGCCACGGTGGGCTGGGCCGTCGGCGCCCCGAGCGGGCGCGGGGAGATACGGGCCTGGTTCGCCCTGGCCGACGGCCGCGACCTCGACCCGCTCGCCCTGCTCCTGGCGGTCGACGCCCTGCCGCCCACCGCCTTCGAGCTCGGTCTGACGGGCTGGGTGCCGACCGTGGAGCTGACGGTCCACGTCCGCTGCCGCCCGGCCCCCGGGCCGGTGCGGATCGCGCTCACCACCCGCAACCTGGCCGGCGGCTTCCTGGAGGAGGACGCCGAGGTCTGGGACAGCGCGGACCGGCTCGTCGCCCAGTCCCGCCAGCTCGCCCGCGTCCGGCTCTGACGCCCGGGGCCCGCGCGGGTGGCGTCCCGGGAACGCGGGTGGCGTCCCGGGAACGCGCGAAGGCGGCCCGCTCCGCCCGGGAAGAGCCGCCTTCCGTCGTCCGCGGGGTCAGGACACGGGAGCGTCCGCGGGCTTCTCCTCGTCCTGTACCGCCTCCGCGGGCCGCGGGGCCGGCGGACGGCCGCGCTGCGTCCCGGTGCGGGCGTGGGTCGCGTAGAGGGTGAGGCCGACGAAGGTGAGGCCGCCGACCAGGTTGCCGACGACGGTGGGGATCTCGTTCCAGAGCAGGTAGTCGGAGAGGGAGAACTCGCCCCCGAGCATCAGGCCGGAGGGGAAGAGGAACATGTTGACGATCGAGTGTTCGAACCCCATGTAGAAGAAGACCAGGATCGGCATCCACATGCCGATGACCTTCCCGGAGACCGAGTCGGACATCATCGCGGCGACGACGCCGGTGGAGACCATCCAGTTGCACAGCACACCGCGTATGAAGAGGGTCAGCATGCCGGCGGCCCCGTGGTCGGCGTAGCCGACGGTACGGCCCTCGCCGATGACGGCGATCTTCTGGGCGACCTCGCTGGGATCCGTGGTGAAGGCGTAGGTGAAGATCACCGCCATCATCACGGCGACGGTGAACGCCCCGGCGAAGTTGCCGAAGAAGACGAGCGTCCAGTTGCGCAGCACCGAGCGCGCGGTGACGCCGGGCCGACGGTCGATCAGGGCGAGCGGTACCAGGGTGAACACGCCGGTCAGCAGGTCGAAGCCGAGCAGGTAGAGCATGCAGAACCCGACCGGGAACAGCAGCGCCCCGACCAGCGGCTCGCCCGTCTGCACGGTGACGGTGATCGCGAACGCCGCAGCCAGCGCCAGGATGGCACCGGCCATGAAGGCGCGGATGACGGTGTCGCGGGTGGACATGAACACTTTGGACTCGCCGGCGTCGATCATCTTGACGGCGAACTCCGACGGACTCAGATACGACATGGCGGCATTCTTGCGCTGTCGGGCCGCCAGCGGGAGAGCCCTTCCCGCCCCGGAGGCGTGTGCGCGAGGGCGCGGGGCGGCGACGGGCCCCGCGCCCTCGCGCACCGGGGTCACCGGGCGAACCAGCGTTGCGGCTCCGGCGCGGTGTTCTCGTAGATGTGCTTGGCCTGCCGGTACTCGGCGAGCCCGTCGTGGCCGAGCTCCCGGCCGATGCCGGAGCGCTTGAACCCGCCCCACTCGGCCTGCGGCAGATACGGTCCGAAGTCGTTGATCCAGACCGTGCCGTGCCGCAGCTTGCGCGCCACCCGCTCGGCCCGGCCGGCGTCCCCCGTCCACACGGCCCCGGCCAGTCCGTACTCGGTGTGGTTGCCGAGCTCGACGGCCGTCGCCTCGTCGGTGAACCGCTCCACCGTCAGGATCGGCCCGAAGGTCTCCTCCTGGACGATGCGCATGTCCCGGCTACAGTCGTCGAACACCGTGGGCCGGAAGAAGAAGCCGCCCTGCAGCTCCGGGTCCTGCGGGCGGGAGCCGCCCGCGACGAGCCGGGCCCCCTCCTTGCGGCCCAGCTCCACGTACGCCTCCACCTTGGCCAGGTGCGCGGCCGAGACCAAAGGCCCGCTCTCGGTGGCCTCGTCCATGCCGTTGCCCAGCCGGATGCGCTCGGTGCGCTCCACCAGATGGGCGACGAACTCCTCGTGCAGCGACTCCTCGACGATGAGCCGGGTGCCGGCCGAGCACACCTGCCCAGCGTGGAAGAACACCGCCATCAGCGCGTAGTCGATCGCCGTGTCGAAGTCGGCGTCGGCGAAGACGATGTTGGGGTTCTTGCCGCCGAGCTCCAGTGCGACGTCCTTGACGGTGTCCGCGGCCGAGCGCATGATCCGGCGCCCGGTCTCGAGCCCGCCGGTGAAGGACACGAGATCGACCTCCGGGCTCTCCACGAGCGGTGCGCCGGTGGCCGCGCCGTCGCCGAGCACCAGGTTGACGACGCCGCGCGGGGCGCCCGCCTCCGCCAGCAGCTCCACCATCTTGATGGTGGACAGCGGGGTGATCTCGCTGGGCTTGACGACCATGGTGTTGCCCGCCGCCAGCGCCGGGGCCACCTTCCAGGAGGCCTGTAGCAGCGGGTAGTTCCAGGGGGCGATGAGGGCGCAGACGCCGACCGGCTCGTACACGACCCGGCTGCGCACGCGCGGGTCGCCCGCGTCCACCACCCGGCCGGCGTCCGCCTCGGCCTGCCCGGCGTAGTACTCGAAGACGCGGGTGACGTCGTCGACGTCGATGCCGCTCTCCACCAGCGTCTTGCCGGTGTCGAGCGTCTCCAGCCGGGCGATCTCCGCCTTGTCCCGCTGGAGGTACTCGGCCATCCGGCGGAGCAGCGCGGCGCGTTCCCGGGGCGCCCAGGAGGGCCACTCGCCGCCGTCGAACGCGGCGCGCGCCGCGGCGACGGCGGCCCGCGCGTCGGCCGGGCCGCCCTCGTCCACGGTGCGGACCACGGACTGGTCGTAGGGGTTGATGACCTCGCGCGTGGCGCCACCGGCAGCCGCCACCCACTCTCCGTCGATATACAGACTGGACGTGGGAAGTCCTTTCCCGGTTGCGCCGAATGCGGCCTTACCGTTGTGCGTTGGAATTCGCTACGCATTACGTTAGGCGCGTAGCGCAGTGGAGTGCAACGAATAGCCCAGGGAGCGGCATGGGTCAGGCAGAGTACGACTACATCATTGTCGGCGGCGGCTCCGCGGGATGCGCGCTGGCGAATCGTCTGAGCGCCGACCCGGCCCACCGTGTTCTGGTGCTGGAAGCCGGGCGTCCGGACTACAAGTGGGATGTCCTCACCCATATGCCCGCCGCACTCACGATGATCATCGGAAATCCGCTCTATGACTGGTGCTACGAATCCGAGCCGGAGCCGTATATGAACGGCCGTCGGGTCAGCCATGGCCGGGGTAAGCTGCTTGGCGGATCGAGTTCCATCAATGGGATGATTTTCCAGCGCGGCAATCCGATGGACCTGGAACGCTGGGCCTCCGACCCGGGAATGGAGACCTGGGACTACGCCCACTGCCTGCCCTATTTCAAGCGGATGGAGCACTGCGCGGCCGGGGCCGACGAGTGGCGGGGGCAGGGCGGGCCCCTGTGGCTGGAGCGCGGGGAGGCCGCCAACCCGTTGTTCTCCGCCTTCCTGGAGGCGGCGCAGCAGGCCGGCCACTCGCTGACCTCGGACGTCAACGGCTACAAGCAGGAGGGCTTCGCCCGCTTCGACCGCAATATCAAGGACGGCCGCCGGTGGTCGGCCGCCCAGGCGTATCTGCACCCCGTCATGAAGCGGCGCAACCTCACCGTGCAGTGCTTCTCCCAGGCCGACAGGGTGCTCTTCCAGGGAAAGCGGGCGGTGGGCGTCGCCTACCGCCGTTTCGGACGGGACCGCCGCGAGGTGTACGGCGGCGAGGTGATCCTGTGCGGCGGCGCCATCAACACCCCGCAGCTCCTGCAGCTCTCCGGCATCGGAAATCCGGACGAGCTGACCCGGGTGGGCGTGGAGATGGTGCACGAACTGCCCGGCGTCGGGGAGAACCTCCAGGACCATCTGGAGGTCTACGTCCAGCACGCGGCCAAGCAGCCCGTCTCCTTCAATCCGCTCATCAAATGGCGTAACCGGCCCGGCGTCGGGCTGCGCTGGATGACGTCCCACACCGGGCCCGCGGCCACCAACCACTTCGAGGCCGGCGGCTTCGTGCGCGGCAACGACGAGGTGGAGTATCCCAACCTGATGTTCCACTTCCTGCCCATCGCGGTGCGCTACGACGGCACTCCGGTGGACGCCGAGCACGGCTATCAGGTGCACATCGGCCCGATGTACTCCGACGTGCGCGGCTCGGTGAAGATCAAGTCGGGGCACCCCGACGAGCACCCGGCGCTGCGGTTCAACTACCTCTCCACGCCCAACGACCGCAAGGAGTGGGTGGAGGCGATCCGGGTGGCCCGGGACATCCTGAAGCAGCCCGCCTTCGCCGAGTACGACGCGGGCGAGATCTCCCCCGGCCCCGAGGTCTCCGACGACGAGTCCGTCCTGGAGTGGGTCGCCCGCGACGCGGAGACGGCCTACCACCCGTCCTGCACCGCCCGGATGGGCGTTGACGAGATGTCCGTCGTGGACCCGACCTCCATGCGCGTCCACGGGGTCGAGGGGCTGCGGGTGGTCGACGCCTCGGCCATGCCCTACCTGACGAACGGCAACATCTACGCGCCCGTGATGATGCTCGCCGAGAAGGCCGCTGACCTGATCCTCGGCAACACCCCGCTACCGCCGTCCGACGCACCGTTCTACCGCCACCGCGCACAGGAGGACTGACGTCCGTGACCGAACCCACCAGCGGCGCCACGGCGGTCACTCCACCGCCCCACCAGGTGAAGACCCTCGTCTTCGCCGGTTCCGCCACGCTGATCCTCGCGGTGTCGATCTGGGCGATCATCACGCCGGAGGGAGCCGAGGAGGCGATCGGCCACGTCGTCGGCTGGGTCTCCGACGGACTGGGCTGGTACTACTTCGTCGCCGCGACCCTGTACCTGCTCTTCGTGGTGTTCATCGCCATGTCACGGTACGGGCGCATCAAGCTGGGCCCGCAGCACTCCCGTCCGGACTACGGGCTGTTCGCCTGGGCGGCCATGCTCTTCGCCGCGGGCATCGGCATCGACCTGATGTTCTTCTCCGTCGCCGGGCCGGTCAGCCACTACCTGGCCCCACCCGAGGGCGATCCCGAGACCGTCGAGGCGGCCCGGCAGGCGGTGGTGTGGACGCTGTTCCACTACGGCATCACCGGCTGGGCGATGTACGCCCTCATGGGCATGGCGCTCGGCTACTTCTCCTTCCGCTACCGGCTGCCGCTGGCGATCCGCTCGGCCCTGTACCCGATCATCGGCCGGCGCATCCACGGCAAGATCGGTGACGGCGTCGACCTCGCGGCCGTCCTCGGTACCGTCTTCGGCATCTCGGTCTCGCTGGGCATCGGCGTCGTCCAGCTCAACTACGGGCTCAACTTCCTCTTCGACGTCCCCGAGGGGCTCGCCGCGCAGATCGCCCTCATCGCGGTCGCCGTCGTCCTCACCACGGTCTCCGCCGTCGCGGGCGTGGACCGGGGCATCCGCCGGCTGTCCGAGCTCAACGTGGTGCTCGCCATCGGCCTGATGCTCTACGTGCTGATCGCCGAGAGCCCGACCCGGCTGCTCAACGCCCTCGTCCTGAACATCGGTGACTACGTCAGCCGCTTCCCGTCGATGACGCTCAACACCTTCGCCTACGACCAGCCCACCGACTGGCTCAACGCCTGGACGCTGTTCTTCTGGGCCTGGTGGGTGGCCTGGGCGCCCTTCGTCGGGATGTTCCTCGCCCGGATCTCGCGAGGCCGCTCCATCCGGCAGTTCGTCGCCGCCACGCTGGTGATCCCGTTCTTCTTCACGCTCACCTTCCTGTCCATCTTCGGCAACAGCGCGCTGTTCATCGTGCGCGGCGGCAACACCGCGTTCGGCGAGACGGCCATGAACCTCCCCGAGCAGGGCTTCTACGGGCTGCTGGACCAGTACCCCGGTGTGTGGTTCAGCGCGGGTCTCGCGACCCTGGTGGGGCTGTTCCTCTACGTCACCTCGGCCGACTCGGGTTCGCTCGTGCTGGGCAACCTCAGCTCCCACCTGCCGAGCCCGATCACCGACTCCCCGCCGTGGCTGCGGGTCTTCTGGGCGGGCACCATCGGCCTGCTCACGCTCGCCATGCTGATCGTCGACGGCGTGGACGCGCTGACGAACGCCACCATCATCATGGGCCTGCCGTTCTCCCTGGTGATGTTCCTGATCATCGCGGGCCTCTACAAGGCGCTACGGGTCGAACGGATGCGGGAGGACGCGCTGACCACCACCCTGCCGTCCTCCCTGTCCGGCCGGACGTCGAGCACCGGGCCGGCGGCGGAGCGCAACTGGCGGCTGCGGCTCGCCCGCGCCATGAGCTTCCCCAGTCGGCGCGCGGCCCTGCGGTTCGTCGACGAGGTCTGCCGCCCGGCGTTCCACGAGGTCGCGGGTGAGCTGCGGGACCAGGGCGAGGAGGCCACCGTCAGCGAGATCCCCGACGAGGAGAACGGGCTCCCGGCCCTGGAGCTGCGGGCGCCGATGGGCCGCACGGAGGAGTTCGTGTACCAGCTCTGGCCCATCGAGCGACCCACGCCTGCCTTCGCCACCAGGACGATCGGCGAGCACGACACCTACGTGCGCTTCGAGGTGCACCTCGCCGACGGCAGCCAGGGCTACGACGTGATGGGCTACAGCCGGGAGCAGCTCCTCGGTGACATCCTCGACCAGTACGAGCGTCACCTGGAGTTCCTGCGGCTGCACCGGGAGGCGGTCGCCCACACCCGGCTCCCCGACCACCGCCCGGACACCGCGGACCTCCAGCTTCCCGAGGACTGACGGCGCCGTTCCCCCGGGGATCACGGGGCTCCGGGGGAACGGCGGCGGGGGAAGCGGGGTTCAGCCGACGACCCGGGCGGCCCGGGTCGTCGTGGCGATCGTCGCCGAGCCGACGACGCGCGTGCCGTCGTACAGCACCACCGCCTGGCCCGGGGCCACCCCGCGGACCGGGGAGGCGAAGGCGACCCGCAGCTCCCCGTCGGCCAGCTCGGCCGTCACCGGCGTCTCGTCCCCGTGCGCCCGCAGCTGCGCGGTGTAGGACCCGGGCCCGGCGGGCGGGGTGCCGCACCAGCGCGGCCGGATCGCGGTGAGCGCGGTGACGTCCAGCGCCTCGGCCGGGCCGACGGTGACCGTGTTCGTCACCGGGGAGATGTCCAGGACATAGCGGGGCTTGCCGTCCGGCGCCGGGCGGCCCAGCCGCAGGCCCTTGCGCTGCCCGACCGTGTAGCCGTACGCGCCGGTGTGCGTGCCGAGCCGCTCCCCGTCCTCGTCGACGATGTCGCCCTCGGTCGTCCCCAGCCGGCGGGCGAGGAAGCCCTGGGTGTCGCCGTCGGCGATGAAGCAGATGTCGTGGCTGTCCGGCTTCTTGGCCACGGCCAGATCCCGACGCTCGGCCTCGGCCCGGATCTCCTCCTTCGTGGCCCGGGTGTCGCCGAGCGGGAACATGGCGTGCGCCAGCTGCCGCTCGTCCAGCACGCCGAGCACGTAGGACTGGTCCTTGGCGGCGTCGCTCGCCCGGTGCAGCTCCCGGCCGCCGTCCGGCCGCGTCACCACCGTCGCGTAGTGCCCGGTGCACACGGCGTCGAAGCCCAGGGCCAGCGCCTTGTCGAGCAGGGCCGCGAACTTGATCTTCTCGTTGCAGCGCAGGCACGGGTTCGGGGTGCGCCCGGCCTGGTACTCGGCGACGAAGTCGTCCACCACGTCCGCGCGGAACCGGTCGGCCAGGTCCCACACGTAGAAGGGGATGCCGATGACGTCGGCGGCGCGCCGCGCGTCCCGGGAGTCCTCCAGAGTGCAGCAGCCCCGGGCTCCGGTGCGGAAGGACTGGGGGTTCGCCGAGAGGGCCAGGTGCACTCCCGTCACGTCGTGGCCCGCCTCCACCGCGCGGGCGGCGGCCACGGCGGAGTCCACACCGCCGGACATGGCGGCGAGCACCCGCAGCCGACGGTGCGGGCCGGGAGCGGTGGGGAGGTCAGCGGTGGAGTCAGTCATAGCGCCTCCCAGGGTACGGTCCCGCCGGAGCGGGGCGCGGCCCGGAACCGTGCGGAGCCCCACGGCGTTATGGCTTCGGAAGGACGACAGCGCCGCCCGGAGCGGTGGGCGGGCTGGCGCGAGCGATACCAGGGGGAGCCATGGCGGCGGAGCGCGGGACGAGCCCGGCCGGCGGCGGCCGGAGTCGGGGCCGCCGGGGTGTCAGCAGACGGACGCTGCTCGTCGGCGGCGGGACGGCCGCGGTGCTCGGCGGCGTCGGCTACGGCCTGCGGGAGGACCTGCGCGGCCTGTGGTACCGCATCCCGGGCAACGTCGCGCCGCGCATCGAGGGCGAGGTGGACTTCCCCGAGGCCCGCTGGGTCGCGGCGTCGGGCGCCAACTGGCGGCTGGCCAGCCGCCCGCACGACTTCACCATCGACCGGGTGGTGATCCACGTCATCCAGGGCAGCTACGCCACGGCGCTGCGGGTCTTCCAGGACGCGGGCCACGGGGCGGCCACGCACTACGTCGTGCGCACCTCCGACGGCCGGGTCGCGCAGATGGTGCGTGAGCTGGACGTCGCCTACCACGCGGGCAACCGGAGTTACAACGAACGCAGCGTCGGCATCGAGCACGAGGGCTTCGTCGACCGCCCCGAGGACTTCACGGACGGCATGTACCGCGCCTCCGCACGGCTGACCGCCGACATATGCGACCGCTACTCCATACCCAGGGACCGCGAGCACATCGTGGGGCACAACGAGGTGCCGGGTGCCGACCACACCGACCCCGGTCCGCACTGGGACTGGGAGCGCTACCTGCGCATGGTGCGCGACGCCCGGCCGGTGCCGCGGCCCTCGGCCACCCCCGTCAGCGGTTGAGGTCCTCCTCGAACTCCCGGTCGCACTCCGCGATCTTCGCTCGGTCGGTGCCCGCGTCCTCCAGGCACTCCCGGTAGGTACCGAACTCCTCGGTGTTCCAGAACGCGATGCCCACCGCGAGGGCGAGTGTCGAGCCGATCAGGGCCAGGCCGCCGAGCACGAGGCCGACGATGCCGAGGGCCGGGCTCGTCGCCTCGCCACGGTTCTTGCGCCGCACGTGCAGGATGCCGAAGATCACGGCGAGCAGCCCGAGCAGCAGTCCGCCGAGGACCGTCCAGAACAGCAGCGCGGCGATGATGCCGAGCACCAGTGCCGTGATGCCGAAGCCGTTGCGCGGTGGGAGCGGCGGAGCGCCGTAGGGTCCGCTGTACCCGCCCGGTCCGCCGTACCCACCGGGCCCGCCGTACCCGCCGGGCCCGCCCGGACCACCCGGAGGGCCGTACCCGCCCTGGCCGCCGTATCCGCCCGAGCCGGGGGGCGGGCCGTACGGGTCCTGGGGCCGGCCCGCGGAGCCGGGCCCGCCGTGGGATTCCTCGGGTCCTGGCCCGTGCGGGGGCGGGGGGTTCGACGTCATACCGCAATCCTTTCAGACGGGGTCGGGGTGAACCGGCCGGTGGCGGGGTGATGACCCGTGCCGGTTACCCGGGTTCGGATTTCCGTAACAGCCGATCGTCCGTACGGGGGAGCCGGGTGCCGCGCGGGTCAGCTCAGCCCGGCCGTGCGGGCCCGCGCGACGGCCGGTCCGATCGCCGCGGCCAGGGCGTCCACGTCGGCCCGGGTGGAGGTGTGGCCGAGGGAGAAGCGCAGAGTGCCGCGCGCCAGTTCCGGGTCGGCGCCGGTGGCGAGGACGACGTGGCTGGGCTGGGCGATGCCGGCCGTGCAGGCGGACCCCGTCGAGCACTCGATGCCCTGGGCGTCCAGCAGGAGCAGGAGGGAGTCGCCCTCACAGCCGGGGAAGGCGAAGTGGGCGTTGGCGGGCAGCCGGCCGGACGGGTCCGGGTCGCCGCCGAGTACGGCGTCGGGGACGGCGGTGCGGACGGCGTCGACCAAGGCGTCCCGCAGGGCGCCGACGTCGCGGGCGAACTCGGCCTGCCGCGCCGCCGCGCGCTCGGCGGCCACCGAGAAGGCGGCGATGGCCGGTACGTCCAGGGTGCCGGAGCGCACGTCGCGCTCCTGGCCGCCGCCGTGCAGCAGGGGCTCGGGCGCCTGGTCCCGGCCGAGGACGAGCGCGCCGATGCCGTAGGGGCCTCCGGTCTTGTGCCCGCTGACGGCCATCGACGCGAGACGGGAGGCGCCGAAGTCGACCTCGGTCTGGCCCAGCGCCTGGACGGCGTCCGCGTGCAGGGGCACCTCGGCCGCGCGGGCCACCTCGGCCAGCTCCGCCACGGGCTGGAGGGTGCCGATCTCGTTGTTGGCCCACATGACGGTGGCCAGGGCCACGTCCGCCGGGTCGTGCTCGATCGCCTCGCGCAGCGCCTCGGGGTGCACCCGGCCCACGCCGTCGACGGGCAGCCACTCCACCCGGGCCCCCTCGTGGTCGGCCAGCCAGTGCACGGCGTCCAGCACGGCGTGGTGCTCGACGGGACTCGCGAGCACCCGGGTGCGGCGCGGGTCGGCGTCCCGGCGGGACCAGAACAGGCCCTTGACGGCAAGGTTGTCGGCCTCGGTGCCGCCGGAGGTGAAGACGATCTCGCTGGGGCGGGCCCCCAGCGCGGCGGCCAGGCGTTCTCTGGACTCCTCGACCGTGCGCCGGGCCCGGCGCCCCGCCGCGTGCAGGGAGGAGGCGTTTCCGGTGACGGCGAGCTGGGCGGTCAGCTCCCGGACCGCCTCCGGCAGCATGGGCGTTGTGGCGGCGTGATCGAGGTAGGCCATGGTGCGGCAATTCTACGAGTCCCCGTCACCCGTCCGGAGGCACATACCGGTCGACTGCCGCGGGATGCCCGGGACGGCGGGTCGTGCGGGGAGGCGCGCCGTGCGCCGGGCCCGGAGCGTCAGGGGCCGGGCAGCCGGTGGGCCCGGGCGGCGTCGAGCAGCGGGGCGAGGAGGTCGCCGTGTTCCGCGATGCGGCCGGGCAGGGCGTGGACGTCGAAGCGCAGGGGCCGGCCGGTGCGGCCCGCTGCCACTTCTTCCCAGGTCAGCGGCGTGGATACGGACGGCGTCGGGGCCGCCCGCGCGGTGTAGGGCGCGGCTGTGGTCTTGGCCGCGTTGTTCTGGCTGTGGTCGATGAAGACCCGGCCCGGGCGCAGGCTCCGGTCCATCCGGTGGACGGCGAGGCCGTCCAGCTCGCGTTCGGCGTGGGCAGCGAGCCGCTTCGCGTAGCGGCTCACCTCGTCGGACGGCGTCGGGCGCAGGGCGGCCATGAGGTGGAGGCCCTTGCCGCCTGAGGTCTTGGGCCATGCTTCCAGGCCGTCCTCGGCGAGCCGCTCGCGCAGCCACTCCGCGACGGCGCAGCACTCGGCGACGGTGGCCGGCGCGCCGGGGTCGAGGTCGAGGACCAGTCGGTCGGCCTGGGCCGGGTTCTCGTGCCGCCACTGCGGCACGTGCAGCTCCGTGACGAGGTTGGCCGCCCAGATGAGGGCGGGCAGGTCGTCGATGACGACCTGTCGGCCGGTCGAGCGGCTGGAGCGGGGCACCTCGGCGACCGTCACCCACTCGGGGGTGCCCGGGGGCACGTTCTTGCTGAAGAACGCCTCGCCCGTCGAGCCGTCGGGGTAGCGCAGGAAGCTGACCGGCCGCCCGGTGAGGTGGGGGAGGAGGGCGTCGGCGCAGGTGGCGTAGTAGTGGATCAGCTCGCCCTTGGTGGTGCCGTCGGGGTACAGGACCTTGTCCAGGTTGCTGAGGGCCAGCCGTCGGCCCGCCACGTTCGTCATCGGCGGCATAACCTGATAATCCCATGGAGTGCTCGCAAATAGGGTGTAGTGGACGACTCCGGCGAGGAGTGATGACGTGCGGTCCATCTGGAAGGGCTCGATCTCGTTCGGCCTGGTCAGCATCCCCATCCAGCTCTACGGCGCGACGCAGAGCCACACGGTCGCCTTTCACCAGGTCCACACGGCCGAGGGCTGCGGCGGGCGCATCCGCTACCGCAAGTTCTGCGAGCTGGAGGAGGTCGAGGTGCCGCCCGAGGAGATCGGCAAGGGGTACAGGACGGCCGACGGCGACACCGTCCTCCTCACCGACGAGGACCTGGCCTCCCTGCCCCTGCCGACCGCCCGGACCATCGACATCCTCTCCTTCGTACCGCTGGACGACATCGACCCGATCCAGCTCGACCGCGCCTACTACCTCAGCGCCGAGACGGCTGCGGCGGGCAAGCCCTACGTCCTGCTCCGGGAGGCCCTGAAGCGCAGCGGCAAGGCGGCCGTGGCCAAGTTCGCGCTGCGCGGCCGGGAGTCGCTCGGCCTGCTGCGGGCCGTGGACGACACCCTCGTGCTGCACTCGATGCTCTGGCCCGACGAGGTGCGCTCCTCCGGCGGCCTCGCGCCCGCTGCCGACGTCACCGTCCGGGACGCCGAACTGGACATGGCCGAGACGCTGATGGACTCCCTGGGCGACCTCGACTGGGGCGGGCTGCACGACGACTACCGTGCCGCCGTCGAGGAGCTCGTCGAGGCCAAGCAGGAGGGGCGGGAACCGGCCGAGGCGGCGCCCGAGCCGCGCGGCCGCGTCATCGACCTGATGGCCGCGCTGGAGAGCAGCGTCGCCGCGGCGCGGGAGGCGCGCGGCGGCGAG
This sequence comes from Streptomyces sp. JJ38, assembly GCF_019303475.1. Classification (GTDB taxonomy): domain Bacteria; phylum Actinomycetota; class Actinomycetes; order Streptomycetales; family Streptomycetaceae; genus Streptomyces. Next base: position 38,987 of record NZ_JABLSI010000022.1, read on the forward strand.
CGTGAGGGCACCGGCACCGTGACCGAGCTGCGGCGCGAGGAGGAGAAGCCCCGCAAGAGGGCGGCGAAGAAGGCCGCCGCGAAGAAGCCGCCGCCCCGGAAGCGCGCCGATAAGCAGACCGCCTCCGGTGAGACGCCCCCGCGCAAGGCGGCGAAGAAGCAGCCCGCGAAGAAGACGGCCGCCAGGAAGACCACCCGCAAGCGCGCCTCCTGAGCGCCTCGCGGAGGCTCAGGCCTGCCACAGGAAGAGGGCCTCCCGGCACGGCTCGCACGCGAAGCCGTAGCCGCAGCCCCCGCCCCCGAAGTAGGCCGCCGTCCGGTGGTCGTGGCCCTCCTCCCACTGGGCCACGAAGGCCGTCCGCCGGCCGCAGCGCGCGCACGTCGGCGTCTCGTCGCCCTGGAGCCACGAGGGTTCCCCGCCGAGCCGTCCCAGCACGTCGCCCAGCGGCCGGTCCCGCGCCTTGGCCCAGCGGGTGGACGCGTCGTAGTAGTCGGCGGCGTCGACGTCCGCGTACCGCACGGCGCAGACCTCACCCAGACGAGTGCGCCCCGAGGGCGGCACCTGGGCCGGGCTCGCCCCTTCGGCGGGCAGGAGCAGCGCCCGGTTGCCGCCCGATCGCGGCGCCCAGGCCGCGCAGTTGCCCCGGTCGTTGTCGCACATGAAGACGGCGAGCAGCCCCCGGCCGTCCGGGCCCCCGAGGTCGTCCATCCGCACCTGCGCGAGGAACTGGAGGGCGCCGCCGCAGGCCGAACACCTCGGCCACGTGAACCCCTCGGGCACGAGCGGCACCCCGCCCGTCCGCGTCACCGCCGCGTCCTCGGCCGCCGTGCCGCCATACGTCATCAACCTGATCACGACACCAGACTGACACCCGCCGCGCCCCCGGCCACCGCGTGACCCGCGGGGGTGCCGCCGCCGTCCGGTGCCGCCCCGCGCGCCAGGGGCTGGGGGCTCGGGCGCCAGCCCTGTCATCGCTTGCGCGTCCGGATGCTCCTCGCTGCCGAGGCGAAGCCATTCCGTCCGAACTCGCGGTCCTCTCCGCTGCGGTCGGACGTGGCGGAGCGCACCAAGGCCCTCCTCCCAGGGGAAGGCGTCACCCCGGCCCTGCTTGGCGGATGGGGTTCGCCTGGTGCGAAATCGACTCGGACGCCTCGCGGTCGCCGACCCCTCACCGGCGGTGGGGGCAGCCGCTGTCCTGTGGGCCCGCGTGCTGCTGATCCTCGCCGAGGCAGCACGGGATGAGGGATGGCCCGGCTGGCAGTCCGAATGGTCGGACCGCTGCGAGTACTACGTAGTGGCGACGAAGAGCCCTTCGGTACCTGCGGAGCGGAGGACCGTAGCCACGGTCGACCGCGCCCACTGTGTAACCAATCCGTCCCCCTGTGCAACCGTCCCGGCCTATCGTGTGTCTCATCCACGCCGTCCCCCCAGCCACTCTCCCGCTGAGAGGTTCTGCTCATGCGTCTCCGCATCCGTGCCGTTGCCGCCGCGACCGTTGCCGCCGTGCTCGTCGGCACTGGTGGCTGCACCGAAGACACCGCTTCCGAGGGCACGAAGGATGCCAATCCGTCCGCAACGGAAGACACCACCGCCCCGGGCAAGGATCCAGCTGACGAACCCGCCACGGAGACCGCCGAACTGCCAGACCTCACCGGCAAGGGCCTCCAGGTAGCCCAGGATGCCGCGCAGGCCGCAGGGTTCCACGTACTCACCTCGCACGACTCGGCGGGGCGGGACCGCAAGCAGGCGTTCGACCGCAACTGGAAGGTGTGCTTCCAGACTCCGGCGGCAGGTGAGCATCCGACGGACATCGAAGTGGACTTCGGGACGGTGAAGCTGGAGGAGGACTGCCCTGCGCAGGACGTCAAGGACTCGGCGCCGGAGGCGACCGAGGGCACGATGCCGGATGTTGTTGGAGAGTCAGCCAACGTCGCGCGTGACGCGCTTCCCGACAATGCGTCCATCACTGTGAACGACGTGTCCGGTGAGGATCGGGCGGTGCTGATGGAGTCGAACTGGCAGGTGTGTTCGCAGGAGCCGGCTGCTGGGGCGCCGTTTGCAGGGGAGCCGGTGACACTGAGCGTGGTGAAGTTCGAAGAATCCTGCCCGTGACCGGCACCAGCACCGTAACTCACGCGGGCGCACAGCTCGACGGCTATGTTGTTTCCCCCATTTCGTCGGCCGCTGCCCTGGGGGCGGTGGTCTACCCGCTACTCCCGTACGTGGCATTCTCGCGCAATCCCCCACCACGCAGGCGCCATTCCACGCATCCTGGAGGCCCAGCCCCTGCCGCGAAAGGAGCCCTGCGTGCTCAGGTTCATCGGCACCACCAGCGACGAAGGTGAATGCCCCACCCTCTACGAGGACACCGAGACTGGCGACATCATTGTCCAAGGCGACACGGTTCGAACGCGTCCGGATCGTCGACAACCCGCCGACCGAGGGCCAGAGGTTCCTGCTCGCCAGCGCCCTCGGCAACGTCAACGCCGGCGAGGATATTCGGAACCTCTACCGATCGGCTGCTGAAGAGCTCGCCCTGCCAGCCTATGACTTCTGGCTGTTCGACTCGCGCCTGGTCGCACGCTTCCACTTCGGGGAAGTCGAAGAGACCCTCGGTGTAGAACTCCTCGACGACCCGACCTTCGTCGTAGAAGCGTGCAAGGCCCGTGATGCCGCCTGGCACTACGCCGTTCCTACCGCCGACTTCCAGGCCCAGGCGCGGGTACGTTCCTAGCGTGAGCACAGACTTCCAGACGGCCCGGATCGCACTCGGTGCGCGGCTTCGTGAGCTCCGCACCGAGACCGGGCTCAGCGGCAAGGAGTTCGCCAACCGCCTGGGCTGGCAGGCATCCAAGGTGAGCAGGCTGGAAAACGGAAGGCAGACCGCGACCGTCGAGGACCTGGAGACGTGGGCACGCGCTGCCGGCTCACCCGAGGCCACCCCAGACCTGACCACACGCCTGCGCTCCCTCGAACGCGGCCATAGCTCCTGGCGGCGTCAACTGGCAGCCGGTCACCGTGCTGTTCAGGACCTGAAGGTCATCGAGCACCAGCGGACAACGACTACGCGCGGCTACGAGGCCACCGTGGTGCCCGGCCTGTTCCAGACCCCGGACTACGCCCGTCACGTGCTGTTGCACAGCGCCAGCCTGCACGGCACGAAGCGGGACACCGACGAGGCCGTACGGTCCCGGATGCGGCGCCAGGAGGTCCTGTACGAGCCGGGGAAGCGCTTCCGGGTGTTGCTGTGGGAGGGGGCACTGCACGTCCTCGTCTGCCCGCGCGAGGTGATGGCCGCGCAGCTGGACCGGCTCGCGGGCCTCATCGGACGAGACACCGTGACCCTCGGTATCGTGCCGCTCGGCGCACCGATGTCGGTCACAGCGAAGCACGGCTTCTGGGTCTTCGACGAGAAGCGGGTGACCGTCGAGACGATCAGCACGGAACTCCGCTTCACCTCGGCCGAGGACGTCGCGTCGTATGTACGCGTGTGGGATCGGCTCGACCAGTCGGCCGTGTACGGCCCTCCGGCGCACCGGCTGATCGCGCGAGCCCGCGCAAGCCTGACGATCGCCTAGGCATCCGGCCACAACGACCGATCACACAAGCGCAATCGCGCGCAATCGCCGCACAACGAATCACCGGCGACCCCTAGCTTCCTGGCCATGGACGTAGGGACACGCAACCCCATCCGCGCGGCCAGACCTGACTGGCTGCCCGACGAGCACACCCTGGCCGCCGTAGCGGCCGGCCGCTGGTGGGACGCGATCCGCGTCGAAGGCGACCTCGGCACCCGGCTCGCCAACACCCTCCTCGACGCTCAGGGCCGCCGCTGCGGCCCCGTCGTACGAGACCCGCTTGGGCCCCGGCCAACGACGTACTTCCTCGTGGCCGCAGGAACGTCCGCCCGCTGGGCCGAGCCCGGCACCGAGGCCCTGGGCGTGTGCTGCTACGTCGTACTACCCGGCAACCTGGACGGAGACACGAGGACCGTCCACTGGGTTTCTCCGCCGCGCGACCGTCTCGTCGGCGCCACCACGCTGCGTCGCCTGCTGCCGACCCTGCGGGAGGTCCCGTCATGACACGCCCCGGGAATGTCTGGCTCGCCGAGACGGCCGGGCAGCCTGACGGCGTTCGGCGGGTGTGGCGGAACGAGGACCTGGCCGCGATCAGCACTGGCAGAGCGTGGCTCGCGCTGGGGGCGCCACTGCTGCGCAGCGTGGACTTCATGCAGCCGCTGAATCGCGCTGGACAGCTCGGGCCAATGCTCGCGTACCCGGAAGCGGACCGGAGCTGGTGGCTGGTGCCGCTCGACGCCGAGAACGCAGTTGCTGATCTGCCGATGCTGACCGTCCGTCCGGCAGGCTGGCGGCTGCTGTGTCCGCCTGCGGACGGGTACGCGCGGGGCAGGGTGTGGCCGGAACGGCGGACGGCAGCGGGATGCTCACTCCACCGGACATCCTCGGTGCGTGCTGTGGACGCGGCGGGCTGCCTGCGGAGGCATGCGGATGAGCCGCTCTGAGGCCGCACGTGCAGCCCTGACTGCCGACCAGCTTCGGGCGGACACGGCATGGGGCGACTGGATCAGGCACGCTCGCGACTGCCCGAAGTGCGGTCACGTCGGCGGCTTGTGCGAGGAGCGTGTCGCCCTGAACCGGACGTGGTTCGCAGCGCGAGCGGCAGCGGAGGTCCCGCCGCCGCAGGGGCCGCCGTACGAACGGCACAGCCGCGAGGGCCTGACCGACGAACAGGTGCGCGGCGAGGCATGCGTCCACTGCGGCGCCGACCTCGACAGCACGGCCCTGGACGTGCCGCCGCAGCGTTCCCGCTGGTACGGCTCCCTGTCGTTCTGGTTTCCGAGGGCCTGCCCCGGCTGCCGCCCGTGACGCGCCGCCTGGTCGTGGCCGCGCGCGTGCGCGTTCCCCGCGCCGACCTGCCGCCGCACGCGGCCCGGGTGCGGCCTTACGTCTACCTGCCCTACAACATCTGGGACCGCCCGCCCCGCGGCCCCTACGCCGCGTCCGCCGAGGCGGCGGACGCCCGACTCCACGCCGGAGGCAGCAGCATGACCACGGCAGCCCGCGACCTGCTCACCGAGCAGGAGTTCACCTCCGTCCGTTCCACGGTCCTCGACGGCAACCCCGACATGAGCGAGGCCATGGCTGAGCGCATCGTCGACGAGGCGCTCAAGTTCGTTGTCGCCTGCGCCAAGAACCCCGGCATCGGACTCGCGCCGTCCCGGGTCGTCGACGAGGGCTGGCACGCCCTCCTCCTCCACTCGGCCGCCTACGCCCGCATCTGCACCCAGCTCGGCAGCTTCGTCCATCACTTCCCCGGCTACGACCCCACCCACTACGACCCCGCGATCATCGATCGCACCCGGGAGAAGATCGCCGCCGCCGGGTACGAGGTCGACGCCGAACTGTGGGGCCACCCCACGGAGGGCGTGCTGGTCTCCGTGGCCGCGAAGTGCCAGCACGCCCCCTCGTGCACGATCCGCCCCATGCCGAAGCCCGACTGGCCCTAGGCTCACGGCATGGACGCATTTCGAGCTCGGCAACTGGCCCGCCTCCTGACGCTGAGCGGTATGGCCGCGACCGCGGTACCGGTCGACGCCGAGGACCCGGCCGGCGAGTGGCTGGTCCACGATGACGAGGGCCGCGACATCACCAGAACGGCCCGCCAGGCGCTCCGTGTCGGGGACCCCCGACACCCGGTCCAGGGTCGGGGCTTCCTCGTCCCGGGCTCCGGTCAGTCCACAGTGGGCTGACCCTGGCCGCCTCCCGCCCGTCAGCGCCTCCGGCGCGGGCGGAGGGGAGGGCTACCCGGCCTCATTGCTTGTGCTCGGCCTGGAACATCCAGTGGTGCTTTTCGAGGTCGCCGGTCAGGCCGATGAAGACGTCCTCCGTGACCGGGTCGACCTTGCCGACGGCGCCCATGCGCTCGCGCATGCGGGCCACCACGGTGCCCAGCGCCGTCGTCATGGTGGCGACGGCGTCGACGTCCTGCTGCCAGCCGTCGACCACGTGCTCGATGCCGCTGTCCGAGGCGACGGTGCCGACCCGGCCGTCCGGCGGCAGCCCGAGGGCGGACGCGCGCTCGGCCACGGTGTCCGAGTACTGGCGGGCGGTGTCGACGACGTCGTCGAGCTGGAGGTGGATGGTGCGGAACCGAGGGCCGACGACGGTCCAGTGGATCTGCTTGGCCACCAGTGACAGGTCGACGAGGTCGACGAGGGCGCCCTGTAGCGCCTCACCGACCACCTTGAGGTCCTGCTCGGGGAGAGTGCTCTTGACGGCGTACATCCGTTGACCTCGCTCCTTGCGTGTCGGGTATGGGGTGCCGTGCGACGCGGGTACCCGGGGCGCGGGCGGCTTACGCCACCGCGACGGTGGCGGGTGCGGCGAAGCTCGTCTCCAGCCGGGCGAAGTCCTCCAGGCAGCGGCCCGTGCCCACCGCCACGCAGTTCATCGGCTCGTCCGCGACCGTGACCGGCATGCCGGTCTCCCGGGAGAGGCGCTCGTCCAGCCCGTGCAGCAGGGCGCCGCCGCCGGTCAGGACGATGCCGCGCTCCATGATGTCGCCGTACAGCTCGGCGGGGCAGGCGTCGAACGTCCCGCAGACGACGTCGACGATCGACTGGACCGGTGCCTCCAGCGCCTCCAGCACCGCGTCCGCACTCAGCTGCACCGATTTCGGCATTCCGGTGACCTTGTCCCGGCCGCGGACGACGATCTGGCCGTCCCGGCCCAGCGCCACCTTGATCTGCTCGGCCGTGCGCTCGCCGACGGCGATGGTGTGCTGCTTCTCCACGTAGGTGGAGATCGCCGCGTCCAGCGAGTCGCCCGCCACCCGGGAGTGCCGCGCCGCCACCACGCCGCCGAGGGAGATGATGGCCACCTCGGTGGAGCCCGCGCCGATGTCGACGATCATCGAGCCGCACGGCTCGTAGACCGGGAGCCCGGCGCCGATCGCCGCGGCCATCGGCTGCTCGATCAGGTGCACGGAGCGGGCCCCGGCACGCGACGTGGCCTCCAGCACCGCCCGCCGCTCCACTCCGGTGACGCCGCTCGGTGTGCAGACGACGATCCGTGGCGCGCGGCTGCGACTGCGGCGCGCTTTGGCGATGAAGTGCCGCAGCATGCCTTCCGCGGCCTCGTAGTCGGAGACGACGCCGCCCTTGAGGGGGCGGGTCGCGACGATGGTGCCGGGGGTCCGGCCCACCGCCTGACGGGCCTCGTCTCCGACGGCGAGCACGTTCCCGTTGCGGGAGTCGATGGCCACCACGGAGGGTTCGTCGAGTACGACGCCGCGCCCGCGGGCGTACACGAGGGTGTTGGCGGTGCCGAGGTCTATGCCGAGGTCACGGGTGCTGAACGACGTCATGTTGGCCATGGACGTGACTTTCGCTTTCGTGGTGGTTCACGGGTCTTGTATGTGATTGTCATGGTTTTTCTGAGGGATGCCACCGGGCGCCGGACCGGCTGTGGCAATCGGGGCACCGGCCCGAACGCGCGGCGACGGCCATAGGGTGGCCGCATGGCTACGCATCTGATCACCGGGGCGGGTTCGGGCATCGGCGCGGCACTCGTCCGCGAACTCCTCGCGCGAGGGGACACGCTGTGGCTGCTGGCCCGGAACGCCGGACGGGCCCGCGAGCTCGCGGAGGAGTTCGGCGACGGCGAGGGAACCGTGCGCACGCTCGTCGGCGACCTCGCCGAACCCGAGCGGCTGTCCTGGGCGTTCGGGCACCAGAGCCTGCCCGGGGAGCTGGACTCGCTCGTCCACAGCGCCGGGGTCTGCGACCTGGGTGAGGTCGGCGAGCTGACCCCCAAGGTGTGGCAGGCGACCCTCGCGGCCAACCTCGTCGCCCCCGCGGAGCTGACCCGGCTCCTGCTGCCGCAGCTCCGGCTCGCCCGCGGGCACGTCGTCTTCGTGAACTCCGGCGCCGGACTGCGCGCCAACCCGCAGTGGAGCGCGTACGCCGCGAGCAAGCACGGGCTGAAGGCGCTCGCCGACTCCCTGCGCGGCGAGGAGGCCGGGAACGGGGTGCGGGTCAGCAGCGTCTACCCCGGGCGTACCGCGACGCCGATGCAGGAGAAGGTGCACCGCCAGGAGGGCCGGACCTACCGGGCGGAGGACTGGATGACGCCCGAGTCCGTGGCCCGCACCGTGCTCACCGCCCTCGACCTGCCGCGCGGCACCGAGATCACCGACCTCAGCGTCCGCCCCACCGGCTGACCCGTCGCGCCCCGGCCCCCGGCTCCGGCTGCGGATCGGTCCCCGGCTCCGGCCCCCGGCTCCGGCAGGCTGTCCTTCCGGGCCGCCACGGCGCGCGTCGTAGGCTGCGGCTGTGAGTGAGAGCGAGTCGAGGTTCAGCTGGGGTCCGGGCGCGGCGAGCGGCATCGGTTCGATGCCCGGCGAGGACGTGCGGGAGGCCGTCCGCACCGTCGTGGGAACGCTGGAGGGCCCACGCCACCTGCCCTTCCTGCCGGAGCTGCCCGCCCGCGGCCCCGGCGCCGACATGATCGGGCGGACGGTCGGGCTGCTGGTGGAGCTGTTCGCCCACGTCGAGCCGAGTGGTTGGCGGATCAGCGACCGGCCCGGGCGTGACACCCGCAGGGCCCGGGCCTGGCTCGGCCAGGACCTGGACGCGCTGGAGGAGTTCACCCAGGGGTACACCGGAGGGCTCAAGCTCGCCGTCACCGGCCCCTGGACGCTGGCCGCCACCGTGGAGCGGCGTTCCGGCGAGGCCATGCTCGGCGACGCCGGAGCCTGCCGCGACCTGACGGCGTCCCTCGCCGAGGGGCTGCGGGCCCACCTCGCCGACGTCCGGCGCCGGATCCCCGGTGCCCACCCGGTACTCCAGCTCGACGAGCCCGCGCTCACCTCCGTCCTCGACGGCTCCGTCCCCACGGCCAGCGGGTACCGCAGGCATGCCGCGGTGGACCGCGCCGTCGTCCGGGACGCGCTGGCCGAACTGGTGCGCGCGGCGGGCGAGGTGCCCGTCGTCGTCCACTCCTGCGCTCCCCGGGTGCCGTTCGCGCTGCTGCGTCAGGCCGGCGCGGCCGGGGTCTCGTTCGACGCGGCACTGCTCACCGAGCGTGACGACGAGGCGATCGGCGAGGCGGCCGAGGCGGGCTTCGCGCTCTTCGCGGGTGTCGTGCCGGGCACGGGCACGGCCCCGGGGGCATTGTCGGACCCGGCCGGTAGCGTCATGGGTGTCAGGTCGCTGTGGCGCAGGCTGGGGCTGTCGCCCGGGCTCCTCACCGAGTCCGTGGTGCTCACTCCCGCCTGTGGTCTCGCCGGTGCCGCACCGGGCTATGCCCGCGGCGCGCTGGCGCACTGCGTCCGGGCAGCGCGATCACTGGCCGACAACCCGGAGTGACGGCCCGAGCAACGGGAGGACGAGACGGTGGCTGCCGAGGAGCGCTCGATCGAGCACGGGGCCGTGCCCGCCGAGGCGCGGGAGGAGCACAAGCGCCTGGCGGAAGAGGTGGAGGAACACCGCTTCCGCTACTACGTGAAGGACGCGCCGGTGATCTCCGACGCCGCGTTCGACCGGCTGCTGCGCGAGCTGGAGGCCCTGGAGGAGCGCTACAGCGAGCTGCGCACGCCCGCGTCGCCCACGCAGCGCGTCGCGGGGCGGTACGAGACGGAGTTCACCGAGGTCGCCCACCGCCAGCGGATGCTCTCCCTGGACAACGCGTTCGACGACGAGGAGCTGGCCGGCTGGGCCGAGCGCGTCGCCCGGGAACTGGGTGACGTGCCGTACCACTTCCTGTGCGAGTTGAAGATCGACGGCCTGGCCGTCAACCTCACCTACGAGCACGGGCGGCTCACCCGGGCCGCGACCCGGGGCGACGGCCGCACCGGCGAGGACATCACGCCCAACGTCCGCACCATCGCCGGCATCCCCGAGCGGCTCGCGGGGGAGGGCATCCCGGAGCTGGTGGAGATCCGTGGCGAGGTCTACTTCCCGATGGAGCGGTTCCAGGAGCTCAACGCCGGGCTCGTCGAGGCCGGCAAGCCGCCCTTCGCCAACCCGCGCAACGCCGCGGCCGGTTCGCTGCGGCAGAAGGATCCGAGGGTCACGGCGAGCCGCTCGCTGCGCATGCTCGTCCACGGCATCGGCGCGCTGGAGGGGATGAGCGTGGCCAGCCTCTCCCAGGCCTACGAGCTTCTGCGCGGCTGGGGCCTGCCCACGTCCGAGCACAACCGCGTGGTCGACTCGCTGGAGGGCGTACGGCAGTTCATCGCCGACTCCGGCAGACGCCGGCACGACCTCGGCCACGAGATCGACGGCGCCGTCGTCAAGCTGGACGAGATCCCCCTGCAGGGCCGGCTCGGCTCCACCTCGCGGGCGCCGCGCTGGGCCATCGCCTGGAAGTTCGCCCCCGAGGAGGTCAACACCAAGCTGGTGGACATCCGGGTGGGTGTCGGCCGCACCGGGCGCGTCACCCCGTACGCCGTCGTGGAGCCGGTCACCGTGGCCGGCAGCGAGGTCGAGTTCGCGACGTTGCACAACCAGGACGTCGTCAAGGCCAAGGGCGTCCTCATCGGGGACACCGTCGTGCTGCGCAAGGCCGGCGACGTGATCCCGGAGATCCTCGGCCCCGTGGTGGACCTGCGGGACGGCGGCGAGCGCGAGTTCGTCATGCCCGCGGAGTGCCCGGAGTGCGGCACGGCGCTGCAGCCCATGAAGGAGGGCGACGTCGACCTGCGCTGCCCCAACGCCCGCTCCTGCCCCGCCCAGCTGCGCGAGCGGCTCTTCTACCTCGCGGGCCGCAAGTGCCTGGACATCGAGCACTTCGGCTACGTCGTCGCCTCCGCGCTCACCCAGCCGCTGGAGCCCGCCGAGCCGGTCCTGAAGGACGAGGGCGGCCTGTTCGACCTGACGGTCGAGGAGCTCCTCCCCATCCGGTCGTACGTGCTCGACCCGGACAGCGGCCTGCCCAAGCGGGACCCGAAGACGGGGGAGAAGAAGGTCGTCACCCTCTTCGCCAACCAGAAGGGCGAGCCACGCAAGAACACCATCTCGATGCTGGAGAACATCGGGGCGGCCCGGGAGCGCCCGCTGGCCCGGATCATCACCGGCCTGTCCATCCGGCACGTCGGGCCCGTCGCCGCCGAGGCGCTGGCCCGGGAGTTCCGCTCCATCGACCGCATCGCCGAGGCGAGCGAGGAAGAGCTGTCCGCCACCGAGGGCGTCGGTCCCACCATCGCCGCCTCCCTCAAGGACTGGTTCGCGGTGGACTGGCACCGCGACATCGTCGAACGCTGGCGGGCGGCGGGCGTGCGGATGGTCGAGGAGGGCGGCGAGGAGAGCGGCCCCCGTCCGCTGGAGGGCCTCACCGTCGTCGTCACCGGCACCCTGGAGACCTACACGCGGGACGGCGCCAAAGAGGCGCTGCAGAGCCGGGGCGCCAAGGTCACGGGCTCGGTGTCGAAGAAGACCTCGTTCGTCGTCGTCGGAGACAATCCCGGCTCGAAATACGACAAGGCGGTCCAGCTCAAGTTGCCGATTCTTGACGATTCAGGGCTCACGCTCTTGCTCGAACAAGGGCCCGACGCCGCGCGCGAAGCGGCCCTGACCACGGCGGAAGAGGCCTCCTGACGTGCTGTCATGCCCCTGGCGTCACCGCCGTCCCTCCGGTAACGCCCTTGATTTCCCGGTCAGATGACGGAGAATTAGCCGATCCGCGCGGATAACCACGGCCTGATCGGTGCCTCCGACGCCAGCCCGGCACCTACTGTGGGAATCGTGCGCCTGCCGTGGCGCGGTGCACCGACGGCCGTGAGAGGGACGCGCATGCAGCAGACACCCGAAGAGCGCGACGCCGCCTCCGCGGGCGGTGGGCGCAGCCGCGCCCACACGGCCGTCGGGGACGCCGGGCCGCGGGCGCCGCGCGGCGGGCCGCGGACCCCGCGTGGCAGCGAGCGCCGCCTCTCGGCCACCGCCTTCGTCCGCCCCGGCTCCCTCAGCCAGCCCGCCTGCAGCGCCGAGGGCGCCTCGGCCCCCGTCTGCGCCGTGCGCCGCGCCGTCATGGCCTCCGTCCCGGGGCTGCGCGGGCTCGTCGTCGCCCTGGGCGCGGCGGCGCTGCTGACCGGCCTGTTCCTGTCGGCGCGCGCGGGCCGCGCCCTGTTCCCCGCAGGCACCGCCGGGTGGGCCTTCGCGGCCCTGACCGGCATCGTCGTCGTCCACCTCGTCGCCCTCGGCCGGGACCGCTGGTGGGGCGGCACCGGCTCCGGCTCCGCCCTCACCCTCGCCATCCTGTTCCTCTATGGCTGCGCCCCGGCCAGCCTCGTCAGCATCGCCGTCGTCGTCTTCGTCGGCGCCGCCCGGCACCGCAGCTGGCGCCAGTCCGTCGTGCACGGCGCCGTGGACATCCTGGGCATCGTCAGCGCCACGCTCGCCCTGGCGGCCTTCGGCACCCGGCCCACCGTCGAGGACCCCTGGGGGCCCGTCGGCTGGACGTGGGCCGCCGTCCCCGAGATGCTCGCCGTCGCCTGCGTGTATCTGTTCGTGACCCGGGTCCTGGAGTGGTACTGCCGCAGCCACCGCACCACCCTGCCCGCCCCCGCCGTGCCGACCGCCGCCCGCACCGCGCTGATCCGCCAGGGGCTGATGTGTGTCGCGCTCGTCGGCATCTCCCCGCTCATCGTCGTCGTCGCCGAGGCCAGACCGCTCGTCCTGCCGCTGTTCGCCGTCCCCCTCATCGCCCTCGACTCCACCCTCTGGATCGCCCGCGTGCGCGCCGAGGAGCAGCTGCGCGACCCGCTCACCGGGCTGCCCAACCGGCTGTGGCTGATGGAACGCACGTGGACGGCCCTCGACGACGCCGACCGGCAGAAGGCCCGCTCCGCCCTCGTCCTCATCGACCTCGACCGCTTCCGCTCCGTCAACGACACCCTCGGCCACCTCGCCGGCGACCGGCTCCTCCTGCAGATCGCCGACCGGCTGCGGCTCGCCCTTCCGCGCGGCGCCGAGGCGGCCCGGCTCGGCGGCGACGAGTTCGCCGTGCTGCTGCCGCTCGCCGCCTCGGCCACCAGCGCCCAGCGGGTCGCCCGCAACCTCGTCTCGGCGCTCAGCTCCCCCCTCCACCTCGACGGCCTCAGCCTCGTGCTGGAGGCCAGCGCGGGCGTCGCCGTCTTCCCCGACCACGCGCTGGAGGCGGAGGGCCTGTTGCGCCGCGCCGACGTAGCGATGTACGAGGCCAAGCGCGACCGCAGCGGCGTCGAGGTCTACGACGCCGCCCGTGACGGCAACACCCCCGACCGCCTGGGCCTCCTCGGCGATCTGCGGCGCGCCCTGGACGCCGGCGAGGTGGAGCTGCACTATCAGCCCAAGGTCCGCTTCGACGGCCAGGTGACGGGCCTGGAAGCGCTGGTCCGCTGGGTCCACCCCGAGCGCGGCCGGGTTCCGCCCGACACCTTCATAGCGATCGCCGAGACCTCCGGGCTGATGCCCCGGCTCACCGAGTACGTGCTGGAGACGGCGCTCAGCCAGGTCGCCCGCTGGCGCGCCGCGGGGCTGGCCGTGCCCGTCGCCGTCAACGTCTCGCCGCGCGACGTGCACACGCCCGGCTTCGCCGGGGCCGTCGCGGCCCGGCTCGCCCGGCACGGCGTCCCGGCCGGCGCCCTTCAGCTCGAGATCACCGAGCACGTCCTCCTGGAGGACCCGCAGCAGGCCGCCGACACTCTCGCCGGGCTCACCGGACACGGCGTCAAGATGTCGCTCGACGACTTCGGCACCGGCTACTCCTCCCTCGTCCACCTGCGCCGGCTGCCGGTCAGCGAGCTGAAGATCGACCGCTCCTTCGTGGCCCGGCTCGCCGTGGACACCCAGGACGCCGAGATCGTGCGCTGCACGGTCGATCTGGCGCACTCCCTCGGCCTGCTCGTCGTCGCCGAGGGCGTGGAGGACGACGAGACCTGGGAGCGGCTGCGCGACCTCGGCTGCGACGCCGTGCAGGGCTGGCTGGTCTCCGCCGCGATGCCGGCCGCCGAGACGACGGCCTGGCTGCGCGCCCGGGGCGTCGGCCCCGCCATGCCCGCCCCCGTCCCCACGGCCGCGCCCGCGCTCCCGCCGGGCATGGCCCACCCCTCGCTCCCCTCGGCGGACTGAGCCCGCCCCTTCGTGCCGCGGGCGCCCGCGCCGGTGCCGTGCCCCCGGTCGTCGGCTGTCGGGGGCGGGAGGCGGAGCGCATAGGATTGGGCGGCAACCGGAACATCCCATGCCCAGACCCGTAAGGACCGCCGCATGCCTGGCATCACGCGCGAGGAGGTCGCGCACCTCGCCAAGCTGGCACGCCTGGAGCTGAAGGACGAAGAGCTCGACCACTTCGCCGGACAGCTCGACCAGATCCTCGGAGCGGTCGCCGCCGTCTCCGAGGTGGCCACCGAGGACGTGCCGCCGACCTCCCACCCGCTGCCGCTGACCAACGTCATGCGCCCGGACGAAGTCCGTCCGAGCCTGACGCCCGAGCAGGCGCTCTCCGGCGCCCCGGCCCAGGAGCAGCAGCGTTTCAAGGTGCCGCAGATCCTGGGTGAGGAGTGACCGGTATGACCGACCTGACGAAGCTCACCGCCGCGCAGACGGCCGAGCGCATCGCGCGTGGCGAGAACTCCGCGGTCGAGGTGGCCGAGGCACACCTCGCCCGCATCGAGGCCGTGGACGAGAAGGTGCACGCCTTCCTGCACATCGACCGGGAGGGTGCCCTCGCCGCCGCCCGCCGGGTGGACGAGCAGCGCGCGGCCGGCGAGCCGCTCGGTCCGCTCGCGGGCGTACCGCTCGCGCTCAAGGACATCTTCACCACCGAGGGCGTGCCGACCACGGTCGGCTCGAAGATCCTCGAGGGCTGGGTGCCGCCCTACGACGCGACGGTGACGCGCCGACTGAAGGAGGCCGGCGTCGTCGTCCTCGGCAAGACCAACATGGACGAGTTCGCCATGGGGTCCTCCACCGAGAACAGCGCCTACGGCCCCACCGCCAACCCGTGGGACCTCACCCGCATCCCCGGCGGCTCGGGTGGCGGCTCCTCGGCCGCGCTCGCCTCCTTCCAGGCCCCGCTGGCCATCGGCACCGACACCGGCGGCTCCATCCGCCAGCCCGCCGCCGTCACCGGCACCGTGGGCGTCAAGCCGACCTACGGCGGCGTCTCCCGCTACGGCATGGTGGCGTTCTCCTCCTCGCTGGACCAGGGCGGTCCCTGCGCCCGCACCGTGCTGGACGCGGCGCTGCTGCACGAGGTCATCGCGGGCCACGACCCGATGGACTCGACCTCCATCGACGCCCCCGTCCCCGCGGTCGTCGAGGCGGCCCGGGGTGGCGACGTCAGGGGGCTGCGCGTCGGCGTCGTCCGGGAGTTCTCCGGCGAGGGCTACCAGGCCGGCGTCATGCAGCGGTTCACCGAGTCGGTCGAGCTGCTGCGCGAACTGGGCGCCGAGGTCGTGGAGATCTCCTGCCCGTCCTTCACCAAGGCGCTTGCCGCCTACTACCTGATCGCACCGAGCGAGTGCTCCTCCAACCTGGCCCGCTTCGACGCGATGCGCTACGGCCTGCGCGTCGGGGACGACGGGAGCCGCTCGGCGGAGGACGTCACGGCGCTCACCCGCGAGGCCGGCTTCGGCGCCGAGGTCAAGCGCCGCGTCATGCTCGGCACCTATGCGCTCAGCTCCGGCTACTACGACGCCTACTACGGCTCGGCGCAGAAGGTCCGCACCCTCATCACCCGGGACTTCCAGCGGGCCTTCGAGTCGGTGGACGTCCTGGTCTCCCCGACGACGCCGACGACGGCGTTCCCCATCGGCGAGCGCGCCGACGACCCGATGGCGATGTACCTGGCCGACCTGTGCACCATCCCGTCCAACCTGGCCGGCAACGCCGCCATGTCGCTGCCCTGCGGCCTGGCGCCGGAGGACGGGCTCCCCGTGGGGCTGCAGATCATCGCCCCCGCCATGGCCGACGACCGGCTCTACCGGGTGGGCGCCGCCGTCGAGGCCGCGTTCCAGTCCCGGTGGGGACACCCGCTGCTGGAGGAGGCACCCGTACTGTGAGCAAGATCAAGAAGGCCACGCGGTTCAAGAAGACCAAGGCCGGCACCTACCTGTCCATCGGCAGCTCGCTGTTCGGCGCCGTCAGCGTGGTCCGGCAGGCGCGGCAGGCACGGGAGGAGAGCGACGGGCTGCGGCTCGTGGACGCCGTCGTCTCGGCCGCCGCCATCACCACCGGCGTCCTCCTCCTCGTGCGAGAGCTGCGCAGCTGGGGCAGCGACGACGTCCTCGCCGGTGACTGATCGAGAGGCTGTACTTCCGTGACTCTGCTCGACCTGGTGTCGTACGAGGACGCCCTCGCGACCTACGACCCCGTCATGGGCCTGGAGGTCCATGTCGAACTCGGCACCAAGACCAAGATGTTCTGCGGCTGCGCCACCGAACCCGGCGCACCCGCCAACGCACAGACCTGCCCGACCTGCCTCGGCCTGCCCGGCTCCCTGCCCGTCGTCAACGCGACGGCGGTCGAGTCGGCGGTGAAGATCGGCCTCGCGCTCAACTGCTCGATCGCCGAGTGGTGCCGCTTCGCCCGGAAGAACTACTTCTATCCGGACATGCCGAAGAACTTCCAGACCTCCCAGTACGACGAGCCGATCGCCTTCGACGGCTATCTGGACGTCCAGCTGGAGGACGGGGAGATCTTCCGCGTCGGCATCGAGCGCGCCCACATGGAGGAGGACACCGGCAAGTCGACGCACATCGGCGGCGCGACGGGCCGCATCCACGGTGCCTCCCACTCCCTCCTGGACTACAACCGGGCGGGCATCCCGCTCATCGAGATCGTCACCAAGCCGATCACCGGCGCCGGTGACCGCGCCCCGGAGATCGCCCGCGCCTACGTCGCCGAGCTGCGCGAGCTGATCCGCGCCCTCGGCGTCTCCGAGGCCCGCATGGAGATGGGCCAGATGCGGTGCGACGTCAACCTCTCGCTCATGCCGAAGGGTTCCGAGACCTTCGGCACCCGCAGCGAGACCAAGAACGTCAACTCCCTGCGCAGCGTGGAGCGCGCCGTGCGCTTCGAGGTCCAGCGGCACGCCGCGGTCCTGGACGGCGGCGGCGTCATCGTCCAGGAGACCCGCCACTTCCACGAGGACGACGGCAGCACCACCTCCGGCCGGGTCAAGGAGGAGGCGGAGGACTACCGCTACTTCCCCGAGCCGGACCTCGTGCCCGTCGCCCCGGCGCGGGAGTGGGTCGAGGAGCTGCGGGCCGGCCTGCCCGAGCTGCCGCGGCTGCGCCGCAACCGGCTCCGGGAGGAGTGGGGGATCTCGCAGCACGAGATGGAGTCCGTGCTCAACGCGGGCGCCCTCGACCTCATCATCGCCACGATCGACGCCGGGGCCCCCGCGGACCAGGCCCGCAAGTGGTGGATGGGCGAGCTGGCCCGGCGGGCCAACGAGACCGGCACCGAGCTGGCGGCGCTGACCATCACCCCGGAGCAGGTCGCTCGGGTGTGCGCGCTCGTCGCCGAGGGCTCGCTCAACGACAAGCTGGCCCGGCAGACCATCGAGGGCGTCCTCGACGGCGAGGGCGGCCCGGACGAGGTCGTCGAGAAGCGCGGGCTGAAGGTCGTATCGGACGAGGGCGCGCTCGGCGCGGCCGTGGACGAGGCCATCGCGGGCAACGCGGCCATCGCGGACAAGATCCGCGGCGGCAAGGTCGCGGCGGCCGGTGCGCTCGTGGGCGCCGTCATGAAGGCGACCCGCGGCCAGGCCGACGCCGCCCGCGTCCGCGAGCTGATCCTGGAGAAGCTCGGCGTCGAGGGCTGACACCGGGCCGGACCGTCCGCCCGGGGCCCGTCCCGGGTCCGGCGCGTCCGACATCCGGTCTAAGGCGTCCGGGCTTCGGCCTAAGGCCCCCGGCTCCGGGAGTCTGAGGTCTTCGGGGCGCCGGGGCCTAAGCCCCGGCGCCCCGGAGATCGGGAAGTCGTCCGATGCGCCCCGGCCTCCTCAGAGCGGAAGCTGTAGGAGCCTCACCGAACGGTGGGGCTCTTGCCGACTCCCGAGGAGAGACCACCATGTACGAGGACTTCCTGGCGCACGAGGCTCGCTCCCGCATCGACCGGCTCCGCGCCGAGGCCGCGCAGCAGCGGCTGGCCGACGTGGTCCGGCGGGACGCCTCGGACGACGGACGACGCAGGGAGGGGCCCTGGCACCGGGGCCGCTGGGTGAAGGCCGCCTGAGGCGCGGGCGGAAAAAGCCCTGCCACCATGTCCATCCCCTGTGCGATGCTCGACGGCGTGCAAGCCTCCAGCATCAGTCCCGTGTTCGTCGGCCGTGGTGCCGAGCTGTCCGAGCTGACCGATGCGCTCGCCCGCGCGGCCGTGGGTGAGCCCCAGGTCGTGGTGGTGGGCGGAGAGGCCGGCGTGGGGAAGACGCGCCTGCTGGAGGAGTTCCTCACCGCCGCCCGCCGCGCCGACGCGGTGACGGCCGTCGGCGGCTGCATAGAGATCGGCGCCGACGGGCTGCCCTTCGCCCCCGTCTCCACGCTGCTCCGCTCGCTCTACCGCCAGTTCGAGGCCGAGCTGTCGGCCGCCGTGGCGGGCCAGGAGGGAGAGCTGGCCCGGCTGCTGCCGGAGCTGGGCGAGCCCACCCACCAGTTCGACGACGAGGTCGGCCGCGCCCGGCTCTTCGAGCTCACGGCTCGCCTGCTGGAGTCCCTCTCCAGGGAGAGAACCCTCGTCCTGTCCGTGGAGGACCTGCACTGGGCGGACCGCTCGACCCGCGAGCTGCTCGCCTACCTCATCCGGTCGGTCCACCACGCCCGGCTCGTCCTCATCGCCAGCTACCGGTCGGACGACATCCACCGCCGCCACCCGCTGCGGCCCTTCCTGGCCGAGCTGGACCGTCTGAGAACGGTCCAGCGGGTCGAGCTGCCCCGGTTGGGCAAGGAGGAGGTACGCGGCCAGATAGCCGGTATCCAGGGCGTCCCCGAGCCGGCGGGCGAGCTGGTGGAGGACGTCTTCCAGCGCTCCGAGGGCAATCCGTTCTTCGTCGAGGAACTGGTCGCCCACTGTGCCACCTGTGACATCAGCGAATCCCTGCGCGACCTGCTGCTCGTCCGCGTCGAGGCGCTCCCCGAGGCCGCCCAGCGCGTCGTCCAGATCGCCGCCGAGGGAGGTACGACGGTCGAGTTCGGTCTGCTGGCCGCCGTCGTCGGGGCCCCGCAGGACGAGCTGCTCGCCGCTCTCCGTGCCGCCGTAGGCGCCCACGTCCTCGCCCCCACGGAGGACGGGGACGGCTACCGTTTCCGGCACGCGCTCGTCCGCGAGGCGGTCAGCGACGACCTGCTGCCCGGTGAGCGCGCCGCGCTCAACCGCCGCTACGCCGAAGCCGTCGAGGCGAACCCCGAGCTCGTCCGGGCCGAGCACTGCGCCGCCCGGCTGGCCAGCTACTGGTACCACGCGCACGACACCGCCAAGGCGCTGCCCGCCGTGCTGGAGGCGGCCGTCGAGGCCCGCCGCCGCTACGCCCACTCCGAGCAGCTGCGGTTGCTGAACCGGGCCCTGGAGCTGTGGGAGAGCGCCACCCCCGAGACCCGCCGCTCCCTGCGGCCCTTCGACCACGCCGACGCCTATCCGGCCTGCGGCTGTGAGGACGACGCCGTGCGCTACATCGACCTTCTCGCCGAGACGGTATCCACAGCGCTGCTGGCCGGCGAGCGCAAGCGCGCCCAGACCTCCATCAAGCAGGCGCTGCGGATCCTGGAGGAGGCCGAGGGCGGCCACCTCGGCGACCCGCTGCGCGCCGCCTGGTTCTGGACACAGAAGAGCAAGCTGAAGGGGCTCAACCGGCAGGGCGACGGCTGGGACGAGCTGGCCAGGGCCCAGGACCTCGTCCGGGGGCTGCCGCCCTCTCCGGTGCACGCCGAGGCGCTGGCCAACGTCGCCGCCTACGCCGCCCTGCACCCGCACGGCCCGGACACCATCACCACCGCCCAGCGCGCCGT
Source organism: Streptomyces sp. JJ38 (assembly GCF_019303475.1). GTDB lineage: Bacteria > Actinomycetota > Actinomycetes > Streptomycetales > Streptomycetaceae > Streptomyces. The sequence goes on from NZ_JABLSI010000022.1 coordinate 58,991, forward strand.
CGACCTGGCCGGGGTCGTGGGCGCCGAGGCCATCGAGCTCCACGCCCGCGTCACGCTCGGCTACCTCCTCGTCGAGTCCGGGAACGCGGAGGCGGGCGTCACCGAGATGCGCGCCGCCGCCCGCCGCAGTGGCGAGCAGGGCATGGTGGCCGTCGTCGGGCGTGCCTACACCAACCTCGGGGACGTGCTGCACAGCCTGGGACGCTTCGCCGAGGCGCTGGAGGTGCTGGAGGAGGGGCTGCGCCTGCTCAAGCGCTTCGGCCAGCCGAGCTTCCGGGGCTGGCTGCACGGCAACCGGGGGGAGACCCTCTACGCCCTGGGCCGCTGGAACGAGGCCGAGCGGGCCTTCTCCGACTCCCGGCAGAACGCCGACAGCCCCTGGTCGCTCATCACCTCCTCGCTGGTGGCCGGACAGCTCGCGGTGGCCCGCGGCCGCCCCGGCGCCGCCGCCGAGGCGCTGGAGGAGGTGCGCCGGCTGTGTGGCACCCACGACCCGCAGCCGCAGCACATGATCCCGATGTTCGCCCTGGAGATGGACATCGAGGCGGCCCGGGGCCGGCTGGACGCCGCCCGGGAGCTGTTCGCCAAGGCCGTCGAGATCGGCTTCCCCATGGGCAGCGAGCGCTACGCCTGGCCGCTGCTGTTCTCGGCGGCCACGGCCGAGTCCGAGGCCCGGGGCCTGCCCTCGGCGGAGCCGGGCCGGGCCGAGGTCCTGGCGGTCATCCGCCGCACGGCACGGCGGCTGCCCCGGCTCTACCCGGCCCCGACGGTCTACGGGCTGCTGATCGACGCCGAGGTGCTGCGTGCCGAGGGACGCAGCGACGTCACGCGCTGGGAGGAGGCCATCGCCGGGCTCGACCGGCTCGACATGCCCTACCTCCTGGCCTTCGCCCGGTGCCGGCTGGCCGAGGCCCTGCTGGACGCGGGAACCGACCGCGCCGGGCGCGAGCGTGCCGCCGGCCTCCTGCGCCAGGCCCACGCGGTGGCCGACGGGCTGGACGCCGTCCCGCTGCGGGACGCGGCCGAACTGCTGGCCGCCCGGGCCCGGATCGCCCTGCGGCCGGAGCCGAGCGGGCCGACGGCGATCGCTCCGGCGCCGGACACCCCGGGGGAGTCCTTCGGCCTCACACGGCGCGAGCGGGACGTGCTGACGCTGGTGGCGGCGGGCCGCAGCAACCGCCAGATCGCGGAGGAGCTGTACATCTCACCGAAGACGGCGAGCGTCCACGTCTCGAACATCCTGTCCAAGCTGGACGTCGGCAACCGGGGGCAGGCCGCCGCGCTGGCGCACCGGATGGGCATGGTCTCCCCGCAGCCCGCCTCGGCACGCTGAGCGGCGGCGGGCGGGCCGGGGCGCCCCGGCCCGCCCGCGTCTCACCGCCGTCCCGGCCGGCCCGCGGCCGCGGACTCGACGGGACGCCGGGCGGTCACCGCACCTCCAGCTTCAGGACGCGGTCGTCGTCCCCCTCCGGGCTGCCCCGGCCGTCCGTCTCGTTGGTCACCAGCCACAGCTCTCCGCCCCGGTCCGCGACGACGGTGCGCAGCCGCCCGTACTCGCCCTCCAGGAACGCCTCGGGCTCGGCGACGGTCTCCTCGCCGTCCAGCGGGACGCGCCACAGCCGTTCCCCGCCCAGCCCCGCCATCCACAGCGAGCCCTCGGCCCAGGCCAGCCCGGACGGCGAGGCCTCGGCCGGGCGCCACTGCGCGACGGGGTCGACGAAGCCCTCCTCGCCCGCGGCGCCCTCGGCCTCGGGCCAGCCGTAGTTGCCGCCCGGCTCGATCAGGTTGACCTCGTCCCACTCGTTCTGCCCGAACTCCGAGGCCCACAGCCGTCCCTGGCCGTCGAAGGCGAGCCCCTGCACGTTGCGGTGGCCCAGGGAGAACACCCGTGAGCCCGGCTCGGCGTTGCCCTCCGCCGGCGCGCTGCCGTCCGGCTCGACGCGCAGGATCTTCCCGGCCAGCGAGTCCAGGTCCTGGGCCGCACCGCGCCGGTCCGCGTCCCCGGTGCCGACGTAGAGCATGCCGTCGGGGCCGAAGGCCATCCGCCCGCCGTTGTGCCGCGGTCCCTTGGGGATGCCCCGGACCAGGATGTCCGGCTGGCCCAGCCCGGACTCGGGATCGTCGGCGTCGTAGGCCATGCGCACCACGCGGTTGTCGGAGTTGGTGGTGTAGTACGCGTAGAGGTGACCGCCCGCCGCGCCGCCGCCGAGCGCGATGCCCAGCAGCCCGCCCTCGCCGCCCGGCTCCACGCCCGTCACCTCGCCGACCTCGGTGACGCTGCCGTCCTCCCCGCTCACCCGCAGGATCGTCCCCGCGTCGCGGGAGGAGACCAGCAGGTCCCCGCCGGGAAGCGGTGCCAGGCCCCACGGGGACTCCAGCCCGGTGGCGACGGTGCTCAGCACCTCGACCGAGCCCTCGGCCGGGGGCGGCTCGACGGGACGCGTCGGGCGGGGCTCGGTGGGTGAGGCGGCCTCCGAGGGCGGAGTCCGCTGCTCCTGCGCCGAGGGGCGCGGGGCCGTGCGCCCCGCGGTGCCGTCGTCCGCCGGGCCGCCCGCGCAGGCGGCCGTGAGCAGCAGTGCGGTGGTGGCCAGCGCGGCTGCGCAAGCGGGGCGTCGCACGGTGGGTTCCTCTCTTCGGCCTGTCCCTCTCAGGACACCACATCGGGCCGACGGGTGCGGGGTGATCGTCAGGACGGACGAGCGTCGTTCGGCTCTCAGTCCCAGGAGCCCTGCGCGGGCGGCAGGCCGCGGATCTCGGCCAGGTCATCGGCGGTCAGCCGCAGCCGCGCGGCGCGGGCGTTCTCCGCCGCCCAGCGGGCCTTCTTGGTGCCGGGGACGGGAATGACGTGCGGGCCCTGGGCGAGCAGCCAGGCCAGCGCCACCTGGGCCGGGGTGGCCCGCGGGTGCCGGGCCGCGACGCGCCGCAGCCCGGCCACGACCGGCTGGTTCGCGGCCATCATCTCGGCGGTGAAGCGCGGGTGCCGGGCGCGGATGTCGTCCGGCTCGAAGCCGCTGCCCGGGGTCAGGGTTCCGCTGAGGAAGCCGTGTCCGAGCGGCATCGCCGCCAGCAGGCCGATTCCGCGCTCCGCACACCACGGCAGCAGTGCGCCCAGCGCCTCACGGGACCACACGGACAGCTCCGCCTGCACCGCGCTGACCGGAAACACCTGCTGGATCCGGCGCAGTTGGGCCAGCGTCGGGGCGTGCAGGTCCGTGCCGGGTCCGCGCCGGTGTGCGCGGGCGTCGACCGCGCACAGCCCGAGAGCGCGCACCTTCCCCGCCGTCACCAGCTCGGCCATGGCGCCCCAGGTCTCCTCGACGGGCACCTCGGGGTCGGGGCGGTGCAGTTGGTAGAGGTCGATGACGTCGGTCTGCAGCCGCCGCAGCGAGGCGTCGCAGGCGCGGCGGATATAGCCGGGGCGGCCGTTGGCCACGATGTGCTGGTCGCCCACGAGCAGCCCGGCCTTGGTGGACACGAAGGCCTCCGCCCGGCGCTGCCTGAGTACCCGTCCTACCAGCAGTTCGTTGGTGAACGGCCCGTACATGTCGGCGGTGTCCAGCAGCGTCGTCCCCTCGTCGAGAGCGGCGTGCAGGGCCCGCAGCGCGCCCTCGCCCCCCTGCTGGGACGTCGTGTAGGCCCAGCTCATCGGCATGCAGCCGAGGCCGATCGCCCCCACGCGCAGCGCCGCAGCGCCGAGTGTCCTGCCCTCCACCGGCTCCGCTCCCCCTTTCACCGTCGAAGCCCCCAAACTAACCGGTCGGCGCGGCCCCGTTCGCCCGAGGTCACCGGGGGTCCGGTCCGACGGCATAGCCTGGCCGTCATGAGCGCAACCGACGTATGGCTTCCGCTGCCTCTGGACGAGTTCGACGACCTCCCCGGGGCCTTCACCTACCGGTACTGGAACGCCGACAGCCCCTACCCGGCGGACCCGGCCGACTGCCTCGCCTACGTCGTCCCCTACCTCAAGCCGGCCGCGGACGTGCTGGCCCCGCTGGAGCGGATGCGCTCGGTGCGGCTCGTGCAGACCCTCACCGCGGGCACCGAGCACATGCTTCCCGGTCTGGCCGCCCTGCCGCCCGGAGCCGCGCTCTGCAACGCCGTCGGGGTGCACGATGCCAGCACCGCCGAGCTCGCCCTGACCCTGATCCTCGCCTCCCTGCGCGGCGTACCGGACTTCGTCCGGCAGCAGGACGCTGGCCGGTGGCGCGGGGGGTTCCGGCCCGCGCTCGCCGACCGCCGGGTGTTGATCGTCGGCTACGGCGGCATCGGGCGCGCCGTCGAGGAGCGGCTGCTGCCCTTTGAGGTGGCCCGCGTCGACCGCGTGGCCCGTACCGCGCGCGCCGAGCGGCACGGCCCGGTCCAGAGCCTCGACGCACTGCCCACGCTGCTGCCCGAGGCCGATGTCGTCGTGGTGGCCGTGCCGTTGACCGAGGGGACGCGGCACCTGGTCGACGGCGGTTTCCTGGCCCGGATGCCGGACGGCGCGCTGCTGGTGAACGTCGCCCGCGGCGGCGTGGTGGACACCAAGGCGCTGCTGCCGGAACTGGAGTCCGGCCGGCTGCGGGCCGCCCTGGACGTGACCGACCCCGAACCGCTGCCCGAGGACCACCCGTTGTGGCGTGCGCCGGGTGTCCTGATCACGCCGCATGTCGGTGGCCCCTCGACCGCGTTCCGGCCCCGGGCGCGCGCCCTGGTTCGGGCGCAGCTCGACCGGCTCGCGGCCGGCGAACACCCCGCGCACGTCGTCCACCGGGCGGCCTGACGGCGCGGCCGGGCCGCCGCCCGCCTGGCACCGAACCGGTCGAAACCGGCACCTCCTGCGCCCCCTTGGCAACGCGCCGCAGGCGTTCGGGTGCGGAGTGTATCGGTAAACCCCCAGGTCGTCACGTTCTGTAGAGGTCCTATATCCGTGAGTGACGGAACTGGTGTATCGTCCGGACGGGGAGATACCAGGACACCCAGGGGGGCGACGGGCGAATGCGTGGCCAAAGGACGAACTGCCTGAACAGGGACGGTCGCCGGTGCGACGCGCCCGCGCGGGCCGGATGGCTGGAAGCCGCTCCCGGCGGGCGGGAGGTGGTGCCGTGACCACTGACGGAACGACCCTGGCGAACGTCGATCCGGCCGCCCCGCCACCGCGGGCCGCCCGGACAGCGAAGGCCGGCCGCCGAAGGGAGGCCCGTCCCGCGGCCGAACCCGGCCGGACGGCGGGGGCCGAACCGGCGTCGGCACCCCCGGAACCGGCACCGCTGGAACCGGCACCGCTGGAACCGGCACCCCCGGAACCGGCACCGCTGGAACCCGTATCCGCGGAACCGGCGTCGACCGGAGCCGCGCCGCCGGGAGTGGCGCGCCTGGGCGCGGACCCGACGGCGGCCGCGCCGCGGCCCGGGACGCCGTCCGCCCCGGTCCGGCAGCCGCTGCTGCCCCAACTGGCCCTCGCCGCCATCTGCCTGAGCTACGCGGTCGGCGCCGCGCTCGGCTGGGGCTCCCGTGGCGCCGCCCTGTTCATGGGGGACTTCGGGCTGAGCGCGGCCGCGTTCCTGGCCACCGGCTCCTGCTACTGGTACGCCCGTTCCCGCTCCGGGGCCTTCCGGCCCGCCTGGTACCTCTTCGCGTTCTCCTCTGCCATGGCCGGCGTCGGCAACGCCGTCTGGGGTTACTACGAGGTCGTCCTCGGGCGCCCCGTGCCCTCGCCCTCCCTGGCGGACTTCACCTTCCTGCTCTTCGCCCCGCCCGCCGTGGTCGGCCTGCTCGTCCTCGCCAAGCGCCCGGTCACCCGGGCGGGCTGGGCCTGCCTCGGGCTGGACGCCTGGCTGGTCGGCGGTTCCCTGCTCACCCTGTCCTGGAGCCTGGCCCTCTCGCACACCGACGACTGGCAGCGCGGTTCCGTGGCCCACCTGGCGCTGAGCCTCGCCTACCCGTTACTCGACATCGTGCTGGTGACCATGGTGCTCGTGCTGCACCTGCGGCGCGGCTCGGCCCAGCGGTCGGCGATCAACACGGCGGTTGGAGCCCTCGCGCTGACGGTGCTGTGCGACGCCTTGTTCACCTCCCCGCTGCTCCAGGCCCACTACCGCTCCGGGCAGCTGCTGGACGCCGGGTGGTTCGCCGGATCGCTGCTCCTGGCCTACGCGCCCTGGGCCAGCGGGGCCTGCTCGGCGCCGGAGCCCCCCACCGTCCCCGGGGCCGGGCGGCCGGTCACCGGTTCGCTCGCCGCGCTGACGCCCTACCTCGCGGGCGCGGTGTGCACGCTGGGCGTCCTCTACAACGTCCAGGACGGCAGTCCCGTGGACCCGGTCGTCCTGTGGACGGCCTGCACCGTCGTGCTGGCCCTCGTCGTGCGGCAGGGCGTCATGCTGCTGGACAACATCCGCCTCGCCCGCGAACTGGCCCACAAGGAGAGCCATTTCCGGTCCCTTGTGCAGGGGTCCAGCGACGTCATCATGATCACCTCCCCCTCCGGGCTGCTGCGGTACGTCAGCCCGGCGGCGGTCGGCGTCTTCGGGCGGCGGGCGGACGCCCTGGTGGGCGCCCAGCTGGACCGCCTCGTACACCCCGACGACCTGGGCCGCCTCCACCACGAGGTGCGCCGCTATCTGGCCACCGCCCCGGAGGAGGGGGCGGCCACCCGCATCGAGTGCCGCTTCCGGCACTCCGGCGGCGACTGGCTCAACGTCGAGTCCACGGTCAGCCGCTACCAGGGCGGGCTCATCTTCAACAGCCGGGACGTGACCGAACGCGTTCGGCTCCAGGCCCAGTTGCAGCACAACGCCTCCCACGACCCGCTCACCGACCTGCCCAACCGCGCCCTGTTCACCGACCGGGTGCGCCAGGCCCTCACCGGCCGCCGTGAGGGGGACGGCACCGACCGGGACGCGGCGGTCCTCTTCATCGACCTCGACGGTTTCAAGGCCGTCAACGACCGCCTCGGCCATCAGGCCGGGGACGAGCTGCTCGTCCAGGCCGGGCGGCGGCTCCTGGAGTCGGTGCGGGCGGGCGACACCGCGGCGCGGCTCGGCGGGGACGAGTTCGCCGCCTTCATCCTCGGCGACGGCTCCGGCGGCCAGGCCGAGCGCGAGGTACGGGTGCTGGAGATAGCCGACCGTCTGCGCGCCCGCCTCTCCCAGCCGTATCCGCTCGACGGCTCGGCGGCCGAGCCCGAGGCACGCGTCGCGGCCTCCATCGGCGTCGCGTTCGCCGAGCCGGGCATCACCCCGGCGGCCCTGATGCGCAACGCCGACCTGGCGATGTACCGGGCCAAGCGGCTCGGCAAGGGGCGCGTCGAGCTGTACGCCCCGGAGCTGCTCAGCGACCCGCAGCCGCCGCCCCCGCTCGTCGCGGGCACCCGCCAGCCGGAGGCGTCGGCCGCGCCCTCCGTGCCGTCCGGCCGCGCGCCCCAGGGCGCCCGGAGCCACGGCGGCCGCCGCCCCGGGGCGAGCGGCCCGGGCCGGGCGGGTGCGGGGGAGGAGCCCGTCGTGCTCGTGCACCAGCCCGTCGTCGAGCTGGCCACCGGCGAGATCACCGCGGTCGCCGCCCTGCCGCGCCGCCGTTCCCCGCACGGCCTGGTGGCCGACAACCGCCACGAGTGGCCCCTGCTGCGGGAAGCCGTGATCCAGGCGGCCCGGCGGCAGCGGTCGGGATTCACCACCCCGGTCGTCGTCCGGGTCCACGCCCGCGCTCTGTGCGGGCGTGCGGGGCGCCGCAGCCGTGTCGAGCGGCTGCTGGAGCGGCACGCGCTCCCCGGCGAGGCCCTCGTGCTGGAGCCCGTCGGGTTCCCCGGTCCGCCGCTCACCCGGCGGGAGCTGGCCGAGCTGGCCGACCGGCTCGCCGTGCTCCGCGGGCTCGGTGTCTCCGTCGTGCTGGACGGCTTCGGCGGCGGGCCGGGCGGGCTGGCCACCCTGCACGCTGTCCCGGCCGACCGGATGCGGCTGGAGGCCCCGCTGGTCGAGGGGGTCGTGGACTCGCCCCGGCTGCACGCCGCCGCCGCCGGGCTGCTGCGTATCGCCGCCGACCTCGGGCTGGACTCGCTGGCGGCCGGGGTGGACACGGCGGAGCAGGTCAGCGTGTTGCGCAGGCTGGGCTGCACCCACGGGCAGGGCGCGGCCCTGTGCGGCCCGCTGGACGAGCACCGGCTCCGGCACGCACTGCGGCAGCGCAGCCTCCCGGTGCCGCGGCACCCCGCGACGGTCCCGGCGGCCCGGGGCGCGGAACGCTCCGTCGTGGTGGCCGGCGCGCTGCCGGTGCGGCGGATCGGCGCGCTCGGTCCCGACGCCGTCACGCATCCCCCATTGCGACCAAATAGTGAGACGTCTGTCCCACCCACTTGACACCTTCCGTCCCGCCGGAGGAAGGTCAATGGCATGCGCACCCGAATTCTCGTACTTGGACAGCGCGTCGGCTGACTCGGGCCCTCACCGCCCCGTGAACCCAGCGACGCGCTCCCCTCGCTTGCCACCTCGGCACGGGGGGTTTTTTGTTGCACCAGCACCTCGAACAATTCCACACCAAACGTGACAACCGTCACGGGACGTCACACCGCACGACCCGCCCGAAACCGCCCGCACCCCTCCAGCGTCACGCTCCACAGGGCGGCACCACCACCCTCACCTCGCCGAGAAGAGAAAGCCGATGACCGAGCACGCCACCGGGGCACCCCGACCCACGCCGAGGGCCCGTAACGGCGGAGCGCCGCAGCCCGCCACCGTCGAGCACGTCACGGGCGCGCAGTCCCTCATCCGTGCGCTGGAGGAGGTGGGAGCCGACACCGTCTTCGGCATTCCGGGCGGGGCGATCCTTCCCGCGTACGACCCGATGATGGACTCCGGCCGGGTGCGGCACATCCTCGTGCGCCACGAGCAGGGGGCCGGGCACGCGGCCACCGGCTACGCACAGGCCACCGGCAAGGTCGGCGTGTGCATGGCCACCTCCGGGCCGGGCGCCACCAACCTGGTCACCCCGATCGCCGACGCCCACATGGACTCCGTCCCGATCGTGGCGATCACCGGCCAGGTCGCCTCCAAGGCCATCGGCACGGACGCCTTCCAGGAAGCTGACATCTGCGGCATCACCATGCCGATCACCAAGCACAACTTCCTGGTCACGGACGCGGCCGACATCCCCCGCACCATCGCCGAGGCCTTCCACATCGCGAGCACCGGCCGCCCGGGCCCGGTGCTGGTCGACATCTCCAAGGACGCCCTCCAGTCCAAAACGGTCTTCTCCTGGCCCCCGGTCCACGACCTGCCCGGCTACCGCCCGGTCACCAAGCCGCACTCCAAGCAGATCCGCGAGGCGGCCAAGCTGATCGGCGAGGCCCGGCGCCCCGTGCTGTACGTCGGCGGCGGCGTGCTCAAGGCCGGGGCCACGGCGGAGCTCAAGGTCCTGGCGGAGCTGACCGGCTCTCCCGTCGTCACGACGCTGATGGCGCTGGGCGCCTTCCCCGACAGCCACCCGCAGCACCTGGGCATGCCGGGCATGCACGGCTCGGTGGCGGCCGTCACCGCCCTGCAGAAGTCCGATCTGATCATCGCGCTCGGCGCCCGCTTCGACGACCGGGTCACCGGCAAGCTGGACTCCTTCGCCCCGCACGCCAAGATCGTCCACGCCGACATCGACCCGGCCGAGATCGGCAAGAACCGCGCGGCCGACGTGCCGATCGTCGGCGACGCCCGCGAGGTCATCGCCGACCTGGTCGTCGCCGTCCAGGCCGAGCACGAGGCCGGGCGCCAGGGCGACTACACGGCCTGGTGGCAGATGCTGACCCGCTGGCGCGACGCCTACCCGCTCGGCTACGACCTGCCGGAGGACGGTTCGCTCTCACCGCAGCAGGTCATCGAGCGGATCGGCCGGCTGGCCCCGGCGGACACCATCTACGCGGCCGGCGTCGGCCAGCACCAGATGTGGGCGGCCCACTTCATCGACTACGAGCAGCCCGCCACCTGGCTGAACTCCGGCGGCCTGGGCACCATGGGCTACGCCGTCCCGGCCGCCCTCGGGGCCAAGGCCGGCGCCCCCGACCGTCCGGTGTGGGCGATCGACGGCGACGGCTGCTTCCAGATGACCAACCAGGAGCTGGTCACCGCCGCGCTCAACAACATCCCCATCAAGGTCGCCGTCATCAACAACGGTGCGCTGGGCATGGTCCGGCAGTGGCAGACGCTGTTCTACAACCAGCGTTACTCCAACACCGTCCTGCACTCCGGCCCCGGCTCCGAGGCCGAGGCGGGCGAGGCCGGGCAGGACGCCGGGGCCGGGCAGCCGACTCTGGGCACCCGTTGCCCCGACTTCGTCAAGCTCGCCGAGGCCATGGGCTGCGTCGGCCTGCGCTGCGAGGACCCGGCCGACCTGGACGCGGTGATCGAGAAGGCCAACGCCATCAACGACCGGCCCGTCGTCGTGGACTTCATCGTCCACGAGGACGCCATGGTCTGGCCCATGGTCGCGGCCGGCACCTCCAACGACGAGGTCATGGCGGCCCGCGGGGTCCGCCCGGACTTCGGCGACAGCGACGACTGAGACCACCGGCGCGAGTAGCGAGAGAGACCCCAACCCATGTCCAAGCACACCCTCTCCGTCCTGGTGGAGAACAAGCCCGGCGTCCTGGCCCGGATCACCGCCCTGTTCTCCCGGCGCGGCTTCAACATCGACTCGCTGGCGGTCGGCACCACCGAGCACCCGGAGATCTCCCGCATCACCATCGTGGTGAACGTCGAGGACCTCCCGCTGGAGCAGGTCACCAAGCAGCTCAACAAGCTCGTCAACGTGCTGAAGATCGTCGAGCTGGAGCCGGGCGCGGCCGTGCAGCGCGAACTCGTTCTGGTGAAGGTCCGCGCCGACAACGAGACGCGCTCCCAGATCGTGGAGATCGTCCAGCTGTTCCGGGCCAAGACCGTCGACGTCTCCCCGGAGGCCGTCACCATCGAGGCGACCGGCAGCAGCGAGAAGCTGGAGGCCATGCTCAGGATGCTGGAGCAGTACGGCATCAAGGAGCTCGTGCAGTCCGGCACGATCGCGATCGGACGCGGCGCGCGGTCCATCACCGACCGCTCGCTGCGCGCCCTGGACCGCAGCGCGTAGCGGCCGGCCGGGGCGGGGCCCGTGCAGGGCGCCGCCCCGTTCCCGGCCCGGCCGCCGCGCCACACCCACACCTTCCGGTGTCAACACCGTGGACCGCATCGCGAGACCCGGCGGTACGCACCGGCCGATCACCATACGGTTGGACCTGACGCGGGGCTCCCGTGCCGGGTCCGCGAAAGAAACACAACAAGGAGATGTCCGAAGTGGCCGAGCTCTTCTACGACGACGACGCCGACCTGTCCATCATCCAGGGCCGCAAGGTGGCCGTGCTCGGCTACGGCAGCCAGGGCCACGCCCACGCGCTGTCGCTGCGCGACTCGGGCGTCGACGTGCGCGTCGGCCTGCACGAGGGCTCCACGTCCAAGGCGAAGGCCGAGGAGCAGGGCCTGCGTGTCGTCACCCCGGCCGAGGCCGCGGCCGAGGCCGACGTCATCATGATCCTCGTTCCGGACCCGATCCAGGCCCAGGTCTACGAGGAGTCCGTCAAGGACAACCTGAAGGACGGCGACGCCCTGTTCTTCGGCCACGGCTTCAACATCCGCTTCGGCTTCATCAAGCCCCCGGCCAACGTCGACGTGTGCATGGTCGCCCCGAAGGGCCCCGGCCACCTCGTCCGCCGCCAGTTCGAGGAGGGCCGCGGCGTGCCGTGCATCGCGGCCGTCGAGCAGGACGCCACCGGCAAGGCCTTCGACCTGGCGCTCTCCTACGCCAAGGGCATCGGCGGCACCCGCGCGGGCGTCATCAAGACGACCTTCACCGAGGAGACCGAGACCGACCTCTTCGGCGAGCAGGCCGTCCTCTGCGGTGGCGCCTCCGCCCTGGTCAAGGCCGGTTTCGAGACCCTCGTCGAGGCGGGCTACCAGCCGGAGATCGCCTACTTCGAGTGCCTGCACGAGCTGAAGCTCATCGTCGACCTGATGTACGAGGGCGGCCTGAGCAAGATGCGCTGGTCCGTCTCCGAGACCGCCGAGTGGGGCGACTACGTCACCGGCCCGCGGGTCATCACCGACCAGACCAAGGCCGAGATGAAGAAGGTCCTCGACGACATCAAGGACGGCACCTTCGCCAACAACTGGATGGCCGAGTACAAGGCGGGCCTGCCCAAGTACAACGAGTACAAGAAGGCCGACTCGGACCACCTCCTGGAGACCACCGGCAAGGAGCTGCGCAAGCTCATGAGCTGGGTCGACGACGAGGCCTGAGCCTCCGGCGCCGCGGCGGCCCCCGGCCGTCGCGGCGCCCCGCCTCCCTGCCCGCGCCGGGCAGACCATCCGTACGGGGGATGATCGGCGTCTGCGCGGAACCGTGCCCCGGATCACGGCTAGACTGCGCAGCAGATACGCGTCACAGGCTCACAGCGTCGTGCGTCTCCACGCGGCTGCCAACCTCCACCGCCTTCGGCCGTCGAGACGCGGCCGTCCTCCCCCTCGCCCAGGCGGGCGCGGGCGGTACTCCCAGGACTAGTGAGGACTGAGACCGAAGTGAGCAAGCCCGTAGTACTCATCGCCGAGGAGCTCTCCCCGGCCACCATCGACGCCCTCGGCCCGGACTTCGACGTCCGGCACTGCAACGGGGCCGACCGTGGCGAGCTGCTGGCCGCGATCGCCGACGTCGACGCCATCCTGATCCGCAGCGCCACCAAGGTGGACGCCGAGGCCATCGGCGCCGCCCGCAAACTCAAGGTCGTGGCGCGCGCCGGTGTCGGCCTGGACAACGTGGACGTCGCCGCCGCCACCAAGGCCGGCGTGATGGTCGTCAACGCACCGACCTCCAACATCGTCACCGCGGCCGAGCTGGCCTGCGGCCTCCTCGTCGCCACCGCCCGCAACATCCCGCAGGCGAACTCCGCCCTCAAGCAGGGCGAGTGGAAGCGCAGCAAGTACACGGGCGTCGAGCTGTCCGAGAAGACGCTCGGCGTCGTCGGCCTCGGCCGCATCGGCGTGCTCGTCGCCCAGCGGATGTCCGCCTTCGGCATGAAGGTCGTCGCCTACGACCCCTACGTGCAGCCCGCCCGCGCCGCGCAGATGGGCGTCAAGCTGCTGACGCTCGACGAGCTGCTCGAGGTCTCGGACTTCATCACCGTCCACCTGCCGAAGACGCCGGAGACGCTCGGCCTCATCGGCGACGAGGCGCTGCACAAGGTCAAGCCGAGCGTGCGCATCGTCAACGCCGCCCGCGGTGGCATCGTGGACGAGGACGCGCTCTACGCCGCCCTCAAGGAGGGCCGCGTCGCCGGCGCCGGGCTCGACGTCTACGCCTCCGAGCCCTGCACCGACTCCCCGCTCTTCGCCTTCGACCAGGTCGTGTGCACCCCGCACCTGGGCGCCTCCACCGGCGAGGCCCAGGAGAAGGCGGGCGTGGCCGTGGCCCGCTCCGTGCGGCTCGCCCTCGCCGGTGAGCTCGTGCCGGACGCGGTCAACGTCCAGGGCGGCGTGATCGCCGAGGACGTCCGCCCCGGGCTGCCGCTGGCCGAGCGGCTCGGCCGGATCTTCACGGCGCTGGCCGGCGAGGTCGCCGTCCGGCTCGACGTGGAGGTCTACGGCGAGATCACCCAGTACGACGTCAAGGTGCTGGAACTGTCCGCGCTCAAGGGCGTCTTCGAGGACGTCGTCGACGAGACGGTGTCCTACGTCAACGCGCCGCTCTTCGCCCAGGAGCGCGGCGTCGAGGTCCGCCTCACCACCTCCAGCGACTCGCCCGATCACCGCAACCTCGTCACCGTGCGCGGCACGCTGAGCAACGGCGAGGAGATCGCCGTCTCCGGCACGCTCGCCGGGCCCAAGCACGTGCAGAAGATCGTCGGCGTCGGCGACCACGAGATCGAGCTGTCCCTCGCGGAGCACATGGCCTTCCTCCGCTACGGCGACCGCCCCGGTGTCGTCGGCACCGTGGGCCGCATCCTCGGCGAGGCCGGCATCAACATCGCCGGCATGCAGGTCTCCCGCGCCGAGGAGGGCGGCGAGGCGCTCGTCGCCCTCACCGTGGACGACACCATCCCGCCGTCCGTCCTCACGGAGATCGCCGAGGAGATCGGCGCCACCTCCGCCCGCGCGGTCAACCTCCTCGACGGCTGACGGCACGTGCCTTCCGCCGACGGCGGTCCACCGCACTCCGGTGGCCCGCCGTCGGCGTTCCCGTGATCGGTCCCGTGATCGGTGCGGGACGTCAGAGGCATTCGCTACTCTGCGCGCATGTATCCCCAGCAGTCGTACCCGCAGCAGCCGCCCCCGCCGATAGCCCCGCCCCCGGCACCCGTGCCCCCGCGCGGGCGGACCGGCATGGTCCTCGGCGCCCTGCTGGCCGGGGTGTTGCTGGGGGCCGGGGGGGTCGCCGGAGCTTGGCTGCTCACCGGTGACGGCGAGGCCTCAGGTGCCCGGGCCGACGCGCTCGCGGCCTGCGGCGCGCTGGAGCGCTTCGACATCGAGGAGGGCATGGAGGAGGGGCCGCGTTCCATGATTGACGGCTACCGCTGGCAGGCGGCGGAAGATCTCTCCCAGGCCGCCGCCGAGGCGGACGCCCGGTACCGGCCGTTGGCCGAAACCATCCGGAAGGGAACGGACATCGACTGGTTCGAGCCGGGAGCGCGAGAGGATCTCACCGACCGCGTCCTGCGTCACCGAACGCGGGCGCTGAGGACCTGCGGCGAGCTGTGAGCTGACGTCTGGCCGTGTGGAGGCGGTGACGTGACCCGCACTCGCCGACCCCGTCAACCCGAGACGTCGCGGTCGACGTCGAGCGTGTCGAAGACCTTCCCGTCCGCGTCGTACGCCGTGACCGTGTAGGAGTCGAAGGGGGGCAGCGTGGTGGTGTCGAGGAAGTACACCCCCCAGCCGGGCTCGCCGGGCAGGGTGAACAGCTCGGCCCGGTGCTCCTCGCCGCCCGCGGTGACGACGATCCGCAGTGGTTGCCCGGGCAGCCGCCAGACGCCCTCGATCCGCTCAATGCCCGTGCCCTCAATGGCCAGATGTCCGGAACTGATGCTGCGTGGGCCGATGTTCTCCCCCAGCCCCTGCTCGCGGGCGTGTTCCACGGCCTCCCGGAACCCCTCCGCCTCGGCGAGGACGTAGGTCTGCCGCCCCCCGGGCAGCAGCCCGAGCCGCAGTCCCGGCGCGACGGTGACCGGGGCGTAGGGCTCGACCGTCCGCGGCCCGGTGCCGGACGGGTCGGCGGGTGCGGGTGAGGGCACGGCGGGCTCCACGCGTCCCGGGTCGGCGGTGCCGGGCAGCAGGGGCAGCGCGGCCAGCAGTGTCACGGCCGCCGCCGAGCCCAGGACGACGGCTCGCCGCGTCCGCCGCCGGGACCGGCCGGCCCGCACGACGGCCTCCACCGGCGCCGGTCCGGTCGGCAGCGCGTCGGCCTCCCGGCGCAGGGCCGCACTCAGCTCGGCCACCGCCCGCTCCGCGGCGGCCGGGAACTCTCGCTCGTCTCTCATACTGTCTCGCTCGCTGTGAGTCGGGGCAGTTCGGCCCGCAGTCTGGTCAGCGCACGCGCGGTCTGGCTGCGCACGGTACCCACCCCGGTGCCGAGGAGCTCGGCGACCTCGGTCTCGCTCCGGTCCTCCAGGTACCGCAGCACCACGGTGGCCCGCTGCCGCACCGGCAGACAGCGCAGGGCGTCCAGCAGGACGCTGCGTTCGACGAGTTGGTCGGTGCCGTCCGGCGCCGCGCGCTCCGGCAGCCACTGGGTGAGCCACTCGCCGAGCCTGAGGCGGCGCATCCGGTCCGTGTTGGTGTTGATCAGGATGCGCCACACGTACGCATCCGGGTCGCGGGCGGCCCGTACCCGCTCCCAGCGCGTGTAGGCACGGGCGAGTGCGGCCTGCACCAGGTCCTCCGCGTCCTGGTGGTGGCCGGTCAGCAGATAGGCCGTGCGCAGCAGACGTGGCCAGCGGCCCTCGACGAACGAACGGAAGTCGTCCTCCGCGCTCTTGTTCACCTGGCTCCTGTGTCCGGTCGTCGGTCTCCGGGCCGCGCCGGGCGTCCCCTCGCCCGGCGCGGCTGTCAGTCGGGGATCAGCCGGCCGGCCAGGGCTCGACGTCCATGGTGTCGAAGACCTCGCCGTCGGCGTCCTTGGCGATCACCGTGAAGGTGTTCGGCAGCTCCTGACCGCGGAGGTCGAGGTAGTAGGCGCCCCACCCGGGCTTGCCCGGCAGCCGCACGATCTGTGCCGTGTAGTCGACGTTGCCGCCGAAGGAGACGGTGATCTCGCGCGGCGTCTCGTCCAGCCGCCACGCACCGTCGATGATCTGGACCTCGCCCGACTCCGAGTAGACGCCGACGCTGATGCTGTCCGGGCGGATGTCGGAGCCGACGTAGCCCTTGGCGGCCTCGACGTTCGCCGCGTAGGACTCGGCCGGGCTGACCACGTAGTTCTGCTTGCCCGTGGGCAGCAGCCCCATCTGCCAGTCCTCGCCGATGTCCACCGGCTCGTACGGTTCGACGACCTTGACCTCCAGACCGCCGAGGGGCTTCAGCCCGGAACCCGCGTTCTCCAGAGCGGGGGCGTCCTCGGGCGCCCCGGCCTCCGCGGCCGCCTGGGCCCGCGTCGGGGCGGGCTCGGGCTGGTCCGCCGTCGCGATGCCCGTCCCGGCCAGCAGCACTGTCGCCACCGCGCCGGTGGCGACGGCGAGCCGACGGCGCGCGGTCCGGCGACGGCGTGTGCGGTTCTCGTTCATGGTGGAACTCCCGATAGGTGGCGGCGGGCGCTCGCGCGGCCCGCCTGATTGCCTGTCACCTCTCAGACGGCACGCCGTGCCGGAATCTATGTCACCGGAGACGAGATGACCGCCGGGTCCGCCGAGACGCCGAGGCTCGTGCTGCGCGGGCGGTGGTGGCTGCTTCGTCCGGTGGGTCACCCGCGGGGCGGACATGGGCGGTTGATCACCACCCCGCGGAACCGCACACTTGTGCGCGTGGCCGAGCTTCTCGCGACATCCGCCGACGGCGTGCCCGTCACCGCTCTCGACGACGGCGAGGGCCCCCCGGTGCTCCTGGTGCACGGCGGTGGTGAGAGCGCGACGGCCTGGGACGCCGTCCTGCCGTCGTTGACCGACGCCTTCCGGGTGGTCAGGGTCGTCCGCCGCATCTACGTCCCCGGAGCGGCCGTTGCGCCGACGCACTCCATGTCCGTGGAAGCGGCGGACGTTCTCGCCGTCGCCGGACTCCTCGACCGGCCCGTGCTCCTGGTCGGGCACTCCTCGGGGGCGGTCGCCGCGCTGGAGGCCGCCGTACGGGCGCCCGGGCGGCTGGCGGGCCTGGTCCTGTACGAACCCCCGTTGCCCACGAGGGCGTTGGTCGGCGGGGAGGCGGCCCGGCGCGCCCGCGAGGCCCTCGCCGCGGGAGATCCCCGCGAGGCCCTGCGCATCCACCTGCGGGACATCGCTCACGAGCCCCCGGAACGCGTGGGCAGGCTGACCGCGGCTCAGCGGGCGCGGGACACGTTCGCCTCGAAGGTGGCGGCGGGGCTCGCCGACATCGCCGCGCTCGACGGACTCGGGGTCGGCGTCGACCGCTTTCGCGGGCTCCACGTGCCGACCACCCTCGTCGAGGGGGACCGAAGCCCGGCACGGCTGCGCGAGCGCCTGGCCGACCTGGCGGCCGCGCTGCCCGACGCGCGGGTCGTCACGCTCCCCGGGCAGGGGCACGACACTCACCGCACGGCGCCCGGGACCCTGGCGGCCGTGATCCGGGAGGCGGCCGGGCGGGCCTTCGGCCGAGGGCTCAGAGAGCAGGGGCCAGGGGCCTGAGGGCGCGCGTGTGCGTGATGTCTCCAACCGGCACCGCGGGTCACAGCCGGGTGGCCTTGAGGGCCATGTGGAGGAGGAGCCGGGACTCGCCGTCGTCCAGATCGAGCCCGGTGAGCTGCTCGACGCGGGAGAGCCGGTAGTAGAGGGTCTGCCGGTGGACGCCGAGGGCCGCGGCGGCCCGCCCGGCCTGCCCGGCGCAGTCGAGGTAGACCTCGGCGGTGCGGGCCATCTCCCGGTGGGCCGGATCCAGCAGCCGTCTGAGGACCGGGTCGGCCCTGACGGTGTCCGGCAGGGCCGTCAGGAGACGGTACGGGCCCAGCTCCGGCCACAGGGCGACCGGCCCCAGCCGTGGCTCGGCCCGGGCCGCGCGGGCGGCGGCGAGGGCCTGCCGCCAGGCGTCGGCTGGCTCGGCGAGCCCGGGCAGCCCGGCGCTGACCCCGGCCGTGGCGACCGGCCCGGTGCGGGGCCCGG
>NZ_JABLSI010000023.1 GCF_019303475.1 Streptomyces sp. JJ38
CATCAGGGGTTTCCAACAACGAGCGAGAGAGAGTTCCGCGTGTACGCGATCGTGCGCACCGGCGGCCGTCAGCAGAAGGTTGCTGTCGGCGACGTCATCGAGGTTGACCGTATGTCCAGCAGCAAGGTCGGCGACACCGTCGAGCTCTCGACCGTGCTCGTGGTCGACGGGGACGCCGTCACCAGCGACCCGTGGGTGCTGGCCGGCGTGAAGGTCCAGGCCGAGGTCGTGGACCACCACAAGGGCGTCAAGATCGACATCCAGAAGTACAAGAACAAGACCGGTTACAAGAAGCGCATCGGTCACCGTCAGCTGCACACCGCGCTGAAGATCACCGGCATCCCCGCCCCGGCGAAGTAAGGGACTGAGAACAGATGGCACACAAGAAGGGCGCATCGTCCACTCGGAACGGTCGTGACTCCAACGCGAAGCGCCTCGGCGTGAAGCGGTTCGGCGGTCAGGTCGTGAGCGCCGGCGAGATCCTCGTCCGCCAGCGTGGCACCCACTTCCACCCGGGCGCGGGTGTCGGCCGCGGCGGCGACGACACGCTGTTCGCGCTGGACGCCGGTGCCGTGCAGTTCGGCACGGCCCGTGGCCGCAAGGTCGTCAACATCGTGCCGGTCGGCGAGTAACCACTCCCCGTCGCACACGAGCACGGCCAGCAGCACTCTGCCGAGGGCGGACCGCCTCACGCGCGCAGCGCGGGGAAGCGGTTCCGCCCTCGGCGTGTTACCAAGCCTGTGAGCACCCCGTGCGGTCGCACGGGCATCGAACCAGCCGGGAGGCATCCGTCATGACCACCTTCGTGGACCGCGTCGAGCTGCACATCGCCGCGGGTAACGGAGGCCACGGCTGCGCCTCCGTGCACCGGGAGAAGTTCAAGCCGCTGGGCGGCCCGGACGGAGGCAACGGCGGCCGCGGCGGGGACGTCGTCCTCGTCGTCGACCAGAGCGTGACGACGCTGCTGGAGTACCACCACAGCCCGCACCGCAAGGCCACCAACGGCAAGCCGGGGGCGGGCGGCAACCGGATGGGCGCGAACGGCGAGGACCTGGTCCTGCCGGTGCCGGACGGCACGGTCGTCCTGGACAAGCGGGGCAACGTGCTGGCCGACCTCGTGGGCGAGGGAACCAGCTTCGTCGCCGGTGAGGGCGGTCGTGGCGGGCTGGGCAACGCGGCGCTGGCCTCCGCCCGCCGCAAGGCCCCCGGCTTCGCGCTGCTGGGCGTGCCCGGCGAGACGCGCGACATCGTGCTGGAGCTGAAGACCGTCGCCGACGTGGCGCTGGTCGGGTACCCCTCGGCGGGCAAGTCCTCGCTGATCTCGGTACTCTCCGCGGCCAAGCCCAAGATCGCCGACTATCCCTTCACGACGCTCGTCCCCAACCTGGGCGTCGTGACCGCCGGATCGACCGTCTACACCGTCGCCGACGTCCCCGGGCTGATCCCCGGTGCGAGCGAGGGCAAGGGCCTGGGCCTGGAGTTCCTCCGGCACGTCGAGCGCTGCGCGGTCCTCGTCCACGTCCTCGACACGGCGACGCTGGAGTCCGACCGCGATCCCGCCTCCGACCTGGACGTCATCGAGCAGGAGCTCGCCCAGTACGGGCGGGGGCTGGAGGACCGGCCGCGGCTCGTGGTGCTCAACAAGGTGGACATCCCCGACGGGCGGGACCTGGCCGATCTGGTCCGTCCGGACCTGGAGGCCCGCGGCTACCGGGTGTTCGAGGTGTCCGCGCTCAGCCGGGAGGGGCTGAAGGAGCTGTCCTTCGCGCTGGCCGGCATCGTCGAGGAGGCCAGGGCGGCTCGCCCCAGGCAGGAGGCCACGCGCATCGTCATCCGGCCGCAGGCCGTGGACGACGCGGGGTTCACCGTGACCCGCGAGACCGAGGGCCTCTTCCGCGTGCGCGGGGAGAAGCCCGAGCGCTGGGTGCGGCAGACGGACTTCAACAACGACGAGGCCGTCGGCTACCTCGCCGACCGGCTCAACCGCCTCGGGGTCGAGGAGGAGCTGCTGAAGGCCGGGGCCCGGGAGGGCGACGGCGTGGCGATCGGGGACGAGGAGAACGCCGTCGTCTTCGACTGGGAGCCCACCGTCATGGCCGGAGCCGAGATGCTGGGCCGGCGCGGTGAGGACCACCGCATGGACGTGGCCCGCCCCGCCGCGCAGCGCCGCCGCGACCGGGAGGCGGAGCGCGGCGACTCCTCCCAGCGCGAGTACGACGACTTCGACCCGTTCGCCTGAGCCGCGGCCGCTCAGGCGGTGACGGAGCTCTCCGGGCTCGCGGGCCCTTCGGCCCGGGAGCCCGGAGAGCTCCCGGCCTGCGCCGCGTTCCCGGCCTGCCCGTCCACGTCAGCCTTCGGCCCGGTCGCGTCGGCGGGGTCCGCGGGACGTCGGGTGCGCCGCTCCTCGGCGCGGGCGCACAGGGCCTGCACCGCCGCGTCGAAGCGGTCCAGGGAGGGCGGCTCGTCGGGCCCCAGCAGCCGCGTCTTCAGCTCGGCCCGGGCCTCGGCGAGGGTGTCCCGCGCCGGGTCGCGGACGGCGGCCAGCAGCTCGGCGAGCCCCTCGCCGTCCGGCGGCAGGACGGTGGCCGCGTGGACGGTGGGGAAGGCGGCCCGGAACTCCTCCTCGCCCAGCCCCGAGGTGTTCACCACGGCGTAGGGCTTCTCGCTGGCCAGGTAGTCGGACACGACGCTGGACACGTCGCTGACCAGCAGGTGGGTCTCGTTGAAGCACGCGTACAGCCCGGGGATGGCCCCGTCGACCACCTGGTGCTCCCACTCGGGCACCGCGGCCCAGTACGCCGCCTCACAGGCATCCTGCGCCCGCTCCACGGCCTCGGCCCGGCCCGGCTCGGGGACCGACTGCACGAGCATCCGCTCGACGTCGTCCGCGTCCGGCCGGAAGACGCCGTCGGCCAGCCGGTCCAGCTCCGCGGTGCGCCGGGCCAGCTCGGCCCGTGTCTCCGGCCCCGGGCGGCGGCGGCCCGGCTCGGCCGCGCGGGCCGCGTTCGCCTCGGCGATGAGCGCCCTGATCCGGACGTCGGCCGCACCCGCGCGGGGGTCGACCGAGCCGGTCATGGGGTGCGGCTTGTAGACGAGGCGGACCCCGGGGTCGGCCAGCAGGGCGCGGACGATCCGCTCCCCGGCCAGCATGATCGACGTGTTGCCCGGGTCGTCCGTCCAGCCCTCCCAGGTGGGGGCGTAGAGGACGGTCACGTACGGTCCGGCGGGCGGGCCCGCGGCGGGGCGGATGGGGGCGAGCTGGGGGCGCCCGACCTCCACCACGTCCCGGTCGTCCACGCCGATGTCGGCCAGCTGGTAGCGCTCCCGCGCGGCCTGGCCCGCGACCCAGACCTCGTCGTACGCCTTCGCGTAGGGGTTGCAGCTCGACAGCTTGTCGCTCTCGCCGTGGTTGACGAAGGTGTGCATGAGGGAGGGGATGCGCAGCACCTGGGACGTCTTCCCGGAGTTGGCCGGGTGGATCATGATCTTCAGCGGGGAGCGTTCGAGCACCATCAGGTGCGCCACCTTGGGCAGACACACGACGGGCACGTCCGTCGCCGCGATCTTCTGCATCATGAACCGCTCGCGCAGCACGATCAGCGGTCGCCCGTGCACGGCCGCCAGGGTGCCCAGCCACATGTTGGCCTGGTAGGCGGACGAGGACCCGCCGGAGAAGTACATCGCGTGGGTCGGCCGGTACGCGGCGAGCCAGGCTTCCAGCCACGCGAGCACCGTCCGCTCGTCCGGCGCCCGTCGGCCGCCCAGCAGCCACTGGGCCAGTCGGCCGGTGCCGAGGACGAGAGCCGTGAGGGTGAGTGCGACGCCGCCCACCGCCCACAGCGGCTCCCGTGTCGCCGTGGCCGTCAGCATCCCCGCCGTCGCGGGCACCATGAACGTCAGCAGCCGTCGCCCCGGCTGGCGCGCCAGGATGCGCGGGGGTGCGGGGCTCAGCCCGAGCGCGGAGGCGTCCACGTTGCGGGTGAGGACCGGCAGCGCCCGGTCACGCCGTACCAGCAGGGCGACGAGCTGGCAGGCGAAGTGCGTGACGTAGGCGGCCAGCAGGCCCCCGACCAGCGCCGCCTGCTCCCAGCGGCCCGGCTCCGCCAGGCGCAGCAGGCCGACGAGCACGATCAGGTCGCGCACGAGCTGCCGGGCGGTGACGTCGAACCGGACGCGGCCGAGGAACGACAGCAGCCCGGGGCGCAGCTGCTGCACGAGGAGATCGAGGCCGAGGCAGCCAGCGGAGGCCACGATCAGTAGCGGCACCTGCGGCAGCAGTGCGCCGACGAGCTGGGCGGCGTACAGGCCCAGAAGGGCGAGGAGCGCGCAGAGCTGCCCCTTGCGGTGTGCGAGGAGTCCGGCGGAAGGCACGGGTCAAGCTCCTGGAGGGGCGTACGGGGCGTCGGCGGAGGGCGGACGCGGGTCCGGCTCCGCCGACGGGACGCGGAGGGATGCGGAAGGGTGCGAATGCATGGGGATGCGGGGGACTGAGGGGATGGGGGGAAGCGGGGGACGCGGGACAGCGGCTGTGGGGGCCAAAGGATGACCACCGTGGAGCCGATGGCTCCACGACCCTAATCCGAACCACAACCGCTGACAATTCCCGGTGAACCACGGTGCGCGGGTTTTTCCGGTAAGCGCTCCCCTCGCACCACGCCGCGCGCCGGTGGGTTCTCGCTCATCCGTCCGGGGGCGGTTCCGCGCCCCGGACGAGCCGTCCGTCCCATGGACCGCACGAGCGGGGCAAGAGCGACCTGACGTACATTGCGGCCGTAGAGCGCGAGCAGCACGCGCATCCGACAGACGCACACATGGGGGTCTCCGTGACAGCGGCAGCCGAGGCACGCGACGAAGCCGTCCGGCCCGAGGTCGAGCGCGCCCGGAGAATCGTGGTCAAGGTCGGCTCCTCCTCCCTGACGACGGCCGCGGGCGGGCTGGACGCCGACCGCGTCGACGCCCTCGTCGACGTCCTCGCCAAGCACGGCGACCGGGACGTCGTACTCGTCTCCTCCGGCGCCATCGCCGCCGGGCTCGCTCCCCTCGGCCTCCGCCGCCGCCCGCGCGACCTGGCCCGCCAGCAGGCGGCCGCCAGCGTCGGCCAGGGCCTCCTGGTGGCCCGCTACACCGCCTCCTTCGCCCGCTACGGGCGCCGCGTCGGGCAGGTGCTGCTGACCTCGGACGACACCAGCAGGCGCGGCCACTACCGCAACGCCTTCCGCACCCTGGAGCAGCTGCTCGCCATGGGCGCTGTCCCGGTGGTCAACGAGAACGACACCATCGCCACCGACGAGATCCGCTTCGGCGACAACGACCGGCTCGCCGCCCTCGTCGCCCACCTCGTCCGCGCCGACCTGCTCGTCCTGCTCTCCGACGTCGACGGCCTCTACGACGGTGACCCGAGCACCCCCGGCACCACCCGCATAGCGGAAGTGCACGGCCCCGCCGACCTCGCCGACATCTCCCTGGGCAGCGTCGGCTCGGCCGGCGTGGGCACGGGCGGCATGGTCACCAAGGTGGACGCCGCCCGGATCGCGGCCGGGGCCGGCATCCCCGTCGTCCTCACCTCGGCCAGCCACGCCGCCGACGCCCTCGCCGGCCGGGTGACCGGCACGTTCTTCCACCGGACCGGCCGGCGCAGCGCGGACCGGCTGCTGTGGCTCGCCCACGCCTCCAGCCCGCGCGGCGCCCTCGTCCTCGACGCCGGGGCCGTCGACGCCGTCGTCCAGCGGCGCAC
This sequence comes from Streptomyces sp. JJ38, assembly GCF_019303475.1. Classification (GTDB taxonomy): domain Bacteria; phylum Actinomycetota; class Actinomycetes; order Streptomycetales; family Streptomycetaceae; genus Streptomyces. The sequence continues at coordinate 5,735 of NZ_JABLSI010000023.1, forward strand.
CTCGCTGCTGCCCGCCGGGGTGCAGCGGGTCGAGGGCGACTTCTCCGCCGGCGACCCGGTGGAGCTGCGGGACGGCCAGGGGCGCCCCGTCGCCCGCGGGCTCGTCAACTTCGACGCCAAGGAGATCCCCCAGTTGCTCGGCCGATCCACCCGGGAGCTCGCCCGCGACCTCGGACCGGAGTACGAGCGGGAGATCGTCCACCGCGATGACCTGGTGTTGCTGCGCCCCTGACCCGTCCGCGCCACCCCGCGCCTCCGCGGTTCCCGACGGCCCCGCGACGTCAGCCTTTCCACGGACACCTTCGGGAAAAAGGCCACGCGAGCGGCCGAGGACTGGTCAACTGTGGTGCGGCGGTCGGCAGTACGGCCGCCCGGGCCTCCCGGCGAGAGCCGGCGGAGCCCGGCACCAAAGCCAGCACCCGCACGCACAAGGAGGCCGCCGTGAGACGACTGGCCAGCGTCGGTGACGTCTCTTCGGGGCAGCACACCGCGCCGCAGGCCACCGTGCCCCCGCAGCAGGCCGTGTCCGGTGAGGAGCGGACCGTCGACCCGGACGCGGCCCGGTTGTGGCACGTCACGCTCAGCGTCTCCGGGCGCGAGGTACCGCTCGGTGAGGTCCGCCGGAGCCTGGAACAGCTCGCCCACGACCATCCCTTCCTCATGACCAGCCGCTACGCCAACGACCATGCCGAGATCCGGTACTGGGAGGAGGCCCGCGACCTGCGGGACGCCGCGGCGGTCGCGCTGCGACTGTGGGGCGAGCACCGCGCGAGCGCGCAGCTACCGCCCTGGGAGATCGTCGGTCTGGAGGTCATCGACCGGGAGACGTACCGCCAGCGCATCGCCGAGGGCTACGGCCCGCCGCCCGCGTCCCCGGTCGGCGTCCACCCGTTCTAGGCCCGGTGGAGGCCGCGGCGCGTGGCCGCGCCACCACCGGGCGGCAGCCGAGCCGAGGGGGACAGTGCCATGTCTCGCACCGTGGACGACCGCGTGGGCACGCCGCCCCACCTGTCATACGCTGGCCGCATGACCAGCGCTTCGATGTCCTCTGGGTCCTCGGGCTCCTCCGGGTCCGCCACCGCCACCGCGCCCGCCGCGGGCTCTCCCGTGCTGGAGACCGCCCACCGTGCCCGGGAGGCCGCCGCCCTCCTCGCGCCCCTGCCGCGCACGGCCCGGGACGCTGCCCTGCTCGCCATCGCGGACGCCCTCGTGGCCCGTACCGAGGAGATCACCGCCGCCAACGCGGAGGACGTCGCCCGGGCCCGCGAGGCCGGCACCGCCGAGGGCATCGTCGACCGGCTCACCCTGACCCCGGAGCGTGTCGCCGCCATCGCCGCCGACGTGCGCGACGTCGTCGCCCTGCCCGACCCGGTCGGTGAGGTTGTCCGCGGTTCGACGCTGCCCAACGGTCTGGAGCTGCGGCAGATCCGGGTGCCCCTCGGCGTCGTGGGCATCATCTACGAGGCCCGGCCCAACGTCACCGTGGACGCCGCGGCCCTGTGCCTGAAGTCCGGCAACGCCGTGCTGCTGCGCGGCTCGTCGTCCGCCTACGCCTCCAACACCGCGCTCGTCGCCGTCCTGCGCGACGCCGTGGCCTCCGCCGGGCTCCCCGCCGACGCCGTCCAGCTCGTGCCCGGGCAGAGCCGGGACAGCGTCACCGAGCTGATGACCGCACGGGGCCTCGTCGACGTCCTCATCCCGCGCGGCGGCGCCTCACTGATCAAGACCGTCGTCGAGGGCTCCACCGTCCCCGTGATCGAGACGGGCACCGGCAACTGCCACGTCTACGTCGACGAGCACGCCGATGTGGACATGGCCGTGGAGATCCTCGTCAACGCCAAGGCCCAGCGGCCGAGCGTGTGCAACGCGGCCGAGACCGTCCTCGTCCACCGGGATGTGGCCGACGCCTTCCTCCCCAGCGCGCTCAAGGCGCTGGCCGAGGCCGGGGTGACCGTCCACGGCGACGCCGCCTGGCAGCAGGCCGGTCCGGACGTCGTCGCGGCCACCGAGGAGGACTGGGAGAACGAGTACCTCTCCCACGACATCGCCGCCGCCGTCGTGCCCGACCTGGACACCGCCGTCGCCCACATCCGCCGCTACAGCTCCGGGCACACCGAGGCCATCATCACCCGTGACACCGCCGCGGCCCGCCGCTTCGTGGCCCTGGTGGACTCCACGGCCGTCATGGTCAACGCCTCCACCCGGTTCACCGACGGCAGCCAGTTCGGCTTCGGCGCCGAGATCGGCATCTCCACCCAGAAGCTGCACGCCCGCGGCCCGATGGGGCTGCCGGAGCTCACCTCCACCAAGTACGTCGTCACCGGCGACGGGCACGTGCGCGGCTGAGCCGGCGCCCGGGCGTCCCCGGCCGGTTCCGGGGGCGCCCGGAGCGGGTTGCGGTCCGGCGCGGAGGCGGCGCGAATCCGCCGATCCGTCGCCTCCGCGGTCCGAACCCGTCTACTCTGAAGGGGTGTCGGACGAGGCCACGGGTCGCCCGCCCCACGAGAGCGGCGAGCCCGACGACCGAGACCACGGAGCGGCGGAGGATGCCTTCGCCTCCGTGGTGTTCGACGAGGACTTCATCCGAGCGGCACCCGTGCACGAGCCCACCGCGGCCGAGCGGCGGCTCGCCGCGGCCCGCGCCGAGGCCGAGGCGGCGGCGTCCCGCGAGGACGGCTACCCCGAGACCGGCCCCGGCGCCGAGAAGCCGGGCTACGGTGGCCCCGGCGGCCACGGACACGACGAGCGCCACGGACACGACGAGCCCTGGGGCCCGGCGGCCTCGGGCCGCCATGCGCGGGACGACGGCGCCTACGCCCAGTGGGCCCGGGGCCGCCGGGCTGATGGCCGGGGGCCCGTCCGCTGGTACCGTCCGGTCGCCTGGCTGCTCGCCCTGGTCATGGGCATCGGCCTGGTCGCCACGGCCTTCGCCGCCGTGCAGCGGGCCGGCTCGGGGCAGCGTGAGGAGCCCCGCCGCCCACCGGCCAGCAGCGAACCGGAGGGCTCGCTCGGCGCACCCGCCCCACCGGCTTCCGGAGCCGCCGCCGCGGCCGGCCCCCCCACCTCCCCGACGGCCTGAACTCGTCCCAGGCCAGGGCGTTTACTCCGCGACGCCGGGGCCTACCCTGTTGGTATGACCGGGCGTGCAGACCCTCCCGACGGCAAGCCCGAGGGACGCGGTGACGACGAGTTCGGCTCGACGGTCTTCGACGAGTCGTTCGTACGCGAGGCGCGGCTGCAGGAGTACTCGGCGCAGGAGCGCCTCGACGACCCGGAACACCGGGAGCACCCGGTGCGGAGCCTGCCCCGGCGCATGGCCGTCCTCGGTCCCGGCTCCTCGGCCAAACAGGGGATCGTGCTGGTCGCGCTCGTGGTGCTCGCCTTCGCCACCGCCATCTACCTGGGCATCACCAGCCCCTACCAGCAGCCCTCCACCGCCGGGGACCAGCCGCTGCGCGCCACCGTCGTCCCGCTCAGCCCCAGGAGCCCGGTGCCCGAGGGCGCGCCCGAGGCCCTGTTCGCCGAGAGCCCCGCGGCCGACTTCCCGGTGGGCGCCGCGGGGGTGACGCTGCCCTCGCCGATCGCCACCCGGGACTTCAGCGACACCCAGGTGATGACGGCCCTCACCCTGGCCAAGGACTACGTGGTCGCCTCCGCCGTGGACTCTCGCGTCATCAGCGGCAGCACCGCGACGCCGGTGCGCGAGCTCCTCGTCGCCGACCAGCGCACCCGGCTCGACCGCAGCCTGCGGGAGCCCGCCCCCGAGGACGTCACCGGTGCGGGGGACCCCGACACCGTCCCGCCCGCCACCGGCTGGCTCGTGCGCTTCGACAGCCAGCGGGTGACGGTGTCCGACGCCGGCGTGCGGGTCCGGGGCGCGATGACCGTCACCCAGCGCGACGAGAGCGCGCTCGAGGTCACGGCCGACCACGTTTTCGTCTACGCCGTCCGGCCCGCCGGAGAGGCCGACACCGACCGCTCGTCGCTGGTCACCGTGCGCCGCCAGGTGCGGCTGCTGATGGAGCGGGGCGACCTGCTGGACAAGCGCCTCTCGGTGCAGCACGTGGTGATGCAGGCGGGCCCGCTGGCCTGCGGCACCGCCCACTCCGACCTGCTGCGGCCGCTGACGGCGGGGGAGTCAGCCGACGCCACCGAGGTCACCGGAACGGACCCGTTCGCCGACCGGCCGGTGGGCTCCCCGCTCTGCGGTGTACTGGCCGACACGGCGCAGCCGGGCCCGCCCGGCGGCTGAGCCGCGCCACGCGCGAGGCCGCGGTGCCGGGGCCGTAGCCGGGGCTCCGGGCCTCGCACACTCAGCTCGTGGCCGCTCGGGTCTAGTTGCCGCCCGAACCGCTCTCGCCCGCTGCCGTCCCGGCGCCGCTCCCGGAATCGTTCGGCCGCCGGCCGCCGCCCGTCGCGAAGTCCCGCAGCTTGCCGCCCAGATCCCCGGCGCCGCCCGCGACGTCCCGGATGAGCCCCATGAGCGGGTCCTTGCTCTGCTTCACCGACTCCCGGTAGTGGTTCGCCGAGTCCCGCACGGAGTCCGACACCGAGGCGTCGCCGTCCTCCGAGCGGCGCGGGTAGTGGCCGTCCATCAGCCGCTGGTAGTCCCGGGTGCGCGCCCACTTGCCCAGCTCGGCCGCGCGCACCGTGGTGAACGGGTGCGTGCGCGGCAGCACCTGGAGGATCTTCAGCACGGAGTCCCGCAGGTCCCCGCCGGCGTGCTCGTACTCCTCGGCCTGGGCGAGGAACGCGTCTATGTTCATCTCGTGCAGGTGGTGCCCGCCGGCGAGCTTCATCAGCCCGCGCAGGGAGGCCTCCAGGTCCTGCCCGACGAGCAGCCCCGCCCGGTCCGCCGACAGCTCCGACTTGCGGAACCACTCGCGCAGCGCTGTCACCAGGGCCATGATCGCGACGTTCCCCAGCGGGATCCAGGCGACCTTGACGGCGAAGTTCGTCAGGAAGAGCAGGATCGTGCGGTAGAGGGCGTGCCCGGACAGCGCGTGCCCGACCTCGTGCCCGATGACCGCCCGCATCTCCTTCTCGTCCATCAGCTCCACCAGACCGGTGGTCAGGACGATGATCGGCTCATCCAGCCCGATGCACATCGCGTTGGGCTGCGGGTTCTGCGTCACGTACATCGACGGGACCTTCTCCAGGTCCAGGATGTGACAGGCGTCCCGCAGCATGTCGTTGAGGTGCGGGAACTGCTGCTCGCTGACCCGCACCGAGTCCGAGAGGAAGAGCAGCCGCAGGCTCCGCTCCGGCAGCAGACCGCTGAGCGTCTTGAAGACGGTGTCGAAGCCGCTCAGCTTGCGCAGCGCCACCAGCGCCGAGCGGTCGGCAGGGTGCTCGTAGGCGCGGGAGGAGATCCCCGGAAAGCGCCGCCGGCTGCGCCCCGGAAGATTTTCGGTGTTGCCCTGGCTGTCGCTCATTCGGCCCCCTGTGTCGAGTCTGTGGCGGCCCGTCCCCTCACAGGCCCTGCTCGCCGGCCTCCCCGGCCGGTTCGGCCCAGCCTACGGGGTGGGTGCACCAGCCGCGAGAAACCCGTCCGCTTACGATGTGCTGAACCTCCTGCCCGTTTCCCTCCCGGACAAGGTCCAGATGACGATGAATATCCTCAGCTCCGCTCCCGCTCTCTCGCTGCTCGCCTCGGGCTCCGAGGAACACGGTGGCGCACACGCGAGCCTGAACCCGTGGCTCATCGGCGCCTCCGGCCTGCTCATGCTCCTGCTCCTGCTGTGGATCACCACCCGCTTCAACCGGGACCGCTGAGCCCGGCGATCGGCGGGCGGGACAGCGGTTAGGGTCAGCGCATGGCAGAGCACATAAGGCCGCAGCCGGAGCCGGGCAAACGGCGGCTCGGTGTGATGGGCGGGACGTTCGACCCGATCCACCACGGCCACCTGGTCGCGGCCAGCGAGGTCGCGGCGCGGTTCGACCTCGACGAGGTCATCTTCGTGCCGACGGGCCAGCCGTGGCAGAAGAGCCACCAGCGGGTGTCGCCCGCCGAGGACCGCTACCTGATGACGGTCATCGCGACCGCGTCCAACCCGCAGTTCTCCGTCAGCCGCCTGGACATCGACCGCGGCGGCAAGACGTACACCATCGACACCCTGCGGGAGCTGCGGGCCGAGCACCCCACGGACGACCTGTTCTTCATCACCGGTGCCGACGCGCTCTCCCAGATCCTCACCTGGCGCAACGCGGACGAGCTGTTCTCGCTCGCCCACTTCATCGGCGTCACCCGGCCCGGACACCACCTCACCGACCCCGGGCTCCCGGACGGCGGGGTGTCCCTCATCGAGGTGCCTGCGCTGGCGATCTCCTCCACCGACTGCCGCGCCCGGGTGGCGAACGGCGACCCGGTCTGGTATCTCGTGCCGGACGGTGTGGTGCGGTACATCGCCAAGCGCCGGCTCTACCGGGACCCGTCCGCACCGAACAGCTAGAGGGGCGGCAGCCGTGAACGACCGACAGGACCCGTACGGGCAGCAGCAGTTCACCGGGTACGACGAGTACGGTCGGCCGCTCTACCGCGACCCCTACGCCCAGGGTCCCGACGGCGTCGACACGCGTTCCGAGCCCGAGGCTCCGGCCGTCCCGCAGAGCTACGGCCACGACTACGGGTACCCGGCCCCCGACGGCTACGGGCAGCAGGGCTACGGCTACGACCCCTACGCCGGTCAGCAGGACGTGACGGCCTGGGTACCGCAGCAGCCCCAGCCCGAGGAGGCCTACCCGGCTCCGTCGTCCTACCCGGACCAGGGAGCGGGCCCGTCGTACCCGCAGTCCTCGCCGTACCCGGACCCTGACCCGTACCCGTACCCGTACCCGGACCAGGGAACGGCGTCCCCCTACGCGAACGCGGCGCCGTACGAGCCGGATGCCCCGTACGAGCCGGCGGCGCCGTACACGCCGGAGCCGCTGTACGAGCCGGAGGCCGGGCGGCCGGCGGGGGAGGCCGCCGGAGGTCACGACGCGGAGTCCGCCACCACGGCAGGGTCGGAGCCCGGGGGCGAGAGCGGCGAGGAGTACCGGACCGAGCAGTTCTCCTTCATCGAGGAGGAGGACGAGGAGTCCGAGGACGTCATCGACTGGCTGAAGTTCAGCGAGAGCCGCACCGAGCGGCGCGAGGAGGCCAAGCGGCGCGGGCGCAACCGCATGATCGCGCTCGTCGTCGCGCTCGTCGTGGTCCTCGTCGGAGGCGTCGGCTATCTGTGGTCCTCCGGGCGGCTCCCCGGCCTTGGCGGGGAGGAGACGGAAGCCGCCACGCAGGCCGCCGAGCAGCGCGACGTCATCGTCCTCCACCTGCGGGACATCGACACCGAGAACGTCTCCACGGTGCTGCTCGTCGACAACGAGACGGCCGGGCGCGGGACCGCCGTGCTGCTGCCCAACTCGCTCGCGCTGACGACCGCCGACGGCTCCACGACCACCCTGGGCAAGTCCTTCGACAGCCAGGGCGCCGGGGCGACCCGCGAGGCCCTCGGCACCCTGCTCGGCGCCACGTTCCAGGGCACCTGGCGGCTGGACACCCCGTTCCTGGAGAACCTGGTCGACTCCGTCGGGGGCGTCACGCTCGACGCCGATGTCACCATCCCCGCCGACGAGAAGGGCGAGGCGCCCCTCGTCGAGAAGGGCGCGGACCGGGAGCTGAACGGAGGCGCCGCCATCCGGTACGCGACGCACCTGGCGTCGGGCGAGGAGCAGACGAAGCAGCTCGCCCGCTTCGGCCAGGTGGTGGTGGCGGTGCTGGGCAAGCTCTCCACCGACCCGGCGACCGCCACCCGGACCGTCGTCTCACTGGGCCAGGTCCCGGACCCGTCGCTCACGGACGGGCAGCTCGGCGGCGCCCTGGCGGAGCTGGCCGCCCACGCCGGGAAGGACCGGCTGGACACCCGGCTGCTGCCGGTCGAGCAGAACGGCACGCTGAGCGACGAGACGGCCCACGGCCTGGTCAAGGAGGTCCTCGGCGGCACCGTGCGGAACTCCGACCCGGACGCCGCCGTCCGCGTCAGCGTCCGCAACGCCACCGGCGACGGGGACGCCGCGCAGTCGGCCCAGATCACGCTGATCAACGGCGGCTACACCGTCGTCCCGGCGAAGGAGTCGGATACCGCGGTGGAGGCCAGCAGCGTCACCTACGCGGAGAAGGAGGACGCGCAGCGCGCCGCGGGGGTGGCGAAGACGCTCGGGCTGCCCGAGGACGCCGTCCGGCAGGACGATGGCGCGGCCAACGCCGACGTCACCGTCGTGCTCGGCGAGGACTACGAGGGCTGACCCCGCCCGGCCCCGCCGGGCGGCGGGACCGGCGGGGCCGGGCGTCAACCCTGCGCCGAGCACAGGCCCCGTGGCGGCCGTGAGACCCTGGGAAGGCGTGCACGTCGTGCGCGCCCCGTGATCCCGACCGAAAGCATGCACCTGTGACCGCAACGGACCGTTCCCTGGAGCTGATCAACGCCGCCGCGCAGGCCGCCGCCGACAAGCTCGCGCACGACGTCGTCGCCTACGACGTGAGCGACGTGCTCTCCATCACCGACGCCTTCCTGCTCGCCTCGGCGCCCAACGACCGCCAGGTCAAGTCGATCGTCGACGGCATCGAGGAGCGGCTGCTGAAGGAGCTGGGCGCCAAGCCGGTGCGCCGCGAGGGCGAGCGGGACGGCCGCTGGGTGCTGCTCGACTACGTGGACATCGTCGTGCACGTCCAGCACAGCGAGGAGCGCGTCTTCTACGCCCTGGAGCGGCTGTGGAAGGACTGCCCCGAGCTGGAGCTCCCCGAGGACGCCAAGGCCACCCGCGGCAAGGGGGCCGCCGAGGCGGACGCGGCGGAGGAGCGGTGATGCGCGGTCGCAAGATCGTCCTGTGGCGGCACGGTCAGACGTCGTGGAACCTCGAGCGCCGCTTCCAGGGGTCCACGGACATCCCGCTCACCGCCGAGGGGCTGAACCAGGCGCGCCGGGCCGCACGGCTGCTCGCCGCGCTGAAGCCCGACGCGATCGTCTCCTCCGACCTCGTCCGCGCCCGGGCCACGGCCGCCGAGCTGGCGGGCCTCACCGGCCACGAGGTGCTGCACGAGGAGGCCCTGCGCGAGACGTACGCGGGGAAGTGGCAGGGCCTGACCCACGACGAGATCGTGGAGCGCTTCGGCGAGCAGTACGCGGCGTGGAAGCGCGGGGAGCCCGTCCGCCGCGGCGGTGGTGAGCTGGAGACGGAGGTGGCCGACCGGGCCGCGCCCGTCGTGGAGCGCAACGCCGACAAGCTTCCGGACGGCGGCACCCTCGTCGTCGTCAGCCACGGCGGGACGATCCGGACGACCATCGGCCGGCTGCTCGGGTTGGACCCGGCGGCCTGGGAGTCGCTGGGCGGCCTGTCCAACTGCTCCTGGTCGGTGCTCGGTGAGAGCCTGCGCGGCTGGCGGCTGCTGGAGCACAACGCGGGCAGTCTGCCCGAACCCGTCCTCGGCGACGACGACTGAGGCCTGCCCGGCGGTTCGGGCCGGACGGTGCCGTGATCCGCACCGTGATCGGTGCCGTGATCCGCGCTGTCATGCGGCCGGGCCCTGGTGGGAGCCCCGTGGGCTCGCTGTGGACGGCGTCGGATCCCGGCGACCCGGATTTCGCGTTCCGCCAGGTCACCAGGTAGAGTTCTACTCGTTCACGGCGCGCCGGTCAGGCCGGAGAGCCGAGAGCGCGGGGCTATAGCTCAGTTGGTAGAGCGCTTGCATGGCATGCAAGAGGTCAGGAGTTCAATTCTCCTTAGCTCCACAATCATCAAGATCCCGTCCTCCTCCGGAGGGCGGGATTTCGTCGTGCGGTCGTCATCGGCGGACTCCTGCGTTCCGACGTGACGTGGCAGAATCATCCGCAGTAGGGGGACGACCCGAAAGGGGAGGGACGCCGCGGTGCCCAGGCGCATCCACCGTTCACGCGAGGGCCGGCTCGCACTCGGACCGACTCCCGGCTGCGGGGCCTGAATGGGCGCCCACAGCAGAAAGTGCGACTGGTGCGGCAGCGGTACGCCCATCGTGCGCGACATGGAGCCGCTCAACGTCCGTTACCAGTACTGGTGCGTCGAGTGCGCCAGGGCGCTGATCATCAAGGGCGATCCGATCGAGACGTACCGCGAGCTGGAGGGTGAACCCATCTACGGGCGCCTGCTGGAGGAGCACTGCACCCTCAAGCGCTTCTACTCGTTCGTCACGGTCTGAGTCCGCGAGGGGCCTGGACGGCTGCCGGGAAACGGATTTGGCAAGCGGTGCCCCGGGCCGTGTAGAGTAGGCGACGCCGCCGCGGGGGAAACCCGCGGAGGTCCAGACCTGGGGCTATAGCTCAGTTGGTAGAGCGCTTGCATGGCATGCAAGAGGTCAGGAGTTCAATTCTCCTTAGCTCCACAGATCCGGAAGCGGGCCACTCGTTCGAGTGGTCCGCTTCCGTGTCTCCGCCGCTCGGTGCTCCCTGGACGGGCCGGGCTCCGCCCGCGCTCTCCCGATCCGCCACCGGGAACGTCCGCCGCTTCCGCTCCGTGGGACGCGCCCGGCCGGGCCGCTCGGCTGCGGTACCCTGACGGCATGCGTGCCGTACGCCTTCTGCTTAGCCGGCCGCGCTGACCACGGGCCCTCCCACGGGCCGACGCGGCGCGGCTACCCCTCATGCGTGAGGGGCTTTTTCATTTCGGCGGGCAGAGACGAGACGATGGAGCCTTGAGGACATGACCCAGACCACCACCCCCGCGGAGAGCGCGGCCCCGCACCGCTACACGGCGGCACTGGCCGCCGACATCGAGGCGCGCTGGCAGGACTTCTGGGAGAAGCACGGCACGTATCAGGCCCCGAACCCCACCGGGGACCTGTCCGGTGACCCCGAGCTGGTGGCACGGCCCGAGAAGTTCATCATGGACATGTTCCCCTACCCGTCCGGGGCCGGACTGCACGTCGGCCACCCGCTGGGGTACATCGCCACCGACGTCTACGCCCGGTTCCAGCGGATGACCGGCCACAACGTCCTGCACACCCTGGGCTTCGACGCCTTCGGCCTGCCGGCCGAGCAGTACGCGGTGCAGACGGGCACCCACCCGCGCGTCTCCACCGAGGCGAACATCGTCAACATGAAGGCGCAGCTGCGCCGGCTGGGCCTGGGGCACGACCAGCGGCGGTCCTTCGCCACGATCGACCCGGACTACTACAAGTGGACCCAGTGGATCTTCCTGCAGATCTTCAACTCCTGGTACGACGAGGACGCCGACCGGGCCCGCCCCATCGACGAACTGGTCAAGGAGTTCGAGAGCGGTCAGCGGCCCACCCCCGAGGGCCGGGCGCCCTGGGCGGAGCTGACCGCCGCCGAACGCGCCGACCTGCTGGGTGACTACCGGCTGGCCTACGCCTCGGACGCACCGGTCAACTGGTGCCCGGGCCTGGGCACCGTGCTGGCCAACGAGGAGGTCACCGCCGACGGCCGCTCCGAGCGCGGGAACTTCCCCGTCTTCAAGGCCAAGCTGCGCCAGTGGAACATGCGCATCACCGCCTACGCCGAGCGGCTGCTGACCGACCTGGACGGGCTGGACTGGCCCGAGGCCATCAAGCTGCAGCAGCGCAACTGGATCGGCCGCAGCGAGGGCGCCCGCGTCGAGTTCCCCGCCGGGAAGCCCGGGCATGCCATCACCGTCTTCACCACCCGCCAGGACACCCTGTTCGGCGCCACCTACATGGTCCTGGCCCCCGAGCACCCGCTCGTCGACGAGCTGGTCCCGGACGCCTGGCCCGAGGGCACGCACGAGGTGTGGACGGGTGGCCACGCCACCCCCGCCGACGCCGTCTCCGCCTACCGCGCCCAGGCCGCCGCCAAGTCGGACGTCGAGCGGCAGGCCGAGGCCAAGGACAAGACCGGCGTCTTCACCGGTGCCTACGCGCTCAACCCCGTCAACGACGAGCGCGTTCCCGTCTTCATCGCCGACTACGTCCTGATGGGCTACGGCACGGGCGCCATCATGGCCGTCCCCGCCCACGACAGCCGGGACTTCGCGTTCGCCCGGGCCTTCGAACTGCCCATGCGCTGCGTCGTCGAGCCCACCGACGGCCGCGGTACCGACCCGGCCACCTGGGACGACGCGTTCGACTCCCACGAGGCGCCGCTGGTCAACTCCACCTCCGCCGCGGTGTCGTTGGACGGGCTGCACGTGCCCGAGGCCAAGGCCGAGATCACCCGCTGGCTGGCGGAGCGCGGCATCGGCGAGGGCACCGTCAACTACCGTCTGCGCGACTGGCTGTTCAGCCGTCAGCGGTACTGGGGCGAGCCGTTCCCGATCGTCTACGACGAGCAGGGCGTCGCCCATCCGCTGCCCGAGTCGATGCTGCCCCTGGAGCTGCCGGAGGTCGAGGACTACTCGCCGCGCACCTTCGACCCCGAGGACGCCGACACCTCCCCGGAGACACCGCTCTCCCGCAACGAGGAGTGGGTCAACGTCACCCTGGACCTGGGCGACGGTCCCAAGCGCTACCGGCGCGAGACCAACACGATGCCCAACTGGGCCGGTTCGTGCTGGTACGAGCTGCGCTACCTGGACCCGCACAACGAACAGCGGCTCGTCGACCCGGAGATCGAGCGGTACTGGATGGGCCCGCGTGAGGGCGCCCCGCACGGCGGTGTCGACCTGTATGTCGGCGGCGCCGAGCACGCCGTGCTGCACCTGCTGTACGCCCGGTTCTGGTCCAAGGTGCTCTACGACCTGGGGCACGTCTCCTCGGCGGAGCCGTTCCACAAGCTGTTCAACCAGGGCATGATCCAGGCCTACGTCTACCGGGACGAGCGCGGCTTCCCGGTCCCCGCGGCCGAGGTCGAGGAGCGCGACGGCGCCTTCTTCCACGGGGGCGAGCGGGTCAGCCGCGAGCTGGGCAAGATGGGCAAGTCCCTGAAGAACGCCGTCACCCCGGACGAGATCTGCGCCGAGTACGGCGCCGACACCCTCCGGCTGTACGAGATGGCCATGGGCCCGCTGGACGTCTCCCGGCCCTGGGACACCCGTGCCGTCGTCGGTCAGAACCGGCTGCTCCAGCGACTGTGGCGCAACGTCGTCGACGAGGCGACCGGCGAGGTCACCGTCGTCGACGAGGAGCCGGCCGAGGACACCCTGCGCGCCGTGCACAAGGCCGTCGACGGCGTCACCCAGGACATGGACGGCCTGCGGTTCAACACGGCGATCGCGAAGATCACCGAGCTGAACAACCACGCGACGAAGCTGGACCGGGTGCCGCGTGCCGTCGCCGAGCACCTCGTGCTGCTCATCGCCCCGCTGGCCCCGCACATCGCGGAGGAGCTGTGGCGGCGGCTGGGCCACGAGGACAGCGTCGTGCACCACCCCTTCCCCGTCGCCGACCCCGCCTACGTGGTCGACGAGACGGTGACCTGCGTCGTCCAGGTGAAGGGCAAGGTCAAGGCCCGGCTGGAGGTCTCGCCCGAGATCCCCGAGGCCGAGCTGGAGGCCCAGGCTCTCGCCGCGCCGGGCGTCGTCGCCGCGCTGGGCGGTGCCGGCGTCCGCAAGGTGATCGTCCGGGCGCCGAAGCTCGTCAACATCGTCCCCGCCTGAGGCGGGGGAGCCCCCTAGGGGTTGTGCTGCGGGAGCGGTCCGGGGACGCAGTGGTCCCCGCCGCCCCCGCAGCGCTTAGGCTGGGAGGGACGGCAGGCGACGGACGGAGGCGTGCCCCATGGAGATCGCCGTGGCGGTGGGAGCCCTGATCTTCCTGGTCCTCGTGACCCTCGGCGTGATCGCCACCACCAAGGCCGTGCGGGCTGTGGGGCGAGGCGTCGAGCGCGCGAGCACCGAGGTCCGCAAGACCATCGACAACACGGCCCTGCGGGCCCGTTCCGCCCAGTTCGGCCCGGCGGGCGAACTCGCCCGCACCCGCCTCGAACTGCGGACGTCCATCGAGAGCACCCGCCGCGAACTCGCCCTCGGTCAGCCCGGGGACGCCTCCCTCGCCGAGGCCGTCGCCCTGCTCGACCGGCTGCACGAGCATGCTCGCGGGCTGGACCGCGAGATGGGCGCGCTGATGGACCGCGAACCCGACCGTGCGCGCATCGCCGCCCGCCTGCCCGAGCTGCGGGGCCGCGCGGAGGAGATCCGGCAGTCCGCCGACTCCCTGCGGTTCGCGGCCCAGGACCGGGCGCGCCGCCACCAGGCCGAGGAACTGGGCTCCCTGCGCGAGCAGATCGCCCTGGAGTCCGGTGCCCTGCGGCACTGGGAGCAGCCCCCGGCACAGGCGCCCGAGAAGCGGGACGCGCCGCCCTCCGGCGAGCCCGCGCCCTGACGCCGGGCGGCGCGGCGTCGTCTCGCCGGCTTACGACCTCGGAGACCAGGCTGCCGAGGGACCTCGGGACGCAGTAATCTCCGGGCCATGGCCCGTCATGTCGCGATCATCACCGATTCCACGGCGTACCTGCCGCAGGAGGCGCTGCGGCGGCACCGCATCACCTCGGTGCCCCTGACCGTGGTCGTGGACGGCGAGCCGCTGGAAGAGGGGACCGAGATCTCCGCCCGCTCCCTGGCGGAGGCGCTGCGGCGGCACCGGCCGGTCACCACCTCCCGGCCGAGCCCGGAGACCTTCGCCGCCGCGTACCGGGACGCGGCCGATGCCGGGGCGGACGCCATCGTCTCGCTGCACCTGTCCGCCGAGTTCTCCGGCACCTACGACGCCGCCGTCCTGGCTGCGGCCGACGCCCCGGTGCCGGTGCGCGTGGTGGACTCGGGCGTGGTGGCCATGGCGCTGGGCTTCTGCGCCCTGTCCGCCGCCGAGGCGGCGGAGTCCGGCGGCTCGGTGGACGAGGCCGTCGCCGCCGCCGAGAAGCGGGCCGCCGCCACCTCCGCCTTCTTCTACGTCGACACCCTCGACTACCTGCGCCGTGGCGGACGCATCGGCGCCGCCCAGGCGTTGCTGGGCTCCGCGCTCGCGGTCAAGCCGCTGCTGGAGCTGGCGGACGGGCGGATCGGGCCGCTGGAGAAGGTCCGCACGGCGAGCCGGGCGATCGCCCGGCTGGAGGAGCTGGCCGTCCTCCGGGCCGGAACGGCGCCGGTGGACATCGCGGTCCACCACCTGGCCGCCCCGGAGCGGGCCCGGCAGCTCGCCGAGCGGCTGCGGGAGCGGGTGCCGGGGCTGGGGGAGCTGCACGTGAGCGAGGTCGGCGCCGTCATCGGTGCCCACACCGGCCCCGGTCTCCTCGGCACCGTGCTCTCTCCGCACTGACGGGCTCGGCGGTGGCGGGAGGTGTGGTGGGTGTGTGAGGGGCTCGGCGGTCGCGGGGCGCGCGCCGACGGCGTGCGCGTGACGGGTCCGGGCGGTCAACTCCACGGGTCGGATTCACCCCTGAGGGTGGCCGAGATATCCACAACCGGCGGGTAATCCACCGGATCTCATCAAGATCAACATTGCGCTCGCTCGCTCCCTACCGTCGGGCGCATGACTTCGCGATCTCCTCGTGACACGGTCGGACCGGGGCGGAGGCCGCGCGCCCGGCGGGTCACCGACGCCCGGCGGACGGCCACGCGCGCCGCGACCCTCTTCGACGTGCCGCCGCTCGACGCGCCACCGCCCGCCGCTGCCCCGAACCCTCCGCCCGGGGCGCCACTGCCACGTGCCGAGGCCATCGCCGCGGCCCGATCGGCCGTACGGGCCAGCCAGTACCGGGGTGAGCTCGTCCCGCCGGAGCCGGGCGCTGCCCGGGGTGCCGAACGGGTGCGGGCGGCGTCGCCGGATGGGGACGACGGGTCTGCCCTCGACGCGCCCCCGAAGGCCGGGGCGCGAGCGGATGCGGTCCGGGCGGGGGCGTCCGAAGCGGAGGCGGCCGGGCCCGAGGCGCGGGCAGAGGCACCGCCTTCCGGACAGGACGCCCCCGCGCCGTCGGCCGAACGGCCCACCGGGCCGGGCCAGGCCTCGCGTGCCCTGCGGGAACGGCTGCCGCTCTGGCTGCAGACCCGTTGCGCCGTCGAGCCCAGAGCCCTGGCCGCGCTCCTCGTCGTGCTGCTCGTGGCGGGCGGCTTCGCGGCCCACACGTGGTGGGACAGCCGCCCGGAGCCGGTCGGGGTGCCGGTGGCGGCCGCCGCGTCGTCCGGCCCGGAGGCCTCGCGGCCACCCCCGCGACCGCCGTCGGCCCCACCCGGCGAGCCGCCGCCCCGGGCGGACGGGCAAGTGCTCGTCGACGTCGCCGGGAAGGTCGAGAAACCGGGGGTGCACCGGCTTCCGGCGGGCGCGCGGGTGGCTGACGCCCTGGAGGCCGCGGGAGGCGTCCGCCGGGGCACGGACACGGTGGGCCTCAACCGGGCCCGCGTACTGGTCGACGGCGAGCACCTCCTCGTCGGCGTCACACCCCCGCCGGGCACGGTGCTCGGCCCCCACGGTGCCGGAGCGCCCGGCGGCGGCCTCCCCGCCGGCCGGATCAGCCTCAACGCGGCCACGGAAGAGCAGTTGGACAGCCTGCCCGGCATCGGGCCCGTCCTGGCCCGGAAGATCGTGGAGTACCGCACGGAGCGGGGCGGCTTCCGCTCCGTCGGCCAGCTGCGGGAGGTGAGCGGCATCGGGGACGGCCGGTTCGCCGAGCTCGAACCCCGCGTCGCGCCATGAACGCCCCGCCGGCCGCCCGGCCACGGGCCGCCGTGCACGCCGCGTCCGGCCACCGGCTCGGCGCCGCACACCCACGGCAGGAGGCGCCACCGGACCTCAGACTCGTTCCGCCCGCTCTGGCGGCCTGGGCGGCGGCCGCGCTCTCCCTGGGCGCCGCCGGGCGCACGGCGGCCGTCGGAGTCGGCTGCTGCTGCCTCCTCGCCCTGGGGCTGCTCGTCACCGCAAAGCGCGGCGGGCGGACGGCCCGGCGGCGGCCCGGCTGCCGCGGCGTCCTCCTCGCCGCGGCCCTGGCCCTGCTCTGCGCGGCGGCCGGCGGCGCCGTCGCCGCCCTGCACACGGCCGCGGTACGGGCCGGGCCGGTGGCCGAGCTCGCCGAGCGGCGGGCGCGGGCGCTCGTGGAGGTGACCCTGACCGGGGACCCACGGCTCGCCCGGCCCCGGGCGGACGGCGGGCCGCGCCCCGTCGTCGTCCCCGCCGAGGTCACCCGGATCACGGCCCCCGACGGCCGACGGACGGGCGTGCGCAGCCCCGTGCTCGTGGTCGCCCTGAGCGACACGCCGCGCGGCTGGCTCGCTCTGCTGCCCTCCACCCGGCTCCGGCTCACCGCCCGCCTCGCCCCGCCCCTGCCCGGCCAGGGCGGCGAACTCACCGCGGTGCTCCGGCCGTCGGGAGCGGGGCCGCCGACGGTCATCGGCGGCCCCGGCACCGTGCAGCGGCTGGCGGGCGCCGTGCGGGCCGACCTGCGAACAGCCTCGGCAGGCCTCCCCGCCGACGCCCGCGCGCTCCTGCCCGCCCTGATCGTCGGCGATGCCTCCGGCATTCCGCCCGACCTCCAACAGGCGGTCGAGGCGGCCGACATGACCCACATGATCGTGGTCAGCGGCAGTCAGCTCGCCGTGGTGCTGACCGTCCTCATCGGCTCGCCGGGGCTGGCCTCGCGGGCCGAACGGGGCGGACTCGCGGGCCGGTTCGGGGTGCCGCTGCGGTGCACCGCGGTCCTGGGCTGCGGGCTGATCCTGGCCTTCGTCACCGTCTGCCGTCCCGGGCCGAGCGTCCTGCGGGCGGCCGTCTGCGGCGGCCTGACCCTGCTGGCCCTCGCCACCGGTCGCCGCCGCTCGCTGCTCCCCGCGCTCGCGGCCGCCGTCCTGCTGCTCGTCCTGTATGACCCGGCCCTGGCCCGCTCCTACGGCTTCCTGCTCTCCGTCCTGGCCACGGCGGCGCTGCTCACGCTCGCGCCCTCCTGGAGCCGCCTGCTCCAGCGCCGCGGCCTGCCGGGGCGGCCGGCGGAGCTTGTGGCGGTCGCCGCCGCCACTCAGGTCGTCTGCGCTCCGGTGGTCGCCGTGTTCGCCGCCCGGGTCAGCCTCGTGGGCATCCCGTGCAACCTGTTGGCCGAGCTGGCTCTCGCCCCGGTCACGGTGCTCGGCTGGGCCGCGCTGGCCGCCGGGCCGGTGGCGATACCGGTGGCCGCGGGGCTGTTGTGGCTGGCGAGCTGGCCGGCCCGGTGGATCGCCCTTGTCGCCCGCACGGGCGCGGCGTTCCCCGGGGCCGAGCTGACCTGGCCGGACGGCTGGGCGGGCGCCGCCCTCCTGCTCGTCGCCACCCTGGCCGCCCTCGCATTCGTCCGCCGGGCGCTCGACCGGCCCTCGCTGGCCGCGCTCGCCGCCGTCCTCCTCCTCGTCGCGCTGCTGCGTCCCGTTCCGCTCACTCGCGCCGTCACCGGCTGGCCGCCTCCGGGGTGGCGGCTCGTGGCCTGCGACGTCGGCCAGGGGGACGGGCTGGTGCTCGCCGCGGGATCCGGTACCGCGCTGGTCGTCGACGTCGGCCCCGACCCCTCGGCCATGGACCGCTGTCTGCGGCGGCTGGGCGTGGACCGGGTACCGCTGATCGTCCTCAGCCACTTCCACGCCGACCACGTGCGCGGCCTGCCCGGCGCCCTGCGCGGCCGGGCCGTCGGAGCGGTGCAGACGACGGCACCGGGCGGCGCCTCCGGGCAGGCCCGTTTCGTGCGCCGGACGGCCGCGGCGGCCGGCGTGCCGGTGCTGCGGGCCCGCCCGGGGGAGCGCCGCCGTATCGGTGAGCGGCTGAGCTGGGAGGTCCTGTGGCCCCCCGCAGGCATGCGCGGTCTCAGCGCCAACGACAGCAGCATCACCCTGCTGGTGCGCACGGCCGGGCTCACCGTCCTCCTGCCCGGTGACCTGGAACCGCCGGCGCAGCGCGGGCTGCTGGCGCGCCACCCCGGGCTGTCCCGGGTTGACGTGCTCAAGGTGGCCCATCACGGTTCGGCCCACCAGCACCGGCCCCTGCTCGACCGGCTGTCGCCGGCCGTCGCCCTCGTCTCGTGCGGGGAGGCGAACGACTACGGGCACCCCGCCCCCGTCACGCTCGCCGCCCTGCGGGCGGCGGGGGCGCGGGTCCGGCGCACCGACGTGGACGGCGCCCTCGCGGTCGACGCCGCCGGGCGGGTCAGCGTGAGCGGGCGGCGCGGGCGATCGTCACCACGGCCTTCTCCAGCGCGTAGGCCGGGTCGTAGCCGCCGCCCTTCACCGCCGCGTCCGCCTCCGCCACCGCGCGCAGCGCCACGGAGACGCCGTCCGCCGACCAGCCGCGCATCTGCTGCCGCACCCGGTCCACCTTCCACGGCGGCATGCCCAGCTCCCGCGCCAGGTCGGCCGGGCGCATGCCCCGTGGCGCTGAGGCCAGCTTGCCGATGGCGCGCACCCCCTGGGCCAGCGCGCTCGTGACGAGCACCGGGGCGACCCCCGTGGCCAGCGCCCAGCGCAGCGCCTCCAGCGCCTCCGCCGTGCGTCCCTCCACCGCGCGGTCGGCCACGGTGAAGCTGGACGCCTCAGCCCGGCCCGTGTAGTACCGGCCCACCACGGACTCGTCGATCGTGCCGTCGACATCCGCGGTGAGCTGCGCACAGGCCGAGGCCAGCTCGCGCAGGTCGCTGCCGATCGCGTCCACGAGGGACTGGCAGGCCTCCGGGGTCGCCGAGCGGCCGAGCGCCCGGAACTCGGCCCGCACGAACGCCAGGCGGTCCCCCGGCTTGGTGACCTTCGCGCAGGCGACCTCGCGGGCCCCGGCCTTGCGGGCGGCGTCCAGCAGCCCCTTGCCCTTGGCGCCGCCGGCGTGCGCCAGCACCAGGATGATCTCCTCGGCGGGGGCCGACAGATACGCCTTCACGTCCTTGACGGTGTCCGCCGAGAGGTCCTGCGCCTGCCGGACGACGACGACCTTGCGCTCGGCGAAGAGCGACGGGCTGGTCAGCTCCGCCAGGGTGCCGGGCTGCAACTCGCCCGGGGCGAGCTCGCGTACGTCCGTGTCGGCGTCCTCCGCACGGGCGGCCTCGACGACCTCGCGCACGGCGCGCTCGATGAGCAGCTCCTCCTGGCCGACCAGGACGCTGCACGGAGCGAGGACGTGCTCCGCTGGGGGCTTCTTCGCTTTCGGGGGCATCGCCGACCAGCATCGCACGTCGCTCGGACACCGCTGCCGCCCCCGGCCCGGGGCCCGGCACAATGGCCCGGTGAGCGATGTACGACACCTGCTCGTCCTGCCCGACCGGGACAGTGCGGAAGAGGTGGCCGAGGAACTGACCGAGCGGCTGGGCCTGCCGGAGGAGCCGCAGCTCGTCCGGGACGCGCTGGCCGGTGAGGACGACGCCGAGGACGCCCAGTGGCTGGTCGTGGTGGAGGACCCGGACGGCCGCTGGGAGCCCGCCGCCCTCGACGCCCTGGCCGCCGCCCACGAGGGCTGGCTGGAGCGGGACTGAGTGCGCCCCGGCCCGTGTCCCGCCCCGTGTGTCCGGGGCGTGCCTCCGGCCGGGCGGTCGCAGGACCTAGGACCGCGGTAGAGGTGGGGACGGCGCCGCAGTCCGATGCCCGGGAGGGGGCTCGCGCCGTAGCGTCGCCCGTATGACGATCACCGAGCCCGAACCTCCCCGCACCGCCGAGCAGCGCAAGCGCGACGTGTTGCGGCGGCTGTCCCGCGACAACGACGTCTGGGTGGCCACGGCCTCCCGGGACGGGCAACCGTGCATGGTGCCGCTGTCATTCGCCTTCCACGACGGCGCGCTGATCCTGTGCACGCGGCGCACTACGCCGACGGCCCGCAACCTCCTCTCCGGCGACGGGCAGGTCACCCTCGGCGTGGGACTCACGCGTGACGTCGTGCTGATCCGGGCCGTGGCGGAGGCCGTCGACACCGATGGCCTCTCCGGGGCCGAGGGGGAGTCCTTCGCCGCGCGGACGGGCTTCGACCCGCGGGGCCGCGCCGACTGGGTGTTCTTCCGCTGCCGCCCCCGCACCCTGCGGGCCTGGCGCGAGGAGAACGAACTCGCGGGCCGCCTGCTGATGCGGGACGGCGTCTGGCTGGTGTGAGGCTCGGGAGCCCCTGTTCCCCGGGGCCCTGGCGAGCAGGGAACAAGGAAAACGCGGTGGGGGCCGGAACGACGTTCCGGCCCCCACCGCGGCGCGTGCGCGGCGGCTACTTCTCCCGCGTCCCCTGATACATCTCCTCCAGCAGATGGCCGAACTCGCGCTCGACGACGGGGCGCTTGAGCTTCAGGCTGGGCGTCAGCTCGCCGTGCTCGACGTCCAGGTCGCGCGGGAGGATGCGGAACTCCTTGATGGTCTGCCAGCGCTGGAGCCCGGTGTTGACCTGGTCCACGTAGCCGCGGATGAGCTCGCGCACCTCGGGCGAGGCGACGACCTCCGCGTAGCCGCGGCCCTCCTGCCCGTTCTCGGCCGCCCAGCCGAGGATCGAGGGCTCGTCCAGCGCGATGAGCGCGGTGCAGAAGTTCCGGTCCGCGCCGTGCACCAGGATCGTGGAGACGTACGGGCAGACGGCCTTGAACTGGCCCTCGACCTCGGTCGGTGCCACGTACTTGCCGCCGGAGGTCTTGAACATGTCCTTCTTGCGGTCGGTGATCCGCAGGTAGCCGTCCTCGGACAGCTCGCCGATGTCACCTGTGTGGAACCAGCCGTCGGACTCCAGGACCTCGGCGGTCTTCTCGGGCAGACCGTGGTAGCCCTGCATGATGCCGGGGCCGCGCAGCAGGATCTCGCCGTCCTCGGCGATCCGGACCTCGCAGCCGGGCAACGGCTTGCCGACCGTTCCGGTGCGGTAGGACATGCCGGGGTTGACGAAGCTGGCGGCACTGGACTCGGTCAGACCGTAGCCCTCCAGGATGTGGATGCCGGCGCCGGCGAAGAAGTAGCCGATGTCCGGGGCGAGGGCGGCCGAGCCTGAGACGCAGGCCCGCAGCCGCCCGCCGAAGGCGTCGCGCAGCTTCTTGTAGACGAGCCGGTCCGCGAGCGCGTGCTTCATCCGCAGCCCGGCGGGCGCGGAGGCGGTGCCGGTGCGGCGGAAGTTGTCCTGCGTGACCTTCGCGTACTCGCGGGCCACCTCTGCGGCCCAGAGGAAGATCTTGTACTTGGCCCCGCCGCCGGCCTTCGCCTTGGTGGCGACGCCGTTGTAGACCTTCTCGAAGATCCGCGGCACGGCGGCCATGTAGGTGGGCCGGACGACGGGCAGGTTCTCGATGATCTTGTCGATCCGGCCGTCGATGGCGGTGACGTGACCCACCTCGATCTGTCCGGCGGTCAGCACCTTGCCGAAGACGTGGGCCAGCGGCAGCCACAGGTACTGGACGTCCTCCTGCCGCGCCAGGCCCGTCATGGCGATGGCCTTGGCCATGTAGGACCAGTTGTCGTGCGGCAGCCGCACGCCCTTCGGCCGACCGGTGGTGCCCGAGGTGTAGATCAGGGTCGCGAGCTGGTCCGAACGCAGGGACTCGATCGTCTCCCGGACCGCCTCGGGCTTCTTCTCCAGGTGGGCCCGGCCGCGCTCCATCAGCTCGTCGAGGGTCAGCGCCCAGCCCTCGGGGTCCTCTTCGGCCGTGACCGGCTCACCGGCGGGGTCGATGACGACCACGTGGGCCAGGTGCGGCAGCTCGGAGCGCTTCTCCCGGGCCTTGGCGAGCTGGACGGCGTCCTCGGCGATCAGGACACGGCTCTCGGAGTCCGCCAGGATGAAGGCCGTCTCCTCGGCGTTCGTGCCGGGGTAGACGGTGGTGGTCGCCGCTCCGGCACACAGGATGCCCAGGTCGGCCAGGACCCAGTCCACCCTGGTGTTGGAAGCGATCGCGACCCGTTGCTCGGGCTCCACGCCCAGCGCCATCAGGCCGGCGGCGACGGCGAAGACGCGGTCGGCGGCCTCCGCCCAGGTGTAGGACTTCCAGTCGTCCGGCCCCGTGCCGGAGGCCGGGGGTACCGGATAGCGGTATGCCTCGTCGTCCGGGGTGGCCTTGATGCGCTCGAGAAAGAGCGCCGCCACGGAGGGCGGCCGGTTTTCGATCAGGGATTGCGTGTCGCTCACGACATCCTCCGTGGCCCGCGTTGTGCTGGGGGGTGACTCACGAGTAACTGAAGCGCTGATCAGCCTAGGGGCGATGGCCCTCCGGGGAAAGACTTCGGGAGCGCGGCAACGCTTTCGTTACCCCTGGATACGTTGCCGGGAGGCCCGTCACCTGGGGATTTGCACCCTTCGGTGCGCCTGTCACCGGGTGTCCCCCCACGTGTCCGCCGCCGCTTCGGAGGGTCGGTCAACGGGCACGAAGCGTCGAAATCGGATCATGTCGCGCCCCCAGGTTCGTTCTCGCGATGGGGTGGTCCGAATTCCGGGCACTGCCGGGGTGTCGGAAAAACGGGAGTGCGCCGGGGAAAACCGGCGCACTCCCGCTGCGTCATCCGGGGGCTTTACTTCTTGCTCTTGTCTCCGGCCTCGTCGCTGGAGAGGGCGGAGATGAAGGCCTCCTTGGGGACCTCCACGCTGCCCACCATCTTCATGCGCTTCTTGCCTTCCTTCTGCTTCTCCAGCAGCTTGCGCTTCCGGGAGATGTCACCGCCGTAGCACTTGGCCAGCACGTCCTTGCGGATCGCCCGGACCGTCTCGCGGGCGATGACCCGGGAGCCGACGGCCGCCTGGATCGGCACCTCGAAGTGCTGCCGCGGGATCAGCTCGCGCAGCTTCCCGGCCATGCGGACGCCGTAGGCGTAGGCCTTGTCCTTGTGGACGATCGCGGAGAAGGCGTCCACCTTGTCGCCGTTCAGCAGGATGTCGACCTTCACCAGGTCGGCGCTCTGCTCGCCGGTGGGCTCGTAGTCCAGCGAGGCGTAGCCGCGGGTCTTCGACTTCAGCGCGTCGAAGAAGTCGAACACGATCTCCGCCAGCGGCAGCGTGTACCGCAGCTCGACGCGGTCCTCGGAGAGGTAGTCCATGCCCTGGAGGTTGCCCCGGCGGGTCTGGCACAGCTCCATGATCGCGCCGACGTACTCGCTGGGCGCCAGGAGCGTCGCCCGCACGACCGGCTCGTGTACCCGGTCCACCTTGCCCGCGGGGAACTCGCTCGGGTTCGTGACGACGTGCTCCGTGCCGTCCTCCATGACGACCTGGTAGACGACGTTCGGCGCCGTGGCGATCAGGTCCAGCCCGAACTCGCGCTCCAGCCGCTCGCGGATGACCTCCAGATGCAGCAGGCCGAGGAAGCCCACGCGGAAGCCGAAGCCCAGGGCCGCCGACGTCTCCGGCTCGTAGACGAGCGCGGCGTCGTTCAGCTGGAGCTTGTCGAGCGCGTCCCGCAGCTCCGGGTAGTCGGAGCC
The DNA here is from genome assembly GCF_019303475.1 of Streptomyces sp. JJ38. Classification (GTDB taxonomy): domain Bacteria; phylum Actinomycetota; class Actinomycetes; order Streptomycetales; family Streptomycetaceae; genus Streptomyces. The sequence goes on from NZ_JABLSI010000023.1 coordinate 30,005, forward strand.
GTCCAACGGGTACAGCCCCGAGAACACCATGGGCTTGGGGTCCTTGTACCCGGGCAGCGCCACTTCGGCGCCCTTGTGGAACTGCGTGATCGTGTCACCGACCTTGGACTGCCGCACGTCCTTCACACCGGTGATCAGATAGCCGACCTCGCCCACGCCCAGGCCGTCGGCGGCCTTCATCTCCGGGGAGTTGGTGCCGATCTCCAGCAGCTCGTGGGCGGCGCCGGTGGACATCATGCGGATGCGCTCGCGGCGGCCCAGCTCGCCGTCGACGACCTTCACGTAGGTCACGACGCCCCGGTAGGCGTCGTAGACGGAGTCGAAGATCATCGCACGGGCGGGGGCGTCCTTGACGCCGACCGGCGCGGGGACCAGCCGCACGACCTCGTCGAGCAGCTCCCCCACGCCCTCGCCCGTCTTGGCGGAGACGCGCAGGACCTCCTCGGGCTCGCAGCCGATCAGGTGGGCCAGCTCGGCGGCGAACTTCTCCGGCTGCGCGGCCGGCAGGTCGATCTTGTTCAGGACCGGGATGATCGTGAGGTCGTTCTCCATCGCCAGGTAGAGGTTGGCGAGGGTCTGCGCCTCGATGCCCTGGGCCGCGTCCACGAGCAGGATGCACCCCTCGCACGCCGCCAGCGAACGGGAGACCTCGTAGGTGAAGTCAACGTGGCCCGGGGTGTCGATCATGTTCAGGATGTGCGCGGTCCCCGAGTCGTCCCCCGAGGTGGGGGCCCACGGCATCCGCACGGCCTGGGACTTGATCGTGATGCCGCGTTCACGCTCGATGTCCATGCGGTCGAGGTACTGCGCGCGCATCTGGCGCTCTTCGACGATGCCGGTGAGCTGGAGCATCCGGTCGGCGAGCGTGGACTTGCCGTGGTCGATGTGCGCGATGATGCAGAAGTTGCGGATCAGCGCCGGGTCGGTACGACGCGGCTCGGGCACGTTCGAGGGGGTCGCGGGCACGCGGGGTCCTGTCGGGGTCATGGCTTGCGGATCGGTACGTCGTCCCCCATCGTCCCATGTCCGTCGGCCCTGGTCCGATTAGGGAGGGGCGGAGCCCGACTGCTAGTGTGGACGACTGTGCTTCGTGCCGCCGCGTGCCCTCTTCACCGGCGGACCCGCGGGCCGGTCCACCGGCCAGCAAGCACGGAAGAGACATCTCCGATCCTGAAAAGGCTCCTTCGTGGCGAACATCAAGTCCCAGATCAAGCGGATCAAGACCAACGAGAAGGCCCGCCAGCGCAACAAGGCCGTCAAGTCCGAGCTGAAGACCGCCATCCGCCGCGTGCGCGAGGCCGTCGCCGCCGGTGAGGCCGAGAAGGCCACCGCCGCCGTCGCCGTGGCCGGCCGCAAGCTGGACAAGGCCGTCAGCAAGGGCGTTCTGCACAAGAACAACGCCGCCAACAAGAAGTCGGCGCTCGCCCAGCAGGTCTCCGCTCTGCAGAAGTGATCCCGGCCGCCTCGGCGGCCCCCTCCGCCCTGTTCCGGTGACGGACCCCGGCTGCCCTCTCATCAGCCGCCCGCTCCGGGTCACCGGCGGAAGCACGACTCGCGCCGCACGCGGCCTGCGTTCGCCACGCGGGTGCGGCGCACCAGCACCACCCGAAGGCCCCGCCTCCCTCCCCAGGGAACGCGGGGCCTTCCGCATGCGTCCAGACGGGCCTCGGGGGCGACCTTCACGCCGATTCAGGTGAACGTCCCATGTTCAGCTGACGTTCTCGTCGGCGCTGCCCGTGTGCTGTGTCCACGTCGCCGCGCTGGGGTGGTGGTCGGCGTGGAGAGCAGGGCCCAGCAGTGGTGCGATACCATGTGCTGCCGCGTTTCGGGAAGGTTAAGTGCCCCACTTCAGGGGTCGATTAGATCACGAATGGATAACGCTCGGCAACTGTTTGCCGTCGGGTGTCGTCTCTTCAGTGAGGAATCACCGAGCGTGCCCTCATGTGGCGTACTAGCAGATCAAGGGGAGGGTTTTGCCGCGCTTCATGCTCGTCGAGCCTGCCCTGAGCGCGGCGGGGCGGCCCAGGCTGTCCGTAGAGCGCCGGCTCACCGGTGACCCCGGGGCCCCTGCACTCTGCGGTCCCAGCATGGAGGGATGCCTCACCGGCGCTCGGATGGACGGTACGCCTTGATGCCCCACGGCTCTGCCGATCCGGGGCTCGGCGCACCGTGCCTGCGAAGACGCCAGCACACCAAGCGCCCGGACAGCCACGGATTCGAGTCAGAGGTAACTGTGTCAGTGCCCTATGCCAACGACGGTACGCCGGACATCAGCGTCGTCGTGATCGTGTTCAACGATGCCGCGCGTCTTCCGACGGCAGTGCACTCCGTGCTCGATCAGACCCTGCAGAACGTCGAGGTCGTCATCGCCGACGACTGCTCCACAGACGGCTCGTACGAGGTCGCCCAGGCGATCGCCGCAGAGCACCCCAGAGTACGGGCGATCCAACTGCCGGAGAACAGTGGCGGCTGCGGTGAGCCCCGGAACCAAGGTGTGGCCATTGCCCGTGGTCGTTACGTGATGTTCCTGGACAGCGACGACACCCTCGAGGTGAACGCCTGCCGCAACATGTTGGAGGCGGCTGACCGGACGGGAGCCGATCTCGTCTCAGGTCTGTGCACACGCGTGCACGTTGACAGTCGCACGGGCAAGACCGCTAAGTGGTACCAGTGGCTGTACCGTCAGACCCGCACGCTGGAGTCCATCTCCGACCTCCCGGACCTGATGGTCTTCGACACGCTGTCCACCAACAAGTGCTACCGACGTGAATGGCTGCTGGAGAAGGGGCTCACGTTTCCCCGTGGCATCCACTATGAGGATTTGCTCTTCTCCGCCGAAGCGTATCTCGCTGCCTCTCGTATCACGTTGATACCCAACACGGTCTACTTCTGGAACGTCGCGGAGAAGGCGGAGCAGAAGTCGATCAGCAACCGGCGTCACGAGATCAACAATTTCGCAGACAGAATCGAGATTCACCGGCGCATCGACGCGATCCTCGCCTCCCGGGGCCTCGACGGTCTGAAGCTGCACAAGGATCGCAAGTTCCTGAAGCACGACCTGGTGTTGTACCTGCGAGACCTTCCGTTCCTGGATGACGACTACCGCCACCGATTCGCCGAGATGGCCCGGGAATACGTCGAGGGGTTCTCCAAAGAGGCATACGACGCGTTGAGTCCGATCCACGCGCTTTGCGCCTGCCTCCTGCTCCGGGAGGACTGGAAGAACCTCATGCCGGCAATCGACACCCTCATCAACAAGCGGAAAATCTCCTCGCCCCTCGTCAAGCGGGACGGCCGTGTCTACTGGTGCCCGGAGCATCTGGAGGACGCGCATGCCCGCGAGGTCCTTGACGTGACGGACCTCGGGTACCACAGCAGGTCCGTCGACCGGATGTTCTTGCGCAACCGCCTGACCGGGTACGCGGAGCGGCCGGCCGGCATCATCCTCGAAGGAGAGGTCGTTAATCCGCTGGGCGTGATACCGGAAGGCGCGGATATTGCGGCCGAGTTGGAGTTCCGTGCTCGCCGCCGAAGCCTCCAGACGTTCCGCTTCCCGGTGCGGCGGCTTGTCCACACCGGTGACTTCGTAACGTGGCGGGCCGCGGTGCCCCTGGGGCACCGTTTGCGCCCTCTCGGAGTCGTGGACGAGGTGTGGGACGTTCGGATGCACCTCACGGTGGACGGGCGGCGTACGACGAGTCGCCTGACGGCTGAAGGGGCCGAACTCGAAGATTCCGTAGGCTCCCGTGTCCGCCCGCGCCTGAGCCGGATCGTGGCCGACCACATAGAACCGCATGTCTCGGCCAACGGCCACCTCGCGTTCCGCCTCAGCCAACAAACCAGGGTCGCGCAACGTACCAGGGAACTGGTCGGCCGGAATCTGCACGGTACCCCCGCGAACGCTGCCAAGTCCGTGGTGAGGAAGGTTCAGGCGGTCCGCAAGGATCTGAACTCCGGACAGCGCAAGATCCAGGGTTACCGTCGGATGCTGCGCCTGCTGCCCGTTCGCAAGGGCACGATCGTCTTCGAAAGCCACCTCGGCAAGCAGTACAGCGACAGTCCGCGGGCCATCCTCGAGGAGCTGCGGCGCCGTGGCGTGCCGATTACGCCGATCTGGTCGTACGCCGGTGCGCGCCCGGAGGACGTCCCGGAGGGAGTGGAGCTCGTCCGCCGCTGGTCATGGCAGTACCTGCGGGCGTTGGCACAAGCCGAATACTGGATCGACAACCAGGGGTTCCCCCTCAAGCTGCCCAAGAGGCCGGAGACCACCTACATCCAGACTTGGCATGGAACGCCCTTGAAGAAGATGGGCTTTCACGAGCCCGGATACCGGATGCTGCCCGAACATGAGCAACGCGCCTATCAGGAGGCGCTGGACAGGTTCGACTACTTTGTTGTCCGCGGTGAGCATGACGTACGCACTCTCGCCCGCGCGTACCGCATTCCTGAGGAGAAGCTGCTGCGAGTCGGTTACCCGCGCAACGACGCTCTCGTCAGGGCGCGGGACAGGAAGGCATCCGACCCCGAGGCGGTCCGGACGGCGGAGCGACTCGGCATCAAACTGGACCGCCCAGTCCTGCTCTACGCCCCGACCTTTCGCGCGCAGAGCAACGGCAAGGTGCGGAAGTTCCAGTGCCCCTTCGACGTTGAGGAGTTCGTCGAAAGATTCGGCGATCGCTACACGCTTCTCATCCGCTCCCACTACCTCAACTCGGTGACGCTTCCGCCGTCCGTTGAGGGGCGTGTCATCAACGTGAGCAAGGAGCCGGACGTTTCTCCCCTCCTGATCCTTGCCGATGCCCTGATCACGGATTACTCGTCTGTCATGTTCGATTACTCGCTGCTCCAGCGGCCCATGATCTTCTTTGCTTACGACTGGGAGGAGTACGCCCAAGACATTCGCGGCACGTATTTCCATCTTCCCAGTGAGGCCCCTGGTCCGGTGGTCCGCACCGAGACCGAGCTCTTCGAGGCACTGTCCGACCTCGAGGGCATCGGCGTGCGGTACGCGGTGCCACTGAAGGAATTCCTTGACAAGTACGGCGAGTACGACCGCGGCGATGCCGCCGCGCAGATCGTGGACCGGTTCTTCGGCCGGGTGGGGGGCGCTCGATGACTCAGCGTGACATCTACTTCGTGGCGAACGAGGTCAACGAACTGGGCGGCGTCGCCCGTTGGCAGACTCAGATGGCCCGCTTGTTCGCCGAGCGCGGGCACCGGGTGACCGTCATCGGGATCGCCCCGCCCGAGGCCCCGATGGACCTGGGCGACAACCCGCTGTTTGACACCGTGACGTTGTACGACGTCCGTCCCCCCGCCCGGTGGCAGGCCCGCACGCTTCGAGACCGGGCCAACATCGTGGCCCGACAGCGCGAGGCCGCGAGGGTAGCGGGCATGCGGGAAGCCGCTCATCGTCTGTCGGGCCTCTTCCGGGCGGCCCCCGCCGGCGCGATGATCATCGTCACCCAGGTCTGGGCGATGGAGTGGGTTGCGCTGGCGGACACGGCCGGGCATCCGGTCATCGGAATGAGCCATGAGTCCTATGAGTCCACCCGCCAGTCATCCCGTTTCCAGCGCGTGCAGAAGTACTACAAGGACGTTGACCGCCTTCTCGTTCTGACCCAGGAAGACGCGGACCTCTGGGTGGGCAAGGGGCTCAACAACACGGGGTTCATGGCGAATCCGCTGCCGGTGATGCCGGAGTCCGCCTCCCCGCGGACGGAGAAGGTCGTGTGCAGCATCGGCCGCCTTGGACACGAGAAGGCGATCGACATGCTGCTCGACGCCTGGGCCGAGGCAGCGCCCGACAACCCCGGATGGCGGCTGCGCATCTACGGCTCAGGGCCGGACGAAGCGGCTCTCAAAGCCCAGTGCACCGGCCTGGGTTTGGACGACTCGGTTGAATGGGCCGGCCAGACCAGCGACGTCGTGGGAGCGCTGCACGGCTCCTCGGTCTTCGTACAGTCCTCCCGAGGCGAGGGCTTCCCCCTGGCCCTGCTCGAAGCCATGGCCTGCGGCGTCCCATGCGCGGCGTTCGACTGCGCTCCCGGGGTACACGAGATCATCCAGGACGGTGTGGACGGGTTGCTAGCCCGTCCCGGCAACACCTCTGAGCTCGCCCGGCAGATGAGCCGTCTCATGGCCGACGCCGATCTGCGGGACAGCATGGGCGACGCGGCACGCGCCAACGTGCAGCGGTACTCGCCCCAGGCCATCACCGACCGTTGGGAGCAGCTTTTCGCGTTCCTGGAGCGTTGAACGCCGCCCGGGCCGGCTCGGGCCGCCCTCGGCTCGCGTGGGCGTCAGTCGACGAGGTCGCGGACGACGGCGTCGGCCAGGAGGCGGCCGCGGCGGGTGAGGGCGGCGCGGCCCGTGGCGTAGGCGTCCTCGCGGAGCAGACCGTCGGCCAGGGCGCGGCGGGCCGCGGCCGCGCCCGCGGGGGCCAGGAGGTCGAGGGGGCAGCCGGCCTCCAGGCGCAGCTCCAGGAGGATGCGCTCCACGCGCCGGTCCTCGTCGGTGAGCAGTTCGCGGCCGGCGCCGGGGGAGCGGCCCTCGGCGAGGGCCTGGGCGTAGGCGCCGGGGTGCTTGACGTTCCACCACCGCACCCCGCCGACGTGGCTGTGTGCTCCGGGTCCGGCGCCCCACCAGTCGGCGCCCGTCCAGTACAGCTCGTTGTGGCGGCAGCGGGCGGCCGGGGTGCGGGCCCAGTTGGAGACCTCGTACCAGGCGTAACCGGCGGCGGCGAGGGCCTCGTCGGCGATGAGGTAGCGGTCGGCGTGGACATCGTCGTCCGTCATCGGGACCTCGCCGCGGCGGATGCGCCGGGCGAGCCCGGTGCCCTCCTCGACGATCAGGGCGTAGGCGGAGACGTGGTCGGGCTCGGCGCCGATCGCGGCGTCCAGGGAGGCGCGCCAGTCGTCGTCCGACTCGCCGGGGGTGCCGTAGATGAGGTCCAGGTTGACGTGCTCGAAGCCGGCGGCGCGGGCCTCGGCGACGCACGCTTCGGGGCGGCCCGGCGTGTGGGTGCGGTCGAGGACGCGCAGGACGTGGTCCCTGGCGCTCTGCATGCCGAAGGAGACGCGGTTGAAACCGGCGGCGCGCAGCTCGGCCAGGTAGGCGGCGTCCACGGACTCGGGGTTGGCCTCGGTGGTGACCTCCGCGTCGTCCGTCAGCCCGAAGGTGTCGCGGACGGTGGCGAGCATGCGGCCGAGGTCCGCGGCGGGCAGCAGGGTGGGGGTGCCGCCGCCGACGAAGACGGTCTGGACGGGGCGCGGGTCGTCGCCCAGGACCTTGCGGGCGAGATGGATCTCGTCGGCGAGCGTCGCGGCGTAGTTGTCGCGGGAGGCCAGCACGCCGCCGGAGCCGCGCAGCTCGCTCGCGGTGTAGGTGTTGAAGTCGCAGTAGCCGCAGCGGGTGGCGCAGTAGGGGACGTGCAGGTAGAAGCCGAGGGGGCGGTCGGCGCCGTCGGCCAGGGCGGCGGCGGGCAGGGCGCCGTCCTCGGGCACGGCTTCGCCGTCGGGGAGTGCGGAGGGCATGCGTCCATTGTCCGTGATCGGGCCGGCTCGTCGGGCCGCGTGTGGTTCGGCCGTCGGCCGGCCCGGCGGTGTCGCGTCGGTCAGCCCGTCGGGCCACCGACCGTGACGTGGTCGATGAGCCGCTCGACCGGGCCGAGGAGCTCGGGCTCCAGGTCGCGGTAGGAGCGCACGGCGGCCAGGACGCGCTGCCAGGCGGCGCCGGTGTTCGGCGGCCAGCCGAGCGCCCGGCACACACCGGTCTTCCAGTCCTGGCCGCGCGGCACCTCCGGCCAGCGTTCGATGCCCAGCGAGGCGGGCTTCACGGCGGCCCAGACGTCCACGAAGGGGTGGCCGACGACGAGGACGTGGGGGCCGCTCACCGACGCGGCGATCCGGGACTCCTTCGAGCCCGGCACCAGGTGGTCGACGAGCACGCCGAGGCGGGCGTCGGCGCTCGGGCCGAAGCGCTCGACGACGGCGGGCAGGTCGTCGACGCCCTCCAGGTACTCCACGACGACGCCCTCGACACGCAGGTCGTCGCCCCACACCCGCTCGACGAGCTCCGCGTCGTGCCGCCCCTCGACGTAGATCCGGCCCGCCCGGGCGACCCGGGCCCGGGCTCCGGGCACCGCGATCGAACCGGAGGCCGTGCGCCGGGGCCCGGCGGCCGGGGAGGCCGGAGCGGTCCGCCGCGGGCCGACGAGGGTCACGGGCGCGCCGTCGACGAGGAACCCGCTCGGTGTCGTGGGGAACACGCGGAGCTTGCCGAAGCGGTCCTCCAGCGTGACCGTCGGCCCCTCGGCCGTCTTCTCCCAGCGGACGACGGCGCCGCAGAAGCCGGTGGCGGCTTCCTCGACGACGAGCCCGGCGTCGGCCGGCACCTCGGGAGCGGCCGTGCGCCGCTTCCACGGCGCGGTGAAGTCCACGTTGTCGTAACGATTGTCGCTGCGCATGCGCGCATTCTGCCCGCAGGCGGGCTCAGCCGAGCGCCGGGCCGGGTGCCGGGGGCGGGGCCGGGCGGCGGCGGAGCTGGTCGCGCTGGGCGGCGACGAAGGCGGCGTCGACGACGGCACCGTGGCCGGGCACGTACAGGGCGTCCTCGCCGCCGAGGGCGAGGAGCCGGTCGAGGGCGTCGGGCCACACGGCGGGGTGGGCGTCGGGGCCCGCCTGGGGCTCGCCGGACTCCTCCACCAGGTCGCCGCAGAACACGACCTCCGGCTCGCCGGGAGCCTGGCCGGGGACGAGGACCGCGAGGTCGTGCCCGGTGTGGCCCGGGCCGACGTTGGCCAGCATGACCCGGCGTCCGCCGCCCAGCGACAGCGTGAGCTCGCCGCAGACCTGGTGGTGCGGGGCCACCAGGAGGTCGACGGCGTCCGCCGCCTCCTCGGGGGCGAGGCCGTGCCGGACGGCATCCGCGCGCAGCTCGTCGGCGAGGTGGGGGAGCCGCGTCGTCAGGCCGACGGCCCCGTAGACCTCCACCCCGGCGAAGGCGGCGGTGCCGAGGACGTGGTCGAAGTGCGGGTGGGTGAGGACGACGTGGGTGACGGGGAGGCCGAAGAGGTCGCGCAGCTGCCGCCGGATCTCGGCTCCCGCGCGGAGCGACGCGCCGGTGTCGACGACGAGCACCCCGTCCCGTCCGCGCACGGCGCCGACCGTCTCGTCCCAGCCGGGCATGCGGCGGCGCACGACGCCGGGGGCGAGCTCCTCCCACAGCGCGTTTCCCTGTGCCGTCATAGGGCCGACGCTAGTCGTACCGGCGCCACTTCGCCCGACGCGGGGTACCTTCGGGTCCGGCCGCCCTTGCCCGGGTCGTGGTACCCGGCCGTACACTGGTCCCGGATTGGCACTCAGGGATGCCGAGTGCCAGGGGCGGGAAAGAGCCAGGGAAGACCCAGCAAGAGACCCGGTCACGGCCGGACGGGAGGTGCGCCACCATGCTCAGCGAACGCCGACTCCAGGTGCTGCGTGCCATCGTCCAGGACTACGTGGGCACGGAGGAGCCGGTGGGTTCCAAGGCGCTCACCGAGCGGCACAACCTCAACGTCTCCCCGGCCACCGTGCGCAACGACATGGCCGCGCTGGAGGACGAGGGGTACATCGCCCAGCCGCACACCAGCGCGGGCCGTATCCCCACGGACAAGGGCTACCGGCTGTTCGTGGACCGGCTGGCGGGCGTCAAGCCGATGTCGGTGCCCGAGCGGCGCGCCGTGCAGCACTTCCTGGACGGCGCGGTGGACCTGGACGACGTCGTCGGGCGCACCGTGCGGCTGCTGGCGCAGCTCACCCGGCAGGTGGCCGTGGTGCAGTACCCGTCGCTGACCCGTTCCTCGGTGCGGCACGTGGAGCTGCTGTCGCTGGCCCCGGCCCGCGTCATGCTCGTGCTGATCACCGACACGGGCCGGGTCGAGCAGCGCATGGTGGACTGCCCGGATCCGGTGAGCGAGGCGTCGGTCGCCGACCTGCGGGCCCGGCTGAACAGCCGGGTGGCGGGGCAGCGCTTCACCGAGGTGCCGCGGCTGGTCCAGGACCTCGTGGACTCCTTCGACGGGGAGGACCGCGGCGCGGTCGCCGCCGTCGTCGCGACGCTGCTGGAGACCCTGGTGGAGGAGACCGAGGAACGTCTGGTCATCGGCGGCACCGCCAACCTGACGCGCTTCGGCCACGACTTCCCGCTCACGATCCGGCCGGTACTGGAGGCGCTGGAGGAGCAGGTCGTCCTGCTCAAACTGCTCGGTGAGGCAACCGACCCCGGTGTCACCGTGCGGATCGGGCACGAGAACGAGCACGAGGGGCTCAATTCCACGTCCGTCGTCTCGGTCGGTTACGGTTCCGGCGACCAGACGGTCGCCAAGCTCGGCGTGGTCGGACCGACCCGCATGGACTACCCCGGAACGATGGGAGCGGTACGCGCAGTGGCACGTTACGTCGGACAGTTTCTCGCGGAGTCGTAAGTGGCGACGGACTACTACGCGATCCTGGGCGTGCAGCGCGACGCATCACAGGACGAGATCAAGAAGGCGTTCCGCCGCCTGGCGAGGGAGCTGCATCCGGATGTGAATCCGGACCCGAAGACCCAGGAGCGGTTCAAGGAGATCAACACCGCCTACGAGGTCCTCTCGGACCCGCAGAAGAAGCAGATGTACGACCTGGGCGGGGACCCGGCGGGCGGTGCCGCCGGTGGCTTCGGCGCGGGCGGCGGCTTCGGCAACTTCTCCGACATCATGGACGCCTTCTTCGGCGGCGCCGCGCAGCGCGGACCGCGCTCGCGCACCCGCCGCGGCCAGGACGCCATGATCCGGCTGGAGATCGATCTGGAGGAGGCCACGTTCGGCACCACCAAGGAGATCCAGGTCGACACCGCCACCGTCTGCACGACGTGCAGCGGCGAGGGTGCCGCGCCCGGCACCTCGGCCCAGACGTGTGACATGTGTCGCGGCCGGGGGGAGGTCTCCCAGGTCACCCGCTCCTTCCTCGGCCAGGTCATGACATCCAGGCCGTGTCCGCAGTGCCAGGGCTTCGGCACGGTCGTGCCCTCCCCGTGCCCGGAGTGCGCGGGCGACGGGCGCGTCCGCTCCCGCCGCACCCTGACGGTCAAGATCCCGCCGGGCGTGGACAACGGCACCCGCATCCAGCTCGCCGGAGAGGGCGAGGTCGGCCCGGGCGGCGGCCCCGCGGGCGACCTCTACGTCGAGATCCGCGAGAAGCCGCACCCCGTCTTCCAGCGCCGCGGCGACGACCTCCACTGCACCGTCACCATCCCGATGACGGCGGCGGCCCTGGGCACCAAGTGCCCGCTGGAGACGCTCGACGGCCTGGAGGACGTCGACATCCGTCCCGGCACCCAGTCCGGCCAGTCCATCCCGCTGCACGGGCGGGGCGTGACGCACCTGCGCGGGAGCGGGCGCGGCGACCTGATCGTGCACGTCGAGGTGCAGACGCCGAACAAGCTCGACGCCGAGCAGGAGGAGCTGCTGCGCAAGCTGGCCAAGCTGCGCGGAGAAGAGCGGCCCACGGGGCAGTTCCAGCCGGGCCAGCAGGGCCTGTTCTCCCGGCTGAAGGACGCCTGGAGCGGCCGGTGACCGGCCGGTGACCGTCTCCCCGCCCCCACTCGGTGCCCTGTACGACCATCCGGTCGTGCAGGCGCCGATGGCGGGCGGCGGCTCCCGGCCCGAGCTGGCGGCCGCCGTGAGCGAGGCCGGCGGTCTCGGTTTCCTCGCCGCCGGGTACAAGACGCCCGAGGCCGTGTACGCGGAGATCCGGGAGCTGCGGCGGCTCACCGCGCGCCCCTTCGGCGTCAACGTGTTCGTCCCGCAGCCCGCGCCGGTGCCGGGGCAGCCGGAGACGCCCAGCCCGACGGGTGCCCCCGGCGTGCCGGGCAAGGACGCCTCGGCGCGGATCGCCGTCTACGCCGAGCAGCTCGCCGGTGAGGCCGAGTGGTACGAGACGGAGCTGGGCGATCCGGAGCAGGGGACCGACGACGGCTACGAGGGCAAGCTCGCCGTTTTGCTGGACGACCCGGTGCCGGTGGTCGGCTTCACGTTCGGCTGCCCGGACCCCGCGGTGCTGGAGCGGCTGGCCGCCGTCGGGACGCTCACCGTCGTCACCGTCACCTCGCCCGCCGAGGCGCGGGCCGCCCACCGGGCCGGAGCCGCTGCCCTGTGCGTGCAGGGCGTCGAGGCGGGCGGACACCTGGGCGTCCACCACGACGATCCGCACGCCGACGCCCCCGGTGCCGGGCGGGCCCTGCTGCCGCTCCTGGCCGAGGTCGCGGAGACGGTGCCGCTGCCCCTCATCGCGGCGGGCGGCATCATGCGGGGCGCCCAGATCGCGGCCGTCCTCGCGGCCGGGGCCAGCGCCGCACAGCTGGGCACCGCGTTCCTGGCCTGCCCCGAGTCCGGGGCCCACCCGCTGCACAAGGCCGCGCTGACGAGCGCGCTCTACACCCGCACGGAGCTGACCCGGGCCTTCTCGGGCCGCCCGGCGCGCGGCCTGGTCAACCGCTTCCTGCGGGAGCACGGCCCCTACGCCCCGGCCGCCTACCCACAGGTCCACCACCTCACCGCGCCCCTGCGCAGGGCCGCGGCCGCCGCCGGGGACCCGCAGGGCATGGCGCTGTGGGCGGGCCAGGGCCACCGGCTCGCCCGCGAACTGCCCGCGGCCCGGCTCGTCGCCCTCCTGGCCGAGGAGCTGGACGCCGCGTGCGCCGGGCCGCCCGCCGGGAAGAAGCCCGCACCGGGGGGCCTGGCGTGACGGCCCCCGTCTTCGTCGTCGACGCCGGGTGCCTGCGCACCGGCCCCGTGGTCCTGGAGGGGCCCGAGGGGCGGCACGCCGTCTCGGTGCGGCGGCTGCGAGCGGGCGAGGAGGTCGTGCTGACCGACGGCGCCGGAACGGGCGGCCTCGGCACGGTGACGGCCGCCACCGGGAAGGACCGGCTGGAGGTCGACGTCCGGGAGCTGCGCACCGAGCCGGAGCCGCGGCCCGCGCTCACCGTCGTCCAGGCCCTGCCCAAGGGCGACCGGGGCGAGTTGGCCGTCGAGACGATGACGGAGACCGGCGTCGACGTCATCGTGCCCTGGACGGCGTCCCGCTGCATCACCCAGTGGAAGGGCGAGCGCGGCGCCAAGTCCCTGGCCAAGTGGCGGGCCACCGCACGCGAGGCCGGTAAGCAGGCGCGGCGGCTGCGCTTCCCGCACGTCACGGAGCCCATGACGACCCGCCAGCTCGCGCCGTTGCTCGCCGAGGCCGCGTTCGCGGCCGTGCTGCACGAGGAGGGCGGCAGCCCGCTGGCGCGTGCCGGGCTGCCGGCCGAGGGCGGCATCGTCCTCGTCGTCGGTCCCGAGGGCGGGGTCAGCCCGGAGGAGCTGGCGGCCTTCGCGGAGGCGGGGGCCCGGCCCTACCGGCTCGGCCCGAGCGTCCTGCGCACCTCCACCGCCGGCACCGCGGCGGCGGCCCTGCTGCTGGGCCGTACCGGCCGCTGGGACTGACCCCCTGTCCCGCCCCTTGCCGGTGCCAGGGGCTCTGCCCCCGGCACCCCGGGGGCCCTGCCGGGGCCCGCGCGCCGCTGCCTGGCGGTGCGTCGTGGCTGGTCGCGCAGTTCCCCGCGCCCCTTCGGGGCGCGGTAGAGTCCGGGCATGGCTGGAGAACCGCAGGCGGACTGCCTGTTCTGCAAGATCGTCGCGGGTGAGGTGCCGGCGACGGTCGTGCGTGAGACCGAGACGACCGTCGCCTTCCGGGACATCAACCCCCAGGCACCCACCCACGTCCTGGTGATCCCCAAGGCCCACTACGCGGATGCCGCCACCCTCGCCTCCGCCGCCCCCGGCCTCGCCGCCGACGTGCTGCGGGAGGCCGGTGAGGTGGCCTCGGAGGACAACGCCGAGTCCTACCGGGTCGTGTTCAACACCGGCTCGGGCGCAGGGCAGACCGTCTTCCACGCCCACGCGCACGTCCTGGCGGGCCGCGGTCTGCAGTGGCCGCCCGGCTGATCGGTCGCCATCCCGCATGTCCGTACGTGAACTGGTGGTGCTCGGCACCGCCAGCCAGGTCCCGACCCGGCACCGCAACCACAACGGCTACGTGCTGCTGTGGGACGGTGAAGGGCTGCTCTTCGATCCCGGCGAGGGCACCCAGCGCCAGATGCTGCGTGCCGGGGTCGCCGCGCACGACCTGAACCGGCTCTGCGTCACCCACTTCCACGGCGACCACTGCCTCGGCCTCGCCGGCGTCATCCAGCGCGTCAACCTGGACGGCGTCCCGCACCCGGTGACCGCGCACTACCCGGCGAGCGGGCAGCGGTTCTTCGACCGGTTGCGCTACGCGACCGCCTACCGCGAGACGGTGCCGCTGCGGGAGGAGCCCGTGGCGGCCGATGGTGTCCTGGCCCGCACCGCGTCCTACACCCTCTCGGCGGCCCGCCTCTCCCATCCCGTGGAGTCCTTCGGCTACCGGCTCGTCGAGCCCGACGGCCGCCGGATGCTGCCCGGGAGGCTGGCCGCCCACGGCATCTCCGGCCCCGACGTGGGCCGGCTCCAGCGCGAGGGGACGCTGCGCGGCGTCCACCTGGACGACGTCAGCGAGCTCCGGCGCGGCCAGCGGTTCGCCTTCATCATGGACACCCGGCTGTGCGACGGCGCGTTCGCCCTGGCCGAGGGGTGCGACCTGCTGGTCGTCGAGTCCACCTTCGCCGACGGGGACGAGGCCCTGGCCACGGAGCACGGCCATCTGACGGCCGGTCAGGCGGGCCGCTTGGCGGCCGAGTCCGGCGTCCGGCACCTCGTCCTGACGCACTTCTCCCAGCGCTACCCGGACGTGTCCGCCTTCGCCGACCAGGCCCGCGCCGCGGGCTTCACCGGCGAACTGACGGTCGCCCGCGACCTCCTGCGCGTCCCGCTGCCGCGCCGACGTTGACGCCAGTGGTGCGCATAAGTGTGCACATGTGTGAGGTCAGTGACCGCCAGGCCCGCGTCAGTGTGATCCACCTCGGCCGACTCCGCTGACGCGTTCCCCCGCAGCGCGCCGCACCGGTGTGCCGGGGCGCCAGGAGGCCTGCGGCGTGCCGGTCGGTCCCGCGGGTCCTGTTCGGGCTTCCGGGCCACGTCTGCGCCGCGGGTAGGCCGTCCGCCCGGCGGGTGCGCGTGCGCTCACGGCCACCGGACGCGGGCCAGCAGGCGGTCGGCGACGGCGGGGGAGTCCACCAGGGGGTGCAGCGCGAGCGCGCGCAGCGCGGTGCGGCGGGAGCCGTCCGTGGCAGCGGTGATCACTCCCTGCTCGCTGGCCTTCACCTGGAGCATGAGCCCCAGCTCGGCGGCGCCGGGCGGGGCGCTCGGCAGCGGCCGGGCGCCGCGCGCGTCCACCTCGCACACGGTCTCCACGACGGCCTCGTCCGGCAGGGCCGCCACCGTGCCCGCGTTGCGCACGTTGAGGATCAGCCTGCGGGGACGGTCCTCGGCGATGGCCCGCATCAGCGCGAGGGCCACGCGGTCGTAGCCGCCGCCGTCGAGGTCGCGGGTGTCGCGCTGCCAGCCGCCGGAGGCGGCGCGCGCCTCGGCCAGGTAGGTCTCCTCCCGCTCCCGGCGCGCGGCCTCCCACAGCCGGGGGGCCGCCGCCGGGTCCCGGGCGGCCCGGGTGAAGAACGCGTCCTGCTGCCGGGCCAGGAACGCGCCGCGGGTCTCCCCGGCCGCGCGGGCCGCCGCGAGCGTCTCCCGGCGGAAGTAGTAGTAGTGCAGGTACTCGTTGGGGAGCACACCGAGCGCGGCCAGCCAGGGGGCCCCGAACAGCCGCCCCTCCTCGAAGGAGTTCAGCGCCTCGGGGTCCGCGAGCAGCCCGGGCAGCAGCTCCCGCCCGCCCCGGGTCAGGGAACGCAACCAGCCCAGGTGGTTGAGGCCGAGGTAGTCGTAGCCGACGGCGTCGGGGTCGGCCCCGGCCGCGCGGGCCGCCCGGCGCACGAGTCCCACCGGCGAGTCGCAGATGCCGATGACCCGGTCGCCGAGGACGGCGGACATCGCCTCCGTCACCACCCCGGCCGGATTGGTGAAGTTGACGACCCAGGCGTCCGGGGCCAGCGCCCGCACGCGCCGGGCGATCTCCCGGGCGACGGGTACGGTGCGCAGTCCGTACAGCAGCCCGCCCGCCCCCACGGTCTCCTGGCCCAGGACGCCCTCGGCCAGCGCGGTCCGTTCGTCCCGCACCCGTCCGGCCGTGCCGCCGACGCGGATGGCGGAGAAGACGAAGGCGGCGCCGCGCACGGCCTCGTCCAGCCCCTCGGCGACCCGGACCCGGGGGCCGCCGTCGATCCCGGTGAGCACCGAGCGGATGACCCCGACCCGCCCAGGGTCGGTGTCGTGGAGCACGACCTCCTCGATCCCGCTCCGCTCACGGGCCAGCGCCGCGTACACCAGCGGGACCCGGAATCCGCCACCGCCCAGAATGGAAAGTCGCATGGGACGGACGGTACCGGCCGTCCGGCACACTGGCGGCATGCTCGATCCACTCGCCGCCGTGCGGACTCCGCAGGACCCGGCCTGCGACGTGTATCTGACCGGGACCGTCTTCCTGGACATCGTCTTCACCGGCCTGGACTCCGCGCCGGTGCGGGGCACCGAGTCCTGGGCGCGCGGCATGGGGTCCAGCCCCGGCGGCGTCGCGAACATGGCCACCGCGCTCGCCCGCCTGGGCCTGCGCACCTGGCTCTCGGCGGCCTTCGGCGACGATGTGTACGGCGCGTACTGCTGGGAGGAGCTGAGCCAGGGCGAGGGCGTGGACCTCTCCCTGTCGCGCACGGTGCCGGGCTGGCACTCCCCGGTGACCGTGTCCATGGCGTACGAGGGCGAGCGCACGATGGTCTCGCACGGGCACGAGGCACCGCCCCGGCAGGCGCCGCCCGTCGACCCGCCGCCGACCCGCGCGGCGGTGGCCTCGCTGACGCCGGGCGTCGGCCAGGCGTGGATCGCCCGGGCGGCGGAGCGGGGCGCCCGGGTCTTCGCCGACGTCGGCTGGGACGGCACCGGCCGCTGGGACCTCGCAGCCCTCCCCGACCTCCGGTACTGCGAGGCCTTCCTGCCCAACGCGGAGGAGGCCGTCCGCTACACCCGCACCACCTGCCCGCGCGCCGCCGCCCGGGCACTGGCCGAGCACGTGCCGCTCGCCGTGGTGACGCTGGGCCCCGAGGGCGCCTACGCGGCCGACGGGCGGACGGGGGAGACGGCCGAGGTGCCGGGCATCGCGGTGGAGGCCCTGGACACCACGGGCGCGGGCGACGTGTTCGTGGCCGGGTTCGTCATGGCCTCCCTCGCCGAGTGGCCCCTCGCCGACCGGCTCGCCTTCGCCGGGCTCGCGGCCGCCCTGTCGGTGCGGCACTTCGGCGGTTCACTGTCCGCGCCGAGCTGGGCGGAGATCGCGGCCTGGTGCCACCGCGTCCACGCCTGCCCCGCCACCGACTCCGGCACGGCGTGCCGCTACGCCTTCCTCCGTCGACTGCTCACCGACGGTGAGGGCGTCGCTCCGCTGCGCCGCGCGGTCCCCACGATCGGGTTCCCGCGTCGGTGAGCGTCCGGCTCAGCACACCGTGCCGGCGGGCACGGGACGCAACGCGACGAGGTACCGGTCGACGTTCCGCGTGACGCACGTGCCACTGCGTCCGTAGGCGGTGTGCCCGAGCCCCTCGTAGGTCAGCAGCATGCCGCCGGGGAACTGCTCGGCCAGACTGACGGCCTCCTCGTATGGGGTCGCCGGGTCCCCCGTGGTCCCGACCACGAGCACCGGGGGAACGCCCTCCGCCCGTACCTTGTGCGGGCGTCCGGTCCCGGAGGGCCAGCTCTTGCAGGTCAGCTCCGTCAGCACCCCCGAGGTGCCGTAGAGACCGGCCGCGTCGTGCGCGTCCTCCAGCGCGTCCCAGTAAGCCCGGTCGTCACGCGGGTGAGGGACGTCCAGGCAGTTGACGGCTGTCAGGGCCGCGTACTCGTTGTCACCGGGCACCGGGTCGACGGGGGCCCCGTCGCCGTCGCCGTCCGTCGAGGCCGTCGCCCCGTCCCCGGCTTCGGCCTCCCCGGCTTCGGCCTCCCCGGGCTCGGTTTCCCCGGGCTCGGCTTCCTCGGCCTCCTCGTACTGCAGAGCGGCCAGCATCGTCCCGTCTCCCGACGCCGCCGCGGACAGGGCCTCGGAGAGGCCCTCCCACTGGCTCTCCGGGTTGTACATGGCCAGCGTGACCACGTTCAGTACCCCGGTGGCGTCGAGCCCGATGTCGCCGCCGTCCACGGGCAGGGGGCTGTGGGCGGCCCGCTCGTACAGCCCGTTGACCAGATTCCGTATGCCCGCGGGCGTCGCGGCGGGACAGGAGTCTCCGACGAGATCGGCGCAGCGCTCGGCGTAGTCCTCGACGGCCCTCCGGAAGCCGAGAGACTGGCTCGTCGCACGTTCCTCCCAGTCGAGCGACGGGTCGACGGCCCCGTCCAGCACCATGGCGCGGACCCGGTGCGGGAACTGCTCGGCGTACGAGGTGCCCAGGCTGGTGCCGTACGACCAGCCGAGGTAGTTGAGCTTCTTCTCACCGAGTGCGGCCCGCAGCACGTCCAGGTCGCGTGCGACGTCTGCGGTGCCCACGTGCGGCAGGATGTCGCCGCTGTGCTTCCGGCACGCCTCGGCTTCGGCCTGTGCAGCCGAGACGGCCGCCGCCTGCTCCTCCGCCGTCCTCGGGTACAG
Source organism: Streptomyces sp. JJ38 (assembly GCF_019303475.1). Taxonomy (GTDB): domain Bacteria; phylum Actinomycetota; class Actinomycetes; order Streptomycetales; family Streptomycetaceae; genus Streptomyces. The sequence continues at coordinate 48,715 of NZ_JABLSI010000023.1, forward strand.
CGCCTGCGTTCCGGCCGGAAAATCATCCTCGTCCACCGCCCCGCCGCTGTCGCCCTCCTTCCCCTCGCAGGTCAGAGCCGGGGAGCTCGCCCCGACACCCCGCGGATCGAAGGAGACGACATCGAAGTGCTCGCGCGTCGAGGCGCCCAGGGACTCGGCCGTTCCCTCCTCCAGCAGGCTGGCCACGCCGGAGGCGCCGGGGCCGCCCGGGTTGACCACGAGGGCGCCGACGCGCCTGTCCGGGTCGGCCGTGGCCGCCCGCGCCACCGGCAGGACGAACGTCCGGCCGTCCTGCGGGTGCGCGTAGTCCATCGGGACCGTCAGCTGCGCGCACTGGTACGTGCCGCATTCGGTCCAGTCCAGCTTCTGGCGGTAGAACGACGCGAGCTCCGGCCGGTCGGCGGGGTCGGGGGCCGCCGAGGACCGGGGCCGGTCCGGGCGGTCCGGGGACGCCGAGGTGCAGCCGGACAGTGAGAGGGGGACGAGGACGCTCAGGGCCGCGGTGACGGCGAGGCCCCGGCGGCGGATGGCACGGTTCAACGAGACGCTCCTTCGAGCTGTCGGTCGGTCGACCAGAGCATCGCCGCGCCATGCTGAGGATTCGGTGAGGAAAGGCCCCGCCCGTCAGCCGTTCCGGGGGAGCCGGAGCACGAATCGGGCACCCCCGTGCTCCGGCCGGGCCGCGATGAGGCGACCGCCGTGCGCATGGGCCACCCACGAGGCGATGGACAGCCCGAGCCCGGTGGAGCCGGACCCGCTGCGGAACCGTTCGAACAGGGTGTCGTCCCCGACCTGGGGTGGCAGTCCGGGACCGGAGTCCTCGACGGTCACCGTGCCGTCCTGGCGGACGTCGACCAGCACGTCGGCGCCCTCGCCCGGCGCGTGGCCGTGGGTGAGGGCGTTGTCCAGCAGGTTCGCCACCGCGCGCCGTAGAAGCTCGGGATCCGCCACGACGATGGTCTCCTGCGCCCGTACCGTCACCCGATGTCTCTCCGTGGGCGCCTCGGCGACCACGGCCTCCACCAACTGGTCCAGCCGCAGCGGCTCCCGGTCGGGGGTCACGACGCCGGTCATCAGCCGGGCACGAGTGAGCAGCCCGTCCACCAGGTCGCCCATCGACTTCGCCAGCCGATGGGAGCGCCGCAGCACTTCCGTGGGGTCCGTGTCGCCGCGGAGCGCGGTCTCGGCGAGCGTGCGCAGGGAGGCGGCCGGGGTGCGCAGGTCGTGAGCCGCATCGGCGAGGAAGGTCTCCTGCCGGCTGAGTGCCGTCAGCGCGGGGCGTACGGCGCGTCCGGACAGCATGTGGCCGACGGCGGCCGACAGGCACACGAGCACGGCGCAGCCGGCCGCCACCGACCGGGTGAACCGTTCGTGGTCCGCCCGCTGGGCGGTGGCCTCGGAGACCATCACGAGGGCGCCCTGCGGCTGCTCGTACTCCTCCTCCAGCGCGTAGAACGCCAGGGCGAACACCCGTACGGGCGCGCCGTCGGACGCGTGCCGGTCGGCTCCCGCGACGTCCCCGACGCGCACGGCGGACGTCGCGACCTCCCGCAGGTCCGGGCTGGCCACGGACAGGCAGGGCTGGTCCGGGGCGTGCTCGACGGACAGTTCCACCTCGGGGGCGTCGGCGTCCGCGTCCGCCGACCAGCCCTCGGCGGTGAACACCGTCAGCGGCGGGCACGTGGTGCCCATGGTGTCGAGGAGGACGCCGACGTCGAGCCCGCCCGCCTCGTCGGCCTCCAGCAGCCCCAGGGCCCAGCTGAGATCGGCGTTCATCGTGTGGTCGAGTTGTTCGCGCCACCGCGCGTCGTCGCCGCGCACGGCGAAAACGGCCATCGCGACGAGGCCGGCGGCGCTGGTGAGCGCGAACACCAGGGTGATGCGGCGCCGCAGGCGCCGCACTCGCTGGGCGGGTGTCGGAGTGCGCACCCGTCGCAGGCGGGCGTCCAGAGGCCGTTTCACGTGCCCGGCGGAGCCAAGCGGTAGCCGACTCCGCGGACGGTGTGGATGAGGGGAGGCTCGCCCAGCTTGCGCCGCAGTTGGGACACGAGCACCTCCACGACGTTGGACCGCGGCTCCGCCATCTCGTCCCAGCACCGCTCTATCAGCTCGGTCCGGGAGACGGCCTGGTCGGCCCGGGAGGCCAGCAGCTCGGCTACCGCGAACTCGCGCGGGGTGAGCGACAGCAGGACGCCCGCGCGTCGCACCTGCCGTCGGGCGGTGTCCACCTCCAGGTCGGCGACACACTGGAGCGCTGGCCGCACGGCCTGCGAACGGCGGCACAGGCTGCGTACCCGGGCGACGAGTTCGGGCACGGCGAACGGTTTGACCAGGTAGTCGTCGCCCCCGCGGGCGAAGCCCTCCACCCGGTCGTCCACCGTGTCGCGCGCGGTGAGGAACAGCACCGGTACGGACCGCCCGTCACGCCGCAACGATTCCACGTAGGCCGCCGCGTCGCCGGACGGCAGCATCCGGTCGAACACCGCGCAGTCGTAGGCGGTCACGAAGAGCGCCTCGTCGGCTCCGGGCAGGTCGGATGCCTCGTCGACGGCCAGGCCCCCGCTGCGCAGGGCCGCGGCCACACCGAAGCGGAGATCGTCGTCGTCCTCGACCAGCAGTACACGCACCCCGTAACGATAGAGCCGGTAAATCGGGTGGGCGTGCCGCCCCGTCGGCGTAACCTGGGTAGCGCAACGCATCGCCGCGACAGAGAGGGATGAGCAAGGCCCAGAGCCGGCCCATGACGCAGACATCCATTTCCCAGGCATCTCAGGCACAGGCACGCTTCGCCGTTCCCGCCAAGCATCCGATGGTGACGGTGCTCGGCTCCGGCGACCGACTTCTCCGCGTCATCGAGGAAGCCTTCCCGGCGACCGACATCCACGTGCGCGGCAACGAGATCAGTGCCACCGGTGACGAGGCCGAGGTGGCCCTCGTCCAGCGCCTCTTCGACGAGATGATGCTCGTCCTGCGCACCGGTCAGCCCATGACCGAGGACGCGGTGGAGCGTTCGATCGCGATGCTCCGCGAGGAGCGCGACGGCGCCCTGAGCGAGACGCCCGCCCAGGTGCTCACGCAGAACATCCTCTCCAACCGCGGGCGCACCATCCGTCCCAAGACGCTCAACCAGAAGCGCTACGTCGACGCCATAGACCAGCACACCGTCGTCTTCGGCATCGGCCCGGCGGGCACGGGCAAGACCTATCTGGCGATGGCCAAGGCCGTCCAGGCGTTGCAGTCCAAGCAGGTCAACCGCATCATCCTGACCCGGCCCGCGGTCGAGGCGGGCGAGCGGCTCGGCTTCCTGCCCGGCACGCTGTACGAGAAGATCGACCCGTATCTGCGTCCGCTGTACGACGCCCTGCACGACATGCTCGACCCGGACTCGATCCCGCGGCTCATGGCGGCCGGGACGATCGAGGTGGCACCGCTCGCCTACATGCGTGGCCGCACGCTCAACGACGCCTTCATCATTCTGGACGAGGCGCAGAACACCAACCCGGAACAGATGAAGATGTTCCTGACGCGGCTCGGCTTCGACTCGAAGGTCGTCATCACCGGTGACGTCACGCAGGTCGACCTGCCGGGCGGCACGAAGTCCGGCCTGCGCCAGGTGCGGGAGATCCTCCAGGGTGTGGACGACGTGCACTTCGCCGAGCTGACCAGCACGGACGTTGTCCGGCACAAGCTGGTGGGCCGTATCGTGGACGCCTACGAGCGCTACGACGTCCGCAACAACGGCGGCGGGCCCGCTGGCGGGGGCGCTCGGTAAGCTGCGCGCACCGCAGACCGAGACGACGGAGAGCATCAGCGAGCACATGTCCATCGACGTGAACAACGAGTCCGGGCAGGACGTCGACGAGGAGGCGCTCCTCGACATCGCCCGGTACGCCCTCGCCCGGATGCGCATCCATCCGTTGTCCGAGCTGTCGGTGATCGTGGTGGACTCCGCCGCCATGGAGCGCCTCCACGTGCAGTGGATGGACCTTCCGGGGCCGACGGACGTCATGTCCTTCCCGATGGACGAGCTGCGTCCGCCCGCGAAGGACGAGGAGGAGGCCCCCCAGGGGCTGCTCGGCGACATCGTGCTGTGCCCCGAGGTCGCGGCGCGCCAGGCCGAGCAGGCCCCGACGGGGCACACCACGGACGAGGAGCTCCAGCTCCTCACCGTGCACGGCGTGCTGCACCTGCTCGGGTACGACCACGAGGCGCCCGGGGAGAAGGCCGAGATGTTCGGCCTCCAGCAGGCCATCGTGGACGGCTGGCGGGCGGAGCGGGGCCTCACCGGGCCCTCACCGGCCCCCACCTTCACCTGAGGCCGGGCGGACGATGGCCGAGATCCTCACCGTCGCGGTCACCCTGACCGTGCTCGCCTGGCTGGCCGCCTGCGCCGAGGCCGGGCTCTCCCGGGCGACGGGCTTCCGGGCCGAGCAGGCGGTGCGCAGCGGCCGGCGCGGCAGCGACCGGCTGGCCGCCGTCGCCGCCGACCCGGTCCGCTACCTGAACCTGGCCATGCTGCTGCGGGTGGCCTCCGAGATGGCCGCCGGCGTCCTCGTCACCTACGCCTGCCTGCGCTACTTCGCCGAGCCCTGGCAGGCGCTCGTGGTCGCCATGGGCGTCATGGTGCTCGTCTCCTTCGTGGCCGTCGGCGTCTCCCCGCGCACGATCGGCATCCAGCATCCGCTGAACACCGCCACGGCCGCCGCCTACGTGCTGCTGCCGCTCGCCCGGGTACTCGGCCCGCTGCCCCAGCTGCTGATCCTCCTGGGCAACGCGCTCACCCCCGGCAAGGGCTTCCGCAAGGGGCCGTTCGCCTCGGAGGCCGAGCTGCGGGCCATGGTGGACCTGGCCGAGTCGGAGTCGCTGATCGAGGACGAGGAGCGCCGCATGGTGCACTCCGTCTTCCAGCTCGGCGACACCCTCGTGCGGGAGGTCATGGTCCCGCGCACCGACCTGGTGTCCATCGAGCGGTTCAAGACCATCCGGCAGGCCCTCACCCTGGCTCTGCGCTCCGGCTTCTCGCGCATCCCCGTCACGGGCGAGAACGAGGACGACGTCGTCGGGATGGTGTACCTGAAGGACCTGGCCCGCAAGGTCCACATCAGCCGTGAGGCCGAGTCCGAGCTGGTGTCCACGGCGATGCGCCCGGCCGCGTTCGTCCCGGACACGAAGAACGCCGGGGACCTGCTGCGGGAGATGCAGACCGAGCGCAATCACGTGGCCGTCGTCATCGACGAGTACGGCTCCACGGCCGGGATCGTCACCATCGAGGACATCCTTGAGGAGATCGTCGGCGAGATCACCGACGAGTACGACCGCGAGCTGCCGCCCGTCGAGGAGCTGGGCGACGGCCGGTTCCGCGTCACCGCCCGCCTGGACATCGGCGACCTGGGCGAGCTCTACGGCCTGCCGGACCTCGACGACGAGGACGTGGAGACGGTCGGCGGTCTGCTGGCCAAGCTCCTCGGCCGGGTGCCCATCGCGGGCGCCGCGGTGGTGGTCGACCTCTCCGAGGAGCCCGCCGACCCGCGGCTCGCCGGGCTCCGGCTCACCGCGGAGTCCACGGCGGGCCGGCGCAACCGCATCGACCGTGTCCTGGTCGAGCGTGTCGACGCCGAGCAGCCGGACGACGACGGGGAGTAGCCCGGAGCGCCACCCTTCACCCGGCCGGGTGAACGCCCCTGGCCGCGGCCGCGCCCGCGTGCCGCCATGGACCCATGCACGCGTACCTGCGGCACCTTCGTTCGGGCCCGATCCGCGCCGCGCTCGTCCTGGCCCTGTTGGCCGGGCCGGGCTCGCTGGCGGCCGGTTGCGCGGGGAGCACCGGTCCCGGCGGACAGCCGGGCACACCGGGCCTCGCGGCGGGACCGCTGAGCGAGGAGCGGCTGCGGCTCGCCGTGCTGAGCCTCGCCGACCTGCCCGCCGGCTGGGCCGCCGACACCCCCGACGCCGCCCGGAGGCGCGGCATCGGCGTGCCCGAGCCCGCGGAGGGGCCCTGCCGGGCCCTCTTCCGGGACCCGCCCGGCACCGGCGGCCTGGCCCGGTTCGCCCGTACCGAGGTCGGCCCGTTCGTCGTCGCGCGCACCGGCACGCACGCGGGGGTCGACGACGCCCGGAACGCCCTCGCCTCCTTCCGCGCCGCCGCGGGGCAGTGTCCCGCCTTCCCGGTCACCGAGGGCCCGGACGCGGGCGGCCGCGAGGTCATGTACCACGCCGAGACGCTGGACGCGCCGCGGCTCGGGGACGAGAGCGTGGTCGTGCGCTTCGTGCGGACGGAGTCCGGGAGCCGCGCGGGCACCGTCGTCTCCGAGGCCGTCTACGCCCGTCTCGGCGCCCACACCGTGCACCTCGCCCGCGCGGGGCGGGAGGACTCCGACGCCCGCGGCATCGTGCCCCTCGCCCGGCTGGCGCTGGAGAAGCTGCGCACCGTCGCCGCGGGCGGCACGCCCTCACCCGCCGGCTCCTTCCCGGGCGCGACCCGGCTGTGAGCGCCCCGGCGGGCCCGGCGGTGGGCGGGCCGTGCCTCCGCTCACCGGCAAGCCGGGGCCGTCCACGGCCCCAGTAAGCTCAAGGTCATGACTGACGCCCAGGCCATCGATCCCGAGGACCGCAAGATCATCACGCTGGCGCGCAGCGCCCGCGCCCGCAACTCCGTCCCCGAGGGTGCCGCCGTCCGCGACGAGACCGGCCGCACCTACGTCGCCAGCACGGTGACGCTGCCCTCGCTGGAGCTGACGGCGCTCCAGACCGCCGTCGCGATGGCCGTGGCCTCCGGCGCGCGGTCCCTGGAGGCCGCCGCGGTCGTCTCCGACGCCGGCACGCTGCCCGGCACCGACCTCGCCGCCGTCGCCGACCTGGGCGGAACGACGCCGGTCCTGCTGGCCGCCCCCGACGGCACCCTGAGCGCCACACTCACCGCGGGCTGACCGGCCTCGCCTCCCGGGCCGGTGAGCCTGCCGGCGGCCGAGACGCCCGAGGCGAGCGAGCCGACGGGCGCGCCGGTGTCGACGCGTGTCGCCGCCGGGTCACAGCACCCGGCGGCGAACCCAGCTCGGAGAGGAGGGACAATGGGGGGATGACCAGCCCTTCCCGCCCGCCGCACCGTGCCGGCTTCGCCTGCTTCGTCGGCCGCCCCAACGCCGGCAAGTCGACCCTGACCAACGCACTCGTGGGCACGAAGGTCGCCATCACCTCGAACCGGCCCCAGACCACCCGGCACACCGTGCGCGGCATCGTGCACCGCGAGGACGCGCAGCTCGTCCTCGTCGACACCCCCGGGCTGCACAAGCCGCGCACGCTGTTGGGGGAGCGGCTCAACGACGTCGTCCGCACCACCTGGGCCGAGGTGGACGTCATCGGGTTCTGCCTCCCGGCCGATCAGAAGACCGGCCCGGGTGACCGCTTCATCGCCGCCGAGCTGGCCAAGCTCAAGCGCACTCCCAAGGTCGCGGTGGTCACGAAGACGGACCTGGTGGACTCCAAGACGCTGGCGGCCCAGCTCGTGGCCGTCGACCGGCTGGGCCGGGAGCTGGGCATCGAGTGGGCCGAGATCGTGCCGGTCTCGGCCACGGCGGGCAGCCAGGTCTCGCTGCTGGCGGATCTGCTGGCGCCGATGCTGCCGGAGAGCCCGCCGCTCTACCCCGACGGCGATCTCACGGACGAGCCGGAGCAGGTCATGGTCGCCGAGCTGATCCGGGAGGCCGCGCTGGAGGGGGTACGCGACGAACTGCCGCACTCCATCGCCGTCGTCGTCGAGGAGATGCTGCCGCGCGAGGACCGCCCCGCCGACAAGCCGTTGCTGGACATCCACGCCAACCTGTTCATCGAGCGGCCCAGCCAGAAGGGCATCGTCATCGGCCCGGGCGGCAAGCGGCTCAAGGAGGTCGGCAGCCGCTCGCGCAAGCACATCGAGGCGCTGCTGGGCACCCCCGTCTTCCTCGACCTGCATGTGAAGGTCGCCAAGGACTGGCAGCGGGACCCGAAGCAGCTCCGCCGCCTGGGCTTCTGAACGGCACCCGGGGCCTGCCGTCAGGCGGTGGGAGCCGTGCCCGCGGGTGGGCTCAGCTCCGCTCGGGGGCGGCGGCGAGCAGCCGCTGCGTCTCTTCCGCGGTGAAGTCGAGCGCGCTGCCGAGGGCGGAGAGCACGGCCCGCTCGGCCGGGACGTAAGGCCCGTCGGCGAGGGCGATGCGGGCGCCCTGCAACAGCAGGCCGACGCGGCCGGGCTCCGCCAGGTGCGGCACCAACGGGCCCAGGGTCGCGTGCAGTTCGATCTCGACGCCGACGCCGCACTCGGCCGAGGTGTCGGCGCGCAGGGCCGTGCACAGGTCGAGCAGCCGCTTCTCGGTGCAGTCGGGGTAGCCCGCGGCGTGGACGGAGTCCACGGCGGCGCGGCGCACCGCCTCGCTGTCGCTGCCCCCGGTGGCCAGGACGGCCAGCGCCACGCACTCCACGCCGTCGCGCAGGAGCGCGGCGAGCCGGGTCGTGGTGGGCCGCTCCAGGGCCTCGGGGCCGGAATGCGTACCGCAGGACGTGCACGCGAGCACGGGGGCGGTGACGCCGCGGCGCAGAAGGGGCACCCCGAGCAGTTCGAGACGGCGGCGTCCGGTGCGGCGTTCGTAGTTGCGGTCCCCGCCGCAGGAGGCGCAGAAGAACTCGCCGTCCGCGACGGTGGTCCAGGCGGTGCGGACACCCGTGCGCAGGCCCGTGCCCAGCCTCCCCCATCCCGCGGCCGGAGCTTCCCCCTTGCACCCGCCCGCCACGCGCAGTCCGCTCACGCCGCACCTCCGTCGCCCGGCCTCGTCGCCGGTGTCGCCACGCCAGGACGTGATGTTAACCACAGGGACGTGCCTCCGTCAGCCTCCAGTACCGGACAAAAAACCGCTCCGGGGAAAGGCCCCGGCCAGGGCATCGCCGGGCCGGGGCCGATGCTGCCCGCCTCACAGGTGAGGCGTCAACTCCCTCAGCGTGTAGCGCGGTTGACGGCCGATACGACAGCCTTGATCGACGCGCGCGTGGTGTTGGCGTCGATTCCCACGCCCCACAGGACCTTGCCGTCGATCGCGCACTCGATGTAGGAGGCGGCCTGTGCGCTGGCGCCCTGGCTCAGCGTGTGCTCGACGTAGTCCAGCAGCCGGACGTCGATCCCGTTGCCGGCCAGGGCGTCGAAGAACGCGGAGATCGGGCCGTTGCCGGTGCCCTCCAGCACGGTGGGTTCGCCGTCCACGACGGCCTCCACCGTCAGCGCGTCGTGCCCGTCCTTCGTCGTCTCCGTCTGGGCGCTGCGCAGGGCGATCCGGCCCCAGGGGTGCTCGGGCGTGGGCAGGTACTCGTCGCAGAAGGTGTCCCAGATCTGTGTCGGGGTGACCTCGCCGCCCTCGCTGTGCGTCTTCTCCTGGATGATGCGGGAGAACTCGATCTGCATCCGGCGCGGCAGGTCCAGGTTGTGGTCGTTCTTCAGGACGTAGGCGACACCGCCCTTGCCCGACTGCGAGTTCACCCGGATGACGGCCTCGTAGGAGCGGCCGACGTCCTTCGGGTCGATGGGCAGGTACGGGACCGCCCACTCGATGTCGTCCACGGTCTTCCCGGCCTCGGCGGCCGTGGCCTCCATGGCCTCGAAGCCCTTCTTGATGGCGTCCTGGTGGGAGCCGGAGAAGGAGGTGTAGACGAGGTCGCCCGCGTAGGGGTGGCGGGCGTGGACCTCCATCTGGTTGCAGTACTCGGCGGTGCGGCGGACCTCGTCGATCTGGCTGAAGTCGATCTGCGGGTCCACGCCCTGGGAGAACAGGTTCATGCCCAGGGTCACCAGGTCGACGTTGCCGGTGCGCTCGCCCTGGCCGAACAGGCAGCCCTCGACCCGGTCGGCCCCGGCCATGACGGCCAGCTCCGCGGCCGCGACGGCGGTGCCCCGGTCGTTGTGCGGGTGGGCGGACAGGCACACGAACTCGCGCCGCGACAGGTTGCGGGACATCCACTCGAAGCGGTCCGCGTGCGTGGAGGGCGTGGAGCGTTCGACGGTCGCGGGCAGATTGAGGATGATCTCGCGGCCGTCCTCCGGCTGCCATACATCCATGACCGCCTCGCAGACCTCCAGCGCGAAGTCCAGCTCGGTGTCGGTGAAGATCTCCGGGCTGTACTGGTAGCCGAAGACGGTGCGGTCGTCCAGCAGCTTGTCGGCGTACTCCGTCACCAGGCGGGTGCCGTCCACGGCGATCTGCCGCACCTCGTCCCGCGTGCCGCGGAAGACGACCCGGCGGAACGTCGGGGCCGTGGCGTTGTACAGGTGCACCGTCGCCCGGGGCGCGCCGACCAGCGACTCGACGGTCCGCTCGATCAGCTCCTCCCGCGCCTGGGTCAGCACGGAGATCGTGACGTCCTCGGGGATGGCGCCCTCCTCGATGATGGAGCGCACGAAGTCGAAGTCCGTCTGGCCGGAGGAGGGGAAGCCGACCTCGATCTCCTTGTAGCCCATGGCCACCAGCAGGTCGAACATCTTCCGCTTGCGGGCGGGGGACATCGGGTCGATCAGCGCCTGGTTGCCGTCCCGCAGGTCGGTGGACAGCCAGCGCGGGGCCCTGGTGATGCGCCGGTCGGGCCAGGTGCGGTCCGGGATGTCCACGGCCTCGTAGGGGCCGTACTTGTGGATGGGCATACCGGAGGGCTGCTGGCGGTTCGTCATGGCGTGTGGGCTCCTGTCGCGGAGTGGCTTCTTCAGCAGGCCGACGGTGGCAGCACCGAACTCCGCGGGGAGGGGGTCGGCCTCGACTACAGGCCCTCGCCGCGGCAGCTAAGGAGAAGCAGCCCGAATCGCATGGTTTCCGTAGCGTAACCGAGCCTCCGCGGGAGTGCGGCGCCTGTATCAGTATGCGAGACCTGTCATGCCTTCGCGTTGCGCGATGCGTCGGTTACCGTAAGGAGATGGACATTACGGTCATTCGCACCGGTGGCCAGGGCGGCCGGCCCCGCAGAGCCACCCTCCACACCTCGGACCCCGACCTGACGGACCTCGCCCGCACCGCCGTGGCCGAGGGCCATGACACGCCGCCGGTGGGCGGGCCCGAGGGGTTCAGCTATGAGATCACCGTCGACGACACCGCCGTCTACTGCGCGGATCCACGCCTCACGACGGCGCAGGCCCACCTGATCACGGAGGTCTTCCAGCAGGCCGGCTGACCGGGCCCGCCCCGCGGCCGCCGGTCCGTCCGCCCCCCGTCCTGCCCGGTCCCGGCCGCCCCGTCCCGCCCGGTCCCGGCCGCCCGGTCCCGCCTTCCGCAGCCGCCGGCGGCTGCGAGAATGGGCCCATGACCCTGTTCCGCGACGACGGCATCGTGCTGCGCACTCAGAAGCTGGGGGAAGCGGACCGCATCATCACCCTGCTGACCCGTGGCCACGGCCGGGTGCGCGCCGTGGCCCGCGGAGTGCGCCGGACCAAGTCGAAGTTCGGCGCCCGGCTGGAGCCCTTCTCCCACGTGGACGTGCAGTTCTTCGCACGCGGTGGCGAGCTCGTCGGGCGGGGCCTGCCGCTGTGCACCCAGACGGAGACCATCGCCCCCTACGGCCGGGGCATCGTCGCGGACTACGCCCGCTACACCGCCGGGACGGCGATGCTGGAGACGGCGGAACGGTTCACCGACCACGAGGGCGAGCCGAACGTGCAGCAGTACCTCCTCCTGGTGGGTGGGCTGCGCACGCTGGCCGCCGGCGAGCACGTGCCCGGGCTCGTGCTGGACGCCTTTCTGCTGCGCTCCCTCGCCGTCGGCGGCTACGCCCCCAGCTTCGACGACTGCGCCCGCTGCGGCATGCCGGGGCCGAACCGCTTCTTCTCCGTCTCCGCGGGCGGTGCCGTCTGCCCCGACTGCCGGGTGCCCGGGAGCGTCGTGCCCTCGCCCGAGGCGGTGCGGCTCCTGGCCGCCCTGCTGACCGGCGACTGGCCGACGGCCGACGCCGCCGAGCCCCGCCACGTCCGGGAGGGCAGCGGACTGGTGTCGGCCTATCTGCACTGGCATCTGGAGCGCGGGCTGCGGTCCCTGCGCTACGTCGAGAAGGGCTGACGGGCGCGCTCGCCGAGGGGCCGACCGGCGGCCTGGCGTGGGCGGCCGGACGCGCCAGGCGACGGGCGGCCCGGCAGCCGACTTTAGGCCGGTGGGCACGCAACCGATACCCTCGGGCTGATTCCTGCCGATCCTACGGAGTTGAGCATGCTGAGCCGGCAGACGCGCGCGTCCCGCGGCTACGTCGCCCCCGAACCCCACCCCTCCGGCGCCCGCCCGCCGGAGATCCCCGCCGAGCTGGTGCCGGGGCACGTGGCGGTCGTCATGGACGGCAACGGCCGCTGGGCCAAGGAGCGCGGGTTGCCGCGCACCGAGGGGCACCGGATGGGCGAGGCCGTCGTGCTCGACGTCCTCAGGGGATGCCTGGAGATGGGCATCAAGAACCTGTCGCTGTACGCCTTCTCCACGGAGAACTGGAAGCGCTCGCCGGACGAGGTGCGCTTCCTGATGAACTTCAACCGCGACGTCATCCGCCGCCGCCGGGACGAGATGGACGCCATGGGCATCCGCATCCGCTGGGTCGGCCGGATGCCCAAGCTGTGGAAGTCCGTCGTCCAGGAACTCCAGGTCGCGCAGGAGCAGACGAAGAACAACACCGCCATGACGCTGTACTTCTGCGTCAACTACGGCGGTCGCGCCGAGATCGCGGACGCCGCCGCGGCCATCGCCCGCGACGTGGCCGCCGGCCGCCTCGACCCGGGCCGGGTCAACGAGAAGACCTTCGCCAAGTACCTCTACTACCGGGACATGCCGGACGTCGACCTCTTCGTCCGCCCCTCGGGCGAGCAGCGCACCTCCAACTACCTGCTCTGGCAGAGCGCTTACGCCGAGATGGTCTTCCAGGACGTGCTGTGGCCCGACTTCGACCGCCGCGACCTGTGGCGGGCCTGCCTGGAGTACGCGCAGCGGGACCGCCGCTTCGGCGGCGCCGTCCCCAACGAGGTCCCCGCACAGCCGCCCGCCGGTACGTGACGCCGGGCGTCGTGGAGCTGACGTACCAGGTCACGCGCGCCGAGATCGCGGAGGGGCTCCGCCTCCGTGAGGGGCCCGCCCGCGCCTCCCGGGGCGCGGCCGCGACCACGGTGGCCGTCGTCCTGCTGCTGGCCGCCGCGGCCTCGTTCGCCGTCGGACCCGTCGGCCCCGTCGGCCCCGCGGCCGCACTCCTCGTCTGTGCCGGACCCGTGGCCGTCTGGCTCGTCGTGCTGGCGCTGCGGAGCCACCAGGTGAGCAGCTGCCATCGCGTCGCGCAGGAACAAGGCGAGTGGCGGGCGGTCCTCGACGCGGAGGGCTTCCACGCCACCGCCGGGGGCCTGCGGACGGACATCGCCTGGTCCGTCTTCCCGCGCTGCGCCGAGTCCGAGCGGATCCTGATGCTGTTCGACCCGGCCGCCCGGGCCAAGGGGTTTCTCATCCTGCCCAAGCGGGCGATCGGGGCCGACCGTCTCCCTGAGGTGCGCCGGCTCCTTGACGAGCACCTCGCGGGCGTCTGACCCGCCGACGCCGCGGCCCCCGGCCGCCAGGGGCGGGCCGGGGGCCGCGGCGTCGGGGCGGCGTGACCCGGCCCCGGCTTTGGGTCAGCAGCCGATCAGGCGGGAGGCGAGGTAGGACTCGACCTGGTCGAGCGAGACGCGCTCCTGCTTCATCGTGTCGCGCTCGCGCACGGTGACCGCGTTGTCGTCCAGCGTGTCGAAGTCGACCGTGACGCAGAAGGGCGTGCCGATCTCGTCCTGGCGGCGGTAGCGGCGGCCGATGGCGCCCGCGTCGTCGAACTCGATGTTCCAGTGGCCGCGCAGCGTCTCGGCCAGGCCGCGCGCCTTCGGCGAGAGCTTCTCGTTGCGGGACAGCGGCAGCACGGCGACCTTGACGGGGGCCAGCCGCGGGTCGAGGCGCATCACGGTGCGCTTCTCCATCTTGCCCTTGGCGTTGGGCGCCTCGTCCTCGACGTAGGCGTCCAGCATGAAGGCCAGCATCGCGCGGCCCACGCCGGCCGCGGGCTCGATGACGTACGGCGTCCAGCGCTCGCCGGCCTCCTGGTCGAAGTACGACAGGTCCTGGCCGGAAGCGGCGGAGTGCGCGCCCAGGTCGTAGTCGGTGCGGTTGGCGACGCCCTCCAGCTCGCCCCACTCCGAGCCGCCGAGGTTGAAGCGGTACTCGATGTCAGCGGTGCGCTTGGAGTAGTGGGACAGCTTCTCCTTCGGGTGCTCGTACCAGCGCAGGTTGGCCTCCGACAGGCCGAGACCGCGGTACCAGTTCCAGCGCTGCTCCATCCAGTACTCGTGCCACTGCTCGTCCTCGCCCGGCTTGACGAAGAACTCCATCTCCATCTGCTCGAACTCGCGGGTGCGGAAGATGAAGTTGCCCGGCGTGATCTCGTTGCGGAACGACTTGCCCATCTGTGCGATGCCGAACGGGGGCTTCTTGCGCGAGGTCTGCTGGACCTGGCTGAAGTTGGTGAAGATGCCCTGGGCCGTCTCCGGGCGCAGGTAGGCGACCGAGCCGGAGTCCTGGGTCGGGCCCAGGTGCGTGGAGAGCAGCCCGGAGAACTGCTTGGGCTCGGTGAAGGTGCCCTTGTTGCCACAGTGCGGGCAGTTGACGTCGGCCAGGCCGTTCTCGGGGAGCCGGCCGTGCTTGGCCTCGTAGGCCTCTTCGAGGTGGTCGGCGCGGAAGCGCTTGTGGCACGACGTGCACTCGGTGAGCGGGTCGGTGAAGGTGGCCACATGGCCGGACGCCTGCCAGACCTCGGCCGCGAGGATCACCGAGGAGTCGATGCCGACGACGTCCTCGCGGGCGGTGACCATCGCGCGCCACCACTGGCGCTTGATGTTCTCCTTCAGCTCCACGCCCAGCGGGCCGTAGTCCCAGGCGGCCCGCTGACCGCCGTAGATCTCGCTGCAGGGGTAGACGAAGCCACGGCGCTTGCTGAGGCTGACGATGGTGTCGATCTTGTCGGCGGCCACGGTGCTCTCTTCGTTACGAAACGACGACGGAATAACTCAGGTTACCGGCGCGTGCGGCCCCCGGACCAAATCGGTCCGTGGGGGACCGGCGAAGGGGTGGGGGTGCGCCGGTCACCCAGCGTGCGAATGTTGTTCGAATTTGACAACGGTTTCCAATACTGCTGAAAATGAGTGTCATGAACGCACGACGCCGCCCTCACATATCCGCCCCCGCGATAGCGGGCGCCTGCACCCTCGCCCTCTTCGCCCTGACCGGCTGCGGTACGGGGAGTGCGGGTACCGACGAGGACGGCAAACTGAAGGTCGTCACCTCCTTCTACCCGATGGAGTTCCTGGCCGAGGAGATCGGCGGGGAGCACGTGGCCGTCAGCACTCTGACCAAGCCGGGCACCGACCCGCACGACCTGCGGATCAGCCCCCAGCAGACGGCCGAACTGACCGAGTCCGGGCTCGTGCTGTACGTCAAGGGCCTCCAGCCCGCCGTGGACGACGCCGTCGAGCAGTCCGGCGTCGAGCACGTCGTGGAGGCCGGTGCGCTCGCGGAGCACGCCGGGCACGAGGAGCACGGCGCTGAGCCGCACGGCGCGCGCTCCGACCACGGCGCAGACGAGGGCCACGAGGGCCACGAGGGCCACGACGAGCACGGGGCCCACGAGGACGAGGGGCACGAGCACGGCGCCGAGGACGGGACCCACGAGGACGACGGGCACCAGGACGAGGGGCACGAGGACCACGACGGTCACGATCACGGCGGGCTGGACCCGCACGTCTGGCTGGACCCGGTGCAGTACGCGGCGGTCGCCGAGGGCGTCGGCGAGGCACTGGCCGAGGCCGACCCGGACCACGCCGAGGACTACCGCAAGAACGCCGACGCCCTCGTCGGGAAGCTGGGGGAGCTCGACACCGAGTTCGAGAACGGGCTGAAGAACACCGCGACCGACACCTTCATCACCAGCCACGCCGCCTTCGGCCACCTCGCCGCCCGCTACGGGCTCGACCAGGAGGCCATCGCGGGCCTCAGCCCGGAGGACGAGCCGAGCGGCGCCCGGATGAAGGAGCTGCACGACGTCGCCGAGCGCGAGAACGTGAGCACCGTCTTCTTCGAGACCCTGGCCAGCGACCGGACGGCGAAGGCCCTCGCCGGCGACCTCGACCTCAAGACCGATGTGCTGGACCCGCTGGAGGGCGTCACCGAGCAGTCGCGCGGTGACGACTACTTCGCCGTGATGCGCGCCAACCTGGAGGCCCTCCAGAAGGCCCTCGGTGCCGAGCAAGCCGCGTAAGGAGCCCCGCATGGACACCCCGGCCCCCGCGAAAGACGGCCAACCCGTCATAGCCCTGCGCGACGCGCACGCCGCGCTCGGGGCCCGCCCCGTGCTGCGCGGCATCGACCTGGAGGTGGCGCGCGGCGAGGTCGTGGCGCTGCTGGGGGCCAACGGCTCCGGCAAGTCCACCACCGTCCGCGCCGCCATCGGGCAGGTCCCGCTCACGGCCGGTGAGCTGGAGCTGTTCGGCACTCCGCTGCGGCGCTTCCGGGACTGGCGCCGGGTCGGCTACGTTCCGCAGCGTTCCACGGCCGCCGCCGGGGTCCCGGCCACCGTGCGCGAGGTCGTCACCTCGGGGCGGCTGGCCCGCCGGGGAATCGGCCCACTCCGCCGCTCCGACCGGGACGCCGTGCGGGCGGCGCTGGAGCTGGTGGGTATGGCCGACCGGGTGAAGGACTCCGTGAGCGCGCTCTCCGGCGGCCAGCACCAGCGGGTTCTGATCGCCCGCGCCCTGGCCGGCGAACCGGAGCTGCTGATCATGGACGAGCCGCTCGCGGGGGTCGACCTGGGCAGTCAGCGCGTCCTCGCCGAGGCGCTGCGCCACCAGGTGCGGGCGGGGGCCTCCATCCTCCTCGTCCTGCACGAGCTGGGGCCGCTCGCCCCGCTCATCGACCGGTCCGTCGTGCTGCGGGACGGTCGCGTGGAGCGGGTGGAGCGGCCCGAGCAGCTCCACGACCTGGCCTGCCACCCCCACGACAGCGAGGTCGCCGACGTGGCGCCCGCCGTGCCCAGGATCGAAACGGGGCAGCTCTCATGATCGAGATCCTCGACTACGCCTTCATGCAGCGGGCGCTGCTCGCCGCCCTGCTGGTCGGCGTCGCCGCACCGGCGGTCGGTATCTACCTCGTCCAACGGCACCAGGCGATCATGGGCGACGGCATCGGCCACATCGCCCTCACCGGTGTCGCGCTCGGCTTCCTGCTCAGCACTCACGCGGTGTGGACGGCGGTGCTGGTGGCCGCGGCCGGCGCGGTGGCGATCGAGCTGGTGCGCTGGTACGGCAAGGCCCGCGGGGACGTGGCCCTGGCCATGCTGTTCTACGGCGGTATGGCCGGCGGCGTGATGATCATCAACCTGGCTCCCGGCGGCTCCACGGCGGACCTGCTCACCGCGATGTTCGGTTCCATCACCACCGTCGCGCCGGAGGACGTCACCGCGATCGTGATCCTGTCCGGCGCGGTGCTCGCCGTCTGCCTGGGGCTGCGGCGCCAGCTCTTCGCCGTCTGCCAGGACGAGGAGTTCGCCCGGGTGACCGGGCTGCCCGTGAAGCTGCTCAACCTGCTGCTCGCCGTCACGGCCGCCGTCACCGTCACGGTGGCGATGCGGGTCGTGGGGCTGCTCCTGGTCAGCGCCCTCATGGTGATCCCGGTCGCCGCCGCCCAGCAGGTGACCCGCGGCTTCGCGGTGACGCTCGGGCTGTCGGTGGCGCTCGGCACGCTGGTGGCGGTCTCGGGCACGGTCGTCTCGTTCTACGCCGACGTCCCGCCGGGCGCGACGATCGTGCTGCTGGCCATCGGGGTGTTCGCCGTCCTGGCCGCCGTCACCCCGGTCGTCGTCCGCAGGCGGGCGGCGCGCGCGGAGCGGGGCACCGGGCGGGCGTCGTCGGGCATCCTGGAAGAGGAGCCGGCCGGCCGGTGACCGGCCGCGCCCGGTCGCTCCCCCGGGACCTGGCACAATTGGGCGCGTCCAGGCCGAGCCGATTCGCCCGCACGGGTGGCTTTAAGGAGGCAACGGTGGCGACCGCAGGTCCCCCAGTCCGCGGCCGTTCGACCAGGCAGCGCGCCGCGGTGGCGGCGGCACTGAGCGAGGTCGACGAGTTCCGCAGCGCGCAGGAGCTGCACGACCTGCTCAAGCACCGAGGCGACTCGGTCGGGTTGACGACCGTCTACCGCACGCTCCAGTCCCTCGCCGACGCCGGCGAGGTGGACGTGCTGCGCACGGATGAGGGCGAGGCCGTCTACCGGCGGTGCAGCACCGACGACCACCACCACCACCTGGTGTGCCGCTCGTGCGGCAAGGCCGTCGAGGTCGAGGGCCCGCAGGTGGAGCGGTGGGCGGACGCGATCGCGCAGGAGCACGGTTTCGTGGACGTCGCCCACACCGTGGAGATCTTCGGCACGTGCGGCGAGTGCGCGGCGCGGCCGAAGCGGCAGAAGAAGTAGCCCCGGCGGCCCCGGTGGCAGTGACAGGAGAAGCAGCCGTTCGATGACGCAGCAGCTCAGCATCGGTCCCCACACCGTGACGCCGCCGGTGGTGCTGGCGCCCATGGCCGGGATCACCAACGCCCCCTTCCGGACGCTGTGCCGGGAGTTCAGCGGCGGCAAGGGGCTGTTCGTCAGTGAGATGATCACCACGCGGGCCCTCGTTGAGCGCAACGAGAAGACCATGCAGCTCGTCCACTTCGACGCGAGCGAGCGCCCGCGCTCCATCCAGCTCTACGGGGTGGACCCGGTGACCGTCGGCAAGGCCGTCCGCATGATCGCCGACGAGGACCTGGCCGACCACATCGACCTCAACTTCGGCTGCCCCGTCCCCAAGGTCACCCGCAAGGGCGGCGGCTCCGCGCTCCCCTACAAGCGCAACCTGCTGCGGGACATCCTGCGCGAGGCCGTCTCCGGCGCGAACGGGCTCCCGGTGACGATGAAGATGCGCAAGGGCATCGACGACGACCACCTCACCTACCTCGACGCCGGGCGCATCGCCGTCGAGGAGGGCGTCACCGCGATCGCCCTGCACGGCCGCACGGCCGCCCAGCACTACTCGGGCACCGCCGACTGGAGCGCCATCGCCCGGCTGAAGGAGGCCGTCACCGAGGTCCCCGTGCTCGGCAACGGCGACATCTGGTCGGCGGCGGACGCCGTGCGCATGATGCGCGAGACGGGCTGCGACGGCGTCGTGGTCGGCCGTGGCTGCCTGGGCCGGCCGTGGCTCTTCGGCGACCTCGTCGCCGTCTTCGAGGGCCGTGCCGACCGGGTCGCGGCCCCCACGCTGCGGGAGGTCGCCGACGTCATGGTGCGGCACGCCCGGCTGCTGGGGGAGTGGCTGGGCGACGAGGCCCGGGGCGTCATCGACTTCCGCAAGCACGTCGCCTGGTACACGAAGGGCTTCTCCGTCGGCTCCGAGGCCCGGCGCAGGCTCGCCACCGCGGCCTCCCTGGAGGAGCTGCGCGAGCTGCTGGACGGCCTGGACCTCGACCAGCCCTGGCCCGCCGGGGCGGAGGGCCCCCGGGGCCGCACCCACGGGCGCAACCGCGTCGTCCTGCCCGACGGCTGGCTCGACGACCCCTACGCCTGCGCGACGGTGGGCTCCGAGGCCGAGCTGGACACCTCCGGCGGCTGAGCCTCGCTGAGCCCGGCCGTCTCTCCGTGGTGGGCCCCTTCCCCGGCGTGGCCGGTCGCGGCCAGCAGATCCAGGGTCAGCGCCGCCGTCCAGCCGAAGTCCAGCGCACCGTGCGCCTGGCCGGTGAGCGGGTCCAGGTACTCGGCGAACTCCGTCTCCTCGGCGTGTCCCAGCATGGCCGTGCGCAGCGCGTCGGCGCGCTCGGCGCGGCCGTGGTGCCGCAGCCCGCGCTCCAGCAGCCAGTTGACGTTGAACCACGCGGGACCGCGCCAGTAGCGGTGCCGGTCGAAGGCCCGCCCGCGCAGGTCGTAGCTGGGCACCATGCCGATGCCGTCGCCCAGCCGGAAGTGCGGCCCTTCTGCGGTGCGCACCAGCGCCTCGACGTGGGCTTCGGGCAGGCCGGGCACGGCCAGCGGCAGCAGGCCCGCCGCGCTGCGCTCGTCGACCAGGCGGCCGCCCACCAGGTCGCGGCAGCGGAACTGCCCCGCTTCCGGGTCCCACAGCCGCCGCACCAGGGCGTCGGTCAGCTCCCGGGCCCGCAGCTCGTGCCCCTCGGCGTCCCGTGGGCGGCCCAGCTCCCGGGCGATGTCGGCCAGGGCGTGCTCGGAGAGGATCAGCAACGCGTTGAAGCCGGGGTCCTCGACGGCGAAGGCGAAGCGGCCGGTGTCCTCGGAGTCGTCGTAGCCGGAGTCCCGGTAGTCGGCGGCCAGCCGGACGTAGCGGCCGTAGTCCAGGTCCGTCGGCCGGTCGGCGGGGGCGCCGTGGTCCAGGTCGGCACGGCGGAACGAGCCGCGGGCCGCCGGGACGACGCGGCTCAGCGGGGCGTCCCAGCAGGGGCTGTTGTCCATGCCGGGCTCCCACGGGTGGACGCAGGCGGCCAGCCCGTGCCCGCCGAGGTTCCGACGGCCGGCCAGGTACGTGTGCCAGGCGCTCAGCCGGGGGTAGAGCCGGTCGAGGAAGGCGCGCCGCCGGGACAGCTCAGGGCGGGCGCGGTGCACCAGCCAGGCGGCCAGCGCGTGGACGGGCGGCTGGACGATGCCCGAGGTCTCCCGGTCCCGTGGGGCGCCGGCCACCCGCCCGGCGGTGGAGGAGCGCCAGAAGTCGGGGCTGGGGAAGTAGGCGCCGCGCGGCACGACGGGGTTGAACACGATGTGCGGGACGCGGCCGTCCTCCCACTGGGCGGCGAAGAGCGTCTCCAGCTCGCGCTGGGCCCGCACGGCCGAGCGGTGCCGGAGCCCGATCGCGATGAACCCCGAGTCCCAGCTCCACTGGTGGGGGTAGAGGCTGCGGGCCGGCACCGTGGCGCCGCCCGTCCAGCTGCAGGCCAGTACGCGGGCGGCGCGGCGTGCGAGCCGTGCTTGACCGGCCGCCGGGACCGCGGGCGCGGTCGGGGCGGCGGGCTGGTGCGGTATGGCGGTCAGCAGGGCGGACTCGGGGTCGGTCTCGGTGTCGGTCACGCGGTCCACGAGGGCTCCGGTGGGTGGTCCCGGTGGCTGCCCCGGCGGGCACCGGACCGGGCTGCGCGCGGGGCACCGCACCGGCCGGGCCCCGGCCGAAGCCGGGGCACCTCCGATTTACGTCCAATTAACACGGAAAGCTATGCGGCGTTACCTGGGACGGACAAGCGTAAATAGGTCACACCGGCGCCGCCTTGACAAAACGCCCATCCGCCTCACTGAAGGGCCCTCAACTCGGGTGGTGCCGCCGACGGCGCTGCCGGTGCCGGTGTGACGCCGCCGTTCGGCGCGGGGGTCGGCGGCGCTCGGCGGGCGCGGCGACGGGGGGTCGACGCGGGAGTGGCGGAAGGGTGTCTTCCGTCCGGATTCTGGGATGACGGGCCCTCCGGGTCGTGATCCTCGCCACGGCTGATCGGTACTGCGCTCATCTGAGCGCTCTGCTGAAGATTCCAGTTCTCCAATGAGCGGCACTCGGTGCCACTTGCCTGGCACTCGATATCACGAGCCATGGTCACCCGGCGTGGCGATCACGTCGGCCTCCGGTCTCACAGTGTCACCTTGTGTTCAAGGTGTGAAGTCATGCCGTGCGGCCATTTGGGAGAGCCTTTACTTTCGATCCGCTGGCGGATGGGTGGTTGTAGCCGTGCGACGTGCCGCTGCCTCTGCTCATTCGCCTTGGATATGGGTACGCTCCCCGCCGTCAGGGCAGGCAGGCAAGCCGTACACGAGGAGCGAGTCCCGTGCCGGAAACTCAAGATCACGTAAGCACGAACCCCACCAAGTTCGTGTACGCCTTCACCGAGGGCAACAAGGACCTCAAGGATCTCCTCGGCGGCAAGGGCGCCAACCTCGCGGAGATGACCAACCTCGGGCTGCCCGTCCCTCCGGGCTTCACGATCACCACCGAGGCGTGCTGCCTCTACCTGGAGAACGGCACCGAGCCGCCCGCCCTGCGGGACGAGGTCACCGAGCACCTCGACGCGCTCGAGAAGCAGATGGGCAAGCGGCTCGGCCAGGAGGACGATCCGCTCCTCGTCTCCGTGCGCTCCGGAGCCAAGTTCTCCATGCCCGGCATGATGGACACCGTCCTCAACATCGGCCTCTCCGACGCCTCCGTCGGCGGTCTGGCCACGCAGGCCGGAGACGAGCGGTTCGCCTGGGACTCCTACCGCCGCCTCATCCAGATGTTCGGCAAGACCGTGCTCGGCGTGGACGGCGAGCTCTTCGAGGAAGCGCTGGAGGCGGCCAAGGAGGCCAAGGGCGGCGTCACCGACGTGGAGCTGGACGCCGGCGACCTGCGCAGCCTGGTCGAGCGGTTCAAGGAGATCGTCCGCACCGCCACCGGCCGCGACTTCCCGCAGGACCCGCGTGAGCAGATGGACCTCGCCATCCGCGCCGTCTTCGACTCGTGGAACACCGACCGCGCCAAGCTCTACCGGCGCCAGGAGCGCATCCCCGGCGACCTCGGCACGGCCGTCAACGTCTGCTCCATGGTCTTCGGCAACCTCGGCCCCGACTCCGGCACCGGTGTCGCCTTCACCCGCGACCCGGCCAGCGGCCAGCAGGGCGTCTACGGCGACTACCTGCAGAACGCCCAGGGTGAGGACGTCGTCGCCGGCATCCGCAACACCGTCCCCCTCGCGGACCTGGAACAGCTCGACAAGAAGTCCTACGACGAGCTGATGCAGATCATGGAAACCCTTGAACTGCACTACAAGGACCTCTGCGACATCGAGTTCACCATCGAGCGCGGCAAGCTGTGGATGCTCCAGACCCGCGTCGGCAAGCGCACCGCCGCCGCCGCGTTCCGCATCGCCACCCAGCTCGTGGACCAGGGCCTGATCGACGAGGCGGAGGCGCTCCAGCGCGTCAACGGCGCCCAGCTCGCCCAGCTCATGTTCCCCCGCTTCGACCTCACCGCGCAGGCCGACCAGATCGGGCGCGGCATCGCCGCCTCGCCGGGCGCCGCCGTCGGCAAGGCCGTCTTCGACTCCTACACCGCTGTCAAGTGGTCCCGCTCGGGCGAGAAGGTCATCCTCATCCGCCGCGAGACCAACCCGGACGACCTGGACGGCATGATCGCCGCCGAGGGCATCCTCACCTCGCGCGGCGGCAAGACCTCGCACGCCGCCGTCGTCGCCCGCGGCATGGGCAAGACCTGCGTCTGCGGCGCGGAGGACCTGGAGGTCGACACCAAGCGCCGCCGGCTCACCGCCCCGGCCCCCGACGGCAAGGGCAGCATCGTCATCGACGAGGGTGACGTCGTCTCCATCGACGGCTCCACCGGCAAGGTGTACCGGGGCGAGGTCCCCGTCGTCCCCTCGCCCGTCGTCGAGTACTTCGAGGGCCGCATGCACGCCGGCGCCGAGGACGCCGACGAGCTCGTCCAGGCCGTGCACCGCGTCATGGCCTACGCCGACCGCGTCCGCCGGCTGCGGGTGCGCGCCAACGCCGACAACGCCGAGGACGCCGCCCGCGCCCGCCGCTTCGGCGCCCAGGGCATCGGGCTGTGCCGCACCGAGCACATGTTCCTCGGCGAGCGCCGCGAACTGGTCGAGCGGCTCATCCTCGCCGACACCGACGCCGAGCGCGACGACGCCCTGGCCGCCCTGCTGCCGCTGCAGAAGGGCGACTTCAAGGAGCTGTTCGAGGCGATGGACGGGCTCCCCGTCACCGTCCGGCTGCTCGACCCGCCGCTGCACGAGTTCCTGCCCGACATCACCGAGCTCTCGGTGCGGGTGGCGCTCGCGGAGGCGCGCGAGGACGGCAACGAGAACGACCTGCGCCTCCTCCAGGCCGTCCACCGGCTGCACGAGCAGAACCCGATGCTCGGTCTGCGCGGCGTCCGCCTGGGCCTGGTCATCCCCGGCCTGTTCACCATGCAGGTGCGGGCCATCGCGGAGGCCGCGGCCGAGCGCAAGGCCGCCAAGGGCGACCCGCGCGCGGAGATCATGATCCCGCTCGTGGGCACCGTCCAGGAACTGGAGATCGTCCGCGAGGACGCCGAGCGCGTGATCGCCGAGATCGAGCGCGAGCACGGCGTCGAGCTGAAGCTCACGCTCGGCACGATGATCGAGCTGCCGCGCGCCGCGCTGACCGCCGGTCAGATCGCCGAGTCCGCCGACTTCTTCTCCTTCGGCACCAACGACCTCACCCAGACCGTGTGGGGCTTCAGCCGGGACGACGTGGAGGCCAGCTTCTTCACGGCCTACCTGGAGAAGGGCATCTTCGGCGTCTCCCCGTTCGAGACCATCGACAAGGACGGCGTCGGCAAGCTCGTCTCCGACGCCGTGGCCGCCGGCCGGTCCACACGGCCCGACCTCAAGCTGGGCGTCTGCGGCGAACACGGCGGCGACCCCGAGTCCGTCCACTTCTTCCACGAGGTCGGCCTGGACTACGTCTCCTGCTCCCCGTTCCGCATCCCGGTGGCCCGGCTGGAGGCCGGCCGCGCCGCCGCGGAGAGCGTGGGCAGCGACAGCCGCTGACCAACCGCCTGCCGGGGCCGCCGCGCCCGAACCCTCACCGCGCGGTGGTCCCGGCATCCGGAAGAGGGGAGGTACGGCACCTGTGCGGAGGTGCCGTACCTCCCCCTTTTTCCCGCCCGGGCCCGTCAGCCGGTCAGTCTGGGGTCCCCGAGTGGCGGTTCAGCTGTAAGAGCCAGGCCGAGTGCGGTTGTTCGTACTGCGGCCTCACCCGCAACGCGGACCCCAACGCAGCAACCAATGTCGCGGTAGGGCAGGGCGGGGTTCCCCGCCCCCGGCCTTCAGCCGGTACCGGAGGGCGACGACGGCAACCATCCCTTCGAGCGCTCGTGAACCTCAACCCGCATGGGTTGAACCCCCCCTCCTCACACAGGGGACGATGTCAGTGTGAGTCCTCGCCGCAGTCGTCGGTCCCCGGCGCCGGGCGGCGTCGGGGCACTGCGCGCGGGAGGCTGGGGAGCCCGTATGGCGCCTGCGCGAAGCCGACGGCACGGCAGCACCACCGCCGTGTGGATCTCGGGTTCCGGTCGGGCCGCGGATGTTCCGCGGCCCGAGGATTGACGCGGGGGTCGCCCGACCCGAGGATCGTCCCGGGCCCACCGGGCGGCAACCCTCTCCGACTTCACCTCAACCGGGCCCGGGTGCGGGCGGAACGCGGGTGCCGACCCACTCCTCCGAAAGGAACCCACCATCATGTCCACCCCGCGATCCTCCGACGCCTCCGACCGCTGCACGGCCTTCCTCCGTGAGCTGGGGGCGGACCGGATCGAGCACCCCGGCGGCACGCTCCTCGCCCATCTCCTCCGTGTCCGGGACCGGCTCGCCTCCTGGGGAGCGGCACCAGAGCTGCGCCTGGCGGGTCTGTGCCACGCCGTCTACGGCACCGACGCCCTTCCCACCGCCCTGCTGCCCCTCGACGCCCGCGCCGAACTGGCCGCGCTGATCGGCCCCGAGGCGGAGGCACTCGTCCACCTCTACGCCGCCTGCGACCGGAAGGCGACCTACGCCGCCCTCGCGGAGGGGCGGTACGACATCCGGGACCGCTTCACCGGCCGCACCCGGCCCGTGGCCCCCGAGGCGGCTCGCGGCCTGGTCGAGCTGTCCGCCGCGAACGAGCTCGACCTCGCCGACCTCGATCCAAACTTCCGCGCCGCCCACGGCGCCGGCCTCCACGCGCTGTTCCGGAGTCTGCGTCCGCTGCTGACAGACGCCGCTCGGGCCGACTGCCAGGCGGTGCTGGACGGTGGCTCCCCGGAGGGTTGGCTCGCGCCGGCCGGGCCGTGGACGGTGGCCGTCCTGGGCCCGGGCGGAGTGGGCGGACTGCTGGCCGCCTTGCTCTCCCGGGCCGGGCACCGGGTCGTCTGCCTGGCGGGCGAGCGCACGGCGGAGGAGCTGCGGCAGCGTGGAATCCGGGTCCGCAGCGCTCAGTTCGGCGAGTTCACAGCGCCCGTGGAGGCGGACACCGAGCTGCGGGAGCCGGTCGACCTCTGCGTGGTCGCCGTCAAGCAGCCGGCCCTCGACGCTGCCCTGGGGCGGGTGCCGTCCGCCCTGCTCGACGGCGGCCTGGTGCTGCCGCTGCTCAACGGCGTCGAGCACCCGACGGCGTTGCGGGCCCGCTTCGGGGAGCGGGTCGTGCCCGCGGCCATCCGGGTCGAGTCGACGCGGCAGGCCCCCGGGGAGATCGACCACGGCAGTCCCTTCACCGAGCTGGACGTGGTCGGGGCGGGGGACGCGGGGCGGGCGCTCGCCGAGCTGTTCGAGGCCGTCGGTGTCCGGTGCCGGGTGACCGAGGACGAGACGGCGACGCTGTGGGCGAAGCTGGCCTTCCTCGCGCCCCTCGCTCTGCTCACCACCCGCTACGCGGTACCGGTCGGCGAGGTGCGCACCGCTCGGCGGCCGGAGCTGGCGGCCCTCGTCGCGGAGGCCGCCGCGGTGAGCGCCGCCGTGGGGGCACCTGTCGACCCGGCCCTCGTCCTCGACCGCTACGACGCCTTCCCCGCCGCCGCCAGATCCTCGATGCAGCGTGACGCCGAGGCGGGCCGTCCGCTGGAGCTGGACGCCGTCGGGGGAGCCGTGCTGCGGGCCGCGGCCCGGCACGGGGTGTCCGTCCCCGTCACCCGCCGCCTGGTGGCCGAACTGAGGGAGTCCGCCCGCTGACGGCGGGAACGGCGGAACCGGCCGCGCCGCGGTGCGGCACGGCCGGTTCCGCCGTGGGGTGAGCCGGTGGCTCGGGGTCAGATGGCGACGCCCTTGGCCCGCAGGTAGGCCAGCGGGTCGATGTCCGAGCCGTAGCCGGTACCGGTGCGGATCTCGAAGTGCAGGTGCGGACCCGTGCTGTTGCCGGTGGAGCCGACGAGACCGATCTGCTGACCGCCGCTCACGCTCTGCCCCGCGGAGACGGAGAGCGAGGAGAGGTGGGCGTACTGGCTGTAGCGCCCGTCGGCGTGCTTGATGACGATCTGGTTGCCGTACGAGCCGCCCCAGCCGGCGGAGACCACGGTGCCCGCACCGACCGCGCGGACGGTGCTGCCGGACGGCGCGGAGAAGTCCACGCCGGTGTGGTAGCCGCTGGCCCAGTAGGAGCCGGTGGCCCGGTACGGGGTGCTCATCGAGGCGTTGACCGGGCGGACCCAGCCGCTGGCAGGGGCGGCCTCCTTGGCGGGCTCCTCGGCCTTGGGCTCGGGCTTCGGCTCGGGCTTGGGCTCGGGCTTGGGCTCGGGCTCGGCCTTGGCGGGCTCCGGAGCCGGGGCGGGCTTCTCCGCCTTGGGCTGCTCCTTCTTCTCCGCCTTCTTTTCCGTCTTGTCGGCTTCGTCCGCCTTGTCGGACTTCTCCGGCTTCGGCGTCGGCGCGGCGGCCTCGGTCACGTCCAGGCTGAGCCGCTGGCCCGGGAAGATCAGGTCGGGGTCGGCGCCGACGACCTGGCGGTTGGCCTCGTAGACGGCCGGCCAGCCGCCGTCCACCTCGTGCGTGGTGGCGATGCCGTAGAGAGTGTCACCGCTGACGACGGTGTAGTCCTCGGTGGCGGTCTCGGCCTTGGCGGCGGGCTTCTTGGCGGGCTTCTGCTCGGCCTTCTTGGCGGGCTGTTCGGCCTTGGGCCGCTCGGCCTTCCGCTCGCCCTCGGCCGGGGCGCCGGCCGGGTCGATCGCGGGGGCCGGCCCGCCCTTGGTCAGGCCGGCGCGGGGGCCGCAGGTGGGCCAGGCGCCGGGACCCTGCATCTCCAGCAGGCGCTCGGCGGTGGCGATCTGCTGGTCCTTGGTGGCGAGGTCGGCGCGGGGCGCGTACTGCGTCCCGCCCGCGGCCTCCCAGGAGGACTGCTGGAACTGGAGTCCGCCGTAGAAGCCGTTGCCGGTGTTGATGGACCAGTTGCCGGTGCTCTCGCACTGGGCGACCTTGTCCCACACCGAGACGTCGGCGGCACCCGCGGAGCCCGCGGCGGCGAGGGGAACGGCGACACCGCCGGCGGTGACGGCCAGGGACACGCGGGCTACGTGACGGGATATCAGGGGCTTGCGCGGACGGCGATGACGACCACGGGGCATAGGTATGTTCCTCTCCTACGCCTACGAGGTGAGCTGTCGGATTCGGGCCGGAGAAGCCCGGCCACGTCCCCACGCGGCGTCGCGCGTCGGGCCGTGGCTTCACCCCTAGCCGCACCGGTACGGATACGCGGTACGGCGCTTACCTGGTTCCCCCGCTCCTGCCGCCGTGGGCTTCCTGGTCTCCCCCGGCCGGGCGGCAGGATTCGGCGTCCCGGCGGTGGGGCCTCCGCATCCGATGCGGGGGCGGACGAACCGTAATCACAAGCGTTTGCGCCAGACAAGCAGCGTGGCTGAGGGCTGGGTTCCGGTGGGGCCGCCCACGGGCCGCTTCCGGCACCGTGCGCACCGGCGCCGATTCCGAGGGTAAGGTTCCGGATCTTTCTGTATGTCCGAAACTCCCTGGTCAACGGGGAATTTGGCACGCAGGAGGCAAAACGCCCCAGTGGACAGCCGTGGCGGACCGGAGGTTGCTGTGAGTCCTGTCACCTGATCGCCGCGTGATGCCTTTATATTGGGCGATTCCCGACGCAAATGCGCAGAGCGCCCTGACGGACCCTCGGCCCGTCCTCCGCGGCACCTCCGCCCCGCCTTCCGGTCCACCCGAGCGGTCACGGGCCCGGCCCCCCGCGGCCTGCGACCGGGGCCCCTCAGCCCGCCGGTGAACCGGACAGGACCACAAGCCGCCGGGTGGCCCTCGTCATCGCGACGTAGCGGTCCACCGCCCCCGCGACTCCCTCGCCGAGACGCTCGGGTTCGACCAGGACGACCAGGTCGAACTCCAGCCCCTTCGCCAGCTCCGGCGTCAGCGAACGGACGCGCGACGTTCCCCCGAACGTCGGGTCGCCGATGACGCACGCGACCCCTTCGGCGTGCTCGGCGAGCCACGCGTCCAGGATCGCGTCCCGCTCCGCGACGGCCCCGTGGACGACGGGGACCCCGGAGCGGCGGACGGACGTGGGCACGTTGGCGTCCGGGAGCGCCTCCCGGATGACCGGCTCGGCCTCCGTCATGACCTCCTCGGGCGTCCGGTAGTTGACGGTCAGGGAGGCGAGGTTGACCCGGTCGAGGCCGATCCGCCCGAGCCGCTCCGGCCAGGACTCCGTGAACCCGTGCCGCGCCTGGGCGCGGTCCCCGACGACCGTGAAGCTCCGCGACGGACACCGGAGCAGGAGCATCTGCCACTCCGCGTCGGTCAGCTCCTGGGCCTCGTCCACGACGACGTGCGCGAACGGCCCGGCGAGCCGGTCCGGGTCCACCCCGGGCAGGGCCGCCTCGTCGACCAGGCTGTCCCGCAGGTCCCGCCCGTGCAGCATCGTCACCGCGCCCTCCCCGTCGTCGTCGGCCTCCAGCAGGTTCTCGATGACGTCGGCCATGCGCTCGCGCTCGGCGGCGACGGCGGCGTTGTGCCGCTGCCTTCGCCGGGCCGCCCCCGGGTCGCCGAGCTGCTGCCGGGCCGCGTCCAGCAGCGGCAGGTCGGACACCGTCCACGCCTGGGCGTCCGCGTCCGCGCGCCGCAGCGTCCGGATCTCCTCGCGGGTCAGCCAGGGGGCGCACATCCGCAGATAGGCGGGCACCGACCACAGATCCCCGACGAGGTCCGCCGCCTCCAGCAGGGGCCACGCGCGGTGGAGGGTCGTCACCAGTTCCTCGTCCGCCAGGACCGATCTGCGGAACAGCTCGGGCGGGACGCCGGCGTCGCACTTGTCCAGCAGGATCGCGAGCAGCTCCTCCATGATCTCCTCGCGCGCCTCGTTGTGCGGGGTCCCCGGACCCGGCGCGTCGAAGGCATCGGCCCAGTCCTCGGCGCTCAGCCAGACGTCGGCCCAGTCCGTCGACACGGTCATGCCCTCCGCGGGCGGCTCCTCGTAGAACCTGACGGCCGTCTCGACCGCCTTCACCATGTCGGCGGACGCCTTCAGCCGGGCCGCTTCCGGGTCGGCTTCGACGCCCGCCCCCGGCCCCTCGGCGACGAGGTCCCGCACCGTGCACGTCTGTACGCCCTCCTCGCCCAGGCTGGGCAGGACATCGGCCACGTAGGCCAGATACGGCTCGTGCGGACCGACGAACAGCACACCGCCCCGGTGGCCGGCGAGCCGCGGGTCGGCGTAGAGGAGGTAGGCCGAGCGGTGCAGCGCGACGACGGTCTTCCCCGTCCCCGGACCGCCGTCGACGACCAGGGCACCATCGGACCCCGCGCGGATGACGGCGTCCTGGTCGGCCTGGATGGTGCCGAGCACATCACGCATCCGGGACGACCGGTTGGCGCCGAGGCTGGCGATGAACGCGGACTGGTCGTCGAGCGCGGCGTGCCCCTCGAAGCCGTCCGGGGTGAACACCTCGTCCCAGTAGTCGCTGATCCGGCCACCGACCCAGCGGTACCTGCGGCGGCTGGACAGGCCCATCGGGTCGGCGTGTGTCGCCCCGAAGAACGGCTCGGCGGCGGGGGAGCGCCAGTCCAGCAGCAGTCGGCGCCCCGCACGGTCCGTCAGCCCGAGCCGCCCCACGTACAGGCGCTCGCCGTCGTCCTCGCGGACCATGTGCCCGAGGCACAGGTCCAGCCCGAAGCGCCGCAGCGCGCGCAGCCGCGCCGTCTGCCGGTGGATCTCCGCGTCCCGGTCCATCGCCGCCCGGCCCAGCCCGCCCGGCTCCCGGCGCAACGCGTCGAGCCGATCGGACAGTTCGGCGACCGACTCCTCCAGACACGCCGCGACGGCCGCGAAGTGCCGCTCGTCCTCGGCGATCAGCACCGGGTCGGCCTTGTGAGCCAGCCGCCCCGGAAGGTCGAAAGCACTGGTGGTCAGTGAACTCATGCCGACCACCCCCGCACCGCCGTGGCGCGCTGGACGCCCGCCTCGGCTTCTCCGTGCCACCCGTCAAGCCACACCAACGAACACATGTCGTGAATCCCCGATTCTGCAGGTTCCCGGCTCAGGCGGGGGATTCTGCGGCACGAAGGGGGCCTTGCCGCAAGGCCCCCCGTGCGCTATACGTTGAGAGTGGCAAGGAGTGGGCCCGCTCTCGCTACGCGCCCCCTTGCACCACCCTCCACCCACCGGATGACGGCCCTTCGAACCCTTCGAGGCGGCGCACGCCGACGTTTGCCCGACATCAGCCCGCATGCGAGCATGCGGAGGGCCGTTTCAGAGCCGGGGGCGGCCGGAGAACTTGGGGGAAGGCATGCCGGGGGGCATTCGCGACCTGGGTATACAGGGCAGCGAGACGAAGAGTCAGGGAACGCGGCTGGACGACTCCGCCGACGAACTCGACGACATCAGGAAGTCGCTCAGTGAGGGGCTGGCGCTGACCCCGTTCGGAGCGGGATGGTTCCCCTTCCACGACCGGACGTACGGGGAGTACGGCGCCGATCCCGCCTTCGGTCCGTTCGCTCGCGCGTGGAACGCGGAAATCGCCACGCTGGCCGGTGCGTTGCGCGAGATCGACGACAAGATCGGCACGGGCGTCAGCAGTATGACCGTCACCGAGGTGGGCATCGAGCACTCCATGTCCACTCTGCGCAGCCCGCTGCGGGACCTGTGATGACGGAACTGGGAGACGGGCGCCGGCAGCGGCTCGACGACATGGCGGCTGCGCTGGACGGGCTGAGTTTCGCGGAGAGCGCCCCCCTGGACGAATTGCTCACTCTCTTCGGTGTCATGGAGAAGATCAACGACTTCCCCTCACCGGAGGGAAACCCACAGAGCGTAGAGAGCAAGGCAGCGGACTACGTTCGTGCCGGCAGCAGCGTCGACCTCATACACGACGCGATCAAGTCCGTCGCCAAGTCCGGGCTGCCCTCGGTCTGGGTGGGCGAAGCCGGGGCCAAGGCCGCCGAGGTGACCGAGGCCGCGTCACGCAGCGCCGAACACATGTCGGAGCGGCTTCTCACGGCGGGCCGCGAGCTTTCCCTCCTTGCGGCCGGGATCGGCGAGGCGCAGCGGCAGGATCGGTTCGGCCGGGATGCCCTTGGAGTGGCGCGGAGCATCATCGAGGACGAGTCCCAGCTGTTCGGGTTGATGCCCGCCGACCAGGCCGAGCGGGCGCGAAGGGCCGCGCGAGACGCTCTCCGGTACATCCGCGCCGGCGTGGACCAGGCCGAGGCTGCGGGTGAGCGGGCCGCGCGCGAACTGGACAAGCTGAAGTCCGAGGCCCGAGCGGGCCAACTGGACTCGGAGCACCTGACGGACGCCGACAGGATCGTCCTGTCGGATGCCGCCGCCGCAGGCGGGGAACGGGACCAGAACGAGATCCTGACCACCGGTGACCTGCAGCGTGCCGGCGTGTTCCTCGACGAGCTGAGCGCGAGGGACCGACAGACCTACGACGGCCTGCTGGACCGGGCGAAGTCGCCGGAGGAGCGGGCCTACCTCATGAAGGCGCTCGCCGCCGGGTACGGGGTGTCGGAGATCCAGGAGTTCAGCGACATGGTCCACCCCTACGGCGACGATCCCGCGTGGCTACAGGAGCACCTCTCACCAGTGATCAACGGGCAGGGGGACACCAGGACGGACGGCGGTGAGAACGACGTGCTCTTCGGCACCGAGGAGTGGGTGCAGGAGGGGCCGACCTGCGTCGTCTCCTCGACCATCACGGCTCGCGCCATGGTGGACCCTCTCTATGCGCTGGAACTCACCACGGGTGGCCGCCCCGGCGATCCCGATTTCGACAACCCCGAGGCGTTCATCGAGCGCCTCCACGAGGAACAGGCCGAGATGCACCGGGAAGGCGGCTCGGGCCCCGATGAGGGGATGTCGGTGGAGAACGCAGGCAAGGCCGCCGAGCGTGAGATTTCGCCGCACACCGGGCAGGAGTACGAGCTGGTCCGGTTTGCCGACCCCGGGGATCGCGACAGCGCTCTCCCGGAGATCCGAGACGCCGTCAACGCCGGTCAGCCGGTGCCGTTTGGTGTCAAGAGCGAGGACGGAGCGCACCAGATGATGATCATCGGGCAGGAGGGTGGCCAGCTCCAGATCTACAACCCCTGGGGCTACACGACCTGGGTCAGCGAGGAGGACTTCGTCAACGGAGAGATTCCCGGTGCCACCCGGGGCAGACTGCCCGAGCCGTACTACGCGCACATACCGGATTGACCATGACTTTCAACCGACACAGTGTCCTCGCCTGTGCCGCCCTGGCCGTAACGCTCCTGACGACCGCCTGCGCTGCCGAGGAAGACAGCGCGGGGCCGCGACCCGTCGAGACCTCCGCCGAGCCGCGACCCGTCGAGACCTACGGTCCCGGGCGGACCAGGGTGGAGGTCGCCGCCGGGGAGAGCTTCACGATCGCGCTGAAGGAGAACCGGACCACCCCGTTCCTCTGGGCGATCCTCGAGCCCGGACCGGACCCCGTGGTGGTCACCCTGACGGACGACCGGTACGAGGGAGACAACACGGACCTCGTGGGGGCCGGCGGTACGCACTACTACACGTTCCGGGCCGAGTCCGCTGGCCAGACGCGGTTTGCGCTACGTCACTGCTCCGGGTGCGGGACGAAGTACGAGGAGACCGACGGCCCGGACGACATCGAAGAAGTGACCTTCGACATCACGGTGCGGGAATAGGGGTGGTGGCATGAGCGCCCAGGACGGCGGAGCGGGGATGACCGACGAGGAGCTCCGCGGGCTCGATGTCGATCTCATGCTCCGCTACGGCCTGACCCGGCAGGGCGCTCCGCGTGGCGTGCTGTTCGGCGACGGGGTCGTTGCCGCGGCCCTGCGCGCGGAGGAGCTGGACGTTCTGCCCCGGTCGCTGGCGTACTTGGCGGAGGTGGTCCGGCGCGGAGGCATCCGGTACGCCGCCGAGCTGGCGGAGCCCCTTCCGGGGCCGGAGCGGACCGGGCTTGCCGGGGAGTGGCTGGCCACGGCCTCCTCGGTCACCGGCGCCGAGGATGTGAAGGCTGCC
The DNA here is from genome assembly GCF_019303475.1 of Streptomyces sp. JJ38. GTDB lineage: Bacteria > Actinomycetota > Actinomycetes > Streptomycetales > Streptomycetaceae > Streptomyces. The sequence goes on from NZ_JABLSI010000023.1 coordinate 82,761, forward strand.
GAAACGCTGGCCCGTTGGCTCGAAGCGGTCGCGGCCGTACTGGCGATGCGTTGCAACGTCGTTGGTCCAAAGTCGCGTTGACAAGCCAACACCGGACGTAAGCCCGGTTGGCCCCGCCCCCCGCCCGCGCCCCGCTTCGTCCACCTCCCGGAGCGACCACGCCTCCCACGCCCTGGCGACGCACGGCTTCGGCCGGCCCCGTTCTGGCCGCGACGCTCGGCGCGAGCGCCGCCCGCACCGTGGAGAGCGGCGACATCGACCCGCGACCCGAGCAGACCAACGGTGTGGGGCGAACCGATGCCCGGTTCTCCGTCGGGCATGGTGCCGGGCTCCCGCCGGGCCGTGAGCGGCCGGGCGGGAGCCCGGAGAGGTGCGGCGCCGCCGGATATGGACAGGGCAGGGCGGCGCCGGGCATGGGGTCAGCGCAGCCGGGTGGCGTACGCCGGGACGGTGACCGTCTCGTCGTCCAGGCAGCGCCCGGTCGCGAGGTCGAAGCGCTGCTTGAGCAGCGGGGAGGCCACGAAGGGCTTTCCGTCGACGGAGCCGAGCAGTCCGCGGGAGAGGACGTAGGCGCCGGTGAACGGGTCGCGGTTGCCGATGGCGTGGACGGTGCCGGAGCGGTCGAGGAACAGGGCGATCTGGCTGCCGTCGGGCAGCAGGGCGGCGACGCCGCGGCCGGTGACGAGGTGCTCCCTGTCGCACACCGCGGCCCAGCCGTCGGCGGTGCGCACCTCGACGCGCGCGACGGTCGTGGTGTCGGCGGCAGCGCCTTCCTGGCCTTCCGGGATCAGGACGTCGGTCATCAGCTCTGCGCTCCTTCGAGGGTGCGGACGGGGAGGTCGGGTCCGGCCAGGATCTCCAGGTCGGGCTTGGTCTGGTCGCGCTCGGGCACGAACCGCACGGAGGGGTCGGGCGCGTCAGGGGCGTTGACGAAGGAGACGAAGCGCCGCAGCCGCTCGGGGTCGTCCAGGGTCTCGGCCCACTCGTCGCGGTAGCCGGCGACGTGCTCGGCCATCATGGCCTCCAGCTCGTCGCAGATGCCCAGGGAGTCGTGCACGACGACGTCCCGGACATGGTCGAGCCCGCCCTCGATGCGCTCCAGCCAGACCGAGGTGCGCTCCAGCCGGTCGGCGGTGCGGATGTAGAACATGAGGAACCGGTCGATGAGCCGGACGAGTTCGGCGTCGGAGAGGTCCTGGGCGAGCAGGTCGCCGTGGCGGGGCGTGGCGCCGCCGTTGCCCCCGACATAGAGGTTCCAGCCGTTGGCGGTGGCGATGACGCCGAAGTCCTTGCTCTGGGCCTCGGCGCACTCGCGCTGGCAGCCGGAGACGGCGGACTTGAGCTTGTGCGGGGCGCGCAGGCCCCGGTAGCGCAGCTCCAGGTCGATGGCCATCTTCACGGAGTCCTGCACGCCGTAGCGGCACCAGGTCTGGCCGACGCAGGACTTCACGGTGCGCAGGGCCTTGCCGTAGGCGTGCCCGGACTCGAAGCCGGCGTCCACCAGCCGGGCCCAGATGACGGGGAGCTGGTCCACCCGGGCACCGAAGAGGTCGATCCGCTGGCCACCGGTGATCTTGGTGTAGAGGCCGAACTCCTTGGCGACCTCGCCGATCACGATCAGCTTCTCCGGGGTGATCTCGCCGCCGGGGATGCGGGGCACGATCGAGTAGGAGCCGTTGCGCTGGAGGTTGGCGAGGTGGTGGTCGTTGGTGTCCTGGAGGGCGGCCTGCTCGCCGTCGAGGACGTAGCCGTCCGCGCCGATGACGGGGGCGAGGGAGGCGATGATCGAGGCGACGGCCGGCTTGCAGATCTCGCAGCCCTCGCCGCCGCGCGCCTCCGGGCGCCCGTGGCCGTCCAGGAGCTGCTGGAAGGAGGACAGCCGCAGGGCGAGGACGATCTCGTACAGCTCCTGGCGGGTCTGGCCGAAGCAGCCGCACAGGCCCGGGTCCACCTCGATGCCCTGGGCGGCCAGTTCGTCGCCCAGGAGCTGGCCGAGCACCTTGACGCAGCTTCCGCAGCCGGTGCCGGCCTTGGTGCACTTCTTGACCTCCGGCACCGTGGCGCAGTTGTGCTCGGTGACGGCGCCGCGGATCGTGCCCTTGGTGACGTTGTGGCAGCTGCACACCACGGCCTCGTCCGGCAGCGCGGAGGGGCCGAGCTGGGCGGGGGCGCCGACTCCGGCCGGGAGGACGAGCGACTCGGGGTCGGCGGGGGGCACGCTGCCGGTGAGCGGGCGCAGCAACCCGTAGGCCTCGGCGTCCCCGACGAGCACACCGCCGAGCAGGGTGCCGTCCTTCGCCATGACGAGCTTCTTGTAGACGCCGGCGCGGGAGTCGGCGTAGACGACGTCGAGGCAGCCCTCGGCCGTGCCGTGCGCGTCGCCGAAGGAGGCGACGTCGACGCCGAGCAGCTTGAGCTTGGTGGAGGTGTCGGCGCCGGTGAAGCCCTCGGCGTCCACCGTGCCCGCGATGGCGGCGGCGGCCGTCTCGGCCATCTCGTAGCCGGGCGCGACCAGTCCGTAGACCATGCCGTCCACCGCCTTGGCGCACTCGCCGACGGCGTAGACGGCCGGGTCGCTGGTGCGGCACCGCTCGTCGACGACGATGCCGCCGCGCTCGCCGACGTCCAGGCCGCACGCGCGGGCGAGCTGGTCGCGGGGGCGGACCCCGGCGGAGAAGATGACCATGTCGGTCTCGATGGTCGAGCCGTCCGAGAGGACCATGCCGGTCACGCGGCCGTCCGGGCCCGCGGTGATCTCCTTGCCGCCGACGCCGGTGTGGACGCTCAGACCCATGTCCTCGATCTTGCGGCGCAGCGCGGCACCGCCGCCGGCGTCGACCTGGATGGCCATGAGCCGGTCGTTGAACTCGACGATGTGCGCGTCCACCCCGAGGCCCTTGAGGGCGCCCGCGGCCTCCAGCCCGAGCAGACCGCCGCCGACGACCACGCCGGAGGAGGCGCCCTTCGCGTACTCCTCGATGGCGAGCAGGTCCTCGATGGTGCGGTAGACGAAGCAGCCGTCGCTGTCCTTGCCCGGCACCGGCGGCACGAACGGGTAGGAGCCGGTGGCCAGCACCAGTGTGTCGTAGGTGAACGTCTGCCCGGAGCGGGCGGTGACGGTGCGGGAGGCGCGGTCCACGCTCTCGGCCGGGTCGCCCACGTACAGCTCGATGCCGTGCTCGGCGATGAACGCCTCGTCCGTCATGGAGAGCTGCTCGGGCGTCACGCCGGAGAAGTAGGAGGTGAGCTGGACCCGGTCGTAGGCGGGGCGCGGCTCCTCGCACAGGACGACGACTCGGGAGCGCTCGGTGACGCCCTGGTCGGCCAGGGCTTCGAGGAAGCGCTGCCCGACCATTCCGTGGCCGATCAGGACGATCGTCGGCTTCTGTCGCGGCTCGGGCATGGTCACAGGCCTCCATCGTTCGTGAGCAGGTGGAGCAGTGGTGCGGAAGGCAGGGGTTCGTCCCCTTCCCAGGTCCTGGCGAGGGCGCCGACGGTGTCGAGGTCGCCCAGGAGGATGCCGCCGACCAGCCGGTCACCGCGGACGACGACCTTGCGGTAGGCGCCGCGGGTGGCGTCGGCCAGGTGCACGACGTCGTCGTCGGGCTGCGGCTCGGTCTCGCCGAAGGCGGCCAGGTCCAGCGGACCGGGGCCGGTCAGGGTGAGGCGGGTCAGCGCGCGGGTGCCGGTGTAGCGACGCCCGGTTCGGGGGGCTCCGGCGGTCTCGGGTACGGCCGCGTCGAGCGGGGCCGCGTCGAGCACGGCGGCGAGGGCGTCGGCCTGCTCCTGGGCGGGGCCGGCCAGCCCGTACACGGTGCCGCGGTGTTCGGCGCAGTCGCCGATGGCGAAGATCCGGGGGTCGTCGGTGCGCAGCTCGTCGTCGACGACGACGCCGCGCGCGACGGTGAGCCCGGCGGCCTGCGCCAGCCCGGTGCGCGGACGCACCCCGCAGGCCAGGACGACGAGGTCGGCGCCGAGGGCGTAGCCGTCGGCCAGGGTCACCGAGCGGACGGCGCGGCGTCCGGTGCGCTCGTCCCGCCCTGTGCCGAGGCCGCGCACCCGGCACTCCGTGTGTACCTCGACGCCGAGGCCGGTCAGGTGGGTGCGCAGGAGGGTGGAGGCGCCCGCGTCGAGCTGCCGCTCCATGAGGTGCTCGCCCTGGTGGGCGAGGACGGTGGACACGCCGCGGGCGGCCAGAGCCCGGGCGGCGGAGACGCCGAGCAGCCCGCCGCCGATGACGACGGCCCGGGTGGCGGGCCCGGCCGCGGCGGCGAGGGCCGCGCAGTCGTCCAGCGTGCGGAAGGGGTGGACGCCGTCGGGCAGCCCGTCGTCGGGGCCGCCGGCCGGGCTGTCGTCGAACAGGCCGCGGATGGGCGGCAGCACCGGGTTGGACCCGGTGGCCAGCACCAGCGCGTCGTATTCGGCCACCGAGCCGTCGTCACAGACCACCCGCCGCTCGGCGCGGTCGACGCGCACCGCGCGCACCCCGGCGAGCCGCCGCACCTCGGGGCCGGGGGCGGGCAGGGCGATCACCTCGGGGGTGTACTGCCCGGCCAGCACTTCGGCGAGCAGCACCCGGTTGTAGGGCGGGTGCCGCTCCTCGCCGATGACGGTGACGGAGTGCCGGGGCCGCCCGAGGGCGTCGGCGGACCGGCCGAGCTGCTGCACGAGCCGGGCCCCGGCCATGCCGCCGCCGATCACCACCACACGCTGTTTCGAGGTCATGCCCCACAGCGTGCGTCGCCGCTGTTACCCGGTGGGTTCCCGGTTGTTTCCCGTGGGCAACGCCGACCTCAACCGGCTCACGAGGACGGTGTGAGCCGCACCGGGAGGACGGGGACGCTGTTGCCGACGAAGCTGCCGCGCCGGGGCAGCTCGTCCTCGTCCACGGCCACCGTGAGCTGCGGGAAGCGTGTGAACAGCGCCTCCAGCGCGATCGCCGCCTCCATTCGGGCAAGCGGCGCGCCGATGCAGAAGTGGGCGCCGTGGCCGAAGGACAGGTGCCGGTTCTGGGCGCGCGTGACGTCGAACACGTCGGCGTCGTCGCCGTGGGCCCGCGGGTCGCGGCCGGCGCCCGAGTACCCGGCCAGGACGGGGGTGCCCTGGGGGATCACGGTGCCGTCCACGGTGAGGTCGCGGGTGGGGTAGCGGAAGGGGAAGTAGCTCACCGGGCTGTCCCAGCGCATCGTCTCCTCGACGACGTCCGCCCAGCTCGCCTTCCCGGCCTGCACCAGGTCGAGCTGGTCGCGGTGGGCGGACAGGGCGCGGACGGCGTTGGTGAGGAGGTTCAGCGTGGTCTCGTGGCCGGCGATGACGAGGAGGAGCAGGGTGCCGATGAGCTCCTGCTCGCTGAGCCGGTCCCCGTCCTCCGCACGGGCGGCGATGAGGGCGCTGGTGAGGTCGTCGCCCGGGTCGGCCATGCGGGCGGCGGCGACCTGGCCGAGGACCTCGATCGTCTCCTGGTTGGCCTTGAGCACCTCGGCCGGGGCCAGGCTGGTGCTGACGACGCGGTTGGACAGGGCGTGCAGCCGTTCGCCCTGTTCGGCGTCCACCCCGAGCAGCCGGCAGATGACGCCCATGGGCAGGGGCATGGCGAAGTTGCGCCGCAGGTCGACGGTGCCGTCCGTGCTCTCCCGGGCCGCCTGCTCCAGCCGGTCCAGCAGGGTGGCGGCCAGCTCCTCGACGCCGGGGCGCAGCGCCTCGACCCGGCGGGCGGTGAACGCGCGGCTCACCAGGGAGCGCAGTCTTCGGTGGTCGGCGCCGTCGGCCGTCGTCATGCTCCGCACGGTGGCGAAGGTCCGCATCGGCCAGCCCTCGGGGATCTCGCCCTTCTGCAGGGCGGCGAAGTGCTGGGCGTCCTTGGCCACGTCGGGGTGGGCCAGGAACTCCTTCAGCTCCTCGTGGCCCAGCACCAGCATGCCCTCGACGTCGTCGGGCAGCAGCACGGGGACGACGGCGCCCCGCTCGGCGCGCAGCCGGGCGTTGGCGGCGTGCGGGCAGCCGCCGTGTGGGTCGAGGCGGTGCGGTGCGGGGTGGTCCTGGGTCATCGGGTCTCTCCCTGGTGCTGGGCCGGCTGTGGCATGGGCGGGTGGTGGACGGGCGGCGGGGAGCCGGAGGCGGGCGGCGTGGCCGGGAGCTGCGGTTCGGCGAATCGGACCGGGAGCGCGGCCAGCCCCTTGGACCATGGCGACTTGACCCAGGCCAGCTCGTGCTCGGACACCGACAACTCCATGTCCGGCAGCCGGTGCCGGACGGTGTCCACCGCGGTGCGGGTGATGAGCCGCGCCGGATCCTGGGCGGGGCAGGCGTGCGGCCCGGCGCCGAAGGCGAGGTGGGAGCGGTTGCCGATGACCGGGCGGCCGTCGCCGGGCAGCACGGCGGGGTCGGCGTTGGCCGCCGCGAGGCCGAGGACCAGCATGTCGCCGGCCCGGATGTCCTGGCCGCCGAAGCTCAGGTCGCGGGTGGCGTAGCGGGCGGGGAAGTTCTGTGTCGGGGGGAAGCGCCACAGCACCAGGTCGAGCGCGTCGTCCACGGTGAGGTGACCGCCGGTGAGCGAGGAGCGGAAGGCCGGGTCGGTGAGCAGGATGCGCAGCGTGGTGGCGATCCAGTTCACCGTGGTCTGGTTGCCGGCGACGAACATCACCACGAGGTTGTGGAGGACCTCCTCGTCGGTCAGCCGGGCCGGGTGGCCGAGGAGCGCCGAGGTCACGTCGTTGCCCGGGGTGCGCCGTTTGTCCTCGATGAGCTGCCCGAGGATCTCGCCCATGCGGCGGCTGGCGTTGGCCGAGTCGGCGTTGGCGCCGACGGTTCCGGCGATGGCGTGCACGAGGCGCTGCCCGGTGCGTTCGTCCAGGCCCAGCAGCCGGGTGATCACCTCCATCGGCAGCTTGCGCGCGAAGTGCGGGACGAGGTCGGCCTCGCCGCGCTCCGCGAAGGTGGAGATGAGCCGCTCGGCCGTCGCCCGCACCGTGCGGCGCAGTTCGTGCCCGTTGATGCGGGACAGGGCGTCCGAGACGGCCGCCCGCATGCGGCGGTGCTGCTGGCCGTCGGCGAACAGCAGGGCGGGCCGCCAGCCGACCATGGGCAGGATCGGCGAGTCGGCGGGCACCCGGCCCTCGCGCAGCAGCGTCCAGCGGCGCGGGTCGTGGGAGAAGTCCTGCTCCTCGCGGGTGAGGCGTAGGAGTTCGCGGTGGCCGAGCACCAGCCAGGCGTCGATGCCGGGGGCGAGGGTCACCGGGGCGACCGGACCGTGCCGCAGCCGCAGCTCCTCGTAGAGCCCGGGCATCGCGTCGCCGTCCAGGTGCGGCCCGTACAGCGCGGTGGCCGGGCAGCGGCCCGTGCCGGGCGCGGCCGGCCGGTCGTGACGGGGATCGGGACGGGGACTCGTCATTGCGGCTCCGCGGCGTTGATGAGGTGGGTGACGAGGGCGATGAGCGCCCGCACGGAGGAGTGGTGCTCCCGGGCGTCGCACACGACGAGGGGCGTCTCGGGCAGCAGGTCCAGGGCCTCGCGCAGCCGGTGCTCGCCGTGCTCCGGGCTGTCGGGGAAGGCGTTGACGGCGACGGCGAACGGCAGCCCCATGTCCTCCAGATGGCCGAGGGCGTCGAAGGACGCCGCCAGGTCGCGGGTGTCGACGAGGGCGAGGGCGCCGAGCGCGCCACGGGCCAGCTCCCGCCAGGCGGGCAGGAAGCGCGGCTGGCCGGGGGTGCCGAAGAGGTAGAGCACCAGTTCGCCGTCGATGGTGATGCGGCCGAAGTCCAGGGCGACGGTCGTCGTGGTCTTCGTCCGCTCGCCGCCGTGGTCGACCCGCGCCCCGGCCTGGCTCATGACGGCCTCGGTGGACAGCGGTCGGATCTCCGAGACGGTGCCGATCAGCGTCGTCTTGCCCACGCCCAGCGGGCCGACGACGAGGATCTTCGCGGCACCGGCCACGCTGGAGCGCACGTAGTGCTGCTCCTGCCCGGCCGTCGCGTGCGCGGGCGGCGGCCGGTGGGCGGCCGGCGGTTCAGAGGCGGCTTTCGAGCCCATGGAGGACCTTTCTGAGCATGGTCACATCGGCGCGTTCGGCGACCGGGACGGGCGGGCGGGCCTTGACGAGGCCCCAGTCGATGAGATCGGCCAGCAGCACCTGCACCACCGACGGCGGCTGGCCCAGGTGGGCGGCGGCCTCCGCCACCGACAGCAGACCCTGGCACTCCGCCAGGATGCGCCGGTGCTCGGGCTGCAGCCGGACGCCTCCCGGGGCGGTGGCGGCCTCCGCCGGACGCGTCGCCATCACCAGTGTCTCCCACGGCAGTTCGGCACGCGGGGCGCCGGAGCGACCGCCGGTGATGACGTAGGGGCGGACGGCCGACGTCGTCCGCTCCTCCCGTGCGCCCGTCATCGCGGCGGGCCCACCACATCCCGCGGTTGGCTGCTCAGGTGGGCGCCGATCTTCGCCACCAGGACCTGCATCTGCTGGGCGACGAGCCCGATGTCGGCGTTCAGGTCGGTGGCGACGCCCAGGTGAGCGCCGACCCCGGCGGCCGTGAAGAGGACGAAGCCGTGCTCCGACTCCAGCATGAGCTGCCGGACGCCGGCGCCCTCGCCGAAGACGAGGGACGCGGTGGAGCGGCTGGTCATCGTCATGGCGGCGCAGGCGGCGGCCAGCGACTCGGCCTCGTCGCGGCCGAGTTCCACCACGGCGCCGCTCAGCCCCTCGGCCGACGCGTGGCCCAGGTGCAGGCCGTCCTCGGAGAGTACGACGGCGTGCCGCACGCCGGGGATCTCCGTCAGCGGGCGCAGCATCCAGCCCAGGTCGGGAAGTCTCGTGATGGTGCCGGTCACGCCGGGCCCCCTTCGTCTCGGTCGGTGTGGTGGGTGTCCCGCGCCCGTGTGCCGGGCGCTCCGGTGTCGTGCGGCGCGGCGTCGTGCGCTGCTGCGTCGCGGGGCGCGGTGGCCTGCGCCCCGGTGCCGCCCGGCCCGGCCGGCTCCGGGGCGTCCGGGCGCGGCCCGGAGTGCTGGTCGGCGTACGGGTCGGCATGGCGGTCGGGGCGGCGGCCGGGGTACGGGTCGCTCTCGGCCGCCTGCTCCCGCCCGCGGCGGGAGCCGGAGACCACGCTGGCCACCGAGGCCCGGGCGGCGTCGGGGGACCACTCCCGGGCGGGCGGCCGGGGCGGCGGAGCGTCCGCCGGGGCCGGGCGCTCCGGCGGCAGCGGCGCGGCGGCCGG
>NZ_JABLSI010000024.1:0-80951 GCF_019303475.1 Streptomyces sp. JJ38
GGGGCGCGGCGGGCCGGTGCCGCCGTCCGCTCCGGCGGCGGCGGGCCGCCCGGCCGGGCCCCGCGGCCCCGCGCTCCATCTGCGCAACCCCGCGCAGCTGGTGGAACGGGAGCTGCTCAAGCTCGCGTTGCAGCATCCGCACCTGGTGGCGCCCGCGTTCGACGCCTACGGGTCCGACGAGTTCACCGCCGAGCCGTACGCCGTCGTGCGCGGCCTCATCGAGACGGCCGGCGGCACCGAGGCGGCCGACGACGGCTATCTGGACCGGGTGCGGGAGGCCGCGCCCGACGACACCGTGCGCAAGTTGATCAACGAGCTGACGGTGGAGCCGCCGCGGAACCCGGGCAACGGGGCGCCGGACGAGGCGTACGCGGGTGAGCAGTTGGTGGCGGTGCGGCTGGCCGCCGTCCGCGCCCGGGTGGCGGAGCTGGAGGGCGGCGCCCGGCGGCTGGACGCGCAGGGCCGTGCCGAGGAGTCGGCGGCGGTCTGGCAGGAGCTGTGGGTGCTGGAGCAGTACGCGACGGCACTGCGCGCCAAGGGCGCGGCGGCCCTCTAGCTTGATCTTCAACCTGTGCGGCGGGGTCGCCCCGCTGTAGTCCTACTGCCGCGTCGCGTAGCGGAAAGCAGAAAAACTGTGCGCAGACCCCTACTGAGCGCAGTGTGTCGTACTCCACACTGTTGACGGTGTCTCAACCCGTTGTCGAGCGCGACGCACGCCGCGGACCGGTCGCGCTCTCTTCCCCGGGGACGGACGGCGGCGTTCGGGCCACCGTTGCCGTCCTCGTCTCGCACGCCGTTCCCGCAACTGGCAGCGATCACTCCTGGAGGTCGCCCTCGTGCAGACCCAGACCCTGACCGGCTCGGCGCGCCCGGCGGCGGCCGCCCGCGCCGTGTCCCCCGGCCGTCCCGCGACGCCGCCCGCGCCCGCCGAGCACGTCCCCGGGCCCGGCGCCCGGCCACCGCTGGAGCTGGTGGAGCCGGTCCCCGCGGAGAGCCCCGGCCCGCCCATGGTGCTCGCGCCGCCGGCCACGGCGGCACCGTCCGGGACGCCGGGCGGCCCGTCGGCGGACCTCTTCCGGCAGTACCTGCGCGAGATCGGGCGCATCCCGCTGCTCACCGCCGCCGAGGAGGTGGAGCTGGCCCGGCGGGTGGAGGCAGGGCTGTTCGCCGAGGAGAAGCTGGCCGACGCCGCCGCCCTGGACACCGAGCTGGCCCTCGACCTGGACCGGCTCGTCGTCCAGGGGCGGCTGGCCAAACGCCGGTTGATCGAGGCGAACCTGCGGCTGGTCGTCTCCGTCGCCAAGCGCTACGTCGGCCGGGGGCTGACCATGCTGGACCTGGTACAGGAGGGCAACCTCGGGCTGATCCGCGCGGTCGAGAAGTTCGACTACGCGCGTGGATTCAAGTTCTCCACGTACGCGACGTGGTGGATACGCCAGGCCATGTCCCGGGCCCTGGCCGACCAGGCGAGGACGATACGGGTGCCCGTGCACGTCGTGGAGCTGATCAACCGCGTGGTGCGGGCCCAGCGCACGATCCTCCAGGAGCGGGGTTACGAGCCCACGCCACAGGAGGTCGCCGCCCTGCTCGGGCTGACCGAGGAGCGGGTGAGCGAGGTGCTGCGGCTCGCACAGGACCCGATCTCCCTGCACGCGCCGGTCGGTGAGGAGGAGGACGTCCACCTCGGCGACCTCATCGAGGACGGCGACGCCCCCTCCCCGGTGGAGTCGGCCGCGTTCCTGCTGCTGCGCCAGCATCTGGAGGCGGTGCTCTCCACGCTGGGCGAGCGCGAGCGCAGGGTCGTGCAGCTCCGGTACGGACTGGTCGACGGGCGCCCGCGCACGCTGGAGGAGATCGGCCGGCTGTTCGGCGTCACCCGGGAGCGCATCCGGCAGATCGAGTCGAAGACGCTCGGGAAGCTGCGCGACCACACCTACGCCGAGCAGCTGCGCGGCTATCTGGACTGACGCGCCGACCTCCGGCGCCCGGCCGACCGGGCGGGCGTGCGGGGCGTGCGGGGCGTGCGGGGCGTGCGGCCCAGCGAAACCGCACGCCCCGGCGGTCAGGCGGGGAAGGCACCGGGGTGGGTCTCGTCCCGCACGGCGGCGTACTGCTGCCGCACGGCCTGGCCGACGGGCAGTTCGTCACCGGGGTCGCAGAGCGTCGCGACGGGGGCGGGCCACTGCGGCGGCGCGGTCGGCGCGGTGTGGCCGTTCGCGACGGCGAGTGCCCAGGCGGCCTGCCGGGCGGCGCCGAGGGTCGTGTAGTCGGCGGGCTCGGGAACGACAACCTGGGCGCCGAAGAGCGCGGGGGCGATGCTCTGCACGGCGGGCAGTTCGGCGGCCTGGCCGAGCAGGAAGACGCGGTGGACGGCCACCCCTCGTCGGCGCAGGACGTCCAGAGCGTCGGCGAGGCCGCAGAGCATGCCCTCGAAGGCGGCCCTGGCCAGGTGCTCGGGCTTCATCGACTCCCGCCGCAGTCCCGCCAGCGTGCCCGCGGTGTGCGGGAGTTCGGGGGTGCGCTCGCCCTCCAGATACGGGAGCAGGACGAGGCCGTAGGAGCCGGGGGACGACTTCAGGGCGAGCGCCGAGAGGCCCTCCAGGTCGCAGCCGAGCAGTTCGGCGGCGCCGCGCAGCACCCGCACGGCGTTGACGGTGCGCACGACGGGCAGGTGCATGCCCGTCGCGTCGGCGTAGGAGGTGATGGTGCCGCTGCCGTCGGCCAGGGGCTCGTGGTGGATGGCGGAGACGGAGCCGGAGGCGCCCAGGGAGACGACGGCGTCCCCGAGGCCGAGACCGAGACCGAAGGCCGCGGCCATGGTCTCCCCGGTGCCGGCGGAGATCAGCAGGCCCTCGGGGGTCTGGCCCGCGGCGTCGGCGGGCCCGAGCACCTCGGGCAGGGCCACGGGCCGGCCGAGGGCCAGCTCGGCGAGGTCGGGCCGCCACGCGCCGGTGGCGGCGGACCAGTAGCCGGTGCCGGAGGCGTCGCCCCGGTCCGTGGTGCGGCGGGCGGGACGGCCGAGGAGCTGCCAGGTGAGCCAGTCGTGCGGCTGGAGGACGGCGGCGGTGCGGGCCGCGGCCTCGGGCTCGGTGCGAGCCAGTCGGCGCAGCTTGGTGATCGGGGTGCCGGACTGCGGGACGAGGCCGACCGCCTGCGCCCAGGCGGCGCGGCCGCCGAGGCCGTCGACCAGGTCGGCGGCCACCGTCTGGGCGGCGGGGTCGTTGCCGATCAGGGCGGGGCGGACCACGTTCCCGGCCTCGTCGAGGAAGACGGCGCCGTGCTGCTGGGCGGAGACGCCGATGGCCTGGACGCCCTCCAGCAGGCCGCCGCCCGCCGCCTCACCCAGGGACAGCAGCCAGGACTGCGGGTCGATCTCGGTGCGGCGCCCGCCGTCCTGCGGGGGCGGGGCGGGATGCGGGGCGTACCCCTGTCGGATGACGGCACCGGTGTCGGCGTCGCAGACGATGATGCGGGTGTACTCGGACGAACTGTCCAGACCGGCTGCTATCCCCATGGGCACGATGATGCCGTATGGCCGGGCGGGCACGACCGAGCCCCCGCCCGTTCCCCGAAGGGACGGGCGGGGGCTGACGGAGGAGAGTCGCGGAGCACCGGTCAGAAGGAGGTAGACCCCGGCCTCCGCTGGTGCTGCGGCTCCGGGTGGCCGGATCTCGTCCGGCCACCCGGCGTCCGGGACCTCAGCCCCTGGCGGACAGAGAAGCGTTCTCCGACAGCAGGGACAGGTCCGACAGGATGTGCGACAGCGGGTCGTCGCCGTCGACCTGCGTGGAGTTCTCGGTGCAGGTCTGGTAGTTCTTGCTGGTGAGGATGTCCTCGACGTTGACACCGACGAGGCCGATGCCCTTGAGGGCGTCGACGTCCGGGACGGCGACACACGGCTTGTTGAGCGAGCCGTTGACCAGGCTCATGTTCGGGCTCATGTAGCCGCCCGTGGTGGTGTTGCCGTAGACCTGCTTCGAGCCGTTGCCGCTGGCGGTCTCGTGGCCCCAGTCGTCCCCGGTCGCGAGGGCGGGGGACGCGGCGACACCGGTAACGCCGACGACGGAAGCCGCCACAGCAGCCGTAGCGAGCACCTTCTTGATCACGAGTTTTCCTTCCGAATCTGGAATGCCCCGCTGCCGGAGCAAACTGGTCAACTCGCGATCCGGGCAGAAGTTCTCTTGCTTCACTCGACCAGAGGATTCATCGGATGCTCTGATTTTTCCGGGCCGTCAGGCGCGTCGCAGGTGGAAACGATTCTTCTGGCACATCCCCACCCCGCGCGCCCAAACGTGTCAGGGCTTGCGGCCTACTCCGCCGTAGGAGTCCACGGCGACCGTCGTGCCGATCTGGGCCGGGTCCGGGCGCCACAACGGGCAGGAGACGACCCCCGGCTCGACGAGCTCGAAGCCGGCGAAGAACTCGGCGATCTCCTCCGGGCTGCGCAGCTGGTACCGCACCTGGCCGCCCTCGTTGTGCTGGGCCTGGGCGGCGTTCAGCGTCTCGTCCGTGTTCGTGCCGTCGCAGACCACCAGGTAGCTGCCCGACGGCAGCGCCGACACCAGCTCGGCGACGATGCCGCGCGCCTCGTCGCCGTCGATGACGTGACCGAGGATGCCGCTGAGGATCAGCGCGATCGGCTGGTCGAAGTCGAGCGTCTCGCGGGCCTTGGCCAGGATGGCGGCGGGCTCGCGGAGGTCGGCGTCCAGGTAGGCCGTCGCACCCTCGGGTGTGCTGGTGAGCAGCGCACGGGCGTGGGCCAGCACCAGCGGGTCGTTGTCGACGTAGACGATGCGCGAGTCCGGGGCCACCCGCTGGGCGATCTCGTGGGTGTTGTCCACCGTCGGCAGGCCCGTGCCGACGTCCAGGAACTGGCGGACCCCCGCCTCCCCGGCCAGGTGGCGGATGGCCCGGGAGAGGAAGGAGCGGAACGCGCGCGCGTTGGCCGCGATGGCGGGGAAGGCCGCGGCGAACTGGTCCGCGGCGATCCGGTCGGCCTCGTAGTTGTCCTTGCCGCCGAGCCAGTAGTTCCACATCCGCGCCGAGTGCGGGACGCTGCTGTCGATGACGGGTGCCGGCTCCGCACCGGACGACTCGCCTGCGGCTATGGGTCCGCCGTCTGCCACGTTCAACTCCTGTACGCCCTGGCCAACGCCACGTGTGATCAACGGGCCCAACGTACCGTCCCGCCCCGCGCCCGGCCAGCGGTGAGACCGCTCCGGCCGGGGCGGACGGCCCCCGGGGCGCCGTGCGGACGGCCGTGATCTGGCGGATCATGGTTCCGCAGGCCGAAGGCGGCGTCAGGACGTGACATGGCACAAGCCCTGAGCGGAAAGTTCGCGGACGCGCTCGTGCGCCTGCTGTCCTGCCCCGACCCGGACAACCTGCTCGCGGAGGCGGCCATCGCGGTCGCCCCCCACCGGCGCCATGCCGCCGGAGTGCTGCACTGGCTGGACCAGGCGGGTTCCCTGACGATCGTCGCCGCGGCCGGGCTGCCCGACGCCTACCTCGACGCCTACCGGGTCGTGCCCGTGGACTCCTGGATCCCGTGCGCACGCGCCGTCCGGGAGAACCGTCCGGTCTACACGACCGTCGCCGACCACCCGCTCCCGGACGTGTACCCCGCCGACCTCGGAATCCAGCCCATGGGGGCCGACGCCGAGTTCGTCTCCGTCCCGCTGCTGCTGGACAGCGTCTGCCTGGGCGCCCTGAGCCTGCGGGTGCCCACGGGCAGCGCGCTCGACTCGGCGAACGAGCAGCGGCTCATGGCCCTGGCCAACGCCTGCGCACACCGCTGGGAGCGCATGCGCCACGGCAGCGGCGGCGTCAGCACCGAGCGCTCCGGGGAACACCGCCTCCCTCCCCCGGCGCTCGCCGTCGGCCAGCAGCGCACCACCATGCTGGAGAAGGCGCTGTCCAACGCCGGTCTCGGCATGTTCGACTGGGACTTCACCTCCGGCCGTGTCGTCTGGGACGAACGCAGCTGCCGTCTCTTCGGGGTGCGGCCCGAGGAGTTCGACGGCCGGATCGAGACCTTCGACGCCCTGGTCCACCCCGACGACCGGGCCCAGGTCGAGGCGGCCGTCGAGGAGAGCTACGAGACCGGGCGGTACGAGGTCACGTACCGGGTCGCCCGCCCCGACGGCGCCGTCCGGTGGATCCATGCCGAGAGCCGCCTCGTCTACGACAGCGAGGGCCGGCCGCTCAGGATGACCGGCATCGTCCAGGACCGGACCGACGAACACGAGCGGGCCGCGGCCCGCAGGGCGCGCAGCGAGTTCATCCTCGCCCTCACCCGCTCGCTGGCCGCCGCGCTGTCCACGGAGGACGTGGTGTCGGCCGTGGCGGCGACGACCCTGCGGGAGCTCGGCGGCGCGACGATGGCCGTGTTCCTGCGGCGGGAGAACGGCGTCATGCGGCTGGCCGGCTCCCGGGGCTACGACCGCGAGCAGGAGGAACGGCTGCGCTCCCTCGGTGAGGTGATGAGCGGCCATCCGCTCTACGACGAGGTCTGGGAGGGCAATCCGCTGTTCCTCGAGTCCCAGCGGGAGTACCGCGAGCGCTTCCCCGACACGGCGCTCGCCTCACCCCGGGGCGGGGCCACGCACGCGTGGGCGATCCTGCCACTGATCTCGGCCCAGGGTCTCGTCGGGACGTGCGTCTTCGGCTACAACCGCCCCCGCGGCTTCTCCCCGGACGACCGGACGGTCTACACCGCGGCGGCCGGCATCATGGCCCAGGCGCTGACCCGCGCCCGGCTCTACGACGCCCGCCGGGAGGACCTCACCGAACTGCAGG
Organism: Streptomyces sp. JJ38; assembly: GCF_019303475.1. Lineage (GTDB taxonomy): Bacteria > Actinomycetota > Actinomycetes > Streptomycetales > Streptomycetaceae > Streptomyces. The sequence continues at coordinate 6,799 of NZ_JABLSI010000024.1, forward strand.
AGCTGATGCTCCCGGGCGCGCTGCCCGAGCTGCCGGGGCTGGACGTCGCGGTGCGCTACCGTCCGGGCGACCAGGGGCTGGACGTCGGGGGCGACTGGTACGACGTCCTGCGCCTGCCCGAGGGCCGCGCGGCCCTCATCATCGGCGACGTCCAGGGCCACAGCGCCAGGGCCGCCGCGGTGATGGGGCAGATGCGCACGGCCATGCGCACCCGCGCGACGGAGAACCACATCCCCTCCGAGCTGATGGCGGGGGCGAACCGCACCCTGTGCGAGCTGGACACCGACCTGTTCGCGACCTGCGCCATCGCGGAGGTGGACCCGGCGGCGGGGCGGCTGCGGCTGGTGCGGGCCGGTCATCCCCACCCCATGGTCGTCCGGGCGGACGGCACGGTGCGGGAGGTCGAGGTGCGAGGCGGCATGCCGCTCGGCTGCTTCCCCGACGACGAGTACCCCGTGGCCGAGACGGAGCTGGCGCCCGGGGACGCCCTGCTGCTCTACACCGACGGACTGGTCGAGGTGCCCGGCATCGACTACAGCGCCGGCGTGCGACGCCTGGCCGAGCGGCTGTCCCGCCACCACCGCGGCCCGCTGGAGGAGCTGGCCGACCGCCTGGTCGCCCCCGCCGTCGCCCGCTCCCCCAAGGACGACATCGCGGTGGTGCTGCTGCGCCTGGGCGGCTGAGGAAATCCGCCCGCACTTCCGGAGGCCGTTCCGGCTGTCCGGGGGCAGAATTGGGTAGCGCCGTATTGCGGACAGCGGATGATCGCCTCGGAGGTGGTGCGGTGGCGCACGAGCGCAGACCAGCGGCCTTGCGGAGGTTCTCCGCGACGGCGCGTGGCGCCGCGAAGGCCCTGCGCCGGGGGCGCGCCGCCCTGAGCACGACGCCGGCCTCCCGCGATCGCCTGGCCTGGCTGAACGCGGCCGGCACCAGGATCGGGACGACGCTGGACCTGGAGCGCACCTGTCAGGAGCTGGCCGACTACTGCGTGCCGGAGCTGGCCGACGGCGCCGCCGTGGACCTGCTGGACGCCGTCCTGCGCGGCGAGGACCCCACGCCGGCGCCCGACGGGGAGCTGCCCGTCCTGCGCGCCATCGCCATAGCGGAGGTCCCCGGTCTCGGTCAGCTGGAGCCGGACCCGGTGGGCGACATCGCCGTGAACCGCCCCGGCGGGCTCCTGGAGAACTGCCTGATCACCCGGGAACCCCTGCTCGTCGGCCGCATCGCCCCGCACCAGTTCGAGCTGATCGCCCCCACCCGCAGCGCGGCCCGAGCCATGCGGCGCGCGGGCGTGCACAGCTATCTGGCGGTTCCGCTGGTGGCCCGTGGCGTGCTCCTCGGCATCGCGGACTACATCCGGGTGGGCAGCCGTCCGGGCTTCACCCGGACGGACATGGCCCTGGCGGTGGAACTGGCCGCGAAGGTGGCCGTGGCCGTGGACAACGCCCGGCTCTACGGCCGCGAGCGGCAGGCTGTGGTCTCGCTCCAGCGCAGCCTGCTCCCGCGGGCCACTCCGGAGACGCCGGGGCTGCTGGTGGACACCTGCTACGCGCCCGCGAGTGAGCCGCACGGGGTCGGGGGCGACTGGTTCGACGTCATCGGGCTGCCCGGGGGGCGCACGGCCCTGGTCGTCGGGGACGTGATGAGCCACGGCCTGGCCGCGGCGGCCACCATGGGCCGGCTGCGGGCCGTGTCCCGCACTCTGATGAACCTGGACATCGAGCCCGGACGGATGTTGGCCCGGCTGGACCTGGCCGCCCGCGACCTGGAGGAGGACCAGGTCGCGACCTGCCTGGTCGCCGTCTACGACCCGGTGGAGCGCAGCTACACGATGGCCGCGGCCGGGCAGGTGCCGCCGCTGATGGTGGAGGCGGGCGGGCACACCCGCTATCTGGACCTCCCGGTGGGTGCCCCCCTGGGCTCCGGGGTGATCCCCTACGACTCGGTGACGGTGCGCGTCGAGGACGGGGACCGCCTGGTCCTGTACACCGACGGGCTGATCAAGACCCGCCAGGACGACCTGGACGAGTGCTTGGGCCTGCTGCGGAAGACGGCCGGCGATCTGCTCGCGGCCCATGAACTCGTCGCCGACCAGCTCGTGCGGGCGGCCCCGACAGGGACGCAGCGGTTCGACGAGACCGTCACCGTCGTCTCCGCCTCCCGGCACGACGGGGCCGACGTCCTGCTGCGGCAGTGGGAGCTGCCCGGTGACGGCTCGGCGGCGTCCGCGGCCCGTCGGCTGGTGCGGGATGAGCTGGCGAGCTGGCAGCTGGACGACCTGGTCGACACGATGGAGCTGGTGGTCAGCGAGCTGGTCGGCAACGCGTTGCGGTACGGGGGCGGCCCCGGCACGATGCGGCTGCTGCGGACGAGCCGGCTCGCCGTGGAGATCTCCGACACCGGGCCCGACCTGCCCCAGATCCAGCACGTGTCGTGGAGTGACGAGGGCGGGCGCGGCCTCCAGCTCGTCAACCTGCTGACCCGGCGGTGGGGCTCGTGCCGCACCGGTGGCACCGGCAAAGTGGTCTGGGCCGAGTTGGACGTGCCCCTGCCCCCGGGCGTGGACTGAGGCGGGCGGGGACGGAACCCGGGACACACGAAAGGCCCGGGGCTCCAGACCGCCCCGGACCGCAGACAAAACAGTCCTCGGTAGCCCGCCCTGACGCCATCCGCCCCAGTCGTCGCTGAGGTTCCGACGCCCACGGACTGCCGAGGGCCTAGCCAGAGTCTGCCAAGGGTCTCCTGCCGACGGACGTCTCCGCTGACGGTGCTGGCTCTCCGACTATCCGGCTTATGAACCAATCTGCACCTTTTTCCCGTTTCCGTCAAGCCCCTTCCCCACCCCGGGCGCAGCCGCCGCGCCGACCACCGGACCAGCGCCGGCACAACGCCGAACGACGCGCCGCGCGCCGTCCCGCGCCGCGCCCGCCGCCTTGACCGCCCGCACATCCGGCACCCCGCCGCGGCCACCCGGCCGCCGGCTCAGCACGCACATCCACGGGCACCACCGCACCCGCCGCGCTCGCCCGCACCGCGCGGGGACTCCCGGCCGACAGCGCACCGGCCGCGCTCACCGCCATCCCGCCGGCCACGCCTCCGCCGACCCGCTCCGGCACTCCCGGCCGGGCCCATCAGTCCGAGGACCGGGCAGCGGCCCGACGGACCGTCACTTTTGCGGACTTCCACTCACATCTTCACGACTGATGCCGATGACAGGGCAGTTGAGCTGACTCACCCGGCCTTCCGGACCGCATATCGAACGCTTTCCTTTACTGAACGGTCAAATCCTGGAGTCAACGCGCGTCACTTCGCGCTGACCTAATGACATGAACACGACTGCGTGGCAGTGTTCCCCCGCGCCCCGGACCACAGTTCGAGGGCGCGGCGCACAACCCGTTCTGCCTGGAACCGGCGGCTTCCCGTGCCTCCGGCTTTCCGGCCCCCACGCAGGAGGAGAACACCGGGTGACATTCACCAACAGGAAGCACCGGATATCCGCCCTGGCCGTCACCGCGGCCTTCGTCGCCGCCGGACTGACCGCGGGAACCGCGGGCGCGGAGCCGGGCGGGCCCAACGGGTTGAACAAGGGCGCGATGCCCGCCTCTCTGTCGGCCTCCGCCTACACGGACCTGGTCCGCGCCGCGGACTCCCCGGCCGCCAGGGCGAAGACCGCCAAGGAGATCGGCCTCGGCACGCAGGAGGGGCTCGAGGTCAAGAGCGTCGTGAAGAACCGCGACGGCTCCACCCACACCCGCTACGCCCGCACTTACGCGGGCCTGCCCGTCCTGGGCGGCGACCTCATCGTGCACCGCGACGCGGCCGGCGAGAAGAAGGGCGTGACCAAGGCCGTCTCGGCCCGCATCACGGTGCCCTCCACCCGCGCCGCCGAGGAGCACAAGCCCGCCACCCCGCAGGCCGAGGGCAGCGTCGCCCCGCGCAAGGTCGTCTGGGCCACGGACAAGAAGGCCGTCCTCGCCTGGGAGACGGTCGTCGGCGGCCTGCAGGACGACGGCGCCCCCAGCGAACTGCACGTCATCACCGACGCCCGCACCGGCAAGACGCTCGCCGAGTGGCAGGGCGTCCACAAGAGCACCGGCAGCGGCGACAGCATGTACGTCGGTGAGGTCCCCGTCGACACCGACGGCACGTCAGGCTCCTACACCATGACCGACACCGTGCGCGGCGGCCACCAGACCCAGGACGCGGACAACGGCAACCAGGTCTTCACCGACGCCGACAACCTCTGGGGCGACGGCACCCCGCAACACCCCCAGACCGCCGCCGTGGACGCCCACTACGGCGCCGCGCTCACGTGGGACTACTTCAAGCTGGTCCACGGCCGGGACGGCATCCGTGGCGACGGCGTCGGCGCCTCCAGCCGCGTCCACTACGGCGACGCCTACGTCAACGCCTTCTGGCAGGACTCCTGCTTCTGCATGACCTACGGCGACGGCGAGAACAACGAGAAGCCGCTCACCTCGCTGGACGTCGCCGCCCACGAGATGACCCACGGCGTCACCTCGCACACGGCGGGCCTCGTCTACCGCGGCGAGTCCGGCGGCATCAACGAGGCCACCTCCGACATCTTCGCCGCCGCGGTCGAGTTCTACGCCGCCAACCCCGCCGACCCCGCCGACTACCTGGTCGGCGAGAAGATCGACATCCGCGGCAACGGCACGCCCCTGCGCTACATGGACCAGCCCAGCAAGGACGGCAACTCGCTGGACTACTGGAGCCGTGACGCCAAGCGTGTGGACGTCCACTACTCCTCCGGCATCGGCAACCACTTCTTCTACCTGCTCGCCGAGGGCAGCGGGCAGAAGACCCTCAACGGCGTGACCTACGACAGCCCCACCTACGACGGCTCGACGGTGACCGGCATCGGCATCGACAAGGCCGCCACCATCTGGTTCAAGGCCCTGACCGAGCAGATGACGTCCCGCACGGACTACGCGGACGCCCGCGACGCGACCGTGACCGCCGCCACCGAGCTCTACGGCGCGGGCAGCACCGAGGTCGCCGCCGTCGAGTCCGCCTGGACCGCGGTCAACGTGACGTGACCCCCGCCTCGGGGCGGGCCGGGTCCGGCCCGCCCCGAGGGCTCCTGGCGATCTCGGCCCCGGCTACGCGCCCCGCGCGAGCGGCTGCTCTCCAACCGGGGCGACGACGGCGAGTCTGCTCAGCACCGGCACGTGGTCCGAGGCCAGGAGATCCCGGGTGACGACGCCGGTCCACACCGGTTCCACGCCCGGCCCCGCGAAGACGTAATCGATGCACACGTCCGGCGCGGCGGCTGGAAACGTGGGGATCTCCCCGCTGCCGGAGGCCGTCCAGGCGTCTGTGAAGCCTGCCCTGAGCGTGGCGATCTCGGAGGTCAGCGGGGCCGCGTTGAAATCGCCGAGGAGCACGGCGGGGCGCGTGTCACCGACCAGCTCCACGACCTGCTTCGCCTGCTGGGCTCGATCGGGTTCCGAGAACGCGTCCAGGTGGGTGTTGTAGACGTGCAGCACAACGCCGTCGACGGCGATCTGTGCGTGCAACAGGCCCCGCTGTTCCTCGCCCGGCGAGCACACCAGGTGCGTGTTGTCCCAGCACGTGATCGGATGGCGGGAGAGCAGGGCGGTACCGAACTGGGCACGCCGCCCGCCCGGGGTGGGCGGAACAAGGTCGACATTGACGCCGTAGGCGAGATCGAGGTCCAGGATCTCGGCCAGCCGGGCCGCTTGGTCCTGCCAGTCGCTGCGCGCACCGAAGTGCCGGTCGACTTCCTGCAGCCCCACGATGTCGGCATTGGCCGACTCGATCACCATGGCGATCCGCTCGAGATCGAGCACACCATCGGAACCTTCACCATGACGGATGTTGAACGTCAAGACCGAAACCGTGGCCCTCGGAGACGAGACCTGTGCTCCGCGACGCGTCGGACGCGTTCCTGGCGGGGTGCCGAGAGCGGCGTTCTGCCGTGTCCCTGATGTGGCCATCAGGCGAGACCGGCTCCCGTACGGGCTCTCGTGAGCCGTTCGGTTTCCACGGCCTCGTAGAGAGCCCTGATGTTGGAGCTGCCGAACGTCTCGGCTCCGCATCGCTCGATGACCTCGAAGAAGAGGGTGCGCCGTGCGTGCGTCGAACGCGTGAAGATCTGGAAGAGCTGCCCCCCGTGGTCCTCGTCGACGAGGATGTTCAGCTCCCGCAGCCCTTCCAGCGTGTGCTTGCTCAACGTCACACGCTCTCCGAGGCTCCGGTAGTAGGCGCCCGGCGTGGTCAGGAACTCCACCCCCCGGCCGGACAGCGTTTCCACTGCCTGAACCACGTCCTCGGCCGCGAAGGCGATGTGCTGGACGCCGGCCCCGTCGTGGTTCTTCAGGAACTCGTCGATCTGGCCCGCCTCAGCCGTCGGGTCGGGCTGGATCATCGTGAAGGTGACCGTGCCGTCCCGGCTCTGGACGACTTTCGAGAGCATCGCCTGACTCCCGATGACGATGCGTTCCTCGAAGATCTCACGGAAACCGAACACTGATGTGTAGAAGTCGACGGTCGGGTCCAGCTCGCCGATGTTCAGGCACACCGCGAAGTGATCCATCGCCAGGAGCATCCCCTTCTCACGACGCCGCCCGGCGGCAGGGGCCGCTCCCGGAAGCCAACGGAAGCCCGGCGGGAGCCCGCGGTCGGAGTCCGGCCGCTGCACGAGCGTGTGTACGACGTCTCCGAAACCCGCGACCGTGGCGGTCAGCTCCACGTCCTCGCCCTCGTGAGTCCGGGGTTCCGTCACCGGCCGACACCCCCGCTCGACGGCCTGTGCGAAAGCCCGCCGCACGTCGGAGGTGCGCAGCGTGATGTCTGCAACGCCGTCGCCGTGCGACAGCACGTAGGAAGCCGCCGGATGGCGCTCGTCCGTCGCCTCCGTCAGCACCAGCCGCATCGCGCCCTGGCTCAGCATGACGGACCGGAATCCCTGTTCGGGCGAGCCGCCGACCGCCACCTCCGCGAAGCCGTAGTGATCGCACCAGACGGCCTTCCCCGCCGTCAGGTCATCGACGTACATCTCCACGGAGTCGAGCGTGAAGTCATCTGTCGGGGCCTCATGTTGCAAGGACTTCATTCGATGGGTACCGCCTTTCGGGTCGAACCCGTTGCAGATTCAGTGCGGACGCAGTCGGCCGTTACCAGGGGGAGACCCCGAACAGCTTCCGGCCGAGCGGCGTCATGGCCGCAAGCTGGAGCTCGTTGAACGTGCGGTCCGACGGCCGGTCACCAGGCCGGCTGCCGGCGCTGTACGGCTGGTCGTCGCGCGCATAGCGGAGGAACTGGGCGACCCGGGGCGCGGAACGCCGGTTGTGCGACGCGGCGTGTGGCATGAGATGGTGCATCAGCACGAAGTCGCCGGCCGATCCCGTCACCTCGACGCTCTTGAGGTGGGGGATGTTGCGCCACTTGTCGTGGAGTTGTCGGCCACGGGGAACAGAGGTGGCCTCTGCCTCGACCATGCGGTGCCCGCCTGGCACCACATGAATGGCGCCACCGCCGGGCTCGACGTCCGTGAAGTAGAAGCAACCGCCGATCTCCACCTCCTCGGGCGTGAGGAGGAACTCGTCCACGTCCTCCGGTACCGCGGGGTCGAGGTGAAGGTCCTGGCTGAGCTCAGTCTCGTGCGGTGTGTCGTTGCGCAGCGTGATGGCGAGCGAGCCGTCTCGCACGAGAAGCCGAGGGGACTGGAGCAGCTGCGCCACGATCTCGTAGAGCCGCTCGTTCTGGAAGAGCGGAATGAACGCGGGCGTGTCGAAGGTCTGGTTTCCCGGCGTGTGGAAGGGCTTGAACCGGCCGTCAAAGGCTTCCCAGTGGTCCGGGATGCTCAGATCCCGTGGCAGAAGGTCCATGACCAGTTGAGAGAAGTGGCGAGCCTCAGCTCTCGTCAGCACCTCACGGACCACGAGATACCCCTCTGTCCAGAAGGTGTCCACCTCGTCCTGGCTCAGTGCCGTTCCGGTCTTCGTCACCTGCATGTGAACTCCAAGGGTCAAACCAGTCGCCTGGTGCGAACGGGCTCCTGCCGCGGTGCGGCTCGGGCGGCTGTCAGGCCGGGGTGACGGGACGCCGCAGCCCTCGCGCCAGTTCCCGCAAGGTGTTCATCCCGCTGACGACCGCGAAACCGGGCGGGGAGTATCCCCGTTGACGCAGCCGCCGGGCGAACTCCGGATAGCGGGCCAGGCTTGCACCAGCCCGCACGTAGCAGAGGTCCAGATCCGGCTCAGACACCAGCCGCGCCTCCTCCAGCGCGGACCGGACAGCCCTCTCCTCGTCGGTGACAGCGGGTCGCGGGCCGATGTCTCTGCCGTCACCGCTCGTGCGGCGATGCGCCTGCTTCTCGCCGTCTGCCGCACCGCTGACGATCTCGTACCACTCCGGAACTACGAGGATCTCGGCCTCCGCGACCCCCCGGAGCAACTCCTCCCGCAGGTCGAGCGGGGACAGCGGGGACCCGCAGGCCGTCATGACGCGTGCGACGAGGCCTGGCGTACCGGTGTCACCGACCGGACTGAGCGTCACCTCAGCGGCCTCCACGTCGCGCATCCGCAGCAGCCGCCTCTCGACCGCTGCGAGGTCGACCCACCGGCCGTTCGACCACGCTCCATGGCCACACTGTTCCCGCCGGTGCATTCCGACGTGATGCGCGACCTCACTCACGGCACAGTCCCGGTCCGCGCCGACACACCGCAGCATGAACTCGAGGCCACGGAGCAGGGCCCCGCACTGGACAGGGGCGAGGACATCGGAGTCGCCGTGGACGGACAGCCGTGCTGTCCGCCCGTCCGTCCACCTGACCGACAGACTGGCCCCGTACTCATAGTCGGTCTCGTTCGTCGGCGCGGAAACGATCTCAGCCGCGAGCCCACGGTCGTCCACAACGTCCCGGCGCTCGTCGGACTCGACGAGCGCCGTCCAGCCCTGGGGCGGAGGAACGAAGTTGAACGCCAGGTCACTGCTCAGGCAGAGGCCTCGACGGTGCTGGCTCCGCACCAGCTCACCGATGAGGTCGAAGGGGTCGTACCTGCCGCACACGGGGTATCCCTCGGAGAGCGTCCGCTGCACCTCGGAGGCCGCCGTGAGCAGAGACTCCCCCGGAAGCCGGAACGCCATCGGGACGCGCTGCGCGGTGGCGCACAGCACCCGGCGGAGCTGGCCGTGGTGCCGGTTGTCCATCGATACGTTGACCGACAGCGCGTCTGTCCCGCTCCGCCAGCACATCAGCTGGGAGAAGGCCGCAAGAACCACCGTGGAGGGCAGCAGTCCCGTGCTCGACAGGATGCGGGAGAAGAGATGGTCGGCACCGTGCAGGGTGAGCGTGCTCCGGTAGTACCGGCCTTCGTTCCTGCCGCTGGAAGGGCGTGTGGGATGCAGCCGAGGGGGCGCGGTCGCGAAGTGACGGCGCAGGTAGTCCTCCGCCTCGGCGCGTTCCCGTTCGCCTTCCGGGCCGGTCTCCAGCGCGGCGGCAGCGCTCGGCTGAATGCCGTCCGCCCCTCCCAGCAAGCCCGCGGCTGATTTCGGCTCTCCGGCAAGGAGCCTGGTGGTCTCCTCGTCCAGTACTCGGTGAAATCCTGCGTCCACCGCGACGTTGTCGGCGACGAGCGCCAGCCACTGACGCCCTTCCGTGCGTAGCACCCGGAACTGCACCAGCAGGGCACCGACCCGGCCATGACGATGCTGTCTGAAGTCCTCGACGAACCGGGCCACGTGTTGCGGGAGGTCCGACTCGCTGCCCATCTGGACCGTCGAGAGAGGCGATCCCGAGTCGTGCAGCCTCTGGCACAGGGCACCGTCCACCACGTCGATCGAGGTGCGCAGGATCTCGAATCGTTTCTCCAGCGCCCCCACCAGTCGATGGACCGCTGTCTCGTCCATCGGCTCCGGGAGTGGCCGCACTCCCTCGGCAAGCCCCTTCTCCACGTACCACTGAAACTTCTGTGCCCTCGTCATGGGCGCGGTGGCAGCCGCCTCGGTCATCCGTCACACCTCACTGTGTCCCCGGCGTGGCGCTCCGCGGCTTCGTGCTCGCTGAGCAACCGTGACAGCTGGCGAATCGTGGGGTACTTGAACATGTCCCGCACCGTGATGCGCAGGCCGAGTGTCGTCGTGGTCGCCGCAGCAAGCTGCACGGCCGATATGGAGTCGCCGCCGAGTGCGAAGAAGTCGTCGTCCAGGCCGACCTCGACCGCACCGAGCTTGGCACTCCACAGCTCTGCGAGCGCCGTCTCCAGGTGGGTGGTGGGCCGGACGACAGCTCCCAGTGACGGTCGGCGGTCGGCGACCGGCTCAGGCAGCCTCTCCTGGTCCAGTTTGAGGTTCGCCGTGAGAGGAACGGCCGGGATGACGGTAAGCGACGCGGGGTGCTGATGTTCCGGCAGCACCCCGGACATGTGCTCGCGCAGCCCGGCCACGAGTCGCTGCCGGTCGGCCTCGTCCTGTGCCCGCCTGCCGGAGGCCGGGACCACGTAGGCGTCTAGCCGCTTATCACCGTCACCGTCCTCACGAGCCACGACCACCGCGTCGCTCACCTGCGGGTGTCGGGTCAGCACCGACTCGACCGCGCCGGGCTCGACCCGGTAGCCCCGCACCTTGACCTGACGATCTCCACGCCCCAGGAAGTGCAGGACCCCAAAGTCATCACGGCGTACGAGGTCGCCGGTCCGGTACCACATGGCCCCGGTGCCGTCCGTCTGCGAAACGAACCGCTCGCCCGTCAGTCCGGGCTGGTTCAGATAGCCCCGTGCCACCCCGCGGCCGCCGATGTACAGCTCACCCTGTTCTCCGGGTCCGACGGCGCTTCCGTCCGGCCCGAGAATCCGTACGACGACGTTGTTGACCGGTCTTCCGATCGGTATCACCGCGGCGTTCTCGGCCGTGGAGCCGGCCACGTGGAAGGTGGCGAATCCCGTCGTCTCCGTCGGACCGTACAGATGCACCAGCTCCCCTTGGAACGATTCCCGGGCCAGGGTTTCGAGATCCGACCGCACGGAGTCCCCGCCGAACAGCAGGGTGCGCACCCCGTTGAGGGCCCGGAAGTGCTCCGCCGCCAGCTGCCGGAAGACCGGACTGGTCAGGTGCAGCACCGTGACGCCGTCATCCCGCACTTTCGCGCACAGGCCGGCGAGGTCGTCACCCACGAACGTGTACACAACACAGGTCGCCCCGTTCGCCAGGGGCCCCCAGATCTCGAACGTCGACGCGTCGAAGGCCAGTGTGGCTAGCGCCGCTACCCGGTCCTCCGGCCCGACGGACACGTAGTCCTGCCCCGTGACCAGATTCACCACGCCGTCGTGAGTGACGAGTACCCCTTTGGGCCTGCCGGTGGAGCCGGAGGTGTAGAGGACATAGGCGAGATTACCGGCACCGCACACGGCCGGAGGATTGCCCGTCGGGCATCCGCCGAAGGGATCGGAGTCATCGTCCAGCAGGACGGTGACGGCGTCGTGCTCCGGCAGCGCCGACTCCAGGTCGCGCTGGGTGACCACCACGGACACCCTGCTGTCCCGCAGCATGAACGTCAGCCGGTCAGCCGGGTATCCGGGGTCGAGCGGGACGTAGGCACCACCCGCCTTGAGCACGGCGAGCAGCCCGACGAACATGTCCGGCGAACGTTCGACGCAGATGCCCACCATCGTGTCCGCTCCGACACCCAGCTCCCGCAACCGCCATGCCACCTGGTTCGAGCGGCTGTTCAGTTCGCCGTAGGTCAGGGAGCGGCCCGCCGCGACCACCGCCGTCCTCCCTGGGTCCAGCTCGGCATGCCGCTCGAACAGGGAGTGGACCGTGGCTCCCGGATCAGAGCCGTCGCGTCCGTCGTTCTGCTGCATCATCACCAACTCCGTTTGCACATGGCTTCAGTCCCGATACCGGAGGACACCGCGTCCGGGGGCGCCACCGAACCGCGTACGCGCGCCGTGAGCGGCCCGGGCCGGGGCACCGTCACAGGTCTCAGGTGGAGGTAAGACCGGACCGGGGCCGCCTGAAGAGCCCCGCCAGGACGGCACGATCGGCCTTGCCCGAAGGCGTGCGCGGCAGTTGCGCCTCGACGCTGATGCGTGTCGGAACGAGGGCACGGGGGAGGCGGGCGCCCGCCGAGGCACGCAGCTCGCGGACGGTTACCGGGGAGTCCGGGCCAGCGACGACGGAAACCGCGAGCTCCGCCGGCAGCCCCCGGGCCTCATCCTCGGCCAGAACGACCGCGACAGCTTCGCGGACCTTCGGGTGCGCTTCGAAGGCGGCTTCCACGTCTCCGAGTTCGACGCGATGGCCGCGGATCTTCACCTGCTGGTCGACACGGCCCAGGAACTCGAGGGTGCCGTCGGCCAGCCGCCGGACGCGGTCGCCGGTGCGGTAGCAGCGCCTCACTTCACCCAGGACGACATGGTCGACGAAGTGCGCCGAGGTGAGGCTCTCCCGGTCGAGGTATCCCTCGGCCAGCGTCGGTCCGTACAACAGGACCTCACCCTCCGTCTCCCCTTCACGCAGGGAACCGGGGTCGACGTGGGGATCGGGTTCCAGGTGTATCCGGGTGCCGGGCACGGCCTCGCCCAGGCCCACGGCCGAGGAGTCGCTGACGAGCTGGGCCGTCGACCAGATCGTGGTCTCGGTGGGCCCGTACACGTTCCACAGCTCCTTCGACCGTGACAGCAGTACCTCCGCGAGGGGGCCGGTCATCGCCTCGCCTCCCGACCAGATCCGGCCCGCGGGCAGCCCGCGCCACCCGGCGGCCGTCACCAGCCGCCAGAAACTGGGCGTCGCCTGCACCACATCGGGCCGAAGACGCTCGACGGCTTCGGCGAAGAGGTCCGGGTCGCTGCGGGCCTCTGGGTCGGTGGCGAGTACGGTGCCGCCCACTCGGAGCGGGAGGAGGAGTTCCGCCAGCGAGGGATCGAAGGAGAGGGCCGTGAGCGCCAGCATGGATTCGCCTTCGGCCAGCCCCGGACGCTGGGTCAGCCCGTCAATACGCACCTCAAGGGCCCGGTGCGAGACCGCCACGCCCTTGGGCGTCCCCGTCGAGCCTGACGTGTACATCACGTAGGCCACCTGGTCGAGACCGGTCCTGGGAGGCAGTCCGGCCAGCAGCTCCGCTGGTTCGGTCGCGACCAGCTCGCGGCCCTCGTCCTCCCGCAGGACGACCGCGGGACGTGCGTCACGCAGCACCGCTGCGCGTCTGGTGTCCGGATAGCTGAGATCCACCGGCAGCAGCGCGCGCCGGGAGGCGCCGGCCGCCAGTACGGCGAGCAGCCCGGCCAGCCTGCTGGAGGCCTCCAGCGCGACCAGCGATCCCGCCGGGGACAGTTCCGTGAACCGCGCGGCCAGCCGGTCCACCTGGCTGGCGAGCTCACGGTAGGTGAGGGATCCGCTCGGTGCGACGACCGCGAGGTCGTCGCCGTGCCGGGCTGCTCGTTCTTTGAACTTCGCTGCTATATCGCTCACTTCGGTGCCCCGGGAAGCTCCGCCGAACGTTCCTCTATCACCCCGGCCAGAGCCTCGGGAGTCGGCGCGCGCACCACGTCACGCAACCGCAGTGTGACACCGGCGGCCTTGTTCAGACGCGCGACGAGGGTCAGGCCGGTCAGCGAGGTGCCTCCGATCTCGAACCAGTCGTCGTCCTCGCGCACGTCATCATGGTCGAGCAGTTCACGGAAGACGTCCGCGACGTGTTCCGCAGTAAAGATGGCCGTCATCACCGCACTCCGCTTCGGGGGAAGACCAGGCCCGCGGCCGGGTCCAGGGTCACTTGCTCGCCGAACGGCACGGTCCACGAGGGCGCCGCGTGACTGAGGTCGGCATTGACGAGCACCGGATACGAGGCACCGGGCAGCACCCGGGCCAGCACTGTCCCGACCAGATCCGCCCAGTCCTCCGGGTCCATGTACGGGTTCGCTGCGACGACCATGCCGGCCAGCCGGTTCAGGTCGGTGACGGAGTGGAGCCGCGTCAGCATGTCACCGATGGGCGGATCGCCCCCGGTGTCCCAGTCCAGATCCCAGAAGAGAACCGCGCCGTCGTAGTCCAGGCCGAACTCGTCGACGACGCTGGGAAGCGACCTGATCTCGCCGCCGTAGAAGGGTCCCTCGGCGGAGCCCTCCCTCACCCAGGTCCACCCTCCCGGGTAGTCGCGGTCACGGGGAGCGGCTTCGATCGCGGGGTCGTGCCACGTCGCGAGCGGGCGGGCGCGCCGTCCGACAGGACGGCACTCCAGCGGCCCTTCGGCCGCCAGCGCCCGCCTCAGGTAGCCTGCCGTCTCCGGGAACGGCCCCGGCACGTCGCCGAGATGGACGATCAGCGAACTTCCGTAGTAGCTGCCCACGCCGTGCACGAGCGCGAGATAGTGGTGCAGGTACAGGGTGTCGCAGAAGCCGATCAGGGGCTTACGGACGGCGGTCGGCACCTCGGAGTCCAGCAGCGGCAGCAGTTCCTGGCTGCCGATACCTGAGTCGGAGATGAGCAGCGCGTCCACGCCCGGGTCCGCGAAGGCGTCCCGCAGGTCGCCGGCGCGCTCCTCCGGGCTCCCGGAGGTCAGGCCGTCGTCCGCCATGCCGAAGGCGTGCTTCGAAAAGCTCACCCGGTAGCCGAGGTGCCGCAGTGCCGCCTCCGCCCGCTCACCACGTTCCGGGAGGTGGGCCAGCGTCGGTGCTCCTGGGCTGACCACTCGGATGTGCCCCCCAGGACCTACGGGGTCAGGCGGACGTACTGCGCGTGGCATCTCTCTCCTCGTCGGCTCGATGCGTACCGCCGGTTGCGGTTCATCTTGCATGGCCAGATCAGAGGTAGTGCCCTGACATCTGTGAGGGCCCTGACGCGTCGCCGGACCCGCGGTTCGCCCGACTGAGCCCCCGGCGGTCTCCCCGGCGCCCGCAAAGACCCGGCCGCAGCCACCGCCCGCACCCTGCCCGAGCAGCACGGATCACCGGACGTCGAGGGGTGAGGAACCTTCCGCGTCGTGATATTGGTTTAACTGGCTGGACCCGGACACGGGGGTCCGCACGTAAGCCAGGCATATCCCGAGCCGGTTTACCTTGACAGCCGATTCAGGCCTCAGAGCCGCCAGCGCACAGCGTGCGGCTCAGCACCATCAGCTAAGCGGGGGTGGGCTACACAGTGAATATTGCTATCGCAAACAAGATTAATGACAGGGTCATAGCCTGGAAGAGAAACGGGCAGGTGGGGGCCGCCCTGGGCGATCGATTCCTGAGTCACCCCCCGGAGCCGGACTCCACCGTGATCGTGGCCTGGTCCCAGGCCCGGCCCGATCATTTCGAGGGCCGCACCCACGGAAACCAGTTCAAGATTCCTTTTGGCGAGCACCTGCTCTTCAAGATCAGCGACAACACGGGACTCCTCCAGACCAGGGAGTCAGACGCGGTCGGCCGGATCGACGTCATGTCCGACCACTGGTCCATGTCGAACTTCACCACCACCACGACATTCGTCATCGAGAATCTCGAGGGAGGAGCCGAACTCATCAAAGTGGCACCCCGCCGGATCGGTGCCGTCATTCCCTTCGAGATGTCCAGAGTCCTGATCCCTTCCAGTCAGGGCATGACAGAGCTCAAGATATTCGGCAATCCGCCGACCCTTCTGAATTCCGCGACACACCAGCAGGAGGCGGATGACGGGGTTGGCCGGCTCAACGAGCAGAGCAAGTATTTCCTGGTGCTCGTGGCGTTGTGTGAACCGCGGCTTCGTCTGTCCTCCATGGCCGCCGTCCCTTCGGTCCGGGAGGTGGTGGATCGCCTCAAAACAGTCCCCGGGTTCGCGAACATCAACCGCAGTAGCGTTAATTACCACATAGACTATCTCCGCGAGAGCAAGCTGGCACTGGACGAATGGTCGATGTCAGCGCACGGCGGTCGCATGCACTCCAAGCGGGAAGCGCTGGTGTCCTACGCTCTGCGCTATGACCTCGTCCGGGAGGAGCACCTCGCGCTGCTTCCGCCCTGGAGCGGACAACACGCCGCCTGAACCGTCCGGCCTGGAGCGGCGCCAGTGCACTGCTCCAGGCCGAACCGTCCGCGGGTCATTCGCTCGCGCGCATGTCCTGGACGACGAAGCGGAACTCGCTGGTCACCGGGTTGCCGTCGGCACCGCGCAGCCACAGGTGTTCGACATCGGGAATCATCTCCTGCACCTGGACCAGGGCGTCCGGGTCGGAGACCTTCCGCAGCAGGCGGATGATGCCGTCCACCATCATCGAGCTGTGCGCGTCGCAGAAGACCGGCTTGAGTTCGCCGGGCACACGCACGAACGTGTAGCGGGGAACCCCCCGCGACTCGAACAGTTTCCGGAGGCTCGCGCCCTTCCCGGCGGCCGGCGGCAGCTGCCGGACCGGGAACTGCCACGTCCGACGCTGTACGACGACGTCATCGAGGCTGAGGCGCCTTTGGTGTTCCCCTTTCGGACTCAGGGAGAAGGTGCTGGCGAACGCCAGGGACAGGAACTCCCCGATGAAGTCGCAGAGACGGGCCAGCGGCTCCCCGGTGGCGTCGACGACGAGCACCTCGCCGTCCCGGTCTGCCACGGTCATGCCCACGCAGCTCAGCTTCGGTATCGCGTGGGCCACCACGGAACGGGACCACAGGGTCCAGTACTTCTGCTTGTCTGCGATGTAATGGGCTGGCGGTGGCGCCGTCCGGGGGGTCTTGCGGGGCCAGTAGGCCGGGAAAGCGGGAATGTAGCGCTCGGACGTCGATGCTTCGATCAACTCCTCGATCCTCCCCGGCCTGGGTTGGGTGTCGAGGCAGAACCGGTAGTCGAGCGGGTTGGCCGCCATGTGCAGTTCGCCCAGGACCCACGTGTGCCGCTCACCGTCGCTCGCCAGCATGAAGTCCGGGCTGTGGAGCCGGGCGGCCGACCAGCCGTACCGAGGTGTGGCGAAGACCTCCAGCCAGCGCTCCCGCAGGGCCTGGGTCCGGTAGGTGACGGCTGCGGCCGTGGACTCCCGCGGCTCCGATTCCTCCAGAACGCGCTGGACCTTCGCGTGGACGTCAGCCATCACGCGTCGGGAGAGGACGCTGCTGCCGTCCGGGGCGAGAACGGGGGCCAGCTCGTCGAACACCGCCTCGAAGGAGTGATCGCCCTCGGCGAGTGCCTCTCGTGCCAGGCCGTCGATCTCTTCGGCCACCTTCCACGTCACATACCGGCTGACCGCCATCAGGAGTTCGAGCGGGCCGCTGAGCTCGGCCACGGCCCGGGCTCCCACGACCGCGTCCCAGTCGACCGCGACATCGTGGTACAACAGCGTCCTGCTGTCCGGGTCGACCTCCTTGAGGACCCGTCGCTCGTGGCCGGTGGCTTCTTCGAATGCCTCACCGAGCCGGTTCATCGCCTCGATGGTCTTTCCAGCGTCCCCCAGAACAACGGACACCTCGTCGCGCAGGAGCTGAAGCTTCCGCAAGCTGGCCGTGAGCCGCGAACGGAGTTCGCCCTCCGGAAAGCGGGAGAGCTGAGCCATGACATGGGCCTCAAGACCACGCTCGTTGGGGAGCTCGAACCCCCACCACAGGCAGTCGGCCTTGTGGAGCTGCCGCAGCACCGGCTCGAGACGCTCACGCGTCCAGGGCTCCCCGTCACCCGATGATTCCCGGAGCACCTCCAGCAGCTCCGTAGCGTGGTCCGGGCCGGTGGCGAGGCCCTCCAGCACACTCTTCTGATCCGGTGTCAACCGGAGCGGACGCCGACGCGGTCGGAGAAAGAAGTCCCCGTCGAGCACGCCCACTTCGCTCTCGATGACCGGCAGGTACCACCGCACTTCGGGGTCCGCGGTCCAGCTCTCGGTCAGCGCCGCGATCGCCCAGGGCTCGAACTCCTCGTAGTGGCCGACCCGGGTACCGGTTCCCTCGGCCCGGGCGGTCGTGTCCACGGTTGGGTCGATCTCCGCCCAGCCGGAAGGCCCGTAGAAACCCACCGTCTCGTTCTTCGTGGCGTACCGCTGGACGTACGCGCCGAGAGCGAGCAGCTTGTCACGGTAACGGGCGGGTTTGCGCCGTGCGGGACCGACGCCCTCCACCCCGTACCTGAGCAGCCAAGAGTTGACGATGGTGGGGTTCTGCCAGCTCAGCGCCTCTAGGAGCCAGGGGTCAGCGGAGACGTCCTCCAGCAGCGCACACAGCTTGTCCACGTCACGTCCGGCCTCCTCGGCCGCTTTGATGAACTCCAGGAGCCGGGTCACGGGCAGGCCCGCGGAGCGGAGCATCGCGACCGGCCACAGAGCCCAGTCTTCACTGAGTCTGACCAACGGAATTCCATCGCCCGCACGTGTGTAGCCGTCCGTGCCGTCAGTCTCGGCTGTCATCATCACCCACCTGTGAGAGGTTCATTGAGTTGGCCACGGTCCGAGCTCTGCCGTGTCGGCACAACGCGCCCGTCCCACGGGGACGGGCAGGGGTCCGGCCCGCCGTGCGCAGCCGGAACCGACGAGATCGCCGGTGCTCGCTACCGCTCTTCCACCTGGGCCTGGACCAGGCCGGCGAAGCGATCCAGCCCCTCTTCGATCTGGTCCGTCGTGACGCTGCTCCAGGAGAACCTGATCTGACGATGCCCTCCGCCCCCGGCGTAGAAGTGACGCATCGGCACCCAGGAGATCCCGAACTCGGCGGCGGAACGGCGCAGGAGATCGTCGTCCACCGTGAAGGGCATCGTCAGCACGGCGAAGAAGCCGCCGGCCGGGATGTTCCACGTCACCGGTGCCGGTCCGGCGGCGGAGAACCTCGCCGCCAGCCCCTGAAGCATGCACTCACGGTTGTCGGCGTATCGACGGTTCTCCGCCGCGACCGCGGTCGCCAGGCTGAAGTCGTTCTCGATCAGCTTGCCCGCCACCACCGCCTGCGTGATGGAGGACGTGTTCACGCTGACCATGCTCTTGACGACGGACAGTCTGTCCGCGAGGAGGCCGTCGGGCCGGCCCGCGCGCCAGACCGGCTGGTCCGCCACGACGTAGCCGACGCGTGCCGAGGGCATCACCGTCTTGGCGAAGGAGCCGAAATACACGACGCGCTGGGCCCGGTCCAGACTCTTGAGTGTCGGCAGCCGGGTGTCCGTGCCGAACAGTCCATAGGGGTTGTCCTCCAGAAGGAGCATGTCCTCCGACTCCGCCAAAGCGAGCAGCTCATGGCGCGTTGCAAGGCCGAGGCGCGTACCCGTCGGATTGGAGTAGTCCGGAACCAGATAGCAGCCACGCGGCCGGAGCCCCCGCGATCTCGCTTCCCGTATTCGACGCCGCAGATCCTCCAGGTCGATGCCGTCACTGCCGGTACGCACCGGGAGGACCGGCACGTCCAGGAGCCCTGCCGCACCCGCGAACCCGACGTAGTAGGGCGACGCGGCGAGCATGACGTCCTGCGGGCCGACGCACAGAGTGCGGATGACCAGCAGCATCGCCTCCTGGCAGCCGACGGTGACGACGATCGCCTCCGGGTCGGCCTCGATCTCCTCGTCCACCGCCAGATGCCGGGCGACGATGTCGTGGATCACGCCCTTCGTCCGTCCGTACTGGAAGAGCGTCCGCTGGATCCGTTCAGCCCCGTTCCCGTGGCCCCGCGCTGTCGCAAACCGCCGGTAGGCGGCCAGGTAGCGCTCGATCTGCTCCGGCTCCACGAAGGCGTCGGTCGGACGCCCGGCAGCGAAGGAGATCGCCTCCGGATAGCGTTCCGACACCTCGTTCAGCAGTTCCATGGACGCCATCACCGGGTCCCGCAGGGAGCCGTGCAGGTCCTCCGCGTCGAGCCGGAGCCCGAGCCGGTCGACGGCCTCGGGCGTGCCGGCCGTCATGCGACGACCTTCAGACCGCGGGCGGCGCCGACATCCTTACAGCCGGCCAGGATCATGGTCTCCTCCAGTTCTGTGCGCAGCAGCCCGAGCACCTCCCGCACGCCCGGTGCACCGCCGACACCGAGGCCCCACAGGACCGGTCGGCCCACGAGCACCGCGTCGGCCCCCAGAGCGAGAGCCTTGAGAACGTCTGCACCATGCCGTATCCCGCCGTCCATGAGGACCGCACAGCGGTCCCCCAGGGCCTGGCGGACGGCGGGCAGGGCGGTCGCCGTGGCCACCGCACCGTCGAGCTGACGGCCACCGTGGTTCGACACGACGACGGCGTCCACGCCGGCCTCGGCCGCCCGCACCGCGTCTTCCGGGGCCAGCACCCCCTTCACCACCAGGGGGAGAGACGTACGGGACCGCAGCCAGGCAACATCGTCGAACGACAGGGAGCCGTCGAAGAGGGTCTCGGACTCGGCACGCAGCGGCCCGCCACCCGGCACGCTCCCCTGGTCCCCGGGCGGGAGGTTGACAGCGGAGAGGTGGCCGGGGACCGTCAGACCACGGCGCAGATCACGTAGCCGGCGGGCCATGACCGGCAGGTCGACCGTCAGCATCAGAGCAGCCACGCCGGCGGCCTCGGCCCGCCGCACCAGGTCGAGAGTCACCTCCCGGTCGCGCAACCAGTAGAGCTGAAGCCATGTCGTCGCCCCGGTCTCCGTCACCTCCTCGATCGTCCTGGACCCCATCATGCTGAGAACGAACGGGACGCCGTGCGCGGCCGCCGCCCGGGCGACGGCCAGTTCGCCGTCGGGGTGGAACCACCGCTGGTACGCCATCGGGGCGGTCGCCAGCGGCAAGTCCGCGGGCGAGCCGAGCAGACTGACCGTCATCGCCGGCTCGGTCGAACCGGCCAGGACACGCGGCACGATCCGCACCCGGTCGAGCGCCGTCCGGTTCGCCGCGACGGTCAGCTCCCGGCCGCTGCCTCCGGAGACGAAGTCCCAGGCGTCCGACGCCATCCGCTCTTCGGCCGCACGCTCGAAGTCGTCGAGGGAGTGCATCGAAGCCATCGTCTGTTCCTCACCCATGTCTTTGATCACGGCAAACCCGGCCCGAGCACGTTCCGCGGCTGGCCTGTTGGCCTTCAGGGACGATGCCCGGCTGACAGCCGCGCTCGGTCCACCTTGCCGTTGGCGTTCAACGGCAGCTCGGGGCAGGGACGGATCACGCGCGGAAGCATGTACCCGGGCAGCTTCTCCTCCAGTTCCCGCCGAAGCGCGTTCACGTCGGCTTCCGCCCCGTGGAAGACGACGTGGGCCTCCAGCCGCCGCCCCTCCGCCTCCCCCACGGTGAACACGGCACAGTCGGCGACGGCATCGGACCGGCGGATGACCGTCTCGACCTCACCGAGTTCCACCCGCATCCCGTGCAGCTTCACCTGGTCGTCCAGTCGGCCGAGGAAGTCGATCGTGCCGTCGGCGAGCCAGCGGCCCCGGTCTCCGGTCCGGTAGAACCGTCCGGCCCGACCGGGCAGTTCCACGAAACGCTCACGGTCGAGAGCGGGGCGGTTGTGGTAGCCGATCGCCACCCGCGGCCCACCGATGAAGATCTCCCCGGCACCGCCGCCCTCCACCGGGCGGAACCGCTCGTCCAGGATCAGCACCACGGCTCCGGCGACCGGACGTCCGACAGGGACTCGGGAACCGGAGACCGACTCCTCGTCGATCTCCTGTGCCGTGGAGAACGTCGTGCACTCCGTCGGACCGTACATGTGGAGGACGCGCCGTGGCGCCCCTGCTTCGAGGACCCGCCGCACCAGGGCCGGATCGGCCGCCTCGCCTCCGGTCAGGAGCTGGTCGACACCGCTGAAGACGGCCGGACTGAGCCTCGCGTGGAGATGGAAGACCGCCATGGGCACATGCATGACCGTCACCGAGGCCGCTGCGATGAACTTCTCGAGCTCCGGGGCCGAGAGGAGCTGGTCCTTCGAGATCCCGACGAGACAGGCGCCGTTGGCCAGCGCGCCCCACACCTCGAACGTGGCGGCGTCGAACGCCGTGTTGGCGGCCAGGGGTATGACGTCGCCGGCACCGATCCGACAGTAGTCCTGATCACTCACCAGCCGACGGATCGCCTCGTGGGCCACGACGACGCCCTTGGGTGCTCCAGTCGAACCGGAGGTGTACATGATGTACGCGGCCCGTTGCCCGCTCTCCACCCTGGACAGGCCACCGCGCTCCGAACCCCGCGGGCGCAGCGCGGTGAACTCCAGCGCGGAGGGAAAGAGCTCGTGCGCGGCCTCGTCCCGGACGACGAGCTTCGCACCGGAATCCTCGAGGAGGAACGCGTTCCTGCCCGGCGGATTGTCCAGTGCGAGCGGCAGGTACACAGCGCCGGCCTTGAGTACCCCGAGCATCGCCGTGACCAACGCCGCCGAGGGTGCCATCGCCAGACCGACCACGTCTTCCGCCGCGACGCCCCGCTCCCGGAGCGCCCGGCCGAGGGAATCGGCCTGCTCATCGAGCTCCCCGTAGCTGAGTTCGCCGTCGTGGAAGCGCAGTGCCGGGGCGTCGGGTGCGCGACGGACCTGCTCGTCGAAGACGTCGGTCATGGTCCGTCCGTCCGCCCCCGACATCGCCGAAGACACCGCCGAAGTCCGCTCGGCTCTCATCTGTCGTGCCCTCCTTGGTCTGCTGCACCCCGGTCGGCCGCCTCACATGGCCCGGTGCGGTCATCGGTGCCGGACGCCTGTCGTGCCGTCACACACATCGGACACGCCCATCAGCCCAGCCCGAGGGAGTTGGCGACGATGACCTTCTGGATCTCGGTCGTCCCCTCCACGATCGTGTAGGCACGGACCCGCCGGTACAGGTACTCCAGCGGATGGCCCCGGACCCAGGCCGTGCCACCGTGGACCTGGAACACGTCGTTGACCGTGCGCACAGCGTTCTCCGTGGCGATCCACTTGGCCTGGGCGGCCTCGGCGACGACGTCGGCCCCCTCGTCGAAGGCCTGGGTTGCCGAGTGCGTCAGCAGCCGTGCGGCCTCCAGCATCGCCTGCCCGCGGACGAGGTGCTGCTGCACGTGCTGATGTGCGCCGATGGTTCCCCCGAACGTCTGCCGGGTCTTGGCGAACTCCAGGCCGGCCGCCAGGGCCTGCTGGGCGATCCCGTTCGCGGTCGCGGCCACCATGAGCCGCCCCTTGGCCAGCATTCTGGACGTCAGGAAACCGGCTTCCGCCCATCCGTCGGAACCGCCGAGCAGCGCGCCCTCGTCGAGCTGGACGTCGTCCAGGATCACGTCGTACACAGCGCCGTCGGCCATGCCCTCGTAGCGGTGTCCCACGACGAAGCCGGGCGTGTCCGTCCGCACGATGAAGACGCCCGTGCGCTCCTCGCCGTCGGCGACCGCCACGGAGGCCAGGACCAGCGCGATCCGAGCGTCAGCTGCGTTACTCACGAAGGTCTTGCGGCCGGACAGGGACCATCCGCCCGCTCCGCGGCGCCGCGCCCTGGTCGCGGGGCGCAGCATGTTCGACCCGCCCTCGGGCTCCGTCATGGCAAGACAACGCGTGGTCTCGCCTGCGATCAGCGGGCGCAGGTACCGCTCCTTCTGCTCAGCGGTACCGTGCAGAAGCAGTTCGCTGGGTCCTTCCGCCTGGCACAGCGCGACCGGCGCCAGACGGCAGCCACTGGCTTCGGCCCGCTCGTAGAGAAGCGCCTTGGCCGCGAGGGGAGCCGACTGGCCACCGTACTCGGCAGGGTAATCGCAGGCGTAGAATCCCAGTTCGGCAGATCTGCGGCGAACCATCGCCGCGACCGAGGCCGGTGGTTCGTCCCGCATGCTGTCGCAGGTCTCCGACTCCAGGGGAACCAGCTCTCGTCTGACGAACGACGCGAACGACTCCGCGAAGGGCGCATGCTCGCGGGCATAGCGGTCTCGCAGGGATCCGCTCAGCATTCGGCCTGCTCAGCGTTGCGGTCCCCGCCCTCCTCGGCGGTCTGCGACAGCCGGGCCAGTTCCGTGCGGAGGGCCTCGGACAGTGACCGGCGGGTCGGATGATCCACCAGTGTCCTGAGTCCGACGGCCAGGCCGAGCTCCTCGTTGAGCTCGGCGATCAGGCGAGCCGCCAGGAGCGACGTACCGCCGAGGACGAAGAAGTCGTCATCGTCCCCGATCGCCCCGGTTTCCAGAGCTCGCTCCCAGGCGCTGCGGACCGAGCCGCTGACGTCGACCATCAGGTGTCTCCGATTCTGCTGTAGGACAGGATCTCGCCCAGCCAGTGCCGCCACCGTCTGCCGAGTGCCTCCACGCGGTCGTCCGGCGTCTCACGGCTGGCGGCGATCCGGAGGCGCAGTTCGCCCTCCCTGGCCACGACCGCCGCGGCCACCGGGGCGTTGGGCACCGCGTGTTCCGGTTCGATCTCCTCGGCCGGCACACCCGCGACCGTCCAGCCCGGGTCCGCGGGGGCGTGTTCGAAGATGAGCACGGTGTCGATGTGCCCGCCCCAGGGGCGGCCCGCGAGCGTCGCACCGGAGGCGACGACGGTGGAGAAGGGGACGGCCGCGTGGTCGATTTCCCGCCACCAGCCCCTGCGGAACGCGCGGATGCCGGCGCCAACCGTGCTCCACTCACCGGTCGTGTCAACGGAGAGAACCGTGTTCATGAAGCAGCCGACGACGTCGGCGAACTCGGTGTTGCGCTGTCCCCAGGTGTAGCCGACGACGGTGGGTCCGTCTCCGTCGAGATCGCGCAGGGCCCGATGGAGAGCGGCCAGGACGAGCTGGTAGACCGAGCCCCGGAGATCGTCGGGGATCTCGACCGGCTCGGGTGTGTGCACGGCCGCGACCGTCAGCTGGGCTTCCGACCGGCGCGGAAGGTGCTCACCGGCCTCCTCCAGCCGCGCCCTCCAGAAGGCGGGCCCACCGCCGCGTGACGCCTCGGCCTCGGCCTGTACCCGATCCCGTACGGCGGCCTCGTACCGTCGTAGGCGGGCCGAAGGGTCCGATGTGCGGAATGTACTCGGCGGTGGATCCGAGAGTTGCCGTTTCACCAGCCCCAGTGACTGTTCGTCCACCACCGTGTGGTCGAACATGAGCAGGAGAAGGTCGCCGTCGGCGACGCGGATGAGCCGCGCGGCCATGGGGTCCGGTTCGGTCGACTCCTCAAAGGCCTCGACCGCGTCGGCTACGAGCCGGGACGCTCGCTCGGCGGACGGAGCTTCGCACGTCTCGAACCCGCATCCGCCTCCGTGCCACCGCTGGACCGGGGTGCCGTGGGCGAGATCCACGCGGCAGGACAGGGCGGGGTTGCCCGTCACCATGGCGTCGAGGACGTCCTGGAGAACCGCGGTGGCCACCGCACCCGGCGGCATCCGGAACAACAGCGGGACGCATACCCGGCGCCCGGTGCTCTCCGCGATCACGGCGAAGCGCAGCTGGGCGTCCGTGAGAGGAAACGCCTCATCGCCACCGGGGACCGTGTCCTCTCCTCCGGATCCGTCCGTCAACCGCAGGCCGTCAGGGGTGCTCATCCGGTCCCGATTCCACGGCGGCTGCCTCACGCAGACGCGCTGTCTCGGCCTGTAGTCCGCCCGGCGACGGGTACTCGAACACCAGGCTGGTCGGCGGCCGCCAGCCGGTCAGCTCCTCGTAGCGCGAGAGCAGCCGGAAGACGAGCAGGGAGTGCCCGCCCATCCGGAAGAAGTCCGAGTCAGGTGTGATGTCGTCCCGGCCCAGCACCTCGCGAAACGCCCGCAACCACGGGAACTCGGCCGCTGCCGTCGCGAGCGGCGGCCCCTCGGCCGGCTCCGGTGGGACGGTCAGGGCGGTGAAGTCCACCTTGCCCGTCGCGGCGTGCCGGGGGATGAGGGGCACGGACACCCAACGGCGCGGTACCGCGTAGCGCGGGAGAAGGGCGGCCAGGGCACGTTCCAGCCCGTCGGCCGCATCGTCCTGACCACCGGCCACGAAGCCGACCAGGATGTCGGCCCCGCCTGCGGGCATCACGGTCACGGCACAGTCGCTCCCCGGCCGCACGGTCTTGACCGCGAGCTCGATCTCCTCCAGCTCGATGCGGTGGCCGTTCACCTTCACCTGGCGGTCCAGCCGCCCGAGGAAGTGGAACATGCCGTCGCCATCCTGGAACCCGCGGTCACCCGTGAGGTAGTACAGGCGGTCGGATCGCGAGGGGAGACGCGTGAACCGGTGCTCGTTCGCCTCGGGGTCTTCGACGTACCGCGCGGCCCCGCCCGGGACGGCGATCGCGATGTTGCCGACCATGCCATGCGGCAGGGCGATGCCGCGGGTGTCGACGACGCACACGTCCACCCCGTCCAGCGGCCGTCCGATCGGCACACCGGCCCCGTCCGGTCCGGAACCGTCCGGGGTCGCGTCCTCACCCCACGCGAAGCAGGTTGAGGTGATCACCGCCTCGGTGACGCCGTACGCGTTGAGGACGCGCGGCCCACCGGGAAGTCCGGCAAGGCGCCCCATGTCCGCCGCGGACAACCGTTCGCCCCCCACGACGAGGAGGCGCAGCCGCTGATCGCGTCCCGCCAGCAGCGCGTCCAGCGCGTCGGCCACCGACAGGGCGTAGCTCGTCGGGATGTTGAGCACGCTGATCCCCCGAGCCAGCATGAGCGCCGCGAGCTCCTCGCCGGTCGGCGCTTCGTGACGCGGGATGACGAGCGAGGCTCCCACGCGGAGGGTCGGCAGTACCTCCTCGATGAACACGTCGAAGGCCGGATCGGCGAACTGGAGGACGTGGTCGTCGCCGTCGAGCCGGTACCTCCCGGTCACCGCGGCGACGATCCGGCTCAGGGAATCGGAGGGTACGGCGACCGCCTTGGGCACACCGGTCGATCCGGAGGTGTGGATGACGTACGCCGCCCCCGGCCGCGGCACCCCCTCGCCCCCAGGCCTCAGCACCCGGTCGGGCTGCGAGATGTCACACACCATGCGGTCGGTGTCGGCCAGGTCGACGATGTCTTCCGGCTGCGTCACCACGGCTGCGGGCCTGAGCCGGTCGAGGACCGTGTTCAACAGGTTCCGCGGCAGCGCGGTCGACAGCGGCGCGAAGACGATCCCGCTCCGCAGGCAGGCGAGCAGGTACACGATCGCCTCCACGCCCCGCGGGATGCGGAGCGCGAGCACGTCGCCCTCGCCGAGCCCGGCGCGGTGCAGCTGCCTGATGCGTGCCTCGACCCGTTCGTCCAGGTCCTGGTAGGTGAGGGCCTCAGCCCCGTGGAGCACGGCGGCAGCCGAGGAGTCGGTGGGCAACTCAGCGACCAGGGGTTCGAGGGGCGGGAGCGGGCCAGGGCCGGACGTCGTCGGCGAGGTCGCCGCGTCCACGCCCTCCAGCGACCCGAGCGGCTGGTCGGGGTCGCTCGCGTAGTTCCGCAGCAGGCACGCGAACCGTGCGGCCAACGTCCTGATGTCGTCCTCGGAGAACCGCTGCGTGGAGTAGTCCCACACGACGGTGTACTCCTGGCGTCCGGCGCCCCCGTAGACGGCGTCGGGCGGGAGGACCACGACATCGATGTCAAAGCGGGCGCTGCGCTCGTTCAACCCACCGTGCACCTCCACCGCCAGCCCGGACGGGCCCGTCGTCGGGAGCGGCCGGTCGTGCATGCTGAACATGACGTTGAACAGCTGGTTGTCCAGATCAGCGGAGCTGAGCCCGAGCGCCCGCACCATGTCCTGGACCGGCGCCGACTGGTGGTCCATGGCGTCGTAGACGGAGGCCATCGCCGCCCACGCGCTCTGGTGGCCGGAGGCTCCGGGGGCGGCCGGCATCCGCAACGGGACGCTGTTCACCAGCATGCCGACCGTGTGCTCGAACCGGGGCGGCCGGTTGGGCAGCGCGGTCCCGATCACCAGGTCCTCCTGGCCGCTGTGACGCCTGCACGTCTCGGCGAAGGCGGCCAGCAGGGCCGGGAAGACCGTGTAGCCGCCACCGCGCGCGGTCGACGTCACGGCCGCCATGAGCTCAGCGGGCAGCTTCTGACGATACTGCGCTCCGGTGAAGTCACGACGGTCCGCCCGCTTCGACCCCAGGCCGGGGAAGTCGATTCCGTACGTCGCTCCCTTGAGGGTGTCCACCCACCAGTCCACGGCACGGGACGCATCGGCGACGTACTCGGGGGAACGGGTGAAGGCCACATACTCCTCGTACGTGGGAGCCACCGGAGGCTGATAGGTCGTGCCGTCGAGCCGCGCGGCATACCTGCTGAACACGTCGTCCAGAAAGCCTCCGAAGGACCGGCCGTCGTGGATCAGGTGGTGTTCCGCGTGAACGAGCTGCCAGTGGTCGTCGGCGAGCCGCAGCAGAACCCAGCGTGCCAGCGGTGCCGTGCCCAGGTCGAACTCCCGGGCCGCGTGAACTCTCACCGCGTCGAGCCGACGTTCTTCGCGGTCCGGTACGTGCCGGAGGTCGTGTTCGGGGATCTCGACAGCGACGTCCGGGGCGACTTCCTGAACGGGCATCGTGTCAGGGCCATCACACAGGCGGAGCCGCATCGCGTCATGGTGCCCGACCGCTTCGACGAGAGCGTCGCGCAGGAACCCGACGTCGAGGGTTCCGCGGAGGTCGACGACCGCTGTGAAGTAGTAGGCGCGGCTGCCCGGGGCTATCTGCTCGTGCAGCCAGACCAGTTCTTGCTGCTTGCTGAGTGGGAACACGTGACTCCTCGTGGGCACGACTTCGGTTCATGGTGCACGTCAAGGCCCCCTGTGGCGTCCTGACACCTGTGAGGCTGACAGCCGGCCAGCGGGTCTTGATCATTGCTCCCATGTCTCCCGCGCTCCCCCGACGCCTTCCGATAGGAGTCCGCCGAAGCTGCCACTGCGTTCTTGACTCACCTCAGGTCCGCGTCATCGGCGAACGGCGTCCCGCCCCCGGCTCCCCACGTGCCGCGTTCGTGCCCGCGTGACGACCGGACAGCTGCCGGACGTCTCCGGTTCGGCTTTGACCGTCGGGCCCTTGGACGCCGCGTTCGGACACCCGGCGGTCCTGACCACCTCTCAGAACGGAACGCAAGCCCGTGCCCAAGCAGCGCACCGACCGGCCCAAGTTGCCCGCCGCGTTTCACCGTGTATGGGCCGCCGCCGCCGTGTCCTCGCTCGGCGACGGCGTGTACTACGCGGCGCTGCCCCTGCTCGCGCTCACCCTGACGCGTGACCCCACCATCTTCGGGATCATGGAGGCTGTCACCCTCCTGCCCTGGCTGCTCTTCGGTCTGATCGGCGGCGCGCTCGTGGACCGCTGGGACCGCCGCCGCACGATGATCATCGCCGATCTGTGCCGCTTCGCGCTGCTGGTGCTCGCCCTGTTCGCCCTCGTCGGCGGGTTCCTGAACATCGGTGTCCTGATCGCGATCGGCTTCCTGCTCGGGGTCGGTGGCGTCCTGTTCGAGACCGCGTCGAACGCCTACCTCCCGGAGCTCCTGGACCGTGACCCCGAGTCCCTCCAGCGCGCCAACGCCCGCTTGCAGGGCACCCAGCGCGCACTGGACGGCTTCGTCGGACCGCCTGTCGGCAGCCTCCTGTTCTCCCTCAGCCGCATCGCACCGTTCGTAGCCGAGGCCGTGTCCTTCCTCGTCAGCTCACTGCTGATCCGGTCACTGCCCGTGCGCCCGAAGAAGAAGGCGGAGCCTCAGTCCTCGCTGCTCAAGGAGGCATGGACCGGGGCCTCGTACCTGCTGCACCACAGGCTGCTGCTCGGGCTGGCACTGCGCCCGGCGATCGGCAACTTCGCGTTCTGCGGCGTGGGCGCCGTGCTGGCGCTCTTCGCCCACGAGACGCTACAGCTGGGCTCGGTCGGCTACGGGGTGTTCCTCACCATGGAAGCGGTCGGCGGCCTGACGGGCGCGATCCTTGCCGGATGGCTCAGCGCACGTCTGGGCACCGGTGCGACGCTCACCTTGACCGCGATCGTCGAAGCCGTGGCGCTGTTCGGCATCGGGATGTCGGCGAACCCGTACTTCGCCGGGGCCGGGTTCGCGGTACTGGGAGCGGCCATGGCCACGACGATGACGCTCGGGCCGTCGGTGCGGCAGGCCATCGTGCCGGACGAGCTCATGGGCCGTGTCGGCGCCGCGACACGGCTGACCGCGATGAGCGCGGGCCCGATCGGCGCACTGGCCGGCGGGTGGCTGGCGCACGTCGCCGGGCTGCGCGCACCCTTCCTCGTCGGTTCCGGCGTCCTCGTGGTGATGACGCTGTTCGCAGCCCGCCTGACCAGCAACAAGCGGATCAACGCCGCCCTGGCGGAGGCCGCCCGGATGCGCGAGACGGAGACCGCTGAGGCCGAACTCCAGCCGAAGAGCCCGTGATCCCGCCCCGGGGACGCCCGCGACCCGGCTCGGGCCCGGCGACCCCGTCACCGGCAGCTCCGAGCACCACGGGTGACGCCTCGTCGGACGCAGCGTCGCGCAGCGCGGACCGCGGCCCCGCGCACAGGCCAGCCATCAGCACAGTCACCTGACAGAACCGGAGTCCCCGTGGCGTCAGACACCAGGATCCACCCGACGCCGCACGTCCTTGCCCTGGACGTCGGCGGTACCCGGGTCAAGGCCGCGCTGACGGGGGCCGACGGGAAGGTCCTTCACAGCGTCACCCGGGCCACCGGGCGCGAGCGCGGGCCCGAAGCCGTCGTGGAGTCGATCGTCTCCTCCGCGGCAGCACTGCAGGCCCTCGGCGAACAACGCTTCGGCGAGCCCGCGTCGGCGGCCGGCATCGCGGTTCCCGGCATCGTCGACACGGACAGCGGCACCGCGGTGTACGCCGCCAACCTCGGCTGGCGCGACGTCCCGCTACGCTCGCTCCTCGCGCGGCGGCTCGACGGCATCCCCGTGACCCTGCACCACGACGTGCGCGCCGGGGGGCTCGCTGAGAGCCGGATCGGGGCCGCGAGAGGCGTCGACCGTTTCCTCTTCGTCGCACTCGGTACCGGCATCGCGGGCGCCATCGGGATCGCGGGGCACGTCGAGGCGGGTGCTCATGGTTCCGCCGGCGAGATCGGACACGTCGTCATACGGCCCGGAGGCCCCCGGTGCGCGTGCGGCCAGTTGGGCTGTCTGGAGCAGTTCGCGTCAGCGGCCGCCGTCGGCCGGGCCTGGGCCGAAGCCTGCGGCGCCCCGGGCGCCGACGCGGCGGACTGCGTTGCGGCGATGGCCGCGGGAGACCCCAAGGCACAGCACGTCTGGCAGGACGCCGTGGCCGCGCTCGCTGACGGGCTCCTCACCGTGCTGACGTTGCTGGACCCGCACACGTTGGTCATCGGCGGCGGCCTCGCCGCGGCAGGCGACGCCCTCTTCGCTCCACTGCACGCCGCTCTGGCCCGCCGTGTCACCTTTCAGCAGCTTCCGGAGATCGTCCCGGCAGCTCTGGGCGACACGGCGAGCTGTCTGGGGGCGGGGCTGCTGGCCTGGGACCTCCTCAAGACCGACGACGCGGTGGAACGGCATGTACGCACAGTTCCGCCCAGGGCAGGAAGGCGGTTTCTCCTGTGATCCTCACAGGCCCTGAAATCATCAAGTCAACGAACTCCGGACGCATACGCATCTCCCCCTTCAACACGGATCAGGTGAATCCGAACAGTTACAACGTGTGCCTCGGGGAGGCGCTGGTAACCTATTCCGACCCAGTGATCGACGCGTACCACCCAAATGCCACCGAAGCCGTCAAGATCGACGCCGACGGCTATGTTCTCCAGCCCGGCGAACTCTATCTCGGCCACACGGTCGAGGAAGTGGGTTCCGACCACTACGTCCCCTTGATCTTCGGGCGTTCCTCGGTCGGGCGGCTGGGTCTCTTCGTCGAGATAACCGCTCCCATCGGAGACATCGGGTTCCACGGTCAGTGGACCCTCATGCTCTCCGCCGTTCGGCCGTTGCGCGTCTACCCCGGCATGAAGATCGGTCAGATCATGTTCTTCGACACACTGGGCGACGTCGAACTCTACTCTGGGAAATACCAGGGAGCGGTCGGCCCACAGGAGTCCCGCTACTGGCGAGACAGGCCGGAGCACCCATGATCCTCACCGGGCCGGAAATCGCCAGAGCAATCGAAGTCGGCGACATATCCATCACCCCCTTCGAAGTCCGCAGACTCTCCCCGAACGCATACGACTGGCGACTCGGCGACTCCATACGGGTCTGCGACACCGATCTCGACGCCGCGCGCTCGTCGAAGTTCACCCAGCGCTCCATCCCGCCCACCGGAATGGTCCTGGAACCGGGCAAGCTGTACCTCGGCGTCACGCATGAGCGGACACACTCCGAACGCTACGCACAAATGCTCAACGGCGACCACACGGTGGGGTCGCTCGGCGTGTGGGTGCATGTCTCGGCTCCCCTGGGACATGTGGGCCACGCCATCAGATGGACACTCGAGATCCGCGTGGTCCGCCCCGTCCGGGTCTACGCAGGAATGACGTTCGGCAAGATCATCTTCCTGAGAACCCGCGGAACCGCGGCGAGCTACCAGCATATGGGGCAGAAGTACATGCACAGCAACGGTATCGACACGTCACGCCTCTACGAGGAGCTCACGTGAGGATCCTCACGGGAATCGACCTTCCGTACGGCAGCCCCGGCGGCAGCGTGGAGCTTCTCCGGGACCTCTACCTCGAACCCGGCCCGCTCGTCCCGGCCGACACCTTCATGCTGGCCCCGGCAGACGGCACCGCGGTCCGGACGGACAGCCGTCTGTCCCTCCTCTCCGTGGACGGCAAGGCTCTGTCCGGCGCTGCCTTCCGCGCGTACGTCGACACCCTGAGCACGGCCATCGCCACAACGTTCGGCGACACCGGCTACGACGTCCTTCACCTTCAGCATCTGACGTTCGGTGCCACGCCCGCGCTGGCACGCGCCTTCCCCCGAGCAGCGACCATCGCGCTCGTCCACGGAACGGATCTGCTGTTCGCCGCCGAACACCAGACCCAGGCCCGCGTGCTGCGGGAAACCGCGGCGTCAGCCGACGCCGTCGTGGTGCCCACCACCGCGATGGCGGACCGGCTGCGCCGGATCGCCCCCGTCACAACGGAGCGGATCGTCCACATCCCCTGGGGCGTACCCGATCACCTTCTCGAACAGCCACCGGCCCGATCCGGGGGGCGGCCGGACGCGCTCAGGGTCCTGTACGCCGGACGGCTGACGGCTGAGAAGGCCACGGCGGGCCTCCTCTCCGCGGTAGCCGGACTCGACGGGATCGAACTCGGCGTGGCCGCACCACCTCACGAGTACGCGAAGCTCTCCGAACGCACGGACCTCTCTCACATCCACTACCTCGGCTGGCTCTCACGTGAGCGGCTCTGGCACGAGTTCGGCCGTCACGACCTCCTGATCGCGCCGTCGCTCAAGCTGGAGGCCTTCGGCCTCGTGACGATCGAAGCGCAGGCGTGCGGCCTGCCCGTCGCCTACCAACCGGTTCCCGGCCTGGCCGAGGTTCTGGGAGAGTCGGCGCTCCCGGTGGACTTCGCGGATCTCACGGGGCTCGCGGCCCGGCTGGAGGAACTCCACAGGACGCGAACGCTCCTGGACGATCTGACGGCTGCCGGCCGGGTGAACTCCAGGCGCTTCCCCCTGTCCAGAACGGCCCGGGAACTCACGGAGCTGTCCTCGGAGGTGGCACGTTGACCGAGCCGCCGCGCGCCGGATGCGTCTTCTGCGCCATCGTCGAACGGACACAGCCGGCTCCCATCGTCTTCGAAGACGAGCTGACCGTCGCGTTCCTCGACATCACCGCGGTCATGGACGGGCACACGCTGGTGATCCCGAAGCGACACGCCACCGACCTCTGGGACGTCGCGGTGGAGGACGCGGTAGCTGTGATGAACACGGCTCACCGCATGGCGCGGCGGATCCGGGAGGTGCTGGAGCCGGACGGACTCACGCTCTTCCAGGCCAACCGGGAAGCCGGCTGGCAGGACGTGTTCCACCTCCACCTCCACGTGGTACCCCGGCTGGCCGGAGACCATCTCCACCGGCCGTGGACGGCCGAACCGGTCGCCCTGAGCGAGCTTGAGGCGACTCGTGCTCGGCTCTCCCTGCTGCCCGGAGACGCGTAGGCCCCAGCACTCCGCCGCGACAGTGCCTCCCGCCGGGCCACGCGGCGAGGGCGACCACCGCAACCGGCTCCACAGCACGTGCGGCACGGGGACCGAGCGCACCGAATCCGCCTGGACCGCCGTCACCGGGCAGTGAACCGTGAGGCCCGCGGCCAGGGGAACCTGCGGGCCACGGGGCACCCCTGGCGTCCGGTCCGGTCGCCCGGCCGGAGCACCAGGGGTGGCCCATGCGTCCGCCCCGGCCGAGGATGCCGAGCAGAGCACGGCGGTCACGCGCCTGTGCCACCGCTTCCCCCGAAGGCAGGAGCGCATGCGGGCCAAACCTCCCCTCCCCGCCGACACCGCCCACCGGCCCGGAGCGGCGTTCCGGTGAACCAGGGACACGCCTCGACGCCGGCCGATCCCGCCACGCTCACCGGCGGCCACGGCACGCCCCGTTCCGCAGGCCACAACGGACACAGGGTCAGCTCCGCGCACATCGTGCTGATGTCCCTGGTCGTCGTCGTGCCGATCGTCAAGGTGGCCTACACGATCGGCGGCGGCGACGCGGTCCGCGAGGCGTTCACCGGCATGGAGCTCGGCAACTGGACCGACGTCCTGATCGGCATGGTCCTCACCGATCCGCTCCTGGCGTCCGGGCTCGCCGTCGTGCTCTCGCGCCTCGTGTTCGTCCTCTTCATGGCCCGCGGCACGGTCCCGCTGAGCGGCGGACGGGGACAGGCCGCCCAGCGGAGAACCCTGACCGTCCTCGGCCCCGCGGCCGTCGCGATCGTCATCACGTCCCTGTTCGGCCCCTGGTGGGGCCTGGCCACCGGGCTCGTCGCCTACGCCCTCAACCTCGGCGTCCTGCTCGGACACCGCGTCAGACACGGCGACAGCGGCCGCCGTCCACCCACCTGGCAGCGCCGCACCGCCGCCCTCGAACACCGGGCCGTCCTCGCCCTGGCCCTCGTCGCGCTGCCCCTGCTGGCCTTCGGCTCGGCCCTCGACGGCAGGGCATGGACCACCATCGTCCAGTGCCGGGTCACCGACGGCACCCGGACCGAGAGCGACCGGCTCATCGAGCTGGGCCGCAAGGGCAACGGCGTCGTCGGCTGGAACCTGGACTCCGAGCAGGTCTCCAACGGCACCGGCTGCACCACCGAGGAAAGCCTCCACGTCCGCGACCCCTGGTGGCGCGGCGGCTGAACGCCCCCGCCGCGCGGCGGTCAGAGTACGGCTTCGGCCGAGCCCGACTGCCCAGGACCCGGCGTTAGGGTGCACGAGTGCTCCGTGCCATTGCCCTCGACGTCGGCGAGACCATCGTCCGCGATGACCGCACCTGGGCCTCGTGGGCCGACTGGCTCGACGTCCCCCGGCATACCCTCGCCGCCCACGGCGGCAGTCCGCCAGGAGCCACGGGGGCGCTGTGCTGCGCCGTCTGGCGCACACGGCGCCGGCGGCCGTCCCGTCGTCCCGTCGACGACTCGGCCGCTCAGGAGCCGCGGAGGTCCGCCAGAGCGTCCTCCACCGCGCGGTGGAAGGTGGGGTAGGCGTAGATCATGTGCCGCAGCCGCTCGGTGGGCACCTCGGCCTGGACGGCGACCTGGAGGCCGTAGAGCACCTCGCCCCCGTCGGGCCCGGCGGAGGTTGCGCCCACCAACACCCCGCGGTCGGCGTCCTCCACCAGCTTGATCAGACCCTCGTTGCCCGCCTTGTGGATCCAGCCCCGGGCCGAGGAGGGCACCTGGGCGACCCCGGTACGTACCCGCAGCCCCTCGTCGCGGGCGCGCTGCTCGGTCAGTCCGACCGAGCCGACCTCCGGGTCGGTGAAGGTGACCCGGGGCAGCGCACGGTAGTCCGCCTCCGGGCCCGGTTCACCGAGGATGTCCCGGGCCACGATCTCGGCCTGGTACATCGCCACGTGGGTGAACAGCCCCTTGGCCGTCACGTCGCCCACGCCCCAGACGCCCGGCGCCGCGCGCAGCCGCCCGTCGACGTCCAGCGCCCGGGCCTCGGGGTCGAGGCCCACGCTCTCCAGGCCCAGCCCGGTCAGGACGGGCCGCCGCCCGGTGGCGACCAGCAGCCGCCGCGCGGACACCTCGTCCCCGCCCTCCAGGCCGAGGAGGAACACGTCGTCCGTGTGCCGGACGCCGGTGGCCTTCGCGCCGGTGCGGACCACCACGCCCTCGGCGCCCAGCACCCCGGCGAGCAGCCCACCGACCTCGGGCTCCTCGGCGGGCGCGAGCCGGTCCATCGCCTCCACGACGGTGACCTCGGAGCCGAAGCGGGCGAACACCTGCGCCAGTTCCAGCCCGACGGCCCCGCCGCCCAGCACGATCAGGGACTCTGGGGCCTCCTCCGCCGCGACCGCGTCCCGGTTCGTCCAGTACGGCACCTCGTCCAGCCCGGGGATCGGCGGCGGCTGCGGACGGCTCCCGGTGGCGAGGACCACCCCGGTCCGGACTGCGAACTCCTCCCCGTTCACCTCCACCCGCCCGGGCCCCGCCAGCCGTCCCCTCCCCCGGACAAAGCTGCCGCCCTTGCCGGTGAACCGGTCGACGGCAATCTGGTCGTCCCAGTCCGCGGTGGCCTCCTCGCGGATGCGGGCGGCCACCGGTCCGAAGTCGGCGTCCACGCTGGAGCGCCCGGCCATCCCGGGCACCCGCCGCGCCTCCGCCAGCAGGTCCGCGCCCCGGACCATCATCTTGCTGGGGATGCAGGCCCAGTACGGGCACTCCCCGCCCACCAGCTCGGCCTCGACGCCGACCACGTCCAGCCCCGCCTCGGCCAGCCGCCCGGCGACGTGCTCGCCGCCGACGCCCATCCCGAGCACCACGACATCCGTCTCGCGCGCCATTCCACGGCCTCCGTCCGCTCGTCTCCCGGGGTCCCTCCGGTCCGTACCCCGTGGGCGGTCCGGACCCCGCATCGGCTCCGCCGGACGAGTTGACGACCGACAGGCGCCGTGTGGTCAGACCCGGCGGTGGCGCCGCACCGCCTGATAGCCGTTCCAGAGCAGCATGCCGAGCGGGATGCCTCCGAGCGTCATGACGGCGATGGCGATGAAGACGTTCTGCACGCGCTCGCTGTCCGCGTCGGACGCGTCGGCCTCGCCGACGACCCGACCGTCGATGAGAACGTTGCACCGCACCGTCTCCGAGGGCACGCAGTCCGGCTCGGTCTGCCCCAGCAGGTTCACGCCGAAGCCGACCACCGCCGCCGCCGCGACGGTGCCGAGAATCCACCCGACGACCATGGCCGACCGTTTCAGCCCATGCCGTCCGCGCAGCACCGGGCCCACCACCTCGAACAGCCACTGGCCGAGAACGACGACGGGAAAGAGGAGCAGGGGGCGCCAGTCCATGAGCGCGAGGCACGCCGGCGCCCCGATCATCAGCGTGGCCAGCCCGGCACAGCCGAGGTTCTCCTTGGCCCGCGCCCACCCCGTCTTCCGTTCCGGCCCGGATCCGGGCCCCGGTACCCGACCGCCGTCCCCGGACGCCCCTGCCCCCGCCCGTGCAGCCACGAGCCCTCCCCTCGCCGCCAACCACACTGGCGGCACAGGGTAGTTGCCGGGCCGGGGGCTCCCCAACACCCGCTCGGGCATCAGGTAGACGATGAGACATCTTCTCGCGGTCTATGGATATTCATCCGCTCAACGGATCTTCCTAGAGTCGAAGACGTCAACGACCCCCGGTGTGGGGCCCGGAGACTCCGTGGAACCCAACCCGTCAGACCTCCTGAGGAGACGTCGTCATGCGTGCTGTTGTGCAGAAGTCCTTCGGCGGACCGGAAGTCCTTCAGGTCGCCGAGGCCGACAAGCCCGCCCCGCTGGGCGGCGAGGTGCTCGTGCGCGTCCACGCCGCCGGGGTGAATCCGGTCGACCTGGCCGTGCGCGCCGGAGTGCTTCCCCTGCTGGGCGAGCCGCCGTTCGGCGTGGGCTGGGACATCTCCGGCGTGGTCGAAGCCGTCGGCCCGGGTGCCCGGTTCCGTCCCGGGGACGAGGTGTTCGGCATGCCCTTCTTCCCGCGTGCCGCCACCGCCTACGCCGACTACGTCGCCGTCCCCTCCCGCCAGGTCGCCCGCAAGCCCGCCTCGCTCGACCACGTGGCCGCCGCCTCGGTGCCGCTGGCCGCCCTCACCGCCTGGCAGGGCCTGGTCGACGCGGCGGCCCTGGGCGAGGGGCAGCGCGTCCTCATCCACCGCGCGGCGGGCGGCGTCGGCCACTTCGCCATCCAGATCGCCAAGGCCCACGGCGCCCACGTCATCGCGCTGACCAGCGCCGCCAACGCGGACTTCGTCCGGGAGCTGGGCGCCGACGAAGTCATCGACTACCGCACCACCGACTTCACCGAAGCGGTCTCCGGCCTCGACGCCGTCCTCGACTCCAACTCCGAGGGCGAGCGCTCGCTGAGTGTCCTCAGGCCGGGCGGGACGCTCGTCAGCATCATGGAGCACTGGAACACCGAGCTGGCCGCGCGCGTCGAGGCCGAGGGGCGCCGGTTCGCCGGAATCAGCGTCGAGCCGGACTACGCCTCCCTGGAGGCGATCGCCGCCCTGATCGACAAGGGCCTCGTCCGCCCCCACGTCTCGGAGACCGTACCGCTGGAGGAGGCCGCCCGGGCCCACGAGCTGGTCGGCTCCGGCCGCACCCGCGGCAAGGTGGTCCTGACCGTGGCGTGACGGCTCCCGAGGGAGCCCTGGCGGGCCCGGCGGAGGCCAGTCAGAGGGCGATGAGGCCGGCGGCGGTCGGCCGGAAGCCGCAGGCGTCGAGGTAGAACGGCGTCAGGTGTTCCTCGAAGTCGACGTGCAGCCACGTGCATCCGGCTGCCCGGGCCTGCCGGGCGGCCTCGGCGACCAGCCCGGCTCCGATCCCCAAGCGGCGGTGGCCCTGCGCGACCACCGTGTCCAGCACGAACGCGTGGGCGCCACCGTCCCAGGCGACGTTCACGAAACCGAGGAGGTCCTCGCCGTCACGGCGGGCGCACACCCAGCCCAGGCTGTGACGGTGCACCCGATCCCGCCAGTCGACGCCTTGGGAGGGGTGGCCGAAGCCCGCCGCGTGCAGCGCGTTGACGGCGGCGTTGTCGAAGTCGCCGCGCCACGTGTAGGTGATCTTCATGACGGGAGCGTAGCCAGGCGTGTCCTATCGTGGCGCCTGCGCCGACGAAGGGCGGCGGGGGCGAAGGGGGCGGACGGGTGGACATCCTGACCGAGGCACTGGGGTCGATGCGAACGGGGTCGCCCGCCGCCGTCCGGACGATGGGCCACGCCCCCTGGGGGCTCCGGCTTCCCCCGGTGATCGGCGCGGGATTCCACGTCGTCCTGTCGGGAGCCTGCTGGCTGGTACCCGTGCACGGCCCACGCCGTTCCGACGCCATCCGCCTCGACACCGGCGACGTCGTCTTCCTGCGCGACGGCCGCGCTCACATCCTGGCCGACCAGCCCGGTACCCCGCCCCAGGACGAACAGGACTGCCGGTTCACTCCCGGCTCGCCGCTCGGCACGGTCACCGTCGGCGGCGAGGGCCCGCGCACCAGCCTGCTGTGCGGCAGCTACCACCTCGACCAGGCCCGCCCGCACCCGCTCGTGCGCCAACTCCCCGAACTCGTCCACCTCTCCACCGCGGACGGCGGCCAC
This sequence comes from Streptomyces sp. JJ38, assembly GCF_019303475.1. Taxonomy (GTDB): domain Bacteria; phylum Actinomycetota; class Actinomycetes; order Streptomycetales; family Streptomycetaceae; genus Streptomyces. The sequence continues at coordinate 46,276 of NZ_JABLSI010000024.1, forward strand.
GCCGACCTCGCCGCCGCCGTCGGCCTGCTGCGCGCCGAGCTGGACCGGTCGCGCATCGGGGCGGCCGGGATCGTCCCGGCCCTGATCGACTCGCTGCTCCTGTACATCCTGCGGGCCTGGTACGAGGGCCAGCCGCCCGAGTCCGCCGAGGGCTGGACCGCCGCCCTGCGGGACGCGGCCATCGCCCCGGCGCTCGCCGCGCTCCACGCGGACCCAGCGGCCGCGTGGACCGTGGAGGAGCTGGCCGCCCGGGTGGGCCTGTCCCGCGCCGGCTTCGCCCGCCGCTTCACCGCCCTCGTCGGCGAGCCGCCCATGGCGTACCTGACGCGCTGGCGCATGACCCGCGCCGCGCAGCTTCTCCGCGAGTCCCCGGCCCCGCTGTCCACCATCGCCGCCCGCATCGGCTACGGCTCCGAGTACGCCTTCGCCAAGGCCTTCAAGCGCGAGCACGGCCAACCCCCCGGCGCCTACCGCCGCGCGGCACGCGGCAGCGTCACGCGGCACGGCAGCCCGACCCCCCAGGCACCGGCGACCGGCGCGGCCTTCCGCCCGCAGCCGACCACCCCGGTCGGAAACACCGGCCTGCCAGAACTCGACCTACCCGACCTCACCAACGAGGAGATCGGCGAGACGCTCAGGGGAATGGGAGCGTAGACGCCTCACACACATCCACGTGGCCGCGGTATCCCCCGACCTCGCGCCTCCACCCTCAGCTCCACCGCAGAGCTGGGAGTAGGTAGGTTCCCCTGCGAAACGTGGGGCTCACAGCAAGATGAAGGGGTGTCATGATGCCCGGTGAGACAGTGCAGGTGGCCCTTGTCGACGCGCACCCCGTGGTACTCGCGGGCATCGAGACCTGGTACGCGGCCTCCGGGAAGCCGATTACGGTGTGCGCCAAGGGCGACGACGTATCGGTGGCCCTGGCGGGGCCGGGCCGCGCGGCAGACGTCGTTGTACTCGACCTCCACCTCTCCCCAGGGCGTTTCGCCTACGAGGAGTTGAAGACCCTGGTCGCTCAGCAGCGCCAAGTGGTCGTTTACGCCCCGCAGGACAGTCAGACTGCGGCACAAACCAGCCTCGACCTCGGCGCGTTCACCTTCCTCACCAAGGCCGAGGGAGAACGCCACCTGGTCTCTGCCACCCTCGCGGCGGCCGGGGGCGCCCCCTACACCTCACCGGCTCTTGCCGCCACACTCGGCGGCGACTTCCCCCCAAGGCGACCGATGCTCGCGCCCCGCGAGGCGGAAGTCCTCCTGGAATGGTTCCAGTCCGACTCGAAGGCCGAGGTGGCGGCCAGCCTCGGCATATCCGTACGTACGGTCAACACGTACCTGGACCGCATCCGCGTCAAGTACGGCGATGCGGGCCGCCCCGCCCGCACCAAGGCCCACCTCGTAGCCCGTGCCGTCCAGGACGGCTTGGTAGCGCTCGACGATCTCTGATTTGATCCCGTGAGATTTGCGTCAGGAATCGCGCACCATTGCGGAGAATACATGGAAGCCCTACCGAATCGGCAGGGCTTCCATGTGCGCGAAAACGAGACGCCGCAATAACTGACTTAACTTGCGGTCAATTATTCAGACTCACCCATCAGCTCATCCCGAATTCTCGCGGCTTCAGTACGAGCTGAAGCTGCTTCGGCACGAGCTTTCTGGCGATCCTTCGGGTAGGTCAGTACTGCAGCCAGCCAATCCAGAGCACACGCAGCCTCTTCCCACCATTCCGCCAAATGTTTAGGATTTCCGTCTTCACATGGCTTCCTTGAACGTACCTCCCTCAGTTTTCGCAGTGCAGCGCGAGATTGACTGAAGGAAGACACCAGTTCACCCACGTCCACCAATCAGGGGAAGGAATCTCTGGCAAGCTGGACACGGCCCCAACAATTCACCGTGCTCCATCACAGAGAATGGATTCCCTCGTGCGCCGCCGCCAATTTTAACAGATTGGAAAATCGCACCCTCCAACGGGATTTCGGATTCCTCGAATTGAATAGCGCAGCCGATTTCCCCACAGCCACCATGATGCCGGGAATTAACCACCGCCCTGGCAACCTGGGGGGTCATCGGACCGGTACGCCTGTCCTCCGCATAGGCGAGCCTGGAATGCTCACCATCCGCAGAGGTAATCTTCGTGGCTACATTGGGGCGTTCCTCAGGAGGAATCTTGGTCAGCGCTTCGTCCGCGTAGTCCAGCAGATCATCATCGGCGTCGCCACAATTGTGAACGAGGACCGAGGCAGTGCCTGCCAAAGCATAGTACGTGTGGAGGTCGCTGACGGTGAGGTTGTGGACCGTGGCCTGCTGGGTCCAGCGCTGGACCGCGGTGATCTGGACGTAGGTGCCCGCGCTGGTCTGGAGCCACTGGCCGCGCTGGAGGTCGGTGGCGTCGAGCCACTCGTCCAGCTCGGGGACCCAGAACGGGTGACCGTCGGTCGCGGTGACGGAGGCCGTCTCCTCGCCCTGGTCGCCGTCGAGGTCGATGGTGACCTTGACGAGGTTCTTGGCTCCCGAGCCGGTGATCTCGGCGGTGACCGTCTCGACCTCGGTTACGCCCGTCTCCGGGTCGGTGGCGAGGACCTTGTCGCCGAGATCGACGTCCTGAATCGGCTTGGTGGAGCCATCGGCCATCAGAACCCGGGTGCCGGGGACGAAGCTGTTACTGACGGGGCAGCTCGCCGGACTGTCGGAACCTTCTGGTTCGTCACCTCTGGAGGACCGGTTGTCCCTCGCCCTCTTGCGAGCGGCAGCAAGCTTGTCCTTGGCCTTGCTGAGCGTCTTGGAGTGCTTCCACATCCCCTTGACGCCGGCCGTCAGGTCGTCGAGCAGGCCCCAGACGCGCTTGACCATGCGGGCGCCCTTGGCCCACTGCCAGGGGGCGCCGTATTTGGCGAGGATCTTGCCCGCCAGGCCGCCGACGAAGCTGCCCGCGATGTTGAGCGCGGTCTCACCGCACGCCGCCAGGTCACCGGTGGAGAAGCAGTCCATCGCGGCGTTGATGCCGAGGATGTCCTTGGCGATCTCGACCAGTTCCTTGGCCGCGTCGATGGTCTGCTGGCGGGCCGCGTTGTACTGGTTCTGGGCTCGGTCAACCTCTTCCTGAGCCTTTGTCTCTTCCCGCGACTGACCCCACGTCGACTTACTCATTATGTACTTGGGGTCGATCATGATGGCCAACAGCCCCGACGGGTCGGAGTTGGTGACCGGGCTGTTGTTGGCGTAGGCGTAGCCGTTGACCTGTTGCGGGTCGGTGTAGTCGATGATCGGGTCGACCGAGATGAACTTGCCCAGCTCGGCGTCGTACTGGCGTGCCCCGATGTGGGTCAGGCCGGTCTGGCTGTCGATCGTGCCGCCGACGTAGCCCTTCTCGCCGGGCCAGGTGCCCGTGGGGGCACCCCGCTTCTGGCCGTAGGGGTTGAAGCGGCGCTGCGCGACCTGGCCGGTCTCGGAGTCGACCGCGAGCTGGGCCGTGCCCTGGTGGTCGGAGGCGAGGAAGGACAGCTTGCCGTCGTCCGTGCGGACGGCGACGGTCTGGCCGCCGTAGGAGTAGTAGCGGGTGGCCTCGACCGTGGTGGAGCCGTTGGCCAGCCGCAGCTCCATGCCGGGCAGGTAGACCGTGGTGGAGGTGGCGTCGCGCCGCAGGACGCGGTCGCCGCCGGCGTTGTAGACGTAGGTCGCCTCGTCGCCGCTCGCCTCGGTGGACTTACTCAGCTTGCCCTCGGCGTTCCACTCCAGGGTCTGGGCGTTGCCGCCGATGACGCGCTGCGTGGTGTTGCCGGTCGCGTCGTAGCCGTAGGTGAACTGCTGGTCGACCGTGGGGCCGTCCTCGACGACCTTGGTGACGGCGTGCGGACCGGCGTCGCCTTCCCCGTACGTGTAGGTGCGGGTGACGTCCTGGGCCGAGTCGAGGCCGGTGTCGTGGTGGATCTCCTGGGTGCGGTTGCCGATGGAGTCGACGGTGTAGGACGTCCAGTAGGGCGCCGGGCCGCCGAGGGCGGCGGTGCCGGGGGACGCGTCACAGGCGGTCGGGCTGGTGCCGCCCAGCTGGCCGCCGACGGTGCCGGAGCCCGTCGCCGTCTGCGCGTCGGCCGACGGGGTCCACGCCTCGGTGAGGCGTCGCCCGGTGTCGTAGGCGAAACACTGGACGTCGGGGAAGGCACCCGCGGCGTCCGCGATGGACAGGATGTTGCCCACCTGGTCGTAGGCGTAGTCCGCCGAGCGGACCGGGGGCTCCTGCGAGCCCAGGTCGAGCTGCGAACGGGTCAGCCGGTCGGTGCCCTTCTCGTAGGAGAAGGTCTGCCACAGCGTCTCGTCGCCCGCCATGTTGAGGCTGAGCTGCTGGAGCAGGCTGGTCGGCGAGTACTTGGTCTCCTCGACCAGGGGGGTGTTGTTCACCGACATGCTGCTGGCGCGCTGGAGCTCGTCGTACCCGTAGGTGAGCGTCTCCGCTTCCAGGCCGCCTGCGGCGGGCATCCCCGAGCTCTGGAGGGTGCCGTCGCGGTTGTAGTTCTCGGTGAAGGTGTAGACGCCGCCCAGGGCGCCCTCGGAGTCGGGGACCTGGTAGGCGGTCTTCAACGGCCGGTAGTACTCGTCCATCGACTGGACGACGGAGGCGAAGTAGTCGCTGCCGCCGTTGACGTAGCGCAGCGACGCGTACGGCTTGCCGAGCCAGCCCGCCTTGTCGTAGCGGGTCTCGGTCAGCTTGGTGCCGGTGCCGGGGTCGCCCTCCCAGGTGGAGAGGGCTCGGCCCAGCTTGTCGTAGACCGTGGAGGTCTTGGTGCCCCGGGCATCGGTGGTGGAGACGAGCTGGTCCAGCTCGTCGTAGACCATCGTGGACGTGCCCGCGTCGGGGTCAACGCTCTTCACCTTGCGGCCGAGCTGGTCGTACTCGTAGCTCCAGCTGTTGCCCTGGGCGTCGGTGACCGTCTCCAGGCGCCCGGCCGGGGTGAAGGTGTAGGCCGTGAGGTCGTAGCCGTTGCCGGGGCCGGCCGCGCCGCCCGGGTTCGGGGTGTCGCCGTCCCAGTGCCAGATCTCGGTGGTCTGGCCCGCCGCGTTGGTGACGGTCGTGGTGGGGACGCCGCCCTCGGGCGGGTCGACGTGGGTGTACTCGCCGTCGTAGGTGGTGGTGGAGCTCCACTGCTCCGCTCCGGCCACGGCAAACGTCTGCTTCGTCGGGCGGCCGAGACCGTCGTATTCGGACAGCGTCTGGGCGCCGACCTCACCGTCGTCGACGATCAGCAGCTCCGAGGACGGGGCGCCGAGGGCGTTGTAGGTGGCGGTGGTCTTCCAGACCTTGCCGGTGCCGTCGTAGTGGGCGTCGGCGACCATGCGGGTGCCGTCGGGCCCCTCGGTCTGCTTCTGCCGCGGACGCAGCAACCCGTCGTAGAGCTGGTACTCGACGCCGTAGGTGCCGCCGATCTCCAGCTTCTCGGTCTTCACCGCGACGGGCTTGTCGGCCCGGACGTCGTAGGAGTACTTGATGCTCGGGCTCTGGGTCTTGGCCCGGTCCGGCATCCACACCGAGACCAGCCGGCCCATCGGGTCGTAGGCGAGGTCGGTGCGCTTGCCGTTGGGGTCGGTCTGGCCGCTGGACTGGCCCCAGGCGGGGGCGTAGTCCGTGGTGGTGACGTGCCCGAGGGCGTTGGTGACCTTGGTCTGGGAGATCAGGCCATTGACGTCGATGTACTCGGTTGTGGTCGTCGCGCCGCCCGCGTCCGTCTGGGAGGTGGGGCGGCCGAAGGCGTCGTAGGCGGTGGTGCCGGTTTCCTGGTAGGTGGCGGTGGTGCCGTCGTGGGCCGTCATCCGCTCGGTCGTCGTGGGGTCGCCCTTGGTGGGGGCGTCACCGAAGGCGCCGCCGTCGTAGGCGGTGCGCTCGTCCGCGAGGACCTGGGTCGCACGGTCCGGGGTGGCCGAGCAGGCGACGGACACCTTCTCGCTGCGCGACGGCAGCTCGTACATGTTCTGCGCGGGGTTGTCCGCGTACCACATACGGGTGCAGGTGTCGTCCTCGGCCGTGGAGACGTCGCCGAGTTCCTCGATCTCCGTCGCACGGCCGGTGCGGACGGAGGTGTCGAAGGTGGTGGTGGCCTTTGTCTCGCGCCAGGCGCCGTCCGAGAGCAGCTTGTAGCCGCGGTTGACGCGCGGGCGGACGATGGTCGCGTCGGTCGTCTTCCACGGCTTGGTCTGGGTGGCGGTGACGTGCTTCCACGGCTCGGTGATGGTCTTGGCCACCACCTCGCCGCCGTCGTACGTGGCCGCCTCCAGCTCGAAGCCGGTGTACTCCTTGTGCCCGGTGTAGGTCTTGCCGGTGGAGTCGGTGACGGTCTCGGTGCGGGTGCCGCCGGCCGGGTCCTTGTCGCCGTCGAGGCCCTGGAGGAACGTGTAGTCGATCCGGGTGGGCATCGTCTGGCCGTCGCCGCTGGTGACGGTGACCTTGCCGTAGCCCTGCCACTGGTCCCAGGTCAGCATCTCCTCGTCGGTGATGCCGTCCTTCTCGCCGTGCCGCCAGCCGGCCGGGCCCTGGTAGTCGTACCGGGTGACCAGGTCGCGGGCGCCGCCGGTGCGGTCACTCTGGATGATCTCGGCGACGACGTACTTGTGGAACCAGTCGGTGGTCGGGTCGATGTAGCCGGGCGGGGTCCAGCGCATGGGGTAGCAGCGCTTGGTCTGCTCACCGGGCGCGGGCAGGGCGTCGGCGGTGCACTCGGTGGGCGCGTAGTTGACGTCGAGCTGGGTTCCGGTCTCCGTCAGGACGGTGGCGAGCCGGAAGCGGTGGAAGGGGGCGATGTTGTCGCCGTCCTTGTCCACGCGGTTGACGAGCTGCTCGCCCTGGAGCTCCAGGGAGGGCAGCGCGGCCTCGCCGCCGACCTTGCCCGCGTGGTCGATCTTCGAGAGCCACAGCGTCTTGGAGTCGTCGCCGTTGTCGGTGAACAGGTGGGTGAACGTCCAGGCGTCGACGTCCTGGTAGGAGCCGTCGCCGGTGTGCATCTGGGTGGTGATGCCGGTCAGCCGCTTGCGGGTCCAGAAGGTGGCCGCGGCCTGGCTGGCGTCGCACTTGGTGTCGGCCTTGCAGTAGCGGTCCACCGGGGTGTCCGGCCAGTGCTTGGCGTTCTCTTCCTTGAACTTGCTCGCCGCGCAGTCGAAGTCGGCCGTGGGCAGGCAGCGTTCGGCGGTGGTGAAGACGACGCGGGCCGCGGGGTCGCTGGTGAAGACCTGGCCCTCGCGCTGGCCGTAGTCGATGCGCTTGAGGTAGCCGCCGCGGGTGTAGGCGGTGCCGTTGACGTCGGTCTTGCCGTTCAGCGCGTAGTGGTTGGTCTCCTTGCCGTACACGTACGACATCACGTTGCCGTGCGTGTCCTTGACGTAGTCCAGGTTCCAGCGCCACGCCTGCTTGCAGTGGGCGTCGGCGAAGGTGGAGTCGTAGCAGGGCTCGCCGGAGTCGTCGCCGAAGACGGGCGTCGTCCAGGTGGAGTTGGTCACCTCGTCGCCGGAGGACCAGCCGGGGCGGCGGTTGAGGCCGAAGTAGTACTCGGTGCCGTCGGTGGTGGTGACCTTCCAGTGCTCACCGTTGTCGTCGCCGTTGGTGGCGCCGGTGAGCTTCTCGATCCGGGCGCCGTTCTCGCCGGTGAGGTGCCACTTGCCGGTGTCGTCGTCCTTGATCAGCTCACCGGAGGCGCCGTCGAGCATGATGGTCGCGTTGTCGAACGCCCAGCACTGCTCGGCCGAGTTGTCGTGCCCGTCGTCCTTGCAGGGCTTGTAGCGGCGCTCGATGTAGCCGGGCTCGTAGGAGAAGCCCTCACCGATCCAGGAACCCTGGTTGTTGGTGGTCGAGGTGCGGCCGTCGACGGCCTGGGAGGAGTAGCTGAGGCCGATGGTCGGCCCCAGTCCGCCCGGGGTCGGGACCGTCCGGAAGGGGTAGTTCCAGGAGAACCCGCCGGAGGACTTGGCCACCGACCACTCCGCCGACGGCGACAGCGGGGTGGCCTTGTAGTCGCCCTGCGCGGAGGAGTCACCCGCGCTGACGGCCAGCAGGGGCGTGGGCTCGACGGCCTGGGTGGAGAGGCCGTCCTCGGCACCCTGCGCCTCGACGGTCGCGGTGAGCGTCTGCTCTTCGGTGTCGTTGCGGGTCGGGAGGGGCTTGGGCAGATCCGGGCACTTCTCGCTGCCCGGGGTGGCGAACACGGCGCACTCGGGGAGTTCGACGAGCCGCAGCCGGGCGCCGTAGCCGCCGCCGTAGCCCTCGGCGAACTCGCCGTAGTCGAGGGAGAGTTCGACGGGGGCGGGGTCCGTCCCGCCGTCGGTGCGCTCAACCTTCAGCACGGCCGCGCTGCCCGTCTCCGCGGCCTCCTCGCGGCCCAGGGAGGAGACGCGGACGCTGGCCGGGTCGGCCGCGTCCTCGTCGGCGGTGGTGACGGTGACGGGGAGGCCGCCGATCACGGTGGGGTCACCGTTCTCGGCACCGACCCGGACGGTGGCGCTGGCGGCCTCCGGCCAGTCGGCCTCGCCCAGGGTCGTGACCGCGGCTTCCTTCGCCGGGTCGGACCCTCGCGGTTTCGCCTCGGCGTTGCGGCCCTCGGCCGGGTCGCCGAGGTCCTGGACGTCGGGCCGGCCGTCGCCGGAGTCGTCGAAGTAGACGAGTTGCACCAGCCCCGTCGTCACCGCGAGGCTCAGCCCGATCGCGATCGGGCCCACCGCGCGGCGCGGTATGCGCCGGGTGAGCAATCGTCCTCTGAAGGACTTCACTGGGTTTCTCTCCCTGAGTCTGCCTGTGCAGGGCATTGCGGAGGGCGGAGGGGGACGGCGGCCGGCCGGGCCGGGAACCGTCGGGTGACGGCCCCGGCCCGACCGGGCCGCGTCAGAGGTCCGGCGTGGCCGTCAGCGACGCCATGTGCCGGATGGCGACCGGATCGGCGGCGCCCGCGTAGACCCGGACCTCGTCCAGGGCTCCCGCGAAGTACTCGCTGCCGCCACCGGTGGCCGAACGGCCGACCTGCAGCGCGCCGGTGGCCGCCCACAGCGTGTCGTCGGTGGCGATCGCCGTGTCGGCGAGCTGGCCCTGGACGTACAGCCGCAGCTCGTTGGCGAACGCGTCGTAGACGACGGCGAGATGGTGGCCGGAGCCGCCGGTGGTGGGCAGCTGCTGGTCGTCGGTGACCTTCACCGTCGACGCCGTGGCCGCGTCCTCCTCGGCCACCTCCAGCTCCCACTGGCCGGTGGCCGCCTGGTAGCGCACCGCGAACCGGTCGGCCGCGGCGCCGGGCAGCGAGATCACCGTCTGGGACTGGGCCGGATCCAGCGTGGTGGGCTGGGCCCGGACGGCGACGGTGAAGCTGGAGTCGCCGCCGACGGGCGGGGTGGCCGTGGCCGCGTAGGCCCCGGCGCCGTCCAGCTCCAGGTGTCCGTCACCCACCAGCGCCGCCTCGTCGAACAGCGGGTCGGCGGGCTGGTAGATCGCCGCGTTCCCGGTCAGGCTCAGCGGTTCGCCGCCCTCGTGGACGTTGGGTGACGTGCCGTCGGTGGCGCCGTCGAGCATCCAGTAGCCCTTGCGCTGCGCCTTGACCGTCATCAGCTCGGCCACCTGGGCGGCGGGCAGCACCCGGGTGAAGGCCCGCACCTCGGCGAGGTCGCCGTGGAAGTGGTCCCGGTAGCCGACGCGGTCGAGGGACCGGCCGATCTGCAGCGGCCCGTAGGAGGACCAGGCCGAGTGTCGCCTGGCGCTGCCGCGGTCCTGGTCGTTCACGTAGAGCCGCAGTTCGGGGCCGTCGGCGGCGTGGGCGTCGTAGACGCCGGTCAGCAGGACCCACTGGTCCGGGACCGGGGTGACCCCCGCGCTGACCTCCCACCGGCCGAGCGAGTCGACGTCGGAGACGGGGACGGAGAAGGCCCAGCTCCCGGCGGCCGCGTCGTAGCCGAGGACGAAGCCGGGCTCGCCGGTGCCGTCCTGGCTGACGACCGTCATGTCCCGGTCGAGAGAGGCCGGGCGGACCCAGGCGCTGACGGTGAAGCCCTCGGCGGTGTCGACCACCGAGTTGCCCGCGTCCAGGTAGGCGCCCGCGGTGCCGTCCAGCCGGGCGGCGTAGTCCGCGTGGCTGCCGGGGCCGGAGACGCCGAAGGTCACGCCGTCGCCCGCGGTGGCGGGGTGGCGGCCGGACTCGTCGTGCGCGTCGGGCGTGCCCGGCGCGTCGGCCAGGTTCCACTGCCCGGCGGCCGGCTCGCCGTCGGTCACCAGGAACTCGTGCTGGGCCCGGGTGCTGGAGTTGTTGGCCTTGTCGTACGCCTCCACCGTCACCCAGTGCCGTCCGGCGGACTGCGGGGTCCACGTCACCGAGGCGGCGCCTCCGGCCTGCGGCGGGGCGAGGCTCTGCATCGGCTCGCCGTCGAAGGCGTAGCGGTACTCGACCACGTCGCTGTCGGGGCCCGCGTCGTCGGGGTTGGGACGGAAGGTGAACGTCCCCGCGGTGCCGACGCCGTGGTGCCAGATCCCGTCGTCCGGGTACTGCTCGGAGTCCACGAGCGGGGCGCCGGGGCGGGTGGTGTCGTAGACGAACTCGCAGCGCTGTGGTGTGCCGTCGCTGCTCCATCCACCCCACGCGTCACCGTCGTAGGCCCGTGCGGACCAGTAGATGACGGTGTTCTCCGGGATCGTCTCCTTCACCTCGTGGGCGAAGGTCGTCCCGGGGTTGGGTGCCTTGTAGGTGGTGTCGTAGGTGTACGACTGGTCGGTGCCGGACGCGTCCTGCCAGGTCAGCTTGAACTGGACCTTCACCTTGTCCGTGTGGGACGAGTTGTGGTCCGGGTCGCGGGCCTCGGCCCGCAGCACCGGGGGCCGCTCGACGTACGGCCGGTCCTCGCCCCAGACGCACGCCCCGCCGGGGTCGGACGACATCAGCGTGTGGTCGACCTGCTGGGGCACGGTGTTGTACTGCACGGACAGATACGCGTTGCCGCAGATCCGCTTCCACTCCTCGACTCGGCTCTCGCTCTCGGCGCGTAGTCCGAGCGAGAGCGAGGACCAGTCGCCGTCGGCCGCGGCCTGCACCTCGTCGGTCAGCTCGCCACCCTCGAAATGCAGGTTGGCCTGGCTGGAGCAGGAGGTGGGAGAGATCTTCTTGTCCACCGTCGCCAGGTAGTCGTCCCAGTCGTCCTTGGTGTTGGACCAGTCGCTGGACGAGGTGACCTTGTAGTTCTTCCCGCCGATCCGGTAGAGCCGGATCGGCTCGGCCTTCGCGTCGGCCCAGTACACGTGGGCGACCCGGGCGGAGAAGGTGGCCTTGATGATCTGCTTGCCCTGGAACGCGGACACCGGCAGGGTGAACAGCCCCCGGCGCACGCCGACGCCGTTGCAACCCACCGGGTTGTAGTCCGTGGGGCACTTGCCGACACCCTGGCTCCCGGAGTACTTCCAGGCCGCGGCGCTGGGCTTGCCCGACATCACGTTCGTCCACGCCGACCGGCTCACGGTCTTCTGGATCGGGTCGATGACGACGGGGAAGACGGTGTCCTCACCACTGAGCAGCTTCTGATCGGGCACGAGGGCCAGCTCGCCGTCGCCGACCTCGACGTCGACGGGGGCCGTCCGGCCGCCGTTGCCCGGGCCGCGCAGTGCGGCCTTGGCGGCGGCCTCGTCCGCCTTCCCCGGCTTCTCGGGCGACGTCACCATCGCCGTCTTCAGCGCCGCCGCGTCGGTTGCGGACTTCCGCGTCGCCGTGGCGGGCTGGGTCGTGGACCCGGCCGCCTGGGGCTCTGCGGAATCCCACATCACCGGCTGGCCGGCCTCGAAGACCGTCCCGCCGACCGCCGAGTCCACCACGCGCAGGGCGCCCGAGGCGTTTTCCTCGACCTTCAGACCCTCGGTCCCCATCCCCAGCTCGATCCGCTTCAGCTCGGGATTCTGGGCCGCCTCGGGCGTCTTGACGACGAGCAGGTGTCCCATGCCGTCGACCGACGCCCGCACGAGCAGGTCGACGCCGGGCAGCACCTCCGCGTAGGTGGCGGTGTCGCCCTCGACGCTCGGCTCGGGCAGCTTGCCGCCCGGCCAGGTCAGCGAGAACTCCCGGCCCGCCTTGCGCATGCGGGCGAACGGGCCGTCCCCGCCGTCGGAGAACTCCAGCTCGACGGTGGACGCCTTGGGCGACCAGCCGCCGTCCTCGCGCTGGGTCAGAGTGGGGTCGACGTCGACCCAGGTGCCGTCCTTCACGGTCTGGACGGGCTCGGTGTACTCGATGGCGGTGAACGTACCGTCCGGGTCGGCGAAGACCTTGCGGCTCTCCTGCCGCAGGGCCGTCACCTCCACCCGCTTGCCGCTCTTCTCCGCCTCGGCGCGGGCCTCGCGCTCGGCGTCCGTCACCCCGGTGTCGGCGGCGGTCCCGGTGACCGGCTGCTGGCTGGGCAGCGTGGTCATGCCGGTGCCGAGGACGGCGAGGGCGGTGGCGGCGGTCAACGCGGTGCGTACGGTGCCGCCGAGGCGTCCGCGTCTGCGGCCGCCCGTTCGTCTGGGTCTGGTCACTGTGGTGCTTTCCCGGTTCGTCACGGTGTCATCGCCTGGCCTGTGGTCGTGCATCAGCGCACCACCGCGCCGAACGCCTGGCGCTCGGCGGGCAGTCCGCCCTCGCCGGGCTTCCACGAGACGGCCGCCTCGGTGCCGCCGACCAGCACGTTGCTCCAGGGCAACGCGTGGACGCCGTGCCGCTCGGCCGTGCCGTAGGGGGTGGCCACGTAGAGGTGGTCGGGCGTGGTGTGCAGGCTGGAGCCGACGTACTCCCGCAGGCCGTACGGCCCCGGCAGGCCCTTGCGTCCAGCCTGGATCCACTGGTCGCTCGCGCCGGGCACCGCGTTCATCGGGAAGACCTGGACGGCGCCGGTGTCCCGGATTCCGGCCAGGTCCTCGCCGGGCACGCCCACCGCGACGGTCACCGTCTCGGCGCTGTCCGCCGCACTCGGGGCGAGGTTGGCCATCGCCAGGTGCTGGCCGAACTGGTCGCCCGCCTCGCTGTCACCGATCACGTCGGCGACGTCCTGGCTGAGTTCCGCCCGCTGCTGGACGCCGCCGGACGCCGTCACCTCCAGCAGGACGACGCGGCCCGCGGCCTCGGCGCCGGCGACCTCCTCTCCCGGCACGCCCACGGCGAGCAGGGAGCGGCCGGCGGAGGTGCTGCCCGCGGGCCGGTACGTGGTCATGGCCAGCGCCGCGCCGAACCGGTCGTTCGCCTCCGCGGCGCCACCGACGCCCTCGGTGTCCTGGTCGATGCCGTCCAGCGGGGTGGGGATGCCGTCGGCGTTGATCGTGTGACCGAGGAGCTGCGTCCCGCCGGAGAACGCCTCCGTGCCGATGGCCTCGCCCGGCGCGCCGATGGCCAGGTGGTGCCCGGTGGCCGCCACCGCGTACCCGAAGCGGTCGTTCTCCTCGACGACGCCGGAGACACCCGGCTTGTCCTGGTGCACCGCCGCGTTCACGGTGCCGCTCAGATAGTGGGTGGAGCCGGCGTCACGGATGGCGCCGAGGTCCTCGCCCGGCACGCCGATCAGCAGGTAGGGAGCACCCTGAGCGGTCTCGCCCGCGGCCAGCGCGTAACCGAACCAGTCCCCGGCCTCCGCCGCCGAGCCGCCGATGCTGCCACCGCCCTGACCCTGCGTCAGCTCGCGCGTGGCCGCGCCCCCGCCCAGCCCGTCCGCGCTGCCGTAGACGACGTGTACGGTCCCTGCGTCGGCCTCGCCGCCGACGTCCGCGTACGGGGAGCCGACCACCAGGTCGTCGTAGCCGTCCTGGTTCTCGTCGTAGACCGCCAGCGCGCTGCCGTAGGCCTCGCCGGGCTGCGGGTCTCCGGGGATACTCGCGGAGCCGCGGGAGAGCTCGGCGGTGCCGCCGTCTCCGTAGACGATCCGGACGAGCCCCGCCCCGTTCGTCCCGGACACCGCGGCCTCGGGGTCGGCGATGGCCGTGTCCTGGGTTCCGTCGCCGTCGAAGTCCGTCGTGGCGCAGGCGGACGCCGTCCAGGTGCGGTCGGCGCGGCCGTCCAGGTGCAGCCGCGCGCCGTGGCCGGCCTCACCGGGGGCGAGGATGCCGTTGAAGCCGTGGTTGCGGGCCTGCTCGGCCAGGGTGCACAGCTCGTGCGGGTCGGCGGCCAGGTCGGCCGCGTCTCCGTACAGGTGACGGCTGTCGGCCTCCCCGCCCTGGGCCGTGTTGCAGTCCACGGAGCGGAAGCCGTCGGTGACGGTGATGGGCTGGTCGCCGAGCGAGTGCCGCAGCGCCTCCAGCTTCCACATCAGGCGCTTGGTGTTCTCCCGCGCCTCGGCGGCGGGGACGCTGCCGCCGCTGTAGTCGGCGTTGCAGGAGTTGAGCTCGCTGAAGGTGAAGTGGGCGGGAGCGCAGTCGGCGCTCTGGAGTTCGTAGATCTTGTCGAAGGTCTCGGTGCCGGCGACGCCGTCGACGGTCAGCCCGTAGGCGCTCTGGAAGCGCTTGACGGCCTGGGTGGTGGCGGGGCCGTACTCGCCGTCGATGTCGAGCGTCCTGCCGTAGCCGGGGTACCCGGCGACGCGGATCTGGAGTTCGGTCACGTCCGCGCCGGACATGCCCTGGTTGAGCGTGCGGTCCCAGGTGTAGCAGGTGTCCGCGTAGGCCACTTCCGTCGTCGCCGCGGTGCCCGCCGGCACGGCGATGGCGAGGACCACCACCGAGAGCAGCGCTCCCGCCGCCCGTCTGAGCCGGTGTCTCGAAGCTGGTGTGTGTGCCATGAGGGGGTCAGCAACTCCCTTGGATCGGTGGGGACTGGTCCGTCGACGGACGGGGTCCGCGCAGGGCGGACCGCGGTACCGGCGCAGCCGGCGGTGGATGGACGTGCCGCCACCTCTCCCCGTCGGGCGCGACAGCCGTGGGCCGCGGCGGGGGCCCACGCCCGGTGGCTGAACGGGCGTGGGACGCGTGGCTGAGGTGGGCGAACGGCACGGCCGCTCACACCCGTTGGGTGGAGCGGACGCGGCGAGAGGAACGTACAGGTGGTTTTCCGGGACTTGTGACGGTCAAACGACCCTCACGTCCACAGAAGTCTGTCGATACTCCGGCGTCCGTCCCCTGCCCGGCGGCTTCCCAGCGGTGGACGTCCCGTCCCCCGGTGTCCCATGTCCCGTCACCGTCCCGCGAGATCGGCCGTCTTCGCTGTTCAGAGCCGGTGCGTCAAGATCTTCGTCCCGAGTTTTCCCGCCTTGACATGGAGACGGCGGCGATCAGGGCCGGGTCGGCGAAACTGAGCCGCGTTCCGGAGAACCAGAAAGAAGGAAGCCCCGTATGAGACGCCTCCCGGCAGTGGTGGCCGCCGTACTGACCGCAGTACTCGCGACGCTGCTCTCCTCCCCCACCGCGCAGGCGGCCGACTGGCCCGTCGTCGGCAGCGGCAGCACGGGCCCGAACGTGACCGCCGTACAACACCTGCTCACCGCGCAGGGCTACAGCACCGCGGCGGATGGCGTCTTCGGCAGCGGCACGACGGCCGAGGTCAAGAGCTTCCAGAGCGACCAGGGCCTCACCGCCGACGGATACGTCGGCTCGGACACCTGGCCCGAGCTGGTCGTCACCGTCTCCAGCGGCCACACCGGCAGCGCGGTGAAGGCCGCGCAGGTGCTGCTCAACAAGTACGGCTACGACCTGGCCGTGGACGGCGACTTCGGCCCCGGCACCGACTCGGCCACCCGGGACTTCCAGTCCGACCAGGGGCTGGCCGTGGACGGGATCGTCGGCCCGAACACCTGGCGCGCCCTGACCTCCGGATCCGGCTCCGGCGGCACGGACGAGAAGCTGACACACGCGCAGGCGGCCGCCATGTTCCAGAGCGCGGGCATCTCCTGGTCCTCCTCCGGCAACTGCTCGGACCGCTACAACAGCAGCTGCACCTCGTTCGACCAGCTCCGCCGTACCAGCGCCGACGGCATCATCGCGCTCAAGCGGGCGAGCGGCTGCACGGTCCACATCACCGGCGGCACCGAGACCGGCCACGCCAGCGGCACCTACAGCCACTGGAACGGCTACAAGATCGACTTCGCTCCGTACTCGTGCGTCAGCAACTACGTCACCGGGACGTTCACCTACCTCGGCAAGCGCTCCGACGGCGCCGCGCTGTACGAGTCCGGCTCCGGCAACGTCTACGCCCACGAGGGCAGCCACTGGGACGCCACGTACTACTGAGGAACCGGGGGTGGCCACGGGCTCACGGCACCGGGGCCACCCCCGTCCTCGGCGCCGCCTTCCGGTGAGAGCGGGTCAGCCGTCGCGCACGGACTCGTCCTCGGGCTCCACCGGAAGCGGCGACGCCCCGCCCTGGCTCGTGCAGATCTCGCGCCCGTCCAGCAGCTCCGCACAGGCCCGGACCGCCGCCGGGTACGGGGCCTCCACCATCGGCGAGTAGGTGTCGCTGTCGTAGCTGATCGCCCGCTCCTGCGTCCCCCCGTCCGGACCGATGACGCGCGCGACGTCCCCAACCTGCGCATCGGTGACCCGGGCCCACGCGGCACGACAGGCGGGGCTCCAGCGCAACTCCACGTAGGCGCCGTCGACCTCCTCGGCCGCCGCCGTCCAGACACCGATGTGGCAGCCGAGCCGCTGCGGGTCCTTCGACCGGCACTCGAAGTCGGTACAGCCGGGGAGTTGCAGGTCCCCGGCCTGCGCGGCCTCACTGCTCCCCGTGGGCAGCCAGCCCGCCACGAACCCGGCGGCGAAGCTGAGGGCGGCGACGCCGCCGACCACGGCGGCCCAGGGCCACCGGCGCCGCCGGGCCGTCGCCGGCGTGCCGGGCGGCGCTTCCGCTTCCGCTTCCGCTTCCGCTTCCGCTTCCGCTTCCCAAGCCTGAGCCGATGTCACCGCCGCGTCTCCGGACCGCCCCGCGCCCCGCGTCTGGGCCAGGGCTTCGTCCCGCGTCTCGGCCGGAGCGTCACCCCGCCCGTCCCCCGGCACCTCAGCCTGCGCGCCGCCGCGCCCGCCGCCGCTCTCGCCCTCGGGCCATTCCTGGTCCCCGTGTTCGGCCCCGGCGTCGGCGGACCGTTCCGCCAGAGCACGCAGAGCCAGCAGCGACTCCGGGGGGACCCCGGTGGCGTCGGCGAACGCGGTCACGGCCTGCTCGGGCGGCAGGGCCTTGGCGTTGAGGTAACGCTCCCAGGACGACTTGCTGTAGCTGGTGCGGCGAGCCAGGGCCGCGAGGGTCAGACCGCTGGCCTTGCGCAGCCTCCGCAGTTCCCATGACAGTTCCGGCGCCACCGTGCGCGCACTCCGGCGCTCCGTCCCCATGCTCCCACCTTCGCGTATCGCTCCGGCATGCGTGACAACAATACTCTGCCTCATCACAGGGTCCTGCTATCGCGTCAAACGATTCTCATCCTAGCCACCAGCTCGATCACGCGACCAACCGTGGCGCTCCGACCTCGCCGAGGTCTCACGGCACCGGGAATCCTCGTGCGCCTCCGCGGCCGCTCCGCCGAAGACGACGGGCGCCCCACGCGCGCACCTTGCCCGTACCGACGAGGCACGCACAGGAGCAGGCGCACTCGCCCAGGGCGAGGGCTGACTACCAGCCCGCCTTCTCCAGTTCCGCGAGCCGGTCGAGAACCCGCCGCGAGAGCTCGGCCGATGTCAGGCGGTACGGCGTCCAGCGGTCCCTGGAACCGGGCTTCAGCGACGCGGAGAACCTGAGGCGCCCTCTGCTGTTCGGTTCACCCGCCATCTCACCGAACGCGCGGCTCGGCACCAGCCACGCCGTCATGATCGCGCCGCGCTTCACGTCCACCGCGACGAACAGCATGTCCAGGTCGGAGCGGGCCGTGAAGGTCGGTGATCGCACGTTCGCCAGAAACCGGCCCTCCCGGACCCCCACACCCGTGGACATGCGGGCCTTCACCTGCACCGCCAGCGTCGCCGAACTCCCGCGCCGGTGGAAGACGAGGTCCACGCCCTCGTCGTCGACCAGAGACGTCGAGACGTTCAGCTCCCCCTCGGTCGCGAGGATGCAGGAGGCGGCGACCAGATACTCGGCGGCCACCCCCATGCGTGCCGCGGACGGGCTCTTGTCGAGGTACGCCTCGTCGTCGCTCATGGCGCCGAAGCTACCTGACCCGGTGCGGCTGAACGACCCCATGGCAGGACGCAGTTGACCGGCCGGCGCTCAGCCGCGAAAGGTGGCCGGGCGCTCCGGGGATGCCTCGGCCAGCGCCTTCGCCACGCCCTCGGCACCGGCCCGCAGACCGTAGACCGGGGTGTCGGGCTGCTGGCGCCAGGACGCGTCGATACCCCCGGCGTCCACGGTGTCGAAACCCAGCTCGTCGATGAGCGCCCGCACGGCCGTCTTCGCCGCCTCGTCGTCACCGGCGACGGGCAGGGCCATACGCTCCGGGTCCCCGGCGGGACGGGGCTTGTCGAGGATGTCCTCGGCATAGGTGCCGTTGAACGCCTTCACCACGGGGTGGCCGAGGTGCCGCTCGACCCAGCGGCTCTCCGTGAGCCCCTCGTCCTCGACGGCGCCGATCCGGCCGTCACGCTGCCGCGGGTAGTAGTTGCACGTGTCGAGGACGGCGAAGCCCTCGGCCGCCCCCTCGAAGAGGTTCTTCGGCAGGTCCGGGACGTTCTTGAACGGGATGGTGACGACGACGAGTTCGGCCCCGCGGGCGGCCTCGTCGGCGCGCACGGCGGTGGCACCGGTCTCCCCGGCCAGTGCGGTGAGGGTCTCGGGGCCTCGCGAGTTGGCCACCCGCACCTCATGGCCGAGTGCGGTGAGACGGCGGGTGAGGTTGCCGCCGATGTTGCCGGCGCCGATGATTCCGATCTTCATGTGGGCCTCCAGTGCGCTGCTCGACGTCGAGTGGGACGAAGCGCCGAGGGCCGGGCGCGCGCCCTCGGTGGCCTCAACACCTCCAGACGCGGGTTTCCTTCCCGGCGGGCGACATGCGTCCCTCAGCGGTCGGCGCGGGCCAGGACAGTCGCCCACGGACGGCGACCAGATATTACCCGTAGGTAACTTACCGTACAGTACTGCGCGCGGACCCCCGCACCGCCGGCTGTACGACAGACGGCCACCGCACGACAGACGGGCTGCCGGAACGGACAGCCCGGGCAACGGAAAGGACCCGTCCCCATGGCCGCCCCACATCGGCTTCGCACACTGCTGCTCCCGCTGGCCCTGGTCGTCTCCACGGCCACGCTCGGCACCGGAGCCGCGAAAGCCGTGCCGGAGAACGTTCCGCCCAGGGCCGCGCTCGGCACCACCGAACAACGCCCCACCTGGGCCATCGCCCACCGGGTGCTGACCACGGGCGGGGTGACGGCGGCACTCGCGCACGGGGCCAACGCGCTGGAGATCGACGCCACCGCCTGGCGCGACGGCTGGTGGGCGGACCACGACGGCACCCTCACCAGCTACGGCGACAGCATGACGGACATGTTCGACCAGGTGACCGAGGAGCACGGTGCCGGACGTCACGTCTCCTTCGTCTGGCTGGACATCAAGAACCCCGACTGGTGCGACAGCGACGACCCCGAGTGGCGCCACTGCTCCGTCGCCGCGCTGCGGGACCTGGCCCGCGAGAAGCTGGAGAGCGCGGGCATCCGCGTGCTCTACGGCTTCTACGGCAAGGAGGGCGGCGCTGGCTGGAAGGAGGCTCTCGGCGATCTGAACCCCAGGGAAGCCGTCAGCTTCAGCGGCGACTACCCGGAGGTCCGGGACGGCTTCGCCGAGCACGGTCCGAACGTCCCCGCCGACCAGCGGGTGATGGACAGCGGCCTGTTCGCCATGGCGCTGAAGTTCGACGACATCCGGGAAGCGCTGGAGTCGGGCGGCCGGGCGCGGGACGCCGGGGAGCTCGCGCGGACCGTCGGCTGGACGGTGGGCGAGGGGGACGGCGAGCGCGCGGCCGTCCTGCTCGACACCGCCGACGGGAAGGCCGCCGTGGACGGCCTGATCTACGGCAGGCGGCTGTCGTGCTACCCGGACGGCGACAGCGGACTGAGGGGCTGCGGCACCGACGACAGCGGAGTGCGGGAGTCGCTCTCGTACATCACGGACTTCGTGGACGCCCACCCGGACACCCGCCGCATGGCCACCCCGCAGGACATCCCCTTCGGCGGCTGACGCGGACGCGCCTCGCCGGGTCGCCCGGGGCCGGGCCGGGCGACCCGAGGGCTCGTCCCGGCGCGCCCCCGCGCACCCCGCCCTCCGCCCCGGCCGCTTCCGTCGCGCATCGGCCCGGCCGCGCCGGGAACGGGACGCTGCGGAGTCACTCCTCGCGTTCGGCCTCCCGCGCGGCCACCTCGCGCTCGTGCGCGGACACCGCGGTGAGCGCCGCCGCCCGGTAGATCTCCTCCACCAGCTCCCGCGCCCTGTTCTCGTCGATCCCCTCGCCGAGATCCATGACTCGGCGGGTCCAGTCGTCAGTGCGGTCGTTCATACGGCCATCGTGCCCGCATGTCATCGGCCGGGCCATCCGGCCCGGCGCCGTGCCCTTCGGGGCGGCTCGCTCGTTGGGCCCGGCACACGGCTCCCGGCCGGAGCCGGGGAGCGGGGAGTGGGGCGGGTGGGACTCGAACCCACGGCCGACGGATTATGAGTCCGCTGCTCTAACCGGCTGAGCTACCGCCCCGTTCGGCGCGTCGAGGGCTCCCGTACGCGCCGTCTGCCGCAGCATAGCTCCTTATACGATCTCCCGCCCGGAGTGGGCCGCGGCCTTCGGCGAGGGAGACGACGATCACGCGGCGGGCGGTTCCAGACCCGCCGGTGGTCACCAAAAAGGGCCCCGTACGGGGCCCTTCGTGTGGTGCGCTCCCCCGACTGGACTCGAACCAGTAACCTGCCGGTTAACAGCCGGCTGCTCTGCCAATTGAGCTACAGGGGACTGCCCTGCTCGGGTCCACCCGCCGTTCTCCGGGGGCGCTCCCTCGCTGCGAGCAATACATTAGCGCATGCCAGGGCCTGGTTTGAAATCGGTATGCGCACCCGGTGCGGGCACCCTGGGCAGTGAGCGATGAACACCGACGGAAGGGTTGCCGAGCATGCGGTACCGACTGACGTTCCTGACCGGCCTCGCGATCGGCTACGTGGCCGGGTCGAGGGCCGGGCGTGAGCGGTATGAACAGCTCCGGAACGCGGCCCAGCGGTTCGCCGAGAACCCGGCCGTGCGGAACACCTTCGAGGCCGCCGCGGTGAGCGGCCGGGACGCGGCCGGCCGGGCGGCCGACCGCATGGGCGACCGCCTACCGCACTCGGTGAGCGAGCGGATGCGGGCGATGTCGGGCGGCCGGGGTCCGGGCGGCGCAGGCGGTGAGGCCGACGACTGGGGAACCAGCAACACCTGAGGGCGGCGGTGCGGGGCCGGGCCGCGGCCCCGCACCACGGCTCAGGCGGAGGGCAGGTCGGTCAGGGGCGTGGCCGGGTCGGCGAGGCGCTGGGCGTCCACGGGGCGGCCGGAGCGGATGAGCGCCTGGACGGGCTCGACAACGTCCCACACGTTGACGTTGAGCCCGGCCAGGACCCGGTTCTCGCGCAGCCAGAAGGCGATGAACTCGCGCTTGCCGACGTCGCCGCGGCAGACCACCTGGTCGTAGGTGCCGGGCGGAGCCCAGCCGCTGTACTCCAGGCCGAGGTCGTACTGGTCGGAGAAGAAGTAGGGGATGCGGTCGTAGACGACGTCCTGGCCGAGCATGGCGCGGGCGGCGGCGGGCCCGCTGTGCAGGGCGTTCGCCCAGTGCTCGACGCGCAGCCGGGCGTCGAGCAGCGGGTGCTGGACGGCGGCGGCGTCCCCGGCGGCGTGGACGGCCGGGTCGGAGGTGCGCAGGGCGGCGTCGACGGCGATGCCGCCGGTCACCGGGTCGAGCTCCAGCCCCGCCGCGTCGGCCAGGGCCGTGCGCGGGGCCGCGCCGATGGCGGCCAGGACACCGTGGGCGGGGTACTCCTCTCCGTCACCCGTGCGGACGGCGAGGACCTGCCCGTCGGCGCCGACGATCTCGGTGAGGGAGGCGCCGAAGACGAGGCGCACGCCGTTCTCTCGGTGGAGGTCGGCGAAGAGGGCGCCCAGTTCGGGGCCGAGGACGCGGTGCAGGGGCGCGGGATCGCGCTCGATGACGGTGACCTCGGCGCCGTAGCTGCGGGCCGCGGCGGCGACCTCCAGGCCGATCCAGCCGGCTCCGGCGATCACGAGGTGGCCGTTCTCCCGGCCGAGCCGGGTGAGCATGCCGCGGAGCTGGTCGGCGTGGGCGAGCCGCCGCAGGTGGTGGACGCCGGCGAGGTCGGTGCCGGGGATGTCCAGGCGGCGGGGCTCGGCGCCGGTGGCCAGGAGCAGCTTGTCGTAGCGCAGGACGGTGCCGTCGCCCAGCCGGACGGACCGGGTGTCGCGGTCGATGTGGACGGCGGGCTGGCCGAGGTGCAGCTCGATCTCGGCGCGGGCGTACCAGGCGGGCTCGTGGACGAGGAGTCCTGAGCGTTCCTCGGTCCCGAGGAGGTACCCCTTGGAGAGCGGGGGGCGCTCGTAGGGGTGGTCGCGTTCGTCGCCGATCAGTATGACGCGGCCGGTGAACCCCTCCGACCGCAGTGTCTGCGCGGCCTTGGCTCCCGCCAAGCCGCCCCCGATGATGACGAACGTCTCGTTCGCGTCCACCACGTTGGTGCCTCCTCGCTGCCGTCCGGTCGCCCCCCGGAAGGTTCACCTGGGAGCGTCCCGCATCACCGCGAACACGGGAAGGGCGCACACCTATTGTGCGGACCTGCCGGTCTGTGCTGGGGCGACCGTCAGGTCGCCGGGCGTGTTCGTCCGACGGGCACGGCGGTGTGGCTTCCGGTGCGGGTGAGCCGGGCGTGCAGGTCACGGGCGGAGCGATCGGTCAGGCAGGCGATCTGGTCGACGACGGTCCGTACCCGCGCGGCGTCGTCGGACGCGCGGGCGTACAGGGCGCGGAACTGCGGGTCGAGACCGTCGGGGGCGCGCAGGATGAGCACCTCGGCCAGCTCGGCGAGGACGACGCGCTGGTCAGCGCGGAGCCGGGCCTGGTCGGGGCGCTGCATGACGTAGCGGTCGGCGACGGCCTTGAGGACGGCGCACTCCAGCCGGGCGTCGGGCGGGACGACGAGGTCGGCGGCGTGACGGCTGAGGGGCCCGGGGCCGTGGGCGGCGCGGGTGGCGTGCTCGGCGGCGAGGCAGAAGCGTCCGATGAGCTGGCTGGTGGCGTCCTTGAGCCGGGCCTGGGCGGTGGCGGTGCCGTCGTAGCCGTGCGGCCACCACTCCTGGTCGAGGAGCCGGTCGAGGGCCTCGGCCAGTTCGGCGTCCTCGGTGCCGGCGGGGGCGTAGCGGCCGCGGGCGACGGTGAAGATCTCCCGCCGTTCGGGCTCGGCGAGCAGCAGGTTGGGGTCGAGGTGGCCGGCGTGGAGACCGTCCTCGACGTCGTGGACGGAGTAGGCGACGTCGTCGGACCAGTCCATGACCTGGGCCTCGAAGCACGCGTGGTGGGCCGGGGCGCCGGCGCGGAACCAGTCGAAGACGGGAAGGTCGTCGGCGTAGACACCGAACTTGGGCGAGGCGGGGTCGGCGGGGTGGCCGCCCTGTGGCCAGGGGTACTTGGTGGCGGCGTCGAGGGCGGCGCGGGTGAGGTTGAGGCCGACGGGCACACCGTCGGCGGAGAACCGTTTGGGCTCCAGCCGGGACAGCAGCCGCAAAGACTGGGCGTTGCCCTCGAAGCCGCCGCAGGGCTCGGCGATCTCCGCGAGGACCTGTTCGCCGTTGTGCCCGAACGGCGGGTGGCCGAGGTCGTGGGCCAGACAGGCGACCTCGACGAGGTCCGGGTCGCAGCCGAGGGCCGCGCCGAGCTCCCGGCCGACCTGGGCGCACTCCAGGGAGTGCGTGAGCCGGGTGCGGGGTGTGGCGTCCCAGGCGTGCTCACTGCCGCCGGGCGCGACGACCTGCGTCTTGCCGGCGAGGCGGCGCAGCGCCGCGGAGTGCAGGACGCGGGCTCGGTCGCGCTGGAAGGCGGTGCGGCCGGGCCGCTTGTCGGGCTCGGGCTCCCAGCGCTCGGTGTCGGCCGCGTCGTACGTCCGGTACGTGCCGTGCATACCCCGACGGTATCCCGGCCCCGGGTCCCGGGCCGCGCGTCCCGCGCTTGGGAGGTCTGCGCCAAAGGCGCAGGGCTGGCAAGCGCAGCCCCCGGCACCGGGGCCTGCCTTGGTCGGGGGTGCCCCTGCCCGCGCGTCGCAGACCGCGGGCACGTTGTGGCCTGCCGCGCGTTCCCCGCGCCCCTCGGGCGCTAGGCGGCGTGCGGGACGGTGGCCGGGAGTCGGCCGGCGGGGGCCGCGGCGAGGGCACGGCGGCCCTCGTCGTAGCGGTGGAGGACGAGACGGGCCAGCGCCGGGTGGGCGCCCAGCGGATCGGCGGCCGGTACCCGGGAACCGGCCTCGCGGGCGCTGCGGGTGGCGAAGAAGCCGGGGGCGGTGAAGTAGGAGGCCAGCGCGATACGGCGGTGACCGGCCGCGCGGAGGGCGGCGAGGGCCTGCGGCACGGTGGGGGCGGCGGCGCAGGCGTAGGCGCTCAGGACCGGGGTCCCGCCCAGGCGGCGGGAGAGCAGGGCGGCGGTACGGTCGGCGTCGACGGCGGAGCGGGGGTCGCGCGAGCCGGCGGCGGCGAGGAGAACGGCGTCGGGCCCCGCACGGCCCGGGAGCGGCGTGCCGGTCAGCCGCTCGGCGAGCCGGGCGTGCAGCGCTTCGGCGAGGAGCGGGTGCGGGCCGAGGGGCGCCGCCTGGGCGATCCGCAGGTGGGGGGCCGCGGCGGCGGCCTCGGGGAGGTCGTGGTGGACGTGGTAGCCGCGGCCGAGGAGCAGCGGGACGAGGACGGCGCGGCCGGGGGCGTGCTCCGCGAGGGTGTCGGCGAGCAGCGGCGCGTTGAGCTCGATGTGGCCCAGCTCGACACGCAGCCCGGGCCGCTGGGCGCGGACCTCGGCCAGCAGGGCGCGGACGGTGGCGAGGGCTCGCGGGTCGCGAGAGCCGTGGGCGACGGCGACGAGGGTGGGGTCCTGCTGGCGGCGGGCGCGGTGCGGCGCGGCGGCGCCGCGGTCCGGGGCGGCCAGGCGGCTCGCGGCGAGGAAGCGGGTGGGGTGGGGTCGTGCCGTCATGCTCCGCAAGTCTCGCCGGAGGCCGTTGCCGGGCGGTTGCGCCGGGGAAACGGCCGGTTGCGTCACCCTCACAGCGCCCGCGCTCCGGACGGGAGCGGCTTGTTACCAGGGCGGTAACACGACGGGGGCGGGGAGGAAACACAGCCGACGCACGATGGCGCCATGAACGCAACGCCCGTCACGCAGCCCGCCTCGCCGCCCCGGGAGCCCGCCTGGACCCACTGCCCGTACTGCTCCCTGCAGTGCGGGATGGGGCTGAGGCGTACCGATGCCCCGGAGACGTCGGGGCTGCCGGGGCTGGAGGTCACGGAGCGTACCGCGTTCCCCGTGAACCGGGGCGCCCTGTGCGGCAAGGGCAGGACGGCCACCGAGGTACTGGCCGCCGGGACGCGGCTGACCGAGCCGCTGATGCGCCGCTCCCCCGGCGGGCCGCTGGAGCCCGCGGGCTGGGACGAGGCGCTGGACCGGATCGCCGGGGAGCTGGTCCGGGTGCGGGAGGCGCACGGGCCGGACGCGTCCGCGATCTTCGGCGGCGGCGGGCTCACCAACGAGAAGGCCTATCTGCTGGGCAAGTTCGCCCGGCTGGTGCTCGGCACCTCGCAGATCGACTACAACGGCCGGTTCTGCATGTCCTCGGCGGCGGCGGCCGGCATCCGGGCGTTCGGGCTGGACCGCGGGCTGCCGTTCCCGATGGAGGACATCGCCACGTCCGGCTGCGTCATCCTCGTGGGCTCGAACCCGGCCGAGACGATGCCGCCCGCGCTGCGCTACTTCACCGAGCTGCGCGAGAACGGCGGCAAGCTGATCGTCGTCGACCCGCGCCGGACCCGCACCGCCGAGCAGGCCGATCTGCACCTCGCCCCGCGCCCCGGCACGGACCTGGCGCTGGCCCTGGGCATGCTGCACCTCGTCGTCGCGGAGGGGAGGACGGACGAGGAGTACGTCGCGGCGCGCACCACGGGCTGGGACGAGGCCCGGGCGGCGGCCATGGCGCACTGGCCGGAGCTGGTGGAGCGGATCACCGGGGTGCCGGTGCCGCAGCTGCGGGAGGCGGTGGCCCACTTCTGCGACGCCGAGTCCGCGATGGTGCTGACGGCGCGCGGGCCCGAGCAGCAGGCCAAGGGCACCGACACGGTGGGCGCCTGGATCAACCTGACGCTGGCCACCGGCCGGGCGGGCCGGCCGCACTCCGGCTACGGGTGCCTGACCGGCCAGGGCAACGGGCAGGGCGGCCGGGAGCACGGGCAGAAGGCGGACCAGCTGCCCGGCTACCGGATGCTGACGGATCCGGAGGCGCGGGCGCACGTGGCGGGGGTGTGGGGTGTGGACCCGGACACGCTGCCCGGCCCGGGCCGCAGCGCCTACGAGCTGCTCGACGCCCTCGGCCGGGATGTGCGCTCGCTGCTGGTGCTGGCCTCCAACCCGGTCGTCTCGGCGCCGCGTGCCGCGCACGTGGAGGAGCGGCTGCGGTCGCTGGACTTCCTCGCCGTGTGCGACGTCGTGCTCTCCGAGACGGCCGCTCTCGCGGACGTCGTCCTGCCGGTGACGCAGTGGGCCGAGGAGGGGGGCACGCTCACCAACCTGGAGGGCCGGGTGCTGCTGCGCCGCAAGGCGCTGGACCCGCCGCCCGGGGTGCGCTCGGACCTGTCGGTGCTGAACGCGCTGGCCGCCCGGCTCGGCTGGGAGAAGGGCTTCCCGGAGGACCCGGAGGAGGTGTTCGACGAGCTGCGCCGCGCCTCGGCGGGCGGCAAGGCCGACTACTCGGGGATCACCTACCGCCGCATCGCGGAGGAGGACGGCGTCTTCTGGCCCTGCCCGGCGCCGGAGGAGGGTGGTGCGCCGCACCCCGGCACGCCCCGGCTCTTCCTCGACCGGTTCGCGACCCCCGACGGCCGCGCCCGGTTCGTGCCCGTCACGCACCGGCCCTCGGCCGAGGAGCCGGACGCGGAGTACCCGGTGCTGCTGACGACGGGCCGGGTGCTGGCCCAGTACCAGTCGGGGGCGCAGACGCGCCGGGTCGCGGAGCTGAACTCCGCGGCGCCGGGCCCGTTCGTGCAGCTCCACCCACAGCTGGCGGAGCGGCACGGGATCAGCGAGGGGGACACCGTCGCCGTCACCTCCCGCCGGGGGCGGGCACTGGCCCCGGCCCGGGTGACGCGGGACATCCGCCCGGACACGGTGTTCATGCCGTTCCACTGGCCGGGGCAGGGCCGGGCGAACTCCCTCACCAACCCGGCGCTGGACCCGACGTCCCGGATGCCGGAGTTCAAGGTCTGCGCCGTCCGCGTGGAGCGGGCGACGCGGTGAGGCCCCCGGCCGGGCACGGGGGCCCGGCCGGGTTCACAGCTCGATCTCGGGCAGCTCACCGAACTCGGGCAGCATCGCCAGGTCCGGCAGCTGGCCGTCGGCGAGCTGCTGCTCCGTCCAGACGACCTTGCCGGTGGGCGTGTAGCGGGTGCCCCAGCGCTGGGCGAGCTGGGCCACGAGGAACAGGCCGCGCCCGCCCTCGTCCGTGATGGCCGCGCGGCGCAGGTGCGGGGAGGTGCTGCTGCCGTCGGACACCTCGCAGATGAGCGTGCGCTCGTACAGCAGCCGGACGTGGATCGGCTCGGTGCCGTAGCGGATCGCGTTGGTGATCAGCTCGCTGAGGACGAGTTCCGTGGTGAAGGTGATCTCGTCCAGGCCCCAGGCCGTGAGCTGGCGGCTGCACGCGCTGCGGACGGTGGCGACGGCGGCCGGGTCCATCGGCACGTCCCAGTCGGCGATGCGGGTGCGGTCCAGCAGCCGGGTGCGGGCCACGAGCAGCGCGATGTCGTCGCGGCGGTGCATGGGCAGCATGCTGCCGAACACCGCCTCGCAGGTCTCCTCGGGCGAGGCGTCGGGGGCGCGGAGCAGGGTCTGGCGCAGCAGGTCCAGGCCGGCGTCGATGTCGCGGTCCCGGTGCTCGACGAGGCCGTCGGTGTAGAGGACGAGCCGGCTGCCCTCGGGCAGGTGCAGTTCCGCGGACTCGAACGGCAGGCCGCCCAGGCCGAGCGGCGGGGCGATGGGAACCTCGGGGAACTCCACGGTGCCGTCGGGGAGGACGAGGGCGGGCGCGAGGTGCCCGGCCCGGGAGAGGCGGCAGTGCCCGGCGACCGGGTCGTAGACGGCGTACAGGCAGGTGGCGCCGGTGATGCCCTCGCCTTCGGGCTCGTCCAGGTCGATGCGGCTGACCAGCTCGTCGAGGTAGGCGAGGAGCTCGTCGGGGGGCAGGTCGAGGGTGGAGAAGTTGTGCACGGCGGTGCGCAGCCGTCCCATCGTGGCCGCGGCGTGCAGCCCGTGCCCGACGACGTCGCCGACGACGAGGGCGACGCGGGCGCCGGGCAGCGGGATGACGTCGAACCAGTCGCCGCCCACCCGGGCCTGCGCGGGAAGGTAGCGGTAGGCGACGTCCAGGGCGCTCTGGTGTGGCAGCGCGTGCGGCAGCAGGCTGCGCTGAAGCGTTTCCGCCATGGCGTGCTCGCGCGTGAACCGGCGCGCGTTGTCTATCGCGACGGCGGCCCGGGCGGCCAGCTCCTCGGCGAAGGAGAGATCCTCCTCCCCGAACGGCTCGGACCCCGCGGCGCGCCAGAAGTTGGTCATGCCCAGGATCACCCCGCGGGCCTGGAGCGGCGCGGTCACCAGTGAGTGGACTCCGTAGGCCAGGGCGTTGCTCGCGCCGGCCGGGTCCTGGGCCCGCCAGGCTTCCGCCACCGTCAGATCGGCCTCCAGCACGGCGTGCCCGCCGGACAGGGCCGCCGCCATGGGGGTGTGCGTGGCGACGAACGCGATCGGGTCGCCGACGGGCTGGAAGGGGTGGTCGTCCGCGATCCCGCTCAGCGCCGAGCGGCGCATCTCCGTGGTCTGCCCCGTCGGCTCCTCGCCGCGCGGCACCGGCTCCAGCAGCTCGACGGTGACGAAGTCGGCGAACCGCGGGACGGCGACGTCGGCGAGCTCCTCGGCCGTGCGGACGACGTCCAGCGTCGTGCCGATCCGCACCCCGGCGTCGTAGAGGATGCGCAGCCGCTCCCGAGCCACCTCCGCCGTCCCGGCCAGGGCGCTCAGCTCCGTGGTGTCGCGCAGGGTGGCCACCCGCCCGGGCTGGCCACCGAAGGGGGCCGTGGGCCGGGTGTTGACGGCGACCAGCCGGTCCCCGGACAGGTGCACCTCGTCCGTCACGGAGCGGTCCGAGGCCAGCAGCTCGGCGGTGGCGTCGTTGAGCCCCAGCTCGGTGACGGGGCGCCCCTCGGCGTCGTCGGGCAGCTCCAGCAGCCTGCGTGCCTCGTCGTTGGCGAGCACGAGACGGCCGTCGCCGCTGACGATGACCACACCCTCCCGGACGGCGTGCAGCACGGCGTCGTGGTGTTCGTACATCCGGGTCATCTCGGAGGGCCCGATCCCCCGCGTCAGCCTGCGCAGCCTGCGGTTCACCAGCGCCGCGCTGCCGATGGCCAGGACGAGGGCCACGCCGCCGGAGATGAGGATGAGGGGCAGCTGGCCCTGCACCGACTCACCGACCGTGTCGATCTCCACACCGGCCGAGACGATCCCGATCACCAGCCCCCGGTCGTCGGTGACGGGGACGACGGCCCGGGCCGCGTCGCTCGGGTCGCCCCGGAAGATCTCGGTGAACGCCTCCCCCTCGGCGGCCCGCTCGATCCCCTGCGTCCGGGTGCCGATGAGGTCCGGGTCGGTGTCGGCGTACCGCAGCCCGTCGGTCGAGAGCACGGTGATGAAGTCGACCCCGGTGTCCCACTCGGATGCCTGCACCCGGGGCTGGAGCACGCTCGTCGGGTCCTGCGACTCCAGTGCCTCCACGATGCCCGGCGCGTGCGCGAACGCCGCGGCGGCGGCCCGCGACCGCCGCTGCGCGTCGTGCTCGGTGTCGTTGCGGGCCTGTAGGACGACCGCGACGACCGCCGCGGAGATCAGCACCACGGCGACGAGGATCTGGAAGAACAGGACCTGGCCCGCGACGCTGCGCCCGCGCAGCTTCCACCACCGGCCTGCGCCCTCCCTCCCGGCGGCCAGGCCGGCGAGCACTCGGCCTGTGCCACGCCTCCGTGGAGCAGAACGCCCAGGCATACCCCATTTCTAGCACCAGATCCGACCCCCCGACTCCTGGAGCGGGCGGGCGACGTGAGCCATACGGGCGGCGCCCGCGCTACTCGCAGCCGATGCCGTCGCCGTCCGCGTCGAGGCGGTGAGGGTCGCCGGGGCCGACGAGGACGGGACCGTCGATGTCGGCGCAGTCGAGATCAGGGCCTGGCGGCGGACCC
Organism: Streptomyces sp. JJ38; assembly: GCF_019303475.1. Taxonomy (GTDB): domain Bacteria; phylum Actinomycetota; class Actinomycetes; order Streptomycetales; family Streptomycetaceae; genus Streptomyces. Next base: position 76,683 of record NZ_JABLSI010000024.1, read on the forward strand.
GGCGGCAGCCCGGGTTCACCCGGTTCGGGCTCGGCGGGGTCGGGCTCGGCGGGGTCGGGCTCAGCCGGCTCTCGCGGGGTCGGTACGGGCTCCTCCTCGGGGGGCGGCTGCTCCGCCGCGCAGGCGGACCACAGTCCGGACTTCGCCGTCTCGGCCTCGTCGCCCGCCTTCCTGATCTCGGGCCAGCGCGCGTCGTTCGGCGGGTACAGCTCGGCTTCCGCATGGCCGCTGCGGGCGATCTCCGCGTTCACGAACTCGTCGTCCTCGTTCCAGACGTAGAGCAGGTAGCGGTCGTACCCGTCCTTCAACTCGGCGTCGCGCTCTATGCGGACGCCGGTGCCGACCGGGACGAGTTCTTCGAGCCGCTCGGTCGCCTCGTCGCCGTAGCAGGCACGGACCTCGGGAGCGTCGACGGCGAGCAACCGGACCGTCACTCGCTCGCCCTCGGGAAGGACCTCACCCGTGCCGGTGACGTGCAGGGTGTCGCCGTCCACGATGCGCTCGACCACCGCGTCGGCCCCGCCGCCCGGCTCCCCGGTGCCGTCGCCGGTGTCGCCTTCGCGGGGCTCGTCGGGGACGGACGCGTCGGGCCGCGGCTCCTCGGATCCGCCAGGCTCCGCCTCCTCGGATTCGTCAGGCTCCGCCTCCTCGGATTCGTCAGCCGGAGACTCCTGCCGCCCGGGCTCCTCCCCCGTGCCGTCCCGCTCCTGCTGCGTTCGCCGCTCGGTCTGCGGCGCACCGTCGGTTTCCGCGACGGGCGGATCGGGCCGGGGCTGGCCGCCCGTCCCGGCGAGGCTGGCCACGAGGGCGACGGCGAGTACCACGGCCAGCGCCGCCACCGCGCCGTAGACCCAGGCCGGAACCCTTCGCCAGGACCACCGCGGCCGCGACCCGGACGGGTCCCGCCGCCAGCCCTGCGGATCGGGTCGATAGGGGGAGGCCATATGCGTCACCATCCCGCCACTGAGAGTTGCAGACGCAATCCTCCTTGATGTCAATGCTAGTAACCCCCGTGCTAATACTCGTCGGTAATAATTCCCGTAATCAAAATTAGATAGGCAACTACCTTGCGGTAACAAAGAGCGGCGTGCCAGATTCCGCATGCCACCCGGCCGGGAGCACCCCCCATCCGCCTGCCAGGTGTCGGCCGCACGGCCGGCACGGCCCAACGCAGGAGTACCACCGTGTCCGGAATCCGCAGCACCACCAGCACGCCCAAGCCGCCCAGCAGACGCCGGCGGCTCGCCGCCGCCGCCCTCGCCCTCCCGCTCGCGTTCGCCGGGCTGACGACGCTGGGCGCAGGACCCTCCGCCGCCAGCTCCGGTTCCGGGCCGACCGCGCTCGTCTCGATGGGCGACAGCTACATCTCCGGTGAGGCGGGCCGCTGGAAGGGCAACAGCCTCGACAACTACGGCAGCCGGGACGGCACGGACCGCGCCTGGACGGGCAGCTCCTACAAGAAGTCCCTCGTCTACGGGAACACCGCGCTCAACGGCTGCCACCGCTCCGACTCCGCCGAGGTCAAGAGCGCCACCGGCACCACGCAGGCCCTGATCAACCTCGCCTGCTCCGGGGCCACCACGGAGAACGTCTTCCGGTCCTCGAACGGCGGCGTGGCCTACAAGGGCGAGGCGCCGCAGGCCGACCAGCTCGCCGCGGTCGCCGCCGCCTACGACGTGGAGACCATCGCCCTGTCGATCGGCGGCAACGACCTGGGCTTCGCGGACATCATCACGAACTGCGCCACCGACTACATCATCTGGTGGTCCTACTGCCACGACGACCAGCAGCAGGTCGTCGACTCCAAGATCGACGGCGTCATGGCGGACGTCACCAAGGCCGTGGAGGAGATCCGCGCCGTGATGTCGGAGGCGGGCTACGCCTCTTCGGACTACGAGATCGTCCTCCAGTCCTACCCCTCGCCGATCCCGCGCGGTGCCGAGAACCGCTACGCGCAGAGCGGTTGGTCGCGGACCAACACCGGCGGCTGCCCGTTCTGGGACAAGGACTCCGACTGGGCGCGCGACTCGCTGGTGCCGCAGATCGCCGACCGCCTCCACGGCGTGGCGACGGCGACGGGCACCCGGTTCCTGGACCTCAGGGACATGCTCCAGGGCCGGGAGGTCTGTGCCCAGGACAGCTCCCAGGTCACCGACGCACAGGCCCCCTCTGATCGGACGAGCGAGTGGGCGCGCTGGATCGACAGCCAGTCCACGCAGGGCGACGTGCAGGAGTCGATGCACCCGAACTACTACGGTCAGCTCGCCCTGGGCCGGTGCCTGACCCTCGTCTACGGCTCCACCGGGGACGCCGCCTGCCGCAACACCCCCGGCGAGGGCACCTCGGGGATGTATCTGGCCGGTCTGTCCTGACCCTCCCCAGCCGCGACGGCGCCGGACCCGCCCCCGGGGTCCGGCGCCGTCGCCCGTGAGGTGAGGTGCGCCGCCGCTCAGGCGGGACGCGGGGGCGGGTCCTCGCCGAACACCCAGGGGGCGAGGACGACGAGCCAGCCGTCCGGGTCGGCGAACAGCACCGCCCCGCGCTGCGGCCAGTAGGGGTTCGCGGCCGCCACCGGACGGTGGCCGCGGGCTTCGAGGCGTTCCACGGCGGCGGCCACCGCCTCCGGGCCGCGCAGGTAGAGCACGAGCTGGTTCTCCGGGTGCGGCTCGGGGACGCGGGGCGGGTCGCCGTGCTGGGTGATCTCCATGTGCACCGGGGTGCCGGGCAGGCCGAACACGGCGCCGTCGTATCCGGCGTGCCCGGCGTCGCCGCGCCACGCGGCCAGGACGGGGAGCCCGAGGTCGTCGCGGTAGAAGGCCAGGACGGCCTCGTACGCGGCGGTGGGGCGGGCGAAGCGGACGGCGCCGACGTCGAGGTGGGCGGGCCAGGTAGCGGTCATGGGCCCAGCCTGTCCCGCGCCGAGCGGGCCGCGACAGCGGCCGGGGAACGATCCGCGGCCCGTCTCGGGGCGTAGGACCGGAATCTGACGCACCGTCCGCAGGAGGTCTGGACGGAATCCGCCCGAAGTGTCATGGTCACGCCGTTCGAGTGCGTCCCCCAGCGCAGAGGAGTTCCTCGTGGCACGCAAACGTACGGCGGCACTGCTGGCGGCGGCCCTCGCCGCCGTGACCCTGGGATTCAGCCCGGCGGACGGGCGGCAGCAGCAGCAGCAGCGGGAGGCCGGGTACCTGGTCCTGCTCGACCGGGACGGCGTCCGGGCCTCGGCCGCGGTGCTGGAGCGCTCCGGAGCGGAGATCACCCGGACGTTCGACACCGTGCTGGACGGCCACGCGGTGCGGGCCACCCCGGCGGAGGCCCGCAGACTCGCGGAGCGGGACGGGGTGGCCCGCGTCGTGCCGGACACGCCCGTGCACGCCGCCGGCCACCGCACCGTGCAGGAGAACGCGCCCTGGCACCTGGACCGGCTGGACCAGCGGTGGCTGCCGCTCGACGGCCGGTACGCCCACCCGTCCTCGGCCGGCGCGGGCGTCACGGCGTATGTGCTGGACACGGGGGTGCGGATCACCCACGAGGAGTTCGGCGGCCGCGCGTCCCACGGCACCGACGTGGTGGACGGCGACGCCGTCGCCGAGGACGGCAACGGCCACGGGACCTACCTCGCCGGGCTCATCGCCGGGGAGACGTCCGGCGTGGCGAAGCGGGCCGACGTCGTCGCCGTGCGGGTGCTCAACGACTACGGCGGCGGCACGGTGTCGGGCGTGATCGCGGGCATCGAGTGGGTCGTCGAGCACGCCGAGGGGCCCGCCGTGGTCAACATGAGCCTGGGCGGCGGCCCCAACTTTGCGCTGGACGAGGCCGTCCGTGGCGCCATCGCGGCGGGCATCAGCTTCTCCGTCTCGGCGGGTGGCTCCAACGCGGACGCGAGCGGCTTCTCCCCGGCCCGTGTCACCGAGGCCCTCACCGTCAGCGCGACCGACCGGAACGACGACCGGGCGTCCTTCGCCAACCACGGCGGCGTCGTGGACCTGTTCGCCCCCGGGACGGGCATCACCGGGCCCTGGCACACCTCGGACACCTCGACCGCCACGCTGTCCGGCACCTCCGGCGCCGCCGCCCTGGTGACCGGGGCGGCGGCCCTGGAGCTGGGCGAGCGGCCCGGCGGCGATCCGGCCACGGTGGCCCGGCGCCTGAAGTCGGCCGCCACCCCCGGCGCCGTCGGCACCCCGGGCCCGGACACCACGGACCGGCTGCTGAACGTCACCGGGCTCGGCTGAGCCAGTCCCCCGAGACGATCGGCGTCCCCTCCTG
>NZ_JABLSI010000024.1:80958-86465 GCF_019303475.1 Streptomyces sp. JJ38
TGCCGCCCCCGGCCCGCTCCGCCTCCGCCGTCACCCGCTCGTAGACGTTCGCCGTACCTCCCGGCGTGTAGTCCTCCAGCTCGTCCAGGACGCACAGGATCTCGCCGTACCGCTCCGGGTCCGGCTCCACCAGGGTGCCGGTGGCGACGCCGTCCCCGGCCACGGCGTACGGGTAGCCGGGGCCCTCGTAGAGCACGAGGCCGCGCACGGTGGCGGGCTCCTCGCGCACGGTGCGCCCGGCGAGGGCCCACGCGTGGTTGTGCTCTCCGGGCCGGAGGGTGCCGTAGACGAAGAACGGGAGGCGGGGCATGCTCGGCGTGGTCATGCTCCGGTCTCCTCGGCCACCCAGCGCGCGTAGGCCGCGCTCGCCCGGCGCACGGGCGTGGCGATGATCTCCGGCACGTCGTAGGTGTGGGCCTCGGCGAGGAAGGTCTCCAGGGCCGCGTAGCGCTCGGTCGTCGTCTTGAACAGCACCTGCCACTCCGGGTCGTCCCGCACCTCCCCCTCCCAGCGGTAGACGGAGGTGACGGGCCCGGCGATCTGCGCGCAGGCCGCGACCCGGCGGTCCACGGCCCCCGCGGCCAGCGCCCGCGCCGACTCCGCGCTGTCGGTGGTGGTCAGGACGGTCAGCAGTTCGGCCATGTCAGCACCGTATCCGGAACCGGGCGCCACGCGCCGCGTCCGATTCGTTCAAGACCGGCGGCCCGGGAAGCGCCTAGCGTCGGCGGCATGGCACGTACGACACCTGTGACACCCCGGTTCGATCTCGTCGGCATGGTGACGGCCGACATGGCCGCGACGCTCGCGTTCTACCGCCGGCTCGGGCTGGACCTCCCCGCGGAGGCGGACAGCGCCCCGCACGTCGAGGCCGTCGGCCCCGGCGGGGTACGGCTGGCCTGGGACACCGTGGAGGTGATGCGCGCGATCCACCCCGGCTGGGAGATGCCCAAGGGCGAGGGCCGTGTCGCGCTGGCCTTCCTGTGCGACGGTCCGGCGGACGTCGACCGCGTGTACGCGGAGATGACGGCGGCCGGGTACCCGTCCGTGAAGGAGCCCTGGGACGCGCCCTGGGGGCAGCGGTACGCGGTCATCGCGGACCCCGACGGCACCCCGGTCGACCTCTTCGCCCCGCTCGGCGACTGAGCCCTCACCCCGGGCCCCGGAGCAGGGTGCCGAGCGGCACCCCGGCCAGGGCGCGCACCTCGCGGGCCAGATGCGCCTGGTCCGCGTAGCCGGTGACGGCGGCGACCTCGGCGGGCGGCCGGCCCGCCCGGGCGCGCTCCAGGGCGCGCTGGAAGCGCAGGATGCGGGCGAGTGTCTTCGGGCCGTAGCCGAAGGCGTCCAGGGAGCGGCGGTGGAGCTGGCGCTCGCTGAGCCCCGCCTCGCGGGCGACGTCCGCCACGCTCCGGCCGGCCGCGAGGGCGCGGGCCACCGCGGGGTGGAGCTCCCGGCCAAGACGCCCGGGCGTGCGGGTGCGCGCCGCGAGCTCCTCCAGGGCCGCTCCCCGGTCGGCGGCCTCGGCGACGCGTTCGGCCAGTCGCCGCACCCGGGCGCCGGGCCACAGGGCGTCCAGCGGCACCCGTTGGTCGCGCAGCTCGCGGGCGGGGACGCCGAGGACGGCGGGCCCGGTGCCGGGGGCGAAGCGCAGTCCGGTCCAGGCGGTGCCGGGCCGCCCGGCGTCGCGCTGGGCCCGGGTGTCCGGGCCCGCGACCAGGAACCCGGCGGCTCCGTCGCCCTCCCGCCAGATGAGGTCCATGCAGCCGTCGGGCAGGACGAGGGCGGGGCCGGCGACCGGCGCGGCGGTGCGGGTCCACAGGACGGCGCCGCCGCCGAGGGTCGAGGGCCGCTCGCGGTACACCGGGCTCAGCCCACCGTGGCCGGGGTGCCGGAGCGGTGGGCGCTCGGGGTGACGCCCCGGTGCCGCTTGAACGCGGCGCTGAGCGCGAAGGCGTTGGCGTAGCCGACCCGGCGGGCCACCGAGCCGACGGTGGCGCCCGGTTCGCGCAGGAGGTCGGCGGCCAGGTCCATGCGCCAGCCAGTGAGGTATGCCATCGGGGGCTCGCCGACGAGCTGCCCGAAGCGGCGGGCGAGCACGGCCCGGGAGACGCCGACGGCCGCGGCGAGCCCGCCGACCGTCCAGGGGCGGGCCGGGTCCGCGTGCAGGAGCCGCAGCGCCGGTCCGACGACGGGGTCCGCCTGGGCGCGGTACCAGGCCGGGGGCTCGGCGTCCGGGCGGTCGAACCAGGCGCGGAGCGTGGCGATGAGGAGGAGGTCGAGGAGCCGGTCCAGCACGGCCTGCTGCCCGGGGGCGTCCTTGACGATCTCCTCGGCGAGCAGCGGCAGCAGCGGGCAGCGCCACTGCGCGGCCCGCATGACCAGCACCGGGGGCAGCGCGGCCAGCAGCCGTCCGCTGACCTCCCCGCCGAGCTGGTAGGTGCCGTTGACGAGTTGGGCCTCGCCGTCGGTGCCCTCGCCCCAGGTGCGCACGCCGAGGGCGAGTTCGGCGCAGAGCACGGTGCCGTCGGCGGCGGTGCAGGTGTCGTCGGGGTGGATGACGAGCTGCGGCGTCCGGTCGGCGCCCCAGGGCTCGTCGGCGACGACGTAGGGGGCGGGGCCGCGGACGACGGCGATGTCGCCCTCGTCGAGCCGCACGGACGCCCCGCCCTCGGGAGTGATCCAGCCGGTGCCGTGGAAGAGGGTGTAGAGGGAGAGCGGTGCGCCGTCCCGCACCCGCAGGGACCAGGGCGGGGACACGATCATCTGGTGGAAGAGGCCGCCCCGGGCCCGGGTTCCGTCCAGCAGCTCCGCGAGTACGTCCACGCGTCCAGCGTAGCCCGGGGCCATGTGGCGTCGCCGGGTGAGCGAGACGCTCGCGTATGCCCTCGAGCTTTTCGGCCATGGATCGTCTCGGCCGGGGCCGGTTGACTTACCGGCATGAACACCAACGACACCCTCAGCGCATCACCGGACGACGACCCGAGCGGCGGCCTCGTCCTCGTCACCAACGGCACCGGCCGCACCGGGCGGCGCGTCGTGGACCGGCTCCGGGGCGAGGGCGTCCCGGTGCGGGTCGGCTCGCGCTCGGGCCAGCCGCCCTTCGACTGGCACTCCGCGGCGACCTGGCCCGGAGCCCTGGAGGGGGTCTCTCGCGTCTACCTGGCCTACGCCCCCGACCTGGGCGCACCCGAAGCGCCGGACGTGGTGCGCGGCTTCACCGAGGCCGCGGTCAGTGCGGGCGTGCGACAGGTGGTGATGCTGTCGATGCGCGGCCGGAACGCCGAGCGCCCGACGGAGGTCTCGGCGCGGGCCACCGAGCGGGCGGTGCGGGAGAGCGGCCTGACGTGCACGGTCCTGCGGGCGGCCTGGTTCTTCCAGAACTTCAGCGAACTCGACGCCCTCCGCGAGCCGCTGCGCGGGGGCGGGCTGGCGCTGCCGACGGGGGACGGGCCGGAGGCGTTCGTCGACGTCGAGGACGTCGCCGACGTCGCGAGCGCCGTCCTGCGCGCCCCGGCCGACCACGCGGGACACACCTACGAACTGAGTGGGGGCCGGCTGCTGAGCTTCTGGGACGCGGTGGCCGAGATCGGCGTGGCCACCGGCCGGGAGATGGGCGAACAGCGCCAGACCATGGCCGAGTTCGGCGCCTCGCTAGCCGAACTCGGGCTGCCGTCAGCAGAGGTGGAGCTCGTGTGTGAGTTGCTCGACCGGGTGCGTGACGGCGAGATGGCCTACGTCTCGGACGGCGTACGGGAAGTGCTGGGCCGCCCGCCCCGGGACTTCTCGGAGTTCGCCAGGCGGGAGTCCGCCGGGGGAACTTGGGACCGCTGACCGCAAGCGGCCGCCCGCACTCCGCTGGGTGCGGGCGGCTGCTCGACACTGGTGAAGCGTGGCCCGCGTATGGAAAGTTACTCCTAGGATCTGACTGATCCTGACCAGTTGATCATTGCGGGACGTCATGCTCGGCGTCTCACGGAGGGGCAGTGACGTTGAGGACGCCATGCTGAATCGGCCGGTGGAACGCACGGGGAGGCGGGGGAAACGGGCCAGGCGCCGGGACACCTGGTGGGCCGTCACGGCGGCGGTGGCGCTCGGCTGCGGCGCGGCGGGGGCCGCGCTGCCCGGGGCCGCCGGATGGCTGCGGGCGACGCTCGCCGCGCTGGCCGTCACGGCCACCGTGAGCGTGGCCGCCGCGCTACGGGCCCGGAGAGCGCTGGCCACCGCCACAACGGCACGGGAGCGCGCCGAGGCCGTCGCCGGAGCGCGGGGCGCCGAGGTCGCCCACCTGGCCGGGGTCCGGATGCCCGCCATCACCGAACGCGTGCGGACCGGCCACCGGCTCGACGGCGTCCCGGGGCCGCTGACCGAACCCGCCGCCACCGGGGAGGACTTCGCCCGGGCGCTCGCCGCCGTCGTCGCCGGGCTCGGCTCCGACGAGGCGGTGCGCCGCGAACGTGCCCTGCGCGACTCGGTGCAGGCGGCCTTCGAGTCGGTGGCCCGCAACATGCACGCCATGGCGACGGTGCAGCAGCAGGTGCTGGACCACGTCGAGCAGATCATCACCGACTCCCGGCTCATGGGCGAGGTGATGAAGGCCGACCACGCGGCGGCGCAGATGACGCGCAAGGCGCAAACGCTGCTGGTGATGTGCGGCATCTGGCCCGCCCGCCGGGAGACGCGCCCGGTGACCCTGTACGACTGCGTACGCGGGGCCCAGTCGCGCATCGTGGAGTTCGGCCGGATCGACGTACACGGGGGCCAGACCCTCTACGTGGTACCGCCCGCCGTCGAGGGCCTGATGCACAGCGTCGCCGAACTGCTGGAGAACGCCACGGTGTTCTCCCCGTCCAGCACCCAGGTCGTGGTGACGATCCGGGAGGTGGGCGCGGGCGCGGTGCTGGAGATCGACGACGCCGGGCTCGGCATGCCGCCGGACGTGCTCCACCAGGCCCTGGGCCGGCTGCGCGACGACCTGGACCTCGCGCAGCTCGGCGCCGTCCCCCGCCTCGGCCTGGCCTGCGTGGGCCGCTGGTCCCGCGAGCTGGGCTTCAACGTCGAGCTGACCGGGGCCTCCGCGTACGGCGGCACCCGGTCCGTCGTCTTCGTCCCGCACCGGCTGCTCACGGAGCCGCTGCCCGACGTCGCCCCCATCCCGCGGCAGGCCCGCTCGCGCCCCGCGACGCGGGACGCGCACGCGTACGCCACGCCCGGCACGGAGCCGGTGACCGCCGCCTCCGCCGGGCCCGGGGCGGGCACGGACCCGTTCGCGGAGCGGGCGCCCGGGTCAACCGAGCCGGAGCTGCCCCGCCGTCGCAGCCGTCGCCGGGCCCCCGGACGCGGCCTCGACGGCACCCCGGCCGGTCTCGGCCTCGACGGCACCCCGGCCGGCCTCGGACTCGACGGCACACGGTCCGGGCCGGGCCGTGACGGCTTCGGGGCGCAGACGGCCGGGCCGGGCCCAAACGCCCCCGCCCCGTCGCAGCGCCCGGCCGCCGCGCCGCTGCCGCCGG
>NZ_JABLSI010000025.1 GCF_019303475.1 Streptomyces sp. JJ38
AGCCGGCCCGCGCCCGCGCGGCCCGGCGCCGCGGACGGCTCCCCGCCCCGCGCCCGCCGCGTGCACCGGGCCTGGTGGGTCGCGGCCGTCGCGGCGCTGGCGGTGATGGTGACCGGAGCGCTCTCCGCGCTGCCCGGACTGCTGGTCGACCCGCTGCACGAGGAATACGCCTGGTCGCGCGGCTCCATCGGCTTCGCGGTCTCCGTCAACATGGTCCTCTACGGGCTGACGGCACCCTTCGCCGCCGCGCTGATGGACCGCTTCGGGCTGCGCCGCGTCGTGGGCGGCGCCCTGCTCCTCATGGCCGGGGGCGCCGCCCTCACGCCCACCATGACGGCGGCCTGGCAGCTCACCCTCTACTGGGGGCTGCTGGTCGGCCTGGGCACCGGCTCCCTGGCCATGGCCTTCGCGGCGACGGTCGCCCTGCGCTGGTTCGACCACCGCAGGGGCCTGGTCACCGGCGCGCTGGCCTCGGCGAGCGTCGTCGGCCAGACCGTGTTCCTGCCCGGGCTCGCCTGGCTGACCGACCACCACGGCTGGCGGCCCTCGGTGATCACCGTGGCGCTGGCCGCGCTCGCCGTCGCCCCGCTCGCCGTGCTCCTCCTGCGCGACCACCCCGCGGACGTCGGCCTCCCGCCCTACGGCGCCCCCGTCCTCGCCCCCAAGCCGCCGCCGGTGCCGGGCGCCGCCCGCCGCACCCTGCGCGTGCTGCGCCAGGCCGCGCGCACCAGCACGTTCTGGCTCCTGGCCACGGCCTTCGCCATCTGCGGCGCCTCGACGAACGGCATCCTGTGGACGCACTTCACGCCCGCGGCCCACGACCACGGCATGCCCACCACGGTCGCGGCCTCGCTGCTGGCCGGCATCGGCGTCTGCAACATCGGCGGAACCCTCGCCTCCGGATGGCTCACCGACCGCCACGACCCCCGGCGGCTGCTGGCCGGGTACTTCGCGGCCCGCGGCGTCCTGCTGCTTCTGCTGCCGATGCTGCTCGCCCCCACCGTGGGGGCACCGATCGTGGCCTTCGTCGTCCTGTTCGGGCTGCTCGACCTGGCCACCGTCCCGCCGGTCATCGCGCTGTGCCGGGAGCACTTCGGCGCCGACAGCGCGATCGTCTTCGGCTGGGTGAGCACGGGCCACCAGGTCGGGGCGGCGCTCGTCGCGGTCCTGGGCGGCGTGGCCCGGGACGTCTTCGCCACCTACGACGTCGTGTGGGTCGCCGTGGGGGCCCTGTGCGCGCCCGCGGCCCTGCTGTCGCTCGTCGTCCGAAAGGTCTCGGCCACGTGACGGAGGCCGGATCTCCCCCCTTCCCGACAGCCCCGCAGGTCACTGGCATATGCCGATCGCGGTAACGACTGGTTCCGGACGGGGGGTTGGAGGCTATCGTGAGACCACGCAGGTGACACGACGCTACCTGAGGAATGCTGAAGGTCACTGCTCCAGCGGTCACAACCTCCAAGGGGGCAACCGTGGTGATGCCGAAGCCCGTACCCGCCGCGTCCTACCGCGCGGTGCAGCGCGCTCTGCGGCTCCTGGAAGCCGTCTCCCAGCACGGGGACGGCATAGCCGAGCGCGCGCTCGCCCGGCAGGCCGCGATGCCGCCCGCCGAGCTGGCGCGCCTGCTCGCCATGCTGCGCACCGAGGGATACCTGGAGCGGCTGCCGGACGGCGGCTACGTCACAGGAGAGGCCCTGCGGCGGCTCGGCTCCTCCGGCGACCACCAGGGCGTCCTGCGCGAGCAGCTCCACACCAAGCTCTCGGAGCTGCGGGACGACATCGGGGCGGCCGTCTACATCAGCCGCTACGAGGACGGCGAGGTGCGGATCACCCAGTTCTCGGCCGGTGCGAACACTCCCCCGGTGGCCGAGTGGGTGGACTTCAAGGCCGCCGCGCACGCCAGCGCCGTCGGCAAGGCGCTGCTCACCCAGCTCGACCACGACGGCCGTCGCGATCACCTCTCGCGGCACAAGACCATCCGGCTGACCTCGCGCACGACGACGAACGAGCGGGCGCTGCTGTCCGAGCTGGACAGCCGTCCGCCGACGGTCCCGGTGCTGGATCTCCAGGCGTACGCGATCGGCACCGTGTGCGCGGCCGTGCCCCTGACGGCGGGCGCCTCCGTGGGCTGCCTCGCCCTGTCACTGCCGATCCGGCAGGCCCACCGGCTGCGGTCGGCGGCCCGCAGGCTCAACGAGCAGGCGGCGCCCGTCCTGCTGTCCCTGTGCATCTGAGACAGGCCCGCGAGATGGCGTGGCGCACTCCGCAGGCCACCACCGGGTGGTAAGGAGCACCCCTCCCGGGACGGTAGGATGAGCGACGCAGGCGCCGCTAGCTCAGTTGGTTAGAGCAGCTGACTCTTAATCAGCGGGTCCGGGGTTCGAGTCCCTGGCGGCGCACAGCGAACGTGAGGCCCCCACCACGGTGGGGGCCTCACGCGTTCACAGCGGTCCCAGGCCCCCGCCACGCCGAGGCCTCACCTGCTTCGCTCCGGTCAGGCGGCCAGGGCGCCGGCGAAGGGGCCGGCCTCCAGAGCGGACAGGACGCCGGCCAGGTCGACGGCGTTGGTCCGGGGCCCCCGGCACACCGGCAGGCACGCCGGGCCCTCGGCGCCGCCGAGGCGCCGCATGAAGGGCAGCAGCACGGGGCGCGGCCCGATCTCGACCAGGTGCGTCGGCCGCTGCTCGGCCACCAGCCGCCGGACGCCGTCCGCGAACCGGACGGGCGCCGTGATCTGCGCGGCCCAGTACCCCGCGTCCAGCGCCCCCTCGTGGAGCGCCCCGTTCACCGTGGAGTAGAAGGGGAGCCGGGGCGGGCCGAGCGGGAGCCTGCGGGCCACGGCGGTGAAGCGCGGTACGACGGGGGCCATCAGCGGCGACTGGAAGGCGTGTGCCACCCGCAGGAAGCGGTAGCCGACGCGCTCGGCCGCGAACCGGGCCGCGACGCGCTCCAGCCCCGCCAGCTCGCCGGACAGCACGGTGGCCCGGTGCGCGTTCAGGGCGCCCACGGTCACCGCCCGCTCGGTCGCGGCGGCCTCTGCGGCCTGCTCGGCGGTGGCGCCCGTCGCGAGCATGCCGCCACCCACCGGGAGGTACTGCATGAAGGCGCCGCGCACCGAGACCAGCCGGGCGGCGTCGGGCAGGCTGAGCGCGCCGGCGACGACGGCCGCCGCATACTCCCCGACGCCGTGCCCCAGGACGGCGACGGGCTGGGCGCCGGACTCCTCCAGCATCCGGGCCAGCGCGTAGCCGGCCGCGAACAGGACGGGCTGGGTGAAGGCCGTCCGGTGCACGGCGGGGTCGCCGCCGAGGATCAGCTCCGCCACCGAGCGACCGCCCAGATACGGGACGAGCGCGTCCGCGGCCTCCTCCAGATGGCCGCGGTACCCGGTCGAGTGGAGGTAGAGGCCCGAGGTGAGGTGCGGGTGCTGGCTGCCCTGGCCGGTGAAGACGAAGGCGGGTCGCACCCGGGTGTGGCGGCCCGCGGGCCCCGGGGCACGCAGCGCGAGGAAGCGGGCCAGCTCCCGGGCGGTGGGGTAGAGCTGGATGTCGGTGGGATCGATCAGCGGGCCGTACTCCTCCTCGATGTCGCCGTAGAGGCTCAGCGCGGCGACGGAGTCGAGCCCGGCCTCCGCGAACGGGGTGTCGGCGCCGACCGGGCGGCCCAGGTAGTCGGTGAGCCGGGCGAGCAGCCAGGCGCAGAACGCCTCGGCGCCCGGTTCCTCGTCCGGCGCCGCGCCCGCGGCCCCGACCGGGGTTCTGGTCATCTTCCTGCTCCTCGTCGTCTCGGCGGGCCCGCCGGCCGGCGTCCCGGCCCGCTCGGCCGGGCCCGCGTCTCGCCGGGCCCTGGACCGGGGGGCCGGGGGTCGAGGACGCGGCGGGACGTCCAGGTCTGCACGCGGTCCCCGGCCAGCGCCCGGAGCTGGACGAGCTGCTCGCGCCGCTCCCCGCCGACGAGCCGGTCCTCGACGACCTCGGCGTGGACGACGGACCGGAGGAACTGCGGCCAGCCGGTGATGTCGGCGATGAGCCGGTAGACGGTGCCGGGAGGGGCGTCGATCCCGATGGTGTGCTCGACGTTCGCGCCGGCCGGACTGGCGGAACTCTGTCGTGTCACGGCGACCTCCCCTCCGCACCTGCTGGCCCCGGTCTCGCGTCGTCCCGTGCGCTCGGACGGCCAGCGTCTCCGCGGCCGGTGGAACCCGGCTCGAACCCCGTCCCCTGTTCGGGTGATTCGCGAGCGCCGAGGGGGTGGGCGTTCTGCCGGGCTTCGGCTGGTTCGCGACCGGCCGCGCGCACGATCCGAGCGGGTGGACCTGCCACTCGGCATTCCGGGCCACGCCGCCCGTCACCGCGTGCCACCTGCGGGTTTTCGCGCGTGCCCGGTCGCGGGGGGCGCGGTGCTCGCGCACACTGAGTCGTGCTGCCCGACCGACGTCCGAGGGAGTTGACGCAAGTGACGGTGATCGACGTGACGATGGGCCGGCCCGTGCGGGAGTCCGCGCACGCACCGCTCAGCACGTCCGGGTCCGTGGGCGGCCGACCCACGGGGGGTCGGTCCGCGGGGGAACGGTCCGCGGGGGTGGAGGAGGCGCCCTGCGTCGCGGCCCTGTTGGCGGGCGAGGACGAGGACGGCTGCGCCGAGCCGCACATCTGGCGGGGCATCGACTGACCCCCGTGGGGAGCCACCGGGCTCGTCCCCGTGAGGGGCGGGCCCGGCGGCGGTCGGGGCCGGGGGCGGTCGGGGCCGGGGGCGAGGGGGAAACGGGAGGCGAGGGGCGGGGCGCGGGGCCGCGGAGCCAGGTGAGGGGCCGTCGAAGCCGGCCAGGGACCGGGAGTGTCGCCCGGGTCTCACATCGCTTTGATCACGTTCGTCCGGGCAATCGCCACATCACACCACAATCAGGTCATCACACTCTTGCGATCATGTGAGGGTTTCGAAAAGCTGACCTTCGGTCATTGGTCCGGAACTCCTGCGCGGTCGGGGTCCGTCTGTGTGGTTCTTGTGCGGTTCCGGGAACCGGAACGCCCCTGCCCCTGTCTTGGGGACCGGGGGAGGCACAACCCGAACGACGGCACACAGGACGCTGTGTGCGGGGGGATGGACACATGACGGCACGGGGCGGATCGACGCCACACGCCGATGACGACGCGTCACGGACGACGAAGCTGCGCGTCGTGCGCGAACGGATCAGCCAGCGCACCGGCGAGACGGCCATCAGCACACTCGGCCGCGGGCTGCGCTGGCCGCGCAAGGCACCGCCGCGCTACGACTACGAGCACTACAGCCGCCTCGCCGGCCCGCTCACCCAGCCCCCGCGCGACACCCCGTACCGGGTGCGTTACCGCAGCCTGCTGGCCGACGAGCCGCACCGGGTCCGGGCGGCGCTGCTGCTGGCCGCGGCCCCGCTGCTCTCCCTCGGCCTGTTCGTCTGGCTCATGCAGCCCCAGCACTGGACCCAGCGCGACGAGGGCTCGGTCTCGGACCTGGTGCTCGCGCTCGACGTCGTCATGCTGGTCGCCATCGGGCTCATCGAGCTGTTCCGCACCCTCAACGTGCTCTCCAACTCCCATGCCACGCTCGTGGCCCGGGACCCGGTGCCGGTGGTGCCCGAGTCGGGCACGCGGGTGGCCTTCCTGACCTCGTTCGTCCCCGGCAAGGAACCGCTGTCCATGGTCACCAAGACCCTGGAGGCGGCGGTGCGGATCCGGCACCGCGGCACGGTCCACGTCTGGCTGCTGGACGAGGGCGACGACCCGGAGGTGAAGGCCGTCTGCCGGCGCCTGGGCGTCCACCACTTCAGCCGCAAGGGCGTCGCCCGCTGGAACACGGACAAGGGCGCCTTCCGCGCGAAGACCAAGCACGGCAACTACAACGCCTGGCTGGACGCGCACGGCGACGACTACGACTTCTTCGCCGGCGTGGACACCGACCACGTGCCACTGCCGAACTACCTGGAGCGGATGCTCGGTTACTTCCGGGACCCGGACGTCGGCTTCGTCATCGGCCCCCAGGTCTACGGGAACTACGACAACTTCGTCACCAAGGCCGCCGAGAGCCAGCAGTTCCTCTTCCACGCGCTCATCCAGCGGGCGGGCAACCGCTACGGCGCGCCCATGTTCGTCGGCACCAGCAACGCCGTGCGCGTCAAGGCCATCAAGCAGATCGGCGGCCTCTACGACTCGATCACCGAGGACATGGCCACCGGTTTCGAGATACACCGGCACCGCAACCCGGCCACCGGCCGCAAGTGGCGCTCGGTGTACACCCCGGACGTGCTGGCCGTCGGCGAGGGCCCCAACGCCTGGACGGACTTCTTCACCCAGCAGCTCCGCTGGTCCCGCGGCACCTACGAGACCATCCTCAGCCAGTACTGGAAGGGCTGGTACTCCCTGCCGCCGGGCAAGCTGTTCAACTACACCATGATGATCATTTTCTACCCGATCTCGGCGTTGAACTGGATTCTCGCCGCGCTGAGCTGCGCCCTCTTCCTGGGCCTGGGCGCCTCCGGTGTGCAGATCGACCCGATCGTCTGGATGATGCTCTACGGCAACGCCTCCGCCCTCCAGGTCGGCCTGTACATCTGGAACCGGCGGCACAACGTCTCCCCGCACGAGCCGGAGGGCTCCGGCGGGCTCGCGGGCATGCTGATGTCGGCGCTCTCCGCGCCCATCTACGCCCGCTCGCTCATGGACGCCGTGCTGCGCCGCAAGAGCAAGTTCGTCGTCACCCCCAAGGGCGACTCGGCCAGCCCAGACACGCTGTTCGGCACCTTCCGCATCCACCTCTTCTTCATCGCCGTCTTCGGCGGCTCGCTGGTCGGGTCGTTCTTCCTCGGCCACGACCACCCCGCGATGCTCACCTGGGCCGCCCTGGCCCTGCTGATCACCGCCGCCCCGATCATCGGCTGGCGCTCGACCGTACGGGCCGAGCTGAAGCGCCGACGTCAGCAGGGCACCGACCCGGCCGCATCCGCGGCACCCACG
Source organism: Streptomyces sp. JJ38 (assembly GCF_019303475.1). GTDB lineage: Bacteria > Actinomycetota > Actinomycetes > Streptomycetales > Streptomycetaceae > Streptomyces. The sequence continues at coordinate 6,984 of NZ_JABLSI010000025.1, forward strand.
GCGCCCGAGACCCTCGCGGCCCCGGACGCGCCGCGCGGGCCCGGGGCGCCCCCCGGGCCGGTGGACCAGGCGGCGACCACCGCCGTCCTGCCCGCCGCGGGCTCCGACGAGACCGTCCAGATCAGCCTGCCCGCAGCCGGGCGTCCCTCGCCGCGCCCCTGACGGCCCGGTCCCCGCGCCCACACGCCCCACCGCCCACACGCACGCCGCACGCACCAGCACGTTCAGCCAGGAGTCGTGAACCGTGAAGTACCGTCCGAGCCGCCGCACCAAGCGGATAGCCATCTCCACGGCGGCCCTGCTCGCCGTCGCCGGGATGAACGCGCCCTGGCTGATCCGCTACGGCTCGGAGCAGTATCACGAGTACAAGATCAACCAGGCGTCCTACAAGGCCGACAACGGCAAGTGGGACACGGTGAACGTCCCGGACGAGTACCGGATCAACACCATCCACGCCGCCCTCCTCCACACCGGCAAGGTGCTGCTCATCGCCGGATCGGGCAACGACGCCGAGCAGTTCGCGGCCAAGACCTTCCGCAGCGTCCTGTGGGACCCGGAGAACGGGACGTTCAAGAACATCCCGACCCCCGCCGACATGTTCTGCGCGGGCCACAGCCAGCTTCCCGACGGCAAGCTGCTGGTCGCCGGCGGCACCCAGCGGTACGAGACGCTCGAGGGCGACGTCGAGAAGGCCGGCGGGCTGATGATCGTCAGCAACGAGAACCCCGACAAGCCCATGACGCTGGCCAAGGGCACCAAGTTCACGGGCAACGACTCCGGCAAGGTCTTCGTCGCCCAGGACTCCGTGCTGGTGCCCCGGGCCGAGAAGAAGGCGGACCCGGTCACCGGTGAGGTCACCGTCACCGCCAGCCAGGCCCGGCTGTACGTGGAGGCCGAGCACAAGGGCAAGAAGTACGCCACCGGCGCCACCGAGCAGTACACGGTGGCGGGGCTGACCGGCGAGGACAAGAACAACGTCTACGGCATCGCCAACAAGCTGTCCTTCGACAAGAAGGACTTCCAGGGCATCCGCGACTCCTTCGAGTTCGACCCCGTGGCCGAGAAGTACATCCGGGTCGACCCGATGGAGGACGCCCGCTGGTACCCGACGCTGACCACCCTGGAGGACGGTCGCGTCCTGTCCGTGTCCGGCCTGGACGACATCGGCGAGGTGTCGAAGAAGGTCGAGATCTACGACCCGGAGACGAAGGAGTGGGAGACCCTCCCCTACCAGCGCTACTTCCCCACCTACCCGGGGATGTTCCTGTCCCAGGGCGGTGAGCTGTTCTACACCGGCACCAGCTCCGGCTACGGCCCGGCCGACGAGGGCCGCACGCCCGGCCTGTGGGACTGGCGGACGGACGAGTTCGACGTCGTCCCGGGCATCAGCGACCCCGACGCGCTGGAGACCGCGATGGCCGTCCTGCTGCCGCCCGCCCAGGACCAGCGGTACATGGTGCTCGGCGGCGGCGGCATCGGCGAGAGCGAGAAGGTCACCGACAAGACGCGCATCGTGGACCTCACCAAGGACCTGCCCCGCTTCGAGGACGGCCCCGAGCTGTACGCGCCCGTCCGCTACCCGAGCAGCGTCATCCTGCCCGACGACACCGTGCTGACGACCAACGGGTCGGGCGGGTACCGGGGCCTGAGCGACAGCAACGTGCTGAGCGCCGAGATCTACGACCCGGAGAGCAACTCCTCGCGCCGCGTCGCCGATCCGCTGGTGGGCCGCAACTACCACTCCGGCGCGCTGCTGCTGCCCGACGGCCGGGTGATGACGTTCGGCTCCGACTCGCTGTTCGCGGACGCGGCCAACACCAAGCCGGGCGAGTTCGAGCAGCAGATCGACATCTACCAGCCGCCCTACCTGTTCCAGGGACCGCGTCCCGAGCTGGTCGACGACGGCGGGGAGCCGCAGACGGTCGCGCTGGGCGGCACCGCCGAGTTCCGCACGAAGGACGCGGCCGACGTGGCCCAGGCGCGCCTGATCCGGCCGGGCTCCTTCACCCACGTCACCAACGTCGAGCAGCGCTCGGTGGCGTTGGAGTTCGAGCGGACGGACGACGGCGTCCGGGTCACCGTCCCCGAGGACCCCACGCTGGTGCCCCCGGGGTACTACATGGTCAACGTCGTCGACGCCGAGGGCATCCCGTCCGAGTCGGTCTGGGTGCACGTGCTGGGCCCTGGCGAGGAGGGCTGACACCGCCTGCCCGGCGGCACCTCCCCCGGCCACGCGCCGGGGGAGGCGGGCTCAGCCCGCGTTGCGGGCCAGCTCCAGCGCGTAGCTGTGGTGCCACTCGCCCGCCGGGGGGCCGCCCTTGCAGGTCCCGTCGGACTCGCCCGGGCGCTTGATCCACAGGTAGGCGTCGATCTGCTCGTCGCCCGTCTCGGTCGTGGGCCGTTCGCCGAGCGCCCGGCCCGGCGGGTTGCACCACGCCTCCTCGTCCTCGTGCCCCGCCACCGGCCCGTTGCCGTTGCGGCTGGTGTCGATGACGAAGGGCTTGCCGTCGATCATCGCCGACAGCCGCTTGCCGTACTCGGCGTTGGATTGCGTCGTCTGGTAGTTGGAGACGTTGAGCGAGAAGCCGTGGGCCTGCTCGACGCCCGCGCGGCGCAGGGGCTCCACCAGGCCGCCCGGGTCCCGCACCCAGCGCGGGTTGCCCGCGTCCAGGTACACCCGCGTGTTCGGCAGCGCGCCGAGCTTGCCCACGGCCTCGCGCAGCAGCGTGTACTGCTCCTCGTGGAACTCCTCGGGCACGCAGCCGGGCACGAGGAGGTGCGGCAGGGCGTCCGGCTCCAGCACCACCCACGCCTCCCGGTCGCCGATGCCCGCGACGACGCGGTCGATCCAGTTCCGGTAGGCGTTCGCGTCGGCGGCGCCGCCCTGCGAGTACTGCCCGCAGTCGCGGTGCGGGATGTTGTAGAGGACGAGCAGCGCCGTGCGGTCGGCCGCGGCCGCGGCCTCGGTGACGCGGCGCGTCTCCGCCTCCGGGTCCTCCGTGCCGATCCACTGGCCGACGGGCTGCTCGGCGATCGCCTCGACGAGCTCGGCCTCGTCGGCCCTGCCCTCGTCCCGCACCCGGGTCAGCGTCTGCGCGGCCTTGCTGTCGGGGTTGACCCAGAAGGTGCCGGAGGAGGACTGGCCCACGCTCGGCCGGGAGTTCGGAGGGCCCGCCCCCTCCTTCTCGTCGCCGCCAAACGAGCAGGCGCCCAGCAGCGCCATCGCCGCCAGGGCCGCCGCCGCGGCCTTCGTTCCTCTGTGCGGGCGGCGCTGTCCGCGGCCGGCGTCGATGCCGTACATCCACTCCCCTTTGGAGACGGTTGAAACCGGTCGGGCCCATCGTGGCACACCCGACCGCCGGATCGAACGCCCATCCCTCATCCCGGGCGGACCCCCGACAGATACGCCGAGACGACGACGTTCGCCGTGTAGGCGTCGGCCTTCTCGTCGAAGGTCCCGCCGCAGGTGATGAGGCGCAGCTCAGCCCGGCCCGGGTGGCGGTGCCCGTAGACCCGCTCGGCGTCGAAGCCCTCCCGCTGGACGACCTCGACGTCCTCGACGGTGAACTCCGCGACCGTGCCGTCCGCCCGGGTGACCAGCACCGTGGTTCCGGGCTTCACGGTGCTCAGTTCGTAGAAGACGGCCCGGTCGGTCTCGGTGTCCACATGGCCCACCAGCAGGGCCGCCCCCTCCTCGCCGGGCGCCGGGCCGCCCGCGTACCAGCCGACCGTGTCGGCCTCCCGGAACGGCGGCGGGTCCACCGCCCCGTCCTCGTCCAGCCCGCGCGGGACGACGACCGCGTCCACGCCCAGGCCCTCGACGGCCACCCGCTGCGGCGCCGCCCGGTCCGCGAGCGGGGCCCGGGTCGGCGGCAGCGGGTGACCGCCCTCCTCCCCCGCCCGGGTACCGGCCGCGACGTCCCGCACGGCGGCCGGAGGCGGCACCGCGTCGGTGAGGTCCTTGCCCCACAGCCACAGCGCCAGCAGCAGCACCGCCCAGGCGGTGCCCGTCATCAGCCGCCCGGTGCCCGAGGACCGCGCCTCACCGGACACGGGCTCAGTCGTCGGCGCCGCGCCGCGCCGCGAGGCGGCGCCGCCGCAGGATGGCGAACCCGGCCAGCCCCGCGGCCCCGGCCCCGGCGAGGGCCAGCGTGGTGGCGGGGGTCGGGCCCTCGGCGTCGGCGGCCGTGCCGCCGCCGCCCGCCCGCACCGGAGCCACGGGCTGCCCGTGGTGCCGGTCCCGGTCGTGCCCGTCGTGGCGGCCGTCGTGGTGGGTGGGTTCGGGGTGCGGTCGGCCGCCGACGACGAACACCGAGCCCTCGGCGATGCCGCGCTTGAGGTCGCCCGTCTTGTCGTAGCAGTCGACGACGACCGTGTAGCGGCCCGGCTCGGCGGCGGGCCGGATGTCCGCCCGGCCGGTGAGCGTCTGGTCGGCGGCCTCCTTGAGCGTCGCCGTCTCCACGAACGCCCGGGAGCGGGCCAGCCCCTTGTCCCCGTCACAGGCGGCCACCCGCAGGTCCACCTCACCTCCGGCGCGCACCTTCGCCGGGGTGACGACGACGGACCCGGCGTACTCCGGGTCGACCGGATCGGCCGGGGCGGCCGACGCGGGGGCGGCTCCGCAGACGGCGAGCGCGGCGGCGCCCAGCGGCAGCAGCGCCGTACGGAACGTCACCCTGGCGGGGCATGCGGAACTCATGGGGAACCTCCGGGGTCGATGCCCTTCGAAGATCCCCGGACGCGGCCGTGCCCGCACGCGGGCCGCCGCCGAACGGGTGCCGGCGGCGGCGTTCCGTCAGACGCGCTCGATCAGGTCGGCGATGGAGTTCGCGACCGTGGACGGGCGGAACGGGTAGCGCTCGACGTCCTCGCTCCGGGTCAGCCCGGTGAGCACCAGGAACGTCTCCATGCCCGCCTCCAGGCCGGCCAGCACGTCGGTGTCCATCCGGTCACCGACCATCGCGCTGCTCTCCGAGTGCGCGCCGATGGCGTTGAGCCCGGCACGCATCATCAGGGGGTTGGGCTTGCCGACGAAGTAGGGTTCGCGCCCGGTGGCCTTGGTGATGAGCGCGGCCACCGAACCCGTCGCCGGCAGCGGACCCTCGGCCGAGGGTCCGGTCTCGTCGGGGTTGGTGGCGATGAAGCGGGCGCCGCCGTCGATGAGGCGGATCGCCTTCGTGAGGGCCTCGAACGAGTACGTGCGGGTCTCGCCCAGGACGACGTAGTCGGGACGGGTGTCGGTGAGGACGTAGCCCACGTCGTGCAGGGCGGTCGTCAGCCCCGCCTCGCCGATGACGTACGCGGTGCCGCCCGGCCGCTGGTCGTCCAGGAACTTCGCGGTGGCCAGCGCCGAGGTCCAGATGTTCTCCACCGGCACGTGCAGGCCCATGCGGGACAGTCGGGCGTGGAGGTCGCGCGGCGTCTGCATCGAGTTGTTCGTCAGGACGAGGAACGGCTTGCCCGAGTCGGTGAGCCGCTTGATGAAGGCGTCGGCGCCGGGGATGGGCACGCCCTCGTGGATGAGGACGCCGTCCATGTCGGTGAGCCATGACTCGATGGGCTTGCGCTCTGCCACGTTTGCTCCTGCCGTGCGGTGCGGACCTCCAGCCTATGTGTTCGGACCCGTCGGCCTTTCACCGTGCCAGCCCCTGAGACGCCCCCGGGCCTTCGGGGCCACCGGGCGAGGCGCACCTCGCGTCCCGGCCCCGGCGTGCGCCGGGGCCGGGGCCGGGACCGGGTCAGGCGAGGTGGACGGCGTCGAGCGTCCAGTACCAGTTGTTGTCCCCGCGGTAGCGGAAGTGGAATCGGACGGTCTCGGCGCCCTGGGGGACCTTGACCGGCAGGGCCTGCGGCGAGGCGACGGTGTCCCTGTCGTAGGCGCGCAGGAGTCGCGGGGTACCGCCGTCGAAGGAGACCAGGACCTCGGCCCGCTGGCCCGACTCGTGGCGCAGGTGCGTGGTGAAACGCAGTTCCCGCGTGGTGCCGCCCTCCACCTCCCAGGCCGGGGTGATGAGGGTGGAGTCGAACGCGCCGGTGTGCGGGGTGTCGTCCCACTCGTCGGAGTCCGCCACGGCGAACACGTCACGGGAGCGGACGTTCAGCTCGCGCCACTGGTCCCGGTGGGTTCGGCTCCAGAACGCGTCGGTGGAAAACGTCCAGCCGTGCCACTCGGTCGTGCCGCCCTCTCCCATCCGGGAGTTGTCGACCTCCCAGCCCTCGGGCGCGGTCGGAGTCCAGCCCTGGACGTCGGCGGGGATGTGCCCCTCGTCGGCGCGGGTGCGCAGGCCGGGGCGGAGGGTGTCGAAGGCGTCGCCGTCCTGGCTGTCCAGGGGCCGGCCGTCCAGTCCGGCGGCGGGGACGCCGACATGGTCCAGCGCGGTGGCGGCGACGTCGACCAGCCGGACGTCGTGCCGGACGGAACCAGCGGGTATGCCCGCCCCGGTGGCGATGACGAACGTCTGCCGCTCGGCGGGTGAGGAGCCGCCGTGGCCCCCGGAGTCGGTGTGGCCGTGGTCGGTGGCGACCAGGATCTTCCAGTTCTCGCCGCTCCGCGTCGGGCGGGCGTCGACGGCGTCCAGGAGCCTGCCGACGAGCGCGTCGCTGTGGGCGATGGCCTCCCGGTACGCGCCGCTCGCGGCGCCGTGCCGGTGCCCGGCGATGTCGATCTCGCCGAAGTACACGTAGGACGCGTCCGGGTCGCCGTCCCTGAGCTGTTCGACGGCGTGGGCCGCGATCTTCGGGTCCTCCCCGGCGTAGCCGTCGCGGTCGCCCTTGAGGGAGAGGCGGGTGTCGACGGCCGGGCCGAAGACGGGGCCGTTCTGGTCGGTGGAGGTGAGGGGTTCCCAGTCGGCGGCGGCGTAGGTCTCGAGCTCGGGGCGAGCCTGCTCGATGCGGGTGAGGAAGTCGGGGTGGGTGTCGAAGCGCTTGCCCTGGAAGGAGTTGTCCCGGACGCCGTGGCGGTCGGGCCAGACGCCGGTGGCGACCGTGGACCAGCCGGGCCCGGAGGAGGTGGCGGCCATGGGCCGGGCGTAGAGCGGACTGGGGGCCGTCATGCCCGCGCGCATCAGGCGCTTGAGGTGGGGCGCGTCGGCGTCGGCGACGCGGTCGAGGTTCAGTCCGTCGAGGCCGATGACCAGGACCTTGTCGACGGGGTCGGCCGCGGAACCGGCGGCCCGCTGCCCGGTGTCCGCCCCGGTCCGCGGCCCGGCGGTGGTGGTGGCGGTGGCGGTGGCGGCGAGGGTGGCCGCCGCCGCGAGGGCGACGGTGACAGCGGTGACTGAGCGGTGCACGGGTGTCCTCCTGGGGTGGGATGGGTGCTGCGTGAGCGTCAGCCGCGGGTGGCCTCCTTCCAGGCCTCGACGTAGGTGTCGAGGTTCTTCTCGACGTCTGCCCAGTCGGGCTGGAAGAGTTCGACGCCCTCGATCAGTCCGGCCAGCGTCTTCGCGTCGGGGTCGGTGGCCTCGACGTCCGTGCGGGCGGCGAAGCCGCCGCCGACGCTGCTGGCCTCCTCCTGGGCCTTCCTGCTGAGCAGGAAGTCGAGGAGCTTCTTGCCGTTCTCGCTCTGCGGTGCGTTCTTCACCAGACCGGCCGCGTAGGGGAGGGGGAAGGTCGTCGGCTTCGCGTCCTCGGTCATGGCGGGGAACCAGATGGCGAGGTTGGGCATGGTCTTGGCCTGGGCGTAGTTCATCTGCACGTCCCCGTTGGCGACGAGCAGTTCGCCCTTGTTCGTCTTGGGGGCGAGGGCCCCGGTGGACGAGGAGGGACCGACGTTGTTCTTCTGGAGCCTGCCGAGGTACTCCATCGCGGGCTCCTGGCCGCCGAAGTCGTGCATGGCCTTGATGAGGACGGCCGTGCCGTCGCCGGCGACCCCGGGCGTGGAGTACTGGAGCCGGCCCTCGAACCTCGGGTCGAGGAGGTCGTCCCACGTCTTCGGCGGGGACGCGAGCTCCTTCTTGTTGTAGATGAAGGCGAAGTAGTTGTTCACCAGCGAGGTCCAGGCACCGTCCGGGTCCTTGACGTCCACGTGCTCGGAGCCTCTGGGCCGGTAGGGCTCCAGCAGTCCCTTGGCGTCGGCCTGCTGGATGAACGGCGGCAGGGTGACGAGCACGTCGGCCTGGGTGTTGGACTTCTCCTTGGCGGCGCGCTGCACGACCTCGCCGGAGCCGCCCTCGACGTACTCGACCTGGATACCGGTCTCCTCCTCGAAGGCTTTGAACTGGCGGTCGTACCAGCCGTCGCCGTTCTCGCCGCGCAGGCCGTCGGCGCTGTAGACGGTGACGGTGTCGGCGTCCGAGCCGGTGCCACAGCCGGTGAGCCCGGCGGCGGCCAGCGAGACGGCGGTGGCGAGCGTGATGATTCTCGTGCGGGACATGGCTTTCCTTCGTGCGGAGCGGGGGTGCTCGGGCGGGCGTGGTGGTGGACGTTGTGTTCAGCGATACGAGGCCCGCGTGCGCACCCGGGAGACGGCGAGCAGCACGAGCAGGGTGGTGGCCATCAGGACGACGGCCAGGGCTGAACCGGCCATCAGGGCGCCGCGGTCGGTGGCGGCGAAGACGCGCACGGGCAACGGGGTCCAGTGCGGCGGGTAGAGCATCACGGTGGCGCTCAGCTCGCCCATGGAGAGGGCGAAGCACAGCCCGGCCGCGGCCCCGAGCGAGGGCAGGAGCAGGGGCAGCCTGATCCGCCACAGGACGTACCCCGGGCGGGCGCCGAGGCCGGCGGCGGCCTGGGCGAGGGCCGGGTCGAGGCGGGCCTCGGCGGCGGTGACGGACTGGTAGGCGAACGCCGTGACCAGCACGGTGTGCGCGATGACGACGATGCTGGGCGTGCCGTTGAGCAGGAGCGGCGGGGTGCTGTAGGCAACGAGTACGGCCAGGCCGACGACGACGGTGGGGACGGCGACCGGCAGCATGAACAGGGCGTCCAGCACCCGGCGGCCGCGGCGGCCCAGCGCGGTGGCGGACAGGGCGGCCCAGGTGCCCAGGGTGAGGGCGAGGGCGCTCGCCGCGGCCGCGGTGAGCAGCGAGGTGGTGAGCGCGTCGAGCGCGTCGCCCCGGAGAGCGGCGGCGTAGTGCTCGGTGGTGGGCCCCGAGGGCAGGGTGCCGCTCCAGCTCGTGGCGAGGGAGGCGGCGAGGATCACCACGAGCGGCAGCGCGAACAGCGGCAGGAACAGGACGAGGAACACCGCCCAGGCGGCGGCGCGTCCGGCGCGGCTATGCACCAGCACGGCGGCTCACCCCCCGGTACAGCGTGTAGAGACCGACGGAGAGCGCGATGTTGACGGTGGCGACGACGCAGGCGGTGACGTAGTCGGACTCCAGGATCGCCGTGGTGTAGACGAGCATCGGCAGCGTGACGACGTCCTTGGCCCCGGTGAACAGGACGATGCCGAACTCGTTCAGGCACAGGACGAGGACGAGGCTGCCGCCGGCGGCGAGGGCGGGCAGGGCCTCGGGCAGGATCACCTGCCGCACGATGCGCGGGGCCCGGGCACCGAGGGAGGAGGCCACCTCCAGCTGCGCGGTGTCCAGCCCGGAGAACGCGGCGAGCAGGGGCCGCATGACGAAGGGGGTGAAGTAGGTGATCTCCGCCAGCAGGACACCCCAGGGGGTGGTCAGGAAGTCCACGGGGCCGCGTTCGGCGCCGGTCAGGTCGGTGACGAGACCGTTGGCCAGGCCCGTGCCGCCGTAGACGAAGAGCAGGGCGAGGGTGATGAGGAAGGACGGGAAGGAGAGGAAGACGTCGATGAACCGCGTGACGGCACGGCTGCCGGGGAACGGCACGAAGGCGACGATCAGGGCCAGCAGGAAGCCGAGGACGAGGCAGCCCGCCGTGGCGCCGACGGCGATGAGGACGGTCGTCAGCAGCGCGTCCTGGAAGACGGCCGAGCCGAGGACGTCGGCGTAGGCGGCGAGGGTGAACCCGCCGCCGTCCTCCTCGGTCACGGACTCGCGCAGGACGAGCGCCAGCGGGTAGAGCAGGATCAGCGTGAGGACGGCGAGCGGCGGCAGGGCGAACACCCAGGCGGGCGCCGCGCGGAGCCGCTCGGCCGGGACGGCGGTGGCCCCGGCCGTCGGCGGGGCCGGCCGCGCGGGCCCGCCCGGCGGGGCGCTGGGGCGGGCGGTGACGTCAGCGCTCATCGTGGCCTCCGGGAGCGGGGACGAGCACCGCGTCCTCGGGTGCGAAGCGCAGGACGGCCTCGGCTCCGAGGGCGGGCGGCTCCCGCAGTTCGGGCGTTTCGGCGGTGAGTTCGTGCCCCGCCACGGTGACCGTGACGCGGTGCGTCGCCCCGCGCCACTGGAGCCCGGTGACCCGGCCGCGCAGAGTGTTGCCCGAGCCCTGGGCGGCCTCCCCGCCGAGGGTGAGGAGGTGGGGGCGCACGCAGAGGGTGGCGGGACCGTCGGTGCCCGGGGCCGCCAGGCGCAGCTCGGTGCCGGCGAACCGGGCCGCGTGCCCGGTGACGGTGACGGGCAGCAGGTTGGCGCCGCCGACGAAGGAGGCGGTGAACTCGGTGCGGGGAGCGCGGTAGAGCTGCCCGGGTGTGCCGACGTCGCGGAGCCGGGCGTCCTTCATGACGGCGATGCGGTCGGCGAGGGTCAGCGCCTCGCCCTGATCATGGGTGACGTACAGGATGGAGACGTCGGGCAGTTCGCGGTGCAGCCGGGCGAGTTCGGTGAGCATGCCCGAGCGGAGCTGGGCGTCGAGGGCGGACAGCGGTTCGTCGAGCAGCAGCACGCCGGGCCGGATGGCCAGCGCCCGGGCGATGGCGACACGCTGCTGCTGCCCTCCGGAGAGTTCGCGCGGGTAGCGGCGGGCGTAGGAGGCCATGCCCGTCATCTCCAGGGCCGCGGCGACCCGGGTCCGGATCTGCGCCCGCGGTACCCGCTGGGCCTTCAGTCCGAAGGCGACGTTCTGCTCGACCCGCAGGTGCGGAAAGAGCGCGTACTGCTGGACGACCATGCCGACGCCGCGCCGGTGGGGCGGGAGGCGGGTGACGTCGCGGTCGCCGAGCCACACCCGGCCCGAGCGCGGGGTCACGAACCCGGCGACGGCCCGCAGCGCCGTCGTCTTGCCGGAGCCGGAGGGGCCGAGCAGGGCCATGACCTCGCCGGGTTCGACGGTGAGCGTCAGCCGGTCGAGTACGACGGTGCCGTCGTAGGCGACGGTGACGTCCTCGAAGCGGATGCCCATGTCAGGCCTCCCGCCGCAGCAGTTCGGGGAGTTCGGCGACGGTGCGCAGCACGTGGGTGGCGCCGGCGGCGCGCAGGGTCGGCGCGTCGTGGGCTCCGGTGAGGACCCCGGCCACCACGCCCGCCCCGGCCCGCCGCCCGCAGGTGATGTCGGAGGCGGTGTCTCCGCAGACGGCGACATGGCGGACGTCGTCGGCCGCGCGGGTGCGCAGGAGCGCGGTGAGGACGAGGTCGGGGTGGGGGCGGCCGCGGCCCGCGTCGGCGGGGCACAGGGTGAGGTCGGCGAGCCGCTGCCAGCCCAGCGCGGCCAGGATCCGGTCCTGGGTGTCGCGGGCGAAGCCGGTGGTGAGCACCACCGTGCGGCCCTCGGCGCGGAGTCGGCGCACGGTGTCCTCGGCGCCGGGCAGCGGAGCGCAGTGCCCGGCGGCGACCAGCTCGGCGTAGGCGCGCTCGAAGGCCGTGTTGGCCTGGTGGGCCCGCTCCTCGTCGCCGTCGCACAGCTGCCGGAACACGGCGATCTTGGATGCGCCCATGGTGGCGCGGACGTGGTCGAGCTGCCGGGCGTCGTGGCCGGGCAGGGCGGCGGCGAAGGCCCGCTCGACCAGCCCGTCGTCGGCCACCGTGGTCCCGGCCATGTCGAGCACGACGAGGGGGACGGGGTGGGCGGTGGTGCCGGAGTGGGTCACGCCGCTCACCAGCCCAGCTCGTCGGCGGTCGTCTCGGCGATGGCGGGCGAGCACGTCATGCCGCGGCCGCCGGGCCCCGTGACCAGCACGGTGGCCTCGTCCACCCGGTGACGGAGGACCACCCGGCCGGGCTCGACGCACTGCGCGTACACGCCCGCCCAGCGGCGCCGGACCGGGGGCAGCGGGCGGCCGAGCAGCCGCTCGGCGACCTCGGCCAGGTGCTCGTAGGGGTCTTCGACGGTGTCGAAGTCGAACGGCGTCGCGTAGGCGTGGGTGTCGCCGATCGTCAGGCCGCCGTCGGCCCGCTGCACCATGAGGAGCTGCATGGCGTGCTCGGCGGCCACGGGCGGCTGCGGCTGGCCGGAGTTGAGGGCGTCGAGCGCGGCGCCGCCGTAGGCCGGGTAGTAGCGGAAGCTGTCCGCGTCGGCTACGGAGGTGGTGAGCTCCTCCCCCAGCGGCGCGGTCTGCATCATCTGCAGCCGCACGCGGCGCACGGGGGCGTCGGAGACGAGCTCGCGGACGAGGCCGCCGAGCCAGGCACCGGTGCACAGCACCACGCAGTCGCCGGTGTGGGTGGCGCCGTGGTCGTCCCGCACGGACCGGTCGGTGACGTCGCGGACCTCGCGCCCGCCGAGGAAGGTGTAGCGGCCCGAGGCGCACAGGGCTTCCCGCAACGCCCGCTGCGCGGTGCGGGGTTCGACGGACGCGTCCCGGCGGCACCACAGGGCGGCCGTGAAGTCGCCACGCAGCGCCGGGTTCAGGGCGCGGGCCTCGGCGGCCGTCAGCAGCTCGAAGCCGCGGGCCCCGGCGTCCGTGCGGGCCGCGGCGGCCTCGGCGACCGCCAGCTCCGCCTCGGTGCGGACGACGGTCAGCGAACCGCCGGTCCGGAAGCCGAGCGCGGGCACCCGGGCGCCGAGGCCCTCCCAGAGTTCACGCGCCCGCAAGGCCGTGTCCAGCTCCGGACCGGCCGACCGGCCGGAGACCCAGACCAGGCCGAAGTTGCGCACGGAGGCCCCCCTGGCCTGCTCCTCGCGCTCGATGTGGACCACCTCGTGGCCCCGTTCCACTGCCTGCCAGGCGTGCATGGTGCCCAGCACCCCGGCTCCTACGACGATGACTCGCATGGCCCACACGTTCGCGGGGGTGGGTGGACTGGAAGGCTCCGAAGGGCGACGGAAGGGTGAACCGCCCCACAAGTTTGGACCAGACCCGTTATCTTTCCGTGATGATCGAGCGGTGGGGGAACGGGCGTGGCGACGGCCGGGCGGCTCGGGCTCAGCGCTCCAGGCGGGCGGTGAAGCTGAAGCGGTCACCCCGGTAGAGCGAGCGCACCCGCTCCAGCGGGCGCCCCTCGGCGTCCCGCGAGAGCCGGTGGAGCAGCAGCATGGGCAGGGCGGGAGGGGTGCCGATCAGCAGCGCCTCGCGCGGGGTGGCGAGCACCGTCTCCAGCCGCTCGTCACCGTCCCCGAAGGCGACGCCCCGCTCGCGCAGATAACCGTAGAAGGAGGAGTCGGGGTCGAACTCGCTGTCCAGGTGGGGGAGTCGCTCCACGGCGACATAGGTGCTCTCCAGGCCGACCCGCTCGTCGTCCGCCAGCAGCACCCGCTCCATGTGCCACACCCGCGCACCGGGCTCGACACCCAGCTCACCGGCGAGCATGGGCGGGCACGGGTGCGCGTCCAGACCGATGAGCGTGCGCCCCGGCCGCATCCCCTGACGCCGGACCCCCTCGGTGTAGCTGGCCAGCGAGAGCGGCTGCGCCAGCTTCGGCCCGGCGACGACCGTGCCACGCCCCTGGCGCCGGACCCGGCCTTCCAGGAGAAGCTCCCGCAGGGCCTGACGCACCGTCTCCCGGGCCGCCCCGAACCGCTCCGCGAGATCGCGTTCGGTGGGCAGCGCGGCGCCGGTGCCGAGTTCGTCGAGCAGCGCGGCCACGGCCGTCTTCACGGCGTAGTACTTCGGCACCCGGCCGTGCTCGGGCACGCCCGCGCGGACCGGGGCGGTGCTGTCCCGCGGGATGGCGGGGATGTGCGACGACGCGGCCGGGGAGCCGGGAGAACCGGAGGAAGGACTCACCCGGTGCATCCTCGCAGGCCCGACCGGCGGCCCAAACACCGGTCGGGCCACCGTGAACCACGGACAGCCGCGCCGGCTACGCGGGTTTCAGCTCGGCGCGCTGCCGGCCCAGGCCGTCCACCTGAAGCTCCACCACGTCCCCGGCGCGCAGGAACGGCTTCGGCTCCGGCTGCCCGTTCGCGACCCCGGCGGGGGTGCCCGTGTTGATGACGTCGCCGGGCCGCAGCACCATGAACTGGCTCAGGTAGCGCACGACCTCCAGCACGGGGAAGATCTGGTCGGCGGTACTGCCGTCCTGCCTCAGCTCGCCGTTCACCCAGGTCCGCAGGCCGAGCGCCTGCGGGTCGGGGACCTCGTCGGACGTCACGAGGTAGGGGCCCATCGGGTTGAACGTCTCACAGTTCTTGCCCTTGTCCCACTGGCCGCCGCGCTCCAGCATGAACGCGCGCTCCGAGACGTCGTGGGTGATCGTGTACCCCGCGATGGCGGCCCGCGCCTGCTCGGCGCTGTCCAGGTAGCGCGCCGTGCGGCCGATGACGACGGCCAGCTCGACCTCCCAGTCCAGCTTCCGCGCGCCGCGCGGCACGAGCACCGTGTCCCGCGGCCCGACGACGGTGTCGGGGGCCTTCATGAAGACCAGCGGCTCCTCGGGGATGGGCTGCCCCGTCTCCTCGGCATGGTCGCGGTAGTTGAGGCCGATGCAGACGATCTTGCCGATGCCGGCCACCGGCGCCCCGACGCGCAGCCCGGCCGGGTCGAGTTCGGGCAGCTCGCGGGCGGCCAGCGCCTCCCGGATCCGGGCGAGCGCGGCGTCGTCCGCGAGCAGGGCGCCATCGACGTCGGGGACGAGCCCGGACAGGTCACGCAGGAGACCGGCCCCGTCGAGGGCCGCCGGACGCTCCGCCCCCGCGGGCCCGACACGCAGCAGCTTCACAGGCACACTCCTTCAGTGGTGAGGGGTCACGATGGGGACGGCCATCAGAGGAATCGGATGATCCTCCAAGAATCCGTCACAAGCGCGCAACCACCATCCACGTACTGGACCGTAACTTCCGAAACGCCGGACCGGCCCGCCGGTCGGGGCACTCAGCCGCCGAAGATCCGGGTCGCCGCGTGGATCGCCAGCCCCGCCAACGACCCGACCACGGTGCCGTTGATCCGGATGAACTGGAGATCCCGGCCGATGTTCGCCTCGATCTTGCGGGCCGTCTGGTCCGCGTCCCAGCCCGCCACGGTCTCGGTGATCAGCGAGGTGATCTCGTGACGGTACGTCGTCACCACATGGGCGGCGGCCCCCTCGACCCAGTCGTCCACCTTGCCCTGCAGCCGTCCGTCCGAGGCCAGCCTGCCGCCCAGGGAGAGAAGGGAGGCGCGCACCCGCAGCCGCAGCTCGCTGCGTTCGTCCTCCGCCGCCGCGACGATCATCGCCCGCACCGAGGACCACGCCGAAGCGATCAGCTCCTGCACCTCGTCCCGGGCCAGCAGCTCCGACTTCAGCCGCTCCACCCGCTCCCGGGTCGCCGGATCGTCCTGCAGCTCGCGGGCGAAGTCGCCGAGGAAGCGGTCGACGGCGACCCGGGCCGGGTGGTCGGGCATGTCCCGCATGTCGGCGGCGAACCGCAGCAGCTCCTTGTAGACGCGCTCCCCGATCTTGTGGTCCACGAAGCGCGGGGTCCAGCCGGGGGCACCCCCGGCCACCGCCTCCATCACGCTCTCCCGGTGCCGCAGCAGCCAGTCGTGCGCCCGCCCGCACACCAGGTCCAGCACCCGCCGGTGCCCCTGGTCGTCGACGATGCGCTGCAACATGCGGCCGAGGCCCGGCGCGACCTCCTGGGCGTCGGCCCGGCGGTTGATGGCCTCCCCTATCACCGCCTGCACGTCCGTGTCCCGCAGCACCGTCAAGGCCCCGCGCACGGCGGTGGCCAGCTCGGCCGTCACCCGGTCCGCGTGCTCCGGGTCGGCCAGCCACCCCCCGAGCCGGAAGCCGATCCCCACGGCCCGCAGCCGGGAGCGGACCACGTCGTCGGAGAGGAAGTTGTCCCCCACGAAGTCGCCCAGGTTCCGCCCGAGCTGGTCCTTCTTGGTGCGGATGATGGCCGTGTGCGGGATGGGCAGCCCCATGGGCCGCTTGAACAGCGCCGTGACGGCGAACCAGTCGGCCAGCGCGCCGACCATGCCCGCCTCGGCCGCCGCCGCGACGTACCCGGCCCACGCGCCCGCGCCGGCGTGCTCCGCCCACGTCGCCAGCCCGTACACCACCGCCGCCAGCACCAGTGCCGCCGTCGCGATGGCCTTCATCCGCCGCACGCCGCGCTGCTTCTCCACGTCGGCGGCCGTGAAGGCCCCCAGATCGCGGGCCAGGCCGGGACCCCGCCCGCGCCCCCCGCCCACCGCGCCCGGCCCCGCCGCCGACCCCGTGTTCGCATCCCGTTCCGTACTCGCCATGTCTCCACCCGTTCCGCGACTGGGTCGATTGTGCGGGGTGATCGTCTCCCAACGGGAGCGCGACCCACATGACCCGTCCGGCGCACCCGTTCC
This sequence comes from Streptomyces sp. JJ38, assembly GCF_019303475.1. Classification (GTDB taxonomy): domain Bacteria; phylum Actinomycetota; class Actinomycetes; order Streptomycetales; family Streptomycetaceae; genus Streptomyces. The sequence goes on from NZ_JABLSI010000025.1 coordinate 23,473, forward strand.
CCGGGTTGCTGGAGTGTTCGACGACCCTCTGGGCGTTTTGCCGTGTTTGAGTGTTATGGGGATGAAACTCCACCGTCGCGGCCCCGCCCGTGACCCGACGCCGGACGAGGAGTCTGCGGACAGATGAGTGACGAGCCGACCCGCGGCGACGACGCGACCCCCGGCCCCGACACCCCACCCCCCTCCGGCCCCCCGGAGCCCGCCGGCGGCCCCGACGAGCGGCGGCCGCGCCGGGTGCGGCGAGTGCCGGAGGGTGCGGGCGAAGGCCCCGGGCCAGGGGAGCCGGACGAGCCCGAGGCCCCGGCCCCGGGCGGACCCGGCCGCCGCGCCCGGCGTGCCCGGCGGCGTCTCGCCCTGGCCGTGCGGCTCCTCGTCGGCGCGTTCCTGCTCGGCGTCGTCCTCCTCGCGGGCGCCCTCGTCCTCGGCTACCTGCTCGTGCCGATCCCCGAGCCCAACCAGGCGGCCACCGCCCAGAGCAACGTCTACCTGTACGCGGACGGCTCGCTCCTCGCCAAGGACGGCGACGTCGACCGGGAGAACATCACGCTCGCCCAGGTCCCCCGGCACACCCAGCACGCCGTACTCGCCGCCGAGGACCGCGACTTCTACAACGAGTCGGGCGTCGACCCCGAGGCCATGATCCGCGCCGGCTGGAACATGCTGCGAGGCGAGGGCAAACAGTCCGGCTCCACCATCACCCAGCAGTACGTCAAGAACTACTACCTCTCCCAGGAACGGACCATCACCCGCAAGCTGGAGGAGTTCGTCATCGCGATGAAGCTGGACCAGGAGGTCGGCAAGAACGAGATCCTCGCCGGCTACCTCAACACCAGCTACTTCGGCCGCAACGCCTACGGCATCCAGGCCGCCGCGCGCGCCTACTACGACAAGCCGGCCCGCGAGCTGACCGTCGCCGAGGGCGCCTACCTCGCCGCCGTGGTCAACTCCCCCAGCCGCTACGACGTCGTCGCCAACCCCGACAACAGGGACCGGGCCGTGGCCCGCTGGAACTACGTGCTCGACGGCATGGTCAAGGAGGGCTGGCTGGACCCCGCGGACCGGCGGGATCTGGAGTTCCCCACGCCACAGCCGATCGAGCCGCCCATGTCACTGTCCGGGCAGCGCGGCTACCTGCTCGAAGCCGTACGCACACATCTGGACGAGGAGGGCATCGTGAGCGAGTCACGGCTCGCGGGCGGCGGCTTCCGGATCACCACCACCCTCGACCGGGACAAGCAGGAGGCCTTCGTCGCGGCCGTGGAGGAACAGCTCTACCCGCAGCTCAGCGAGGAGCGGGAGGTCGACGGCTACGTACGGGCGGGCGGCACCTCCATCGACCCCCAGACCGGGGACGTCGTCGCCATGTACGGCGGGGTGAGCTTCACCGAGCAGTACACGAACAACGCCACCCGCACCGACTACCAGGCCGCCTCCACGTTCAAGCCGTTCGTGTACGCCACGGCCGTCGCGGAGGGCGCCGAGACGCAGGACGGCGATCCGATCGGCCCCAGCACCGTCTACGACGGCACGAGCAAGCGCGAGGTCGTCGACGACGGACGGCGCATCGGCTACAACCCGCAGAACGAGGGCGACCACTCGCACGGCGACATCCCGGTCAGCGAGGCCATGGACAAGTCCGTCAACGCCGTCTTCGCCCAGATGGGCGTCGACGTCGGCCCGGAGAAGGTCCGAGAGACCCTCGTCGGCGCCGGCATCCCGCAGGACACCCCGGCTCTCGCCGACGCCGGAGCGTCCATCTCCCTCGGCACCGCCACGCCCAGCACCCTGCACCTCGCCCAGGCCTACGCCACCCTCGCCAACCACGGCGAACGCGTCGACTACCGGCTGGTGGCCGAGGTGACCCGGGGCAAGGAGGAGGTCGTGGTCCCGGAGTCCAAGCCCGTGCGGGTCATGCCCCGGGTCGCCGCCGACGCCGCCACCGCACTGCTCAAGGGAGTCGTCGAGGGCGGGACCGGCACGGCCGCCCAGAGCGCGGGCCGCCCCGCCGCGGGCAAGACGGGCACCGCCGAGAAGGACCGGGCGGCCTGGTTCGCCGGCTACACGCCGAACCTCGCCACCGTCGTCGCGATCATGGGCCAGGACCCGGAGACCGGCGCCCAGAAGGCCCTGCACGGCGCGGCCGGACTGGCGAAGATCAGCGGCAGCGGCTTCCCGGCCCGGATCTGGGGCCAGTACACCGGGGACGCCCTCGCCGGCGAGCCGGTCCTCGCCTTCGACCTCTCCCCCGACGTCCCCGAGCCCTCCCCCGTCCCCAGCGACGGCGAGGAGCCCGAGGAAGACGGCGAGGACGGCGAGGACGGCGAGGAGCCCGCGGCCCCCGCCCCCACCGAGGCGGGCGGCCAGGGCGGCTCCGACGGCTCGGGCGACAGCGACGGCTCGGGCGACACCGGAACCGGGGCGCACCAGGACGCCCCCGGCTCCGGGGACGGGCACCGGGACGGGCACGAGGCCGACGGGAAGCCGACCGGCCCGCGCGAGCCCGCACCCCGCGACCGCGGCGAACCGGCACCAGCACCGACACCGGCACTGGCACCGGCACCGGCACCGGCACCGGACGAGACGGCCACGGACGGCGCGGCCGGGGAGAAAGCGCCCAAGGAGCGGTTCAGTGGCCGGACGTCGCCTTGAGGCCGACCACGGCCACCAGCAGCAGCGAGATGAAGAAGATCCGGGCGGCCGTCACCGGCTCGTGCAGGACGGCCATGCCCAGGATCGCCGCACCGGCGGCACCGATGCCGACCCAGACGCCGTAGGCCGTACCGATCGGGAGCGTCCGCGCCGCCTGGGCGAGCAGCAGCATGCTGGCCGCGAAGCCGAGCACGGTCAGGACGCTCGGCCACAGCCGCGTGAAGCCCTCGGTGTAGGGAAGCCCGACCGCCCAGCCGACCTCGAGCAGACCGGCGACGACCAACAGAACCCACGCCATGACGTGCACACCTTCCGTGAGTGATCACTGACAGGTGCGTCGTCTTTGCCTTCGCCCCTCACCCGCGGGGAGGGGCGGCCCGGTACGGCGCGTCTCGTCGGACTCAGGACAGAGTACCCAGAAGACGGCAACACGGACAGATCAGAGATACAGTCCGGTGGAGTCCTCGGACCCGGCCAGCCGCTCGGCGGCGACGGCGTGCAGATCCCGCTCGCGCATCAGCACGTAGGCGACGCCCCGGACCTCCACCTCGGCCCGCTCCTCCGGGTCGAAGAGCACCCGGTCACCGGGCTCGACCGTCCGCACGTTCTGGCCGACGGCCACGACCTCCGCCCACGCCAGACGCCGGCCCACCGCCGCCGTCGCCGGAATCACGATCCCGCCGGAGGAACGGCGCTCCCCCTCGGGGATGTCGGTACGGACCAGCACCCGGTCGTGCAGCATCCGGATGGGCAGCTTGTCGTCGGTCGTATGCGAACTCACGGGCCGACCGTATCTCAGGGCCCGCCCGGGCCTGGTCAGCGGTGCCGACGTCGCGAGGAGCGGACGTACAGCCCGACCACCGCCACGGTCACCAGCGCCAGCGGCACCACCCGCTCCAGCCGCGGCGCGCCCTCCTCCGTCACCAGCTGGTCACGCACCGCGCCGACCGCCCGGTTCGCGGCCAGATAGGCACGCCCCGCCGTACGGTCCACGGCGGCGGCCGCGGCCGCCTTCGCGTCGTCGGCGATCGTCTTCGGATGCACCCGCACCGCGAGCTCGTCCAGCGTCGCGGCCAACTGCTCCCGTCGACGGACGATGTCCGCCTCGATCTGCGCGGGGGTCCTGTCCGGCACCGCAACTCCTCCGTCGGCCGTCATAAGGGGTCCAAGCTAGTGGACAGTCTGTCAGCTCCCCCGGACCGGCGCCCCACCCCACCCCGGTTTCCGGCGCGGTTACCCTCGGCGGTACGCATCACGACAAGGAGCACCCATGAGCGAGCGCCTGCAGCCCGGCGACACCGCCCCCGCCTTCGCCCTCCCGGACGCCGACGGCAAGGAGATCTCCCTCGCCGACTTCGCGGGCCGCAAGGTCGTCGTCTACTTCTACCCCGCCGCCCTCACCCCGGGGTGCACCAAGCAGGCCTGCGACTTCACCGACAACCTGCAGGTCCTGGCCGACGCCGGGTACGAGGTCGTCGGCGTCTCGCCGGACAAGCCGGAGAAGCTGGCCACGTTCCGCGAGAAGGAGGACCTCAAGGTCACGCTCGTCGGCGACCCCTCCAAGGAGACCCTGGCTGCCTACGGCGCCTTCGGCGAGAAGCAGATGTACGGCAAGACCGTGACCGGCGTGATCCGCTCCACGATCGTCGTCGACGAGAAGGGCGCGGTGGAGCACGCCTTCTACAACGTGCGGGCGACCGGCCACGTGGCCAAGCTCATGCGCGACCTCGGCATCGCCGCCGCCTGACCCCCGCACACCGGCGCCCCCGTTCGGCGTAACCGATCGCTCACGCGTTCGTTGAGTCGAACGGGGGCGACATCACGGCACCGCCCCTTCACCGAGCAGCTGACGAAGGAGCGGTTCCGATGGCGACTGCGTACACCCATGAGCGTCTCAGCGAGGCGGCCGCACACTCCCGCACACTGAGCGCCGCACTGGTGACGCTCGGCGTGGACCCGAGGAGCAGCACCCGGCGCTACGTGCATCAGCGCATGAAGGCCATGGGCATCGACACGTCGCACTTCGAGCGCGAGGGCGTGCGGTGGACGAAGGCGGTGCTGGCTGAGGCCGTGGCCGCGTCGAGGAGTGTCAACGACGTGCTCCGGCGCCTCGACCTGGACGTGGTGGGCGGGAATCACACATACATCAGCCGAAGGATCGCAGCGTTCGGGCTCGACACGTCGCACTTCCGCGCGCGGCCACCCGAACATGGCCGGAGCAAGAGGCGGCGACTGTCGAGTGCGGACGTGCTCGTCGAGATCACTGACCCACAGGCTCGCCGGACTTCCCCCGCGCGCCTTCGATGCTGCCTGAAGGAGCGCGGGGTCCCCGAGAGGTGCGCCCTCTGCGGCCTGCCTCCACGCTGGATGGGGTCACGCCTCACGCTTGAGGTCGATCACGTCGACGGAAACTGGCGAAACAACCGCGTGGAGAACCTGCGTCTGCTGTTCCCTAATTGTCACTCCACGACGGACAGCTACCGAGGGCGGGCCAAGGGCCGCAGCAAACGCTCGGGGGCGATGGGATGACCCGGACCCGATACACGCGGGAGATGCTGGCGGACGCCGCGCGGAGCTGCCAGAGCCTTGACGAGGTTGTCGCACTTCTCTGCGAGCGCCCCTATCCCCAGCTCCGCGCCCACCTCAGGAAACGATACGCGCACTTCGGTATCGACACTTCACACTTCCGCACAACGCCTCGCCGCCGGGCGGTCAGCAGAGCAGCTCCTTCTGTGTCCGAGTTGCAGGCTGCCGCAGCCGCCTCCCGCTCCGTCTCCGAAGCACTCCGAAGGCTGGAACGCCCGGACAGCAGTAGCCAGCGAGCCGCCTTCCGGCGCTGGACGCAGGAAGCCTCGGTGGACATCAACCACTTCACGGGCCAGGGGCACCAGCGTGGAAAGTCGAGCCCGCGAGCGAAGGGGCCAGCTGAGGTTCTCGTGAAGCGCACGGCACGGCGTCGAACCAGCACGGCCGTTCTACGACGCGCGCTGAGGCAGCTCGGCGTGGCCGAACGGTGCGCCACGTGTGGCTCGGGGCCACGGTGGCGAGGTCGGCCCATGACGCTGGAAGTGGATCACATCAATGGCGACTGGTTGGACGACCGCCGAGAGAACCTGCGTCTGCTGTGTCCAAACTGTCACGCCGTAACCAGGACATGGTGCCGTGGCCCGGGAGGCTGACGGTATGGTGGAGGCTGCCTATGCGCCCGTACTCCAACTGGCTTAGAGAGGCTAGCTTTAGGTGCTAGTGGTTGTGGGTTCGAATCCCACCGGGCGTACCTGATGAGAAGAGCCCGCTGCCTTGCTTTCCAAGGTAGCGGGCTCTTCCCGTTCGCCTCACCCGAGCAGTTCGCGGATGGCCGGGGCCAGGGCACGGAAGGCTCGGCCGCGGTGACTGATGGCGTTCTTCTCCTCCGGCGCCAGTTCCGCGCAGGTGCGCGTCTCCCCGTCCGGCTGGAGGATCGGGTCGTAGCCGAAGCCGCCCGCGCCGACCGGGGTGTGGCGCAGGGTGCCGCGCAGCCGCCCCTCGACCACGCGCTCGGTGCCGTCGGGCAGGGCGAGGGCCGCGGCGCAGGCGAAGTGGGCACCGCGGTGGGCGTCGTCGATGTCGGCGAGCTGGGCGAGCAGCAGGTCGAGGTTGGCCTTGTCGTCGCCGTGGCGGCCGGCCCACCGCGCGGAGAAGATGCCGGGCGCGCCGCCGAGGACGTCGACACACAGCCCGGAGTCGTCGGCGACGGCCGGGAGACCGGTCTCCCGGGCGAGCGTGTGTGCCTTGAGCAGGGCGTTCTCGGCGAAGGTGACGCCGGTCTCCCTGACGTCGGGGATGTCGGGGTAGGCGTCGGCGCCGGTGAGGTCGGCGTTGAGGCCGGCCGCGCCGAGGATGGCGCGGAGCTCGGTGACCTTGTGGGCGTTGCGGGTGGCCAGGACGAGACGGGGCTTGGCGGGCGAAGTGTCAGTCATGGGGGCTCAGTTCGGGGTGCAGACGGAGGTCAGTTCGTTCGCGGCGTCGCCGACGGGGCTGACGTCGGGCACCTGGCCGTCGTCGAGGGAGGTGCGGACGTTGTCGACGGCCTTGCGCATGTCGTCGACGGCTGCGGTCACGTCGGTGTCGCCACTGCTGTCGGCTATCTGGTCGAGGTCGTCGTCGATGCGGTCGAGGGCCTCGGCGGCGGCGACCGGGTCCTCGCCGGCGTTGGAGACGGCGTCCTGGAGGTCGTTCACGCTCTCCGCGATGGCGGCCGCGGTGGTGGCGCAGCTGATGGCCTTCTCCACGGCGCCGCAGCCGATGAGTGCGGTGGCCGCGAGTGCGGCGGCGGCGACGGTGAGCAGGGTACGACGCACGTCGGGTCCTCTTTCGCTCGCTGGGAAGCCGGTCCGGCCGGACCGCTCGGGGAGGTAAAGCCCCGGCAAAGGGTACGGTCCGGTACCGGCTGAGACGCCCTCGGGGGCGTGCTGGTTGCCCTCGTTACCGGGCGGCGAGGGCCTGGCGCTGGGCGCCGTCGAGCTGGGCGCAGCCCGCGACGGCGAGGTCGAGGAGGGCGTTGAGCTCGTCGCGGGCGAAGGGCTCGCCTTCGGCGGTGCCCTGGACCTCGACGAAGCGCCCGTCGCCGGTGCAGACGACGTTCATGTCGGTCTCGGCGCGGACGTCCTCCTCGTAGCAGAGGTCGGCGAGGGGGGCGCCGTCGACGATGCCGACGCTGATGGCGGCGACGGTTCCGGTCAGGGGCTGGGCCTTGGCGCGGATGAGCTTGCGCTCCTGGCACCAGGAGACGGCGTCGGCGAGGGCGACGTAGGCGCCGGTGATGGCGGCGGTGCGGGTGCCGCCGTCGGCCTGGAGGACGTCGCAGTCGAGGACGATGGTGTTCTCGCCGAGCGCCTTGAAGTCGACGACGGAGCGCAGTGAGCGACCGATGAGCCGGGAGATCTCGTGGGTGCGCCCGCCGATCTTGCCGCGGACGGCCTCGCGGTCGCCGCGGGTGTTGGTGGCGCGCGGGAGCATCGCGTACTCGGCGGTGACCCAGCCCTCGCCGCTGCCCCGGCGCCAGCGGGGGACGCCCTCGGTGACGCTGGCGGTGCAGAAGACCTTGGTGTCGCCGAAGGAGACGAGCACGGAGCCCTCGGCGTGCTTGCTCCAGTGCCGCTGAATGGTGACGGGGCGGAGCTGTTCGGCGCTGCGGCCGTCGATGCGTGACATGCCCCGAGCCTAGTAGGGAAAGCGGAAGGCCCGTTCCGCAGGGGGAACGGGCCGGTGCGGGCGGGGCGCGTCTACATCATGTCCTCGATCTCCGCGGCGATCGGGTCGGCGTCGGTGCCGATGACGACCTGGACGGCGGTGCCCATCTTGACGACGCCGTGGGCTCCGGCGGCCTTGAGGGCGGTCTCGTTCACCTGTGAGGAGTCGAGGACCTCGGTGCGCAGGCGGGTGATGCAGCCCTCGACCTCTTCGATGTTCTCGATGCCACCGAGCCCGGCGACGATCTTCTCAGCCTTGCTGGCCATGGGCTCTCTCCTGAGTCTCTACCGGGTGTCATCAGCCGTCAGATTGACACATTAACGCACAGTTGGCCCATTCTCACGCGCGTTGGGGCGAGTTGTCGCGAATGATGGCGTTCAGCGGGCTTCGCGGGCGCGGGCACCGCACCCGCACGGCAGTGCGATGGGGCCGCGCCCATCGCCCGCAGGTCGAACCGGGAGAGCGCCGATGGGTTCCGAAGCCGACACCGCGCGGGACGACAGGCCACGCCGCACCTGGCGGCAGGCGACGCTGCGGTCACTGCAGAAGCTCGGGCGCAGCCTCCAGCTTCCGGTGGCGGCCCTGCCCGCCGCCGGGCTCGTCCTGCGGCTGGGCCAGCCGGACGTCCTCGGCGACGAGGGGCTCGGCTGGGACCGGCTGGCGGCCGTGTTCAGCGGGGCGGGGGCGGGCGTCATCGACAACATCGCGATCCTGTTCTGCGTCGGCGTCGCGATCGGCTTCGCCCGCAAGGCGGACGGTTCGACGGCCTTCGCCGCCGTCGTCGCCTACCTCGTCTTCGTCAACACCCTGGAGAGCGCCTTCACCGACCCCGTCACCGGGGAGCCGGTCAGCCCGGGGGTGCTCGGCGGCGTCGTGCTCGGCGTCGTCACCGCCAAGGTGTGGGAGCGCTACCACCGCACCCGGCTGCCGGACTGGCTCGGCTTCTTCAGCGGCCGTCGCTTCGTCCCCGTCGTGATGTCCCTCCTCGCCCTCGTGCTGGCCGTGGGCTTCGGGTACTGCTGGGCGCCGGTCGGCAACGCGCTGGACAGCACGGCCGAGAGCCTGTCGGACCTCGGGGCGTGGGGGTCGGGCGTCTTCGGGGTGCTGAACCGGCTGCTCATCCCGTTCGGGATGCACATGCTCATCAACACCTTCGCCTGGTACCAGTTCGGGGAGTACACGGACGAGGAGGGCGAGACCGTCAACGGCGACTTCTTCCGCTTCCTGGCCGGCGACCCGGACGCGGGGATGTTCATGACGGGCTTCTACCCGATCATGATGTTCGCCCTGCCCGCCGCCGCTCTGGCGATCGCGCACTGCGCCCGCCCCGAGCGCCGCAAGGCCGTCACCGGCATGATGCTCTCGCTCGCGCTGACCTCGTTCGTCACCGGGGTCACGGAGCCCATCGAGTTCTCCTTCGTCTACCTGGCGCCCGTGCTCTACGGCATCCACGCCCTGCTGACGGGCGTCTCGATGGCGGTGACGTGGGCGCTGGGCATCCGGGAGGGCTTCACGTTCTCCGCCGGGCTCTTCGACTACGTGCTGAACTACGGCGAGGCCACGAAGCCCTGGCTGCTCATCCCCGTGGGCCTCTGCTTCGCGGTGGTCTACTACGTGCTCTTCCGCGTGGTGATCCTGCGGTTCGACCTCAAGACGCCGGGCCGCGAGTCGGACGAGGAGATCGCCGCGATGGAACGGGAGAACCTGCGGTAGGGAACCCGCGGGCAGCGGGCCGCCGCGGTCGGGCCGACGGAGGCGGCGGCGTCAGAACGTGTAGACGGCGCCGGGGTGGGCCAGCTCCACGGGGCCGTCGAAGACGGCCTTCGCGTCCCGCAGGTTCACCTGGGCGTCCGTCCACGGCGGCACATGGGTCAGGACGAGCCGGGAGACCCCGGCGCGCTTGGCCGTCTCCCCGGCCTCGCGGCCGTTGAGGTGCAGCCCGGGGATGTCCTCTTTGCCGTGCGTGAACGAGGCCTCGCACAGGAAGAGGTCGGCGCCCCGCGCCAGCTCCTCCAGCACGGGGGTCTCCCCGGTGTCGCCCGAGTACGTCAGGACCGAGTCACCGTGCTCGACGCGGAACCCGTACGCCTCGACGGGGTGGTCCACGAGGGCGGTGCGGACGCGGAACGGGCCGAGGTCGAGGACGGCGCCGTCGGTCAGGGTCCGGAAGTCGAAGACCTCGCGCATCGCCGTCTCGGAGGGGGTGTCGGCGTGGGCGGTGGTCAGCCGCTCCTCCGTGCCGGCCGGGCCGTAGACCGGGAGCGCCGCGCAGCGCCCGCCCTCGAAGCGGAAGTAGCGCACGACGAAGTAGGCGCACATGTCGATGCAGTGGTCGGCGTGCAGATGGCTCAGGACGATCGCGTCGAGGTCGTAGAGCCCGCAGTGGCGCTGCAGTTCGCCCAGGGCCCCGTTGCCCATGTCGAGCAGCAGTCGGTAGCCGTCGGCCTCGACGAGGTAGCTCGAACAGGCCGACTCCGCGGACGGGAACGAACCCGAGCAGCCGACGACGGTGAGCTTCATAGGGGTGGGAACCTCCGCGCAGCCCGGTAGGGGAGTCTCCGAGCGTAAGGGGCACCGGCTGCGCTCGCTCCTCAGGAACGCCACGGTGTGGGCGGAATCACCAGCGCGAGGGACGGCCCCCGCCGGGAGTGCGAGAGGGTTCGGACGGCCCCGGGGTCCCTGTCCGGACGGGCGCGGCGCGCTCGGGCAGGGGCCCGGAGGCTGTCCGTCAGGCCCAGAGCTGCCCGTGGAGCCGGGCGACGGCCTCCTCCGTGGAGGAGGCGGTGTAGATGCCGGTGGACAGGTACTTCCAGCCGCCGTCCGCCACGATGAAGACGATGTCCGCGGGCTCCCCGGACCGCAGCGCCTTGCGGCCCACGCCGATGGCCGCGTGCAGCGCCGCCCCCGTGGAGACTCCGGCGAAGATTCCCTCCTGGGCGAGCAGCTCGCGGGTGCGGGTGACGGCGTCCTCGGAGCCCACCGAGAACCGGGACGTGAGGACGGAGGCGTCGTACAGCTCGGGCACGAAGCCCTCGTCCAGGTTGCGCAGGCCGTAGACCAGGTCGTCGTAGCGCGGCTCGGCGGCGACGATCTGGACGTCCGGCTTGTGCTCCCGCAGGTAGCGCCCCGCGCCCATGAGGGTGCCGGTGGTGCCCAGCCCGGCGACGAAGTGCGTGATGGACGGCAGGTCCGCGAGGATCTCCGGGCCGGTGGTGGCGTAGTGCGCGCCCGCGTTGTCCGGGTTGCCGTACTGGTAGAGCATCACCCAGTCGGGGTGCTCGGCGGCCAGCTCCTTGGCGACGCGCACCGCGGTGTTGGAGCCGCCGGCGGCCGGCGAGGAGATGATCTCGGCGCCCCACATGGCGAGCAGCTCGCGGCGCTCCTCGCTGGTGTTCTCGGGCATGACGCACACGATGCGGTAGCCCTTGAGCTTGGCGGCCATGGCCAGCGAGATGCCGGTGTTGCCCGAGGTGGGTTCCAGGATGGTGCAGCCCGGTGTGAGGCGGCCGTCCTTCTCCGCCTGCTCGATCATGTGCAGGGCGGGGCGGTCCTTGACCGAGCCGGTCGGGTTGCGGTCCTCCAGCTTGGCCCAGATCCGGACGTCCTCGGACGGCGAGAGCCGCGGCAGCCGCACCAGGGGGGTGTTGCCGACCGCGGCCAGCGGCGCGTCGTAGCGCATCAGCGCATGCCTCCGGCGACGGCGGGGAGGATGGTGACGCTGTCCCCGTCGCCGAGCTTGGTGTTGATGCCGTCGAGGAAGCGGACGTCCTCGTCGTTGAGGTAGACGTTCACGAAGCGGCGCAGCTCGCCGCCGTCCACGAGCCGCTCCTGGATGCCGCTGTGCCGGGTCTCCAGGTCCTGGAAGAGCTCGGCGAGGGTGGCGCCGGCGCCCTCGACGGCCTTCTGGCCGTCGGTGTAGGTGCGGAGGATGGTCGGGATGCGGACCTCGATGGCCATGGGTGTGCTCCTGGTCGGTGGGAAAGGCTGGTGCGCGAGGGCGTACGGAGGTGTCGCGTCGGCGGCGCGGGGCGCGGCCGACGGCCTCAACACATGGCGCTGGAGAGGCGGCACAGGTCGACGTGCAGGCGCGCGACGAGCAGGCAGCCCGGGGCCTTGGTGTTCACGTCGTGGATAACCATGGGCACATCGTAGCGATTCCCGGACCCGCGATCGGACCGGCGTTTCATGATGCGGACGTTGGCGTCTCAGATCGCTCGGCCTCGGCCGCGGCGGCCGATCCGCCGGCCGATGTCCCGGACGGTGTTTCCCCCGGCGTCGTCGCGGGTGCCTGGGGCGCGGGGGCGTAGGCGTCGACGATCTGGACCTCCTCCTCGCTCACCTCGCCGTCCACGATGCGGAACGAGCGGAAGGAGAAGGGACCCTCCTCGTTACCGCACTCGGCGGTGGAGACGAGGACGTAGTGCGCGCCGGGCTCGTTCGCGTAGCTGATGTCCGTGCGCGAGGGGTAGGCCTCGGTGGCGGTGTGGGAGTGGTAGATGACCACGGGCTCCTCGTCGCGGTCGTCCATGTCCCGGTAGAGCTTCAGCAGGTCCGTGGAGTCGAACTCGTAGAACGTGGGCGAGCGGGCGGCGTTGAGCATGGGGATGAACCGCTCGGGGCGCCCCTGCCCCACCGGGCCGGCGATGACGCCGCACGCCTCGTCCGGGTGGTCCTGCCGGGCGTGGGCCACGATCTGGTCGTGCAGCGTTCGGGTGATGGTCAGCATGGGGACGAGGATACGCAGCGGGTCCGGCGCCGTCCGAGAGCTGTTCGACGCTCGGGACGAAGGGGCGTTTCCACGGACACCGAACACCGGAGCACATCATCCCGGTTCGCCGGGACGCATACGGGATGTTTTCCGGTCGCCATCGCCTGGAAAGCCGGATTCCCCGGCGGCCATCCACCTCGGACACTTATCGATGGTCACTACAGGCAATTTTTCACCCGCCGGAACAGCGGGCCGGACCGGAAAAGGCGAGTGCCCCCTGCCCGGATTTCACCGGACACAGGGGGCACCCGCCCGCGCAAGGGCGAAAGGCCGAACCGGGGGGCTGGGCCCCCGGGGACGTCAGCTCTTCTGGACGGAGGCGGAAGCGGCCTCCTCGGCCAGCTCCGCGGCCTCGATCTCCTCCTCCGACTCGCCCGCGTCGCGGCGGCGGACGTAGTTGAGGACCTTCTTCAGCTCCCGCTTCACGATCGGGCCGAGCAGGTAGAGGCCCAGGATGTTGAAGAGGGCGGCCATGAACAGGGTGGAGTCGGCCAGCGAGACCAGCGTGCCCAGGCCGAGCAGCGCACCGGAGACGATGATGATCGAGAACAGGATCTTGTAGACGAGGTCACCGGTCTTGCTGTGGCCGAACAGGTAGCCCCAGCACTTGAGGCCGTAGTAGCCCCAGGTGATCACCGTGGAGAAGGCGAAGAGGACCACGGCCACGGTCAGCACGTAGGGGAACCAGGGCAGCGCGGTGTCGAAGGCGTCCGAGGTGATGGAGATACCGGCGCTCGTGCTGCCGTCGACCTCGTTGCCGGCGATGGCGTCCTCGCGGACCTTCTGGTAGGCCGGGCCGCCCGCGATGATGATGGTCAGCGCGGTCATGGTGCAGATGACGACCGTGTCGATGAACGGCTCCAGCATGGCGACGAGGCCCTCGGTGGCGGGGCGCTTCGTCTTCACCGCGGAGTGGGCGATGGGGGCGGAGCCGATGCCCGCCTCGTTGGAGAAGGCGGCCCGCTTGAAGCCGATGATCAGGGCGCCGATCACACCGCCGGCGACACCCTCGGGGTTGAAGGCCTCGGTGACGATGGTGCCGAGGGCGTTGGGCACCTCGGTGATGTTGAAGCCGATGACCAGCAGACAGGCGATCACGTAGAGGATGGCCATCGAGGGCACCAGTCGGCTGGTGACGGCGCCGATGCTGCGCATGCCGCCGATGAGGACGAGGGCCACCAGACCGGCGATGACCACGCCGTAGAAGAGCGCGCCGCCGCTGGTCGCGAAGACGCTGTCGTCACCACCGGTGACGGAGACGACCTGCTCCAGCGACTGGTTGATCTGGAAGAGGTTGCCGCCGAAGAAGGTGAAGAACAGCAGGCTGAAGGCGGCACCGAAGGCCAGCACCTTGCCCAGCACCGGCTTGCCCAGCTCCGCGAGTCCCTTGCGCAGGTAGAGCATGGGACCGCCGTTGACGGTGCCGTCCGCGTTGAACTCCCGGTACTTCACGCCGAGCGTGCACTCGACGAACTTGGTGGCCATACCCAGGAGGCCGCACAGGATCATCCAGAAGGTGGCGCCGGGACCACCGATGGAGATCGCGATGGCGACACCCGCGATGTTGCCGAGGCCGACCGTGCCCGAGACGGCCGAGGTCAGCGCCTGGAAGTGGTTGACCTCGCCGGGGGCGTCCTTCTGGTCGTACTTGCCGCGCACCAGCCGGTAGGCGACCTTCAGGTGCCGGAACTGCGCGAGCCCGAAGTACGTTGAGAACACGAGACCGGCGACGACGAGCCAGCCGACGATGAGCGGGAAATCGGCTCCGAAGATGTTGACCGTGTAGAAGACGATGTCGCCGAGGAAGTCGGCGACGGGTTCGAAGACGCCGTTCACGGCCTCGTCGACCGAATCGGTCCACGTGGTTTCGCTGGTTGCCATGGAAGACCTCTGCCTAGTGCGGCGGACGGTTGTGGGGGGTCACCGGCGGGGTTACCGGTGCTGGGGACCCAGGGAGACAGCGTGCACGCAAGGGGGTCGCCACGCAGTCTCCACCGAAATTCACTCAGGCGTTAGCCCCGCGCAAAAATCGGATTGGCTGTTCCTACCACGCAGAGCGACGGAAGTCATGTGGCATGGATCACACGACCACATAACGGCCGGGTCACAGTCGGGATGAAGCCGGATATTCCGGTCATCCGATTCACAGAGTGACGATCGGAACACCGATTATCGACCCAAGATCGTTACTTTTCGTGATCTCCGCCGGTCGCCGGGGCGCAGACGGCCCCGGGGCGTGGTCAACCCGCCGACGCGGCAACCGGGTTGGCGGCGGAGCGGGACCGGCTCACGGGACGAGCGTGGCGACCAGGGACTCCTGCAGGGCCCCCAGCCAGAGATAGGCCATGACGAGCGGCTTGCGCGGGTCGTCGTCGGACAGCCGGTAGAGGTCCTCGGCGTCGTCCTCGACCTCCAGCCGGGTGCCGATCGTCAGCCGCAGGTCGTTGAGCGCGCCCAGCCACTGGCGCGACTCCTCGGGGCTCAGCGTGAGCACCGCCGCTCCGGAGCCCTCGGCCGGCCGCAGCGTGTCCAGGGTGTGGACGACGGCCAGGCTGTCCGCGCGCTTGCGGTCGCGCAGCTCGTTCTCGGTGAAGCGACGGAACTCGGCGCCCGCCTCGCGGGCCGCGCGGTCCTGCCGCTCCCCCGGGCCGGTGTAGGCGTCCGGAAAGAGCCGGGCGAGCGCCGGGTCGCTGGGCGGTTCGCTGGGGCCGTCCGCGAAGAGCTCCGCGAGCGGGTCGTCGCCCGCCTCCGGCTCGTCCCCGGGCCCGATGAGTTCCAGCAGCTGGACGGCGAGACTGCGCAGGATGGAGACCTCCAGCTCGTCCAGGCCGATCGAGGCGCCGCCGGGCACGCTGGACGACGGTTCGAACTGCGCCGCCATCAGCGCTCCTGCTGGAGGGTCGCCCACAGGCCGTAGCCGTGCATCGCCTGCACGTCGCGCTCCATTTCCTCACGGGTACCGCTGGAGACGATCGCGCGGCCCTTGTGGTGGACGTCGAGCATGAGCCGGTGCGCCTTGTCCTTGGGATAGCCGAAGTAGGCCTGGAACACGTAGGTCACGTAGCTCATGAGGTTGACCGGGTCGTTGTGCACGACCGTCACCCAGGGGACGTCGGGCTCGGGTACCGCCTCGGCGGCCTCGCTCGCCTCGGTCCGTTCGATCTCCACGGGTACGGTCACGGGTTCCATGCTGCCACCGCCCCCGGGTGGGTGCGCAAACGGCCCGCGCCATCGGGGCGGCGCGTCACCCACGACGCCTCGAACGCGCGCCCGACCAATATCGTCACTCTGACGAGATATGGAGTAGCATCGCTGTCATGGACGTTGCTGGAGAGCTGGGTCTGCCCGTCGCCGTGCCCTCGACGGCGCTGTTCACCGACCACTACGAACTGACCATGCTGCAGGCGGCGCTGCGCCACGGCACGGCGCACCGCCGCTGCGTGTTCGAGGTCTTCACCCGCCGACTCCCGGAGGGCCGCCGCTACGGCGTCGTCGCGGGGACCGGGCGGGTCCTGGACGCCGTAGAGAACTTCCGCTTCGAGGAGGGCGTGCTGGACTTCCTGCGCGAGCGCCGCGTGGTGGACGAACCGACGCTGCGCTGGCTCGCCGACTACCGCTTCCAGGGCGACATCCGCGGCTATCCGGAGGGCGAGGTGTACTTCCCGGGCTCGCCGGTGCTCCAGGTGGAGGGCACCTTCGCCGAGTGCGTGCTGCTGGAGACGGTGATCCTCTCGATCCTCAACCACGACTCGGCCGTGGCCGCCGCCGCCTCCCGGATGGCCGTCGCGGCCGGCGGCCGGCCGCTGATCGAGATGGGGGCCCGCCGCACCCACGAGCTGTCGGCCGTCGCCGCCGCGCGGGCCGCGTACGTCGGCGGGTTCTCCTCGACGTCCGACCTGGCGGCGGGCTTCCGCTACGGCATTCCCACCGTGGGCACCAGCGCCCACGCCTTCACCCTGCTGCACGACACCGAGCGGGACGCCTTCGTCGCCCAGGTCGAGTCCATGGGGCGCGGCACCACCCTGCTCGTGGACACCTACGACGTCGGCACCGCCGTCCGGGCGGCCGTGGAAGTCGCCGGGCCCGAGCTGGGCGCCGTGCGGATCGACTCGGGCGACCTGCTGATGCTCGGGCACCGGGTGCGCCGCCAGCTCGACGAGCTGGGCGCCCGGGACACCCGCATCATCGTCACCTCCGACCTCGACGAGTACGCCATCGCCTCGCTCGCCGCGGCGCCGGTGGACGCCTACGGCGTGGGCACCCGGCTGGTGACCGGGAGCGGCCACCCGACGAGCTCGATGGTCTACAAGCTGGTCGCCCGCGCGGACGGAGAGGGGCCGGACGCCCCGCTGCGTCCCGTGGCCAAGAGGTCGCTGGGCGGCAAGCTGTCGGTCGCCGGTGCCAAGTGGGCGGCGCGCCGGCCGGACGCCGAGGGGGTCGCCGAGGCCGAGGTGCTCGGCACCGGGGCGGTGCCGCCGGAGCTGGCCGGGCACGAGCTGCGCGTCGAGCTGGTGCGCGGCGGGAAGATCCTCGCCCGGGAGCCGCTGGACGTCCCGAGGGAGCGGCACCGGCGGGCCCGGGCCGGGCTGCCGCTGTCGGCGACGCAGCTCTCGCCGGGCGACCCGGTGCTGCCCACCGAGTACCTGCTGCCCCCGGCCGCCTGACGCGGCGCCCCGCGCCCCGTCGGGGCGCGGGGACGCGCGGCCGGGGAGCCTCTCGGCCGAGCCCTTCCCGGGGACGGGGGCTGCGCTCGCCGGTCCTGCGCCTTCGGCGCAGACCTCCCCAGCGCGGCTGGGCCTACTCGCGTACCAGGACCTTCGGCTCCGGGTCGGCCTCGGGCTCGTTCCCGCGGCCCTCCTCGCTGATCCCGCGGAAGCCGCGCAGCGGGGCCGGGGCCCACCAGGTGGCCTTGCCGAAGACGGACATCAGCGCCGGGACGAGCAGGCAGCGCACGAGTGTGGCGTCGACGAGCACGGCCAGGGCCACTCCGAGGCCCAGCATCTTCGTGATGGTGATCTCGGAGGTGCCGATGGCCACCATCACGATGGCGAGGATGACCGCCGCCGCGGTGATGACGCCGCCGGTCTGGGCGATGCCGGCGGCCACGGCCGCGCGGTGGTCCCCGGTGCGGTCGTGGTTCTCCTTGATCCGCGACAGCACGAAGAGGCTGTAGTCCATCGAGAGCCCGAAGGTCATGCAGAACATGAGCACCGGCAGCGAGGTCTCGATGAACCCGGTGGCCGTGAAGCCGAGGGCGCCGCTGAGGTTGCCGTCCTGGAAGACCCACACCGAGGCACCGAACATGGCCGTCAGGCTGAGCGCGTTGAGCACGACGGCCTGGAGGGGCAGGACGAACGAGCCGGTCATCACATAGACCATGAGCAGCGTCACCACGAGGATGAACAGCAGTGCCCACGGCAGCAGTTCGCCGATGACGTCCTTGCTGTCGACGAGCATCGCGGCCTGCCCGCCGACGCTGACCGGGAAGGACGTCTCGACGTCCCGCACCTCCCGCACCATCTGCTGGCTCTCGGCCGAGATGGCCTCGACCGTGCCGTCCGGCCACACCGTCAGATAGCTGACGCCGTCCACGGCGCGGGCGGCGCTCAGCTGCGTGGGTGGCCGCACCCGTTCGCCCTCGCGGTAGCTGCCGGTGGGGCTGTCCACCCGCCCCACGTGGTCCAGCGTGGACAGCTCGGCCGCGAAGGCGGCCACGCCCCCGGCCGGGGCCCGGTCGGCGAGGACGTCGATGCCGGCCGTCGGGCTGCCGGGGAAGACGTCCCGGATGGTGTCGTGGACCGCGCGCGGCTCGGAGCCCTTCCCGAGCTGGCGGTCGTCGACGGTGCCGAACTCCGCGCCGAGGAAGGGGAGTCCGAGCACGACGAGGAGGGCGGTGATACCGACGGTCACCACGGGGCCCCGGCGCATCGCGCCGCCCGCGACGGCGCGCCAGCGCCGCTCGGCCGCCGCCTCGCGGGCCGCCCGGTCGCCCCGGACGAGGCGCCAGGAGTCGACCCGGTGCCCGAGCAGGAGCAGCAGCGCGGGCAGCACGGTGAGGGCCGCCAGTGCCGCGAGGGCGACGACCGAGATCCCCGCGTACGCGAAGGAACGCAGGAAGTACATCGGGAAGATGAGCATGGCGGAGAGCGAGACCGCCACGACGAAGGCCGAGAAGAGGACCGTGCGGCCGGCGGTGCGCAGGGTGGCGGCCAGGGCCCGGGCGGGCTCCGGGTCCTTCTTCAGCTCCTCGCGGAAGCGGCGCACGATGAGCAGCGCGTAGTCGATCGCCAGGCCGAAGCCGAGCGCGGTGGTGAGGTTCTGCGCGAAGACGGAGACGTCCGTGAACTCGGTGATGCCGGTCAGCACGGCGCTCGTGCCCATGATCGCGACGATGCCGATGGCCAGCGGCAGCAGGGCGGCGACGACGCTGCCGAAGGCGACCAGCAGGATCAGCAGGACGACGGGGAGGGCGATGATCTCCGCCTTCACCAGGTCCTCGGCCGTCTGCGTCTGGGACTCGTTGCGGACGGCGACGGTGCCTCCGAGGCTCACCTCCAGCTCGCCGATCTCACCGCGGTAGTCGTCCTCGATCCGCTCGAAGACCTCACCCGCCGCCGTCTCGTCGCCCTTGATGTGGGCGATGACGAGGGCGTGTTCACCGTTCTCCGCGCGCAGCGCCGGGTCCTTCGTCTGCCAGTAGCCGACGACGCCGGTGATGCCCTCCTCGCCGGCGAGCCGCTCGGCCAGTCGCGTGCCCTGTCGCGCGACCTCCGGGTCGTCCACCGAACTGCCGTCCGGGCTGTCCACCAGCAGCACCAGGTTGGGGCGGCTGGCCGGGAACTTGTCGTTCATCACCTCGGCGGCCCGGCTCGACTCCGCGGCCGGGTCCTCCGTGCCGCCCAGCTGGAGCCGGTCGGTGAGCTGCCCGCCGACGACGACGGCTCCCGCCAGCAACAGCGTGGTGACTAAGAGCAACAGCCTGGGGCGTGAGGAGATCCTGAGGAAGAGGTTCATGAGGGTGTGACCACCGAATCAGCGAGGGGTTTCGGTCGGGGGACGGGCGGCGGAACCTCAGGGCTTGGTGACCGCGAAGACGAACGCCGACCCGAACTTGACCAGCCGGTAGTCCGTGAACCCTACCTTTTCCAGGTGTTCCGGCAGCGTGCGCAGATCGGTGCGGCGGATGCCGGTGAGGCGCACGCCGAGCCGGCTGCTGACGCGGTCGTTGAGGGCGAAGGTGCTGGCCGTGTAGACGCCGCCGGGCTTCAGCAGCCGGTACACCTCGCGGTAGGCCGCCTCCGGGTCCGCGTACAGGTGCAGCGACCCCGGGTTGTTGACGCCGTCGAAGGACTCGTCCTTGAAGGGCAGGCCGCGCACGTCGCCACGGACGAACTCCACGTTGCGGCGGCCGACGGTCTCCTCGTAGGCCTTCTTCAGCATGGCCACGGAGATGTCCAGGCCGACGATCGTGGCGTCCGGGAGCTCGGCGGCGAGCTGGTCGGTGAACCAGCCGGCGCCGCAGGAGAGGTCGAGCCAGGCGCCCTTGCGCGACTCCTCCAGCTTCAGCCAGGAGCGGTAGACGTCGAACTCCTCCCGGTAGCTGGGGACGTGGCTGCCGAAGCCGGCGAAGAGGCGGGCGAAGAACGGCCGCATGGCCACCTCGTACAGCCGCACGAACGCCTTGCTCTCCATGAGCTGCTGGGCGGTCGTGGGGGCGGCCGGGTCGGGCTTGCCGGCCTCCTGCACGAGGTCGGCGAACTCCTCGTGGACGAGGGAGGCCCGGCCGCAGGAGGCGCACTCCAGCCTGCGCCCGGAGCTCTGCTTGATCTCGCCCGAGCACACCGGGCAGGCGAGGAGGTCCAGTACCTGAGGCTGCATGTCGTGATCCCTCTTCTCTCAGTTTCCGTTGGGGGTGTTCGCGGGGCCGCCGACGACGGCGTCGAGCAGCTTGGCGAGCTGCTCGACGTGCGGGGCGGCGAGCATGGTCAGGTGGTCGCCGGGGGTCTCGTGCACCTCGACGGGGTTGCTGGTGAAGCGGCCCCAGCCGCGCGCCGGGTCGTCCAGCGTCCAGGCGATGACCTCGGGGGGCACGTTGTCGGGGTGCAGGTCGGCGGCGCGGAAGAGGGTGAGCGTCCCCTCGTAGGGCCGCTCGGGAACGTAGCGGCTGAGCTGGTCGGCGATGTAGGCCTGGATGAAGCCGCGCAGCTGGAACGCGTCGTCGAACTCGGGCGGCAGAACGCCGTGTTCGGCGAGCAGCTCGCGCAGGTAGGCGTGCTGACCCGCCTCGTCCAGCGCGGCGACCTCGGCACGGTCGACGGTCAGGTCGCGCTGGAAGATCCGGCCGAAGACGCTGACGAGCGACTCCAGCCAGTCCGCGCGCTCCCAGGTCGCGAAGTGCCGCTGCCGCTCGGGCAGCGGGGCCGCGGTGTCCAGCAGGCCGACGAGCCCCACCTCCTTGCCGCGCTCCCGCAGCCGGGCGGCGAGCTCCATGGCCACGTGCCCGCCGAAGGAGTGGCCGACGAAGTGGTACGGGCCCTCGGGCTGCACGTCGAGCACCAGGTCCAGGTACTGGTCGGCCAGATCGGGCACGAGGGTGTCGGTGGAGACGGAGTCGGTGAACAGCGGCTGCAGCCCGTACGGGGAGAACCGCTCGGGGAGACGGCCGACCAGCTCGTGGAAGTAGACGAGGTTGCCGCCGGCGCCCGGCAGGAGGAACAGCGGGACCTCCCCGCCCGGCCGCAGGGTGACGAGCCGTTCCCGGACCGCCTCCGTGCCCCGGTCGAGCGTCTCGGCCATCGCCGCGATCGTCGGCCCCTGGAACAGGGTGGCCAGCGGGAGCCGGCGGCCGAACCGGCGCTCGACCTCGGCCAGCAGCATCACGGCGAGCACCGAGTTGCCGCCGAGCCGGAAGAAGTCGTCGTGCACGCCGAGCGACCGCTCGCCGAGCACCTCCTCCCACAGCACCGCCAGCCGCATCTCGGTCAGGCCGCGCGGTGCCGTGTGCTCGGCCGCCCGGGTGCCGCCCGCGGGCTCGGGCAGGGCGCGGCGGTCCACCTTGCCGTTGGGGGTGTGCGGGAGTTCGGCCAGCTCCAGCAGCGCGGCCGGGAGCATGTAGGCGGGCAGCCGGTCGGCGATGTGGGCGCGTACGGCCGGGACGGAGAGCCCTGCCCCGGGGCGGGCGACGACGTAGCCGGCGATGCGGCGGTCGACCCCGGTTCCGTGGACGGTGGCGGCGGCCTCGGCGACGTCCGGGTGGGACTGGAGGGCCGCCTCGATCTCGCCCAGTTCGACGCGGTAGCCGCGGACCTTGACCTGGTGGTCGGTGCGGCCGATGAACTCCAGGGTGCCGTCGGGCCGGTAGCGCACCAGGTCGCCGGTGCGGTACATGCGGCCCCCGACGGCCCTGAACGGGTCGGGGACGAAGCGCTCCTCGGTCAGCTCGGGCCGGTCCAGGTAGCCGCGGGTGACGCCGTCCCCGGCGATGTACAGCTCCCCGGGAACGCCGACCGGCACCGGCTCGCCCGCGGCGTCCAGGACGTACAGCGCGGTGTTGAGGACGGGCCGCCCGATGTACGCGGAGCCGTCCGGGTCCACCCGGTGGGTGCTGGACCAGATGGTGGTCTCGGTGGGCCCGTACATGTTCTGGACGCGGGCGTCGGTGAGTTCGGTGAGCCGGGCGGCCAGTGTCGCGGGCAGCTCCTCGCCGCCGAGCAGCAGCAGCCTCAGCCGTCCGAGCGCCTCGGGCCCGCCGGGTTCGGCGAGGACCATGGCCGCCTGGGAGGGCGTGCACTGGAGGTGGGTGACGCCGTGGCGCTCGATGAGCGCGGGCACCGAGTGGTCTCCGGATGCGCTGTCCGCCTCGCGCCGCGCGTGCAGTTCGCGGGCCTCGGCGAGCAGCGGCAGCGAGTCGAGGACGGCGTCGTCGTCGAGGCCGAAGTCGATGAGGCAGGCGATCTCGTCGACGCCGGTGTCCGCGATGGCGTCCAGCCGCCGGGTGACCTGCTCGCTGGTGCCGAAGAGGGCGGCGGTGTCGTAGAAGCGGTCGAAGGCGTGGTCGAGAAGGGCGTTCAGGTCCTCCTCGGAGAGTGCGTCGAGGTCGTCGCCGAGCCCCATGGTGCGGGCGAGGTTGCCGATGAGCCCGAGCGAGGAGGCCAGGTAGTCGCGGAAGGGTCCGCGGACGGTCTCCCGGACGGTGTCGGCGTCGCGGCCCACGTAGGTGTGGACCATGAGCGTCACCTGGCCGGGGCCCTCGTGTCCGGCCGCCGCGCGGGCCGCGCGGTAGACGTCGATCTTCTCGGCGAGCTGGTCGAGGTCCTGGCCGAGGAGGTGGGTGAGGACGTTGGTGCCGGACTCACCGGCGGCGCGGAACGTCTCCGGGCTCCCGGCGGCCGTCACCCACAGCGGCAGTTCGGGCTGGACGGGCCGCGGGAGGGGCCGCACGCTGGTCGGCTTCCCGTAGCCGTTGGGCAGTTCGACGGCGCCTCCGGCCCACAGCGAGCGGATCGTCTCGATCCCGTCGAGCATGACCTGCTTGCGGTCGGCGTAGTGGTCGGGGGCGAGGACGAAGTCGTCGGCCTGCCAGCCGGAGGCGACGGACAGGCCCACCCGGCCGCCGGAGAGGTTGTCGACGACCGACCACTCCTCCACCACGCGCAGCGGGTTGTGCAGCGGCAGGACGACGCTGCCCGCGCGGATGGCGACGCGCTCGGTGACGGCGGCGAGCGCGGCGCTGACCACCGAGGGGTTGGGATAGATGCCGCCGAAGGCGTGGAAGTGCCGCTCGGGGGTCCACACCGCCTCGAAGCCGTGGGCGTCGGCGAACCGGGCGCCCTCCGTCAGCAGCCGGTAGCCGCCGGCGGCCGACCGGCCCTCGGTCGCGGAGGCGCTGGCGAAGTAGAACAGGCTGAGGCTGGCCGTGCCGCCGGGCGTGCGGTCGGGCAGCCGGGCGGCGTCCGGCTGGACGACGACGCTCGACCCCTGGGTGAGGGTCCACAGCAGTTCGAGCACCGAGATGTCGAAGGAGGCCGTGGTGACGCCGAGCCAGGTGCCGACGCCCTCCTCCGCGAACTCCCGGGTCATGGCGGCGAAGAAGTTGACGACGTTGCGGTGCTCGACCATCACGCCCTTGGGACGGCCGGTCGAACCGGAGGTGTAGATGGTGTAGGCGAGGTCCGAGGGCGTGGCGGCGGGGGCCGCGTTCGGGGCCGAAGCCCCGGTGTCCTCGGGCTCGTCCAGGCACACGAGCCGGGTGGACTCGGGGCGGCGCAGCGTCGAGCGGAGGGCGGAGACGGTGAGCAGGAGCGGCGCACCGGCGTCCTGGAGGATGTAGTCGTTGCGCTCGGGAGGCGCCGCCGGGTCCAGCGGGAGGTAGGCCGCGCCGGACTTGAGCACCGCGAGCAGCGCGGTGACGAGGGCGGGCGTGCGCGGCAGGCACAGGCCCACCAGGACGCCGGGGCCCGCGCCGTGCGCCCGCAGCCGCGCGGCCAGCCGCTCGGCCTCGGCGTCCAGTTCGGCGTAGCTGAGGAGGGTGTCGCCCTGCACCACGGCGGGGGCCTCCGGGGTGGCCGCCGCCTGGCGTTCGACGAGCTCGTGCACGGTGGCCTCGGGGATCTCCCCCTCGGTGGCGTTCCAGTCGGTGAGGAGCTGCCGGCGCTCCTCGGCGCTCAGGAGGGCGAGCCGGGCGAGCGGGGTGCCGGGCTCGGCGACGGCGTGCTCCAGCACGGCGCGCCAGTGGCCGACATAGCGCTCGGCGGTGGCGGCGTCGAACAGGTCGGTGGCGTACTCCAGCGAGCCGTGCAGCCCCTCGGGGCCCTCCTCGGCGATGAGCGTCGTGTCGAACTTGGCGGTGCCGGTGTGGACCTCGCGCAGCTCGCACTCCAGGCCCGGCAGCCGGAACGTCTCGGCGTTGGCGTTCTGGAGGATGAACATGTGCTGGAACAACGGGCTGTAGCTGAGCGTGCGCTCCGGCTGCTGGAGGTCCACGAGCTGCTCGAAGGGCAGGTCCTGGTGGTCGAAGGCGGCCAGCGACGTGGTCCGCACCCGCTCCAGCAGCTCCTCGAAGGTCGGGTCGCCCGCGGCGTCCACGCGCATGACGAGGGTGTTGACGAAGAAGCCGATCAGGGGCTCCACCTCGGGACGCGGCCGGCCGGCCACCGGTGTGCCCACCGGGACGTCGGTGCTGCCCGACAGCCGGGCCAGGACCACCGACCAGGCGGCGAGCAGGACCATGTACGTCGTGCAGCCGTGGGCGCGCGCCAACGCCTCGACGCGGTCGAGGAGTTCGCGTGGCAGGGTGTAGGGCACGGCGGCGCCGCGGTAGGACTGGGCGGCCGCCCGGGGCCGGTCGGAGGGCAGGTCCAGCAGGGCGGGGAGGCCGTCGAGCTGCCGCCGCCAGTGGGCGATGTCCTCGGCGAGGCTCTCCTCGGTGAGGTGCTCGTGCTGCCAGGCCGCGTAGTCGGCGTACTGGACACCCAGTTCGGGCAGCCCGGCCTCCGTGCCGCCCCCGGCGTAGACGTCGTAGAGCGCGAACAGCTCCCGGAAGAGGATGCCCAGCGACCAGGCGTCGGCGGCGATGTGGTGCACCGACAACAGCAGGTGGGCACGTCCGGGGCCCTCGTGGACGAGGGTGGTGCGCAGCAGCGGCGCGGCGCCCAGGTCGAAGGGGCGGGACGCCTCCTCGCGGGCCAGCTCGTCGACGGTCTCGCCCGGGGCGAGGTGCCGCTCGGGCAGCGGCACCTCGGCGGGCGGCACCACCGCGGCCGTGGGCTGCTCGCCCTCGACGCGCACCACGGTGCGCAGGGCCTCGTGCCGCCGGACCAGTTCGGTCACGGCCCGGCGCAGGGCGGCGGCGGTCCCGGTGTCCACGGTCCCGTTCAGCGTCACCCGGCCGGAGAGGTTGTAGGCGGCGGCGCCGCTCTCCGGGAGCATCTGGGCCATGACCCACATGCGCCGCTGGCCGTGGGACAGCGGCAGCCGGTCCCCGGTGCGGTCGGTGGGCCGGACCGGCGGGCGCTCGCCCGCGCGGCCGCCGCGCACCGACCGCAGCAGCTCGACGAGGGCGGGCCGGTGCTCCTTGATCCGTTCGCGCAGCGCGTCGTCGAGGGCGCCCGGCGGTGCGCTGAACCGCAGCCGCCCCTCGTCCTCCCAGAGGTTGATGTCGCGGCCGCGCAGCTCCGCGAGGAGTTCGATGTGGGCGCTCACAGCTCTCCCTCTTCCCGGTCCTCGTCGTGGTTCGTGTCGGCGGGTGCGGGCCCGGCGGCGGCCCACAGGAGCGTGTCCAGGTTGCGGGCGACCCCGGCGACGGTCGGGTCGGCGAAGAGGACCTGCACGGTGAGGTCCACGCCGTGCTCCTGGCTGAGCCGCAGCGCGGCCCGCGTGACGGCCAGCGAATGGCCGCCGAGGTGGAAGAAGTTGTCCTCGGCCGTGACCTGTGGGAGGCCGAGGACCTCGGCGAAGACGGCGGCCACGGACTTCTCGGTCGGCGTTCCGGGCTCCCGTCCGGCCCGCTCCTGGGCGGCCGGAACGGGCAGTTCCCTGCGCGCTACCTTGCCGGCGGCGGTGAGCGGCAGGGCGTCGAGCCGGACGAGGACCGTGGGCACCATGTACTCCGGCAGCCGCTCGGCGCAGTGCTGCCGCAGCTCCGCCACCGCGGGACCGGCGGCCCCCTCGGCGTCGGCGGGGACGAACCAGGCGACGAGCGCCTGGCCGGCCCCGGCGCCACGGGTCTCCACGACGGTTTCGCGGACACCCGGGTGGGCGAGCAGGGCGGCCTCGATCTCGCCGAGTTCGACGCGGTAGCCGCGCACCTTGACCTGGTGGTCGATGCGGCCGAGGTACTCCAGCGTGCCGTCGGCGCGGTGGCGGGCGAGGTCCCCGGTGCGGTACATCCGCTCCCCGGGCCGGTTGGGGTCGTCGACGAAGCGCTCGGCGGTGAGGTCGTCCCGGTGCAGGTAGCCGAGCGCGAGGCAGTCGCCCGCGACGCAGACCTCACCGGCGACGCCCTGGGGCACGGGGACGTCGTGCCGGTCCAGGAGCTGGATGCGCGTGTTGTCGACGGGGCGCCCGATGGGCGGCAGGGCCTCCCAGGTGTCCGGGCCGCCGGTGAGGGTGTGCGAGGTGATGACGTGCGCCTCGGAGGGGCCGTACTGGTTGTGCAGCCGCGCCCCGGTGTGGCGGAAGAAGGCGCGCAGCTCCCCGGTGACGTGGAGCTGCTCCCCCGCGGTGAAGACGTCGCGCAGGGACACGGGCCACAGGCCGCGGGCCTCGGCGACCTCGGCGAGCTGCTGGAGGGCCACGAAGGGCAGGAACAGCCGGGTGACGCCCTGTTCGTGGAGGAACGGCAGCAGGCGCAGGGCGTCGCGGCGCGTGTCCTGGTCGACGAGGACGAGAGTCGCCCCGGCCGCCCAGGCTCCGAAGGCCTCCTGCATGCACACGTCGAAGTGCAGCGGGCTGAACTGCAGGACGCGGTCGTCCTCCGCGAAGGGGAACGTGGCGGTCTGCCAGGCCAGCAGGTTGGCGAGGGCGCCGTGGCGCATGGCGATGCCCTTGGGGCGGCCGGTGGAGCCCGAGGTGTAGATGACGTACATGAGGTCGTCGCGGTCGGTGGTGGTCTGCGCCTGCGGCTCCGGGCCGCCAGGGGCCCCGGCGGCGTCGGCCTCGACGGCGGCGGCGTCGGCCTCGGCCTCCGTGGGCAGGGTGTCGAGCCGCAGCAGGCGGGCCGTGGCCGGTACCGCGAGCTCGGTGTCGGCGAGCACCAGCGGGCAGCGGGCCTCGTCGAGCATCTCCGCCGTGCGTTCGACGGGGTGGTCCGGGTCGAGGGGCAGGAAGGCGCCGCCCGCCTTGAGGACGGCCAGCATGGCGACGATCTGCCGCACCGAGCGCCGGGCGTAGAGCCCGACGAGCGTGCCCCGGGTGACCTCGTGGCGGCGCAGCAGCGCGGCGAGCCGGTCGCTCTCGGCGTCCAGCTCGGCGTAGGTCAGCGCCTGGTCGCCGTGGACGAGCGCGGTGGCCTCCGGCCTGCGCGCGGCCTGCTCGGTGACGTACCGGTGCACGGGGCGGTCGAGGTCCACCGGGCGGGCCGCGCCGGTCCCGGCGCGCAGGACCTCCTCGCGGCGCTCGGCACCGAGGAGCGGGAGCGTGGAGACCGGGCGGCCGGGGTCCGACAGGGCCGCGTCGGTGAACGTCCGGAAGGACTCGGCGAGTCGCTCGGCGGTCGCGGCGTCGAAGAGGTCCTCCGCGTACTCCAGGGAGCAGACGAGGCGGTCGCCCTGGTCCTCGGCGAAGAGCGTGAGGTCGAACTTGGCCGTGCCGTTGTGCACGTCCTCGCGCACGGCGGTGAGTTCGCCGGTCCGCAGCTCCCGGAACGGCGACTCGTAGTACGTCAGCATGTTCTGGAAGACGGGGGCGTGGCTGAGCGAGCGGTCCGGGCTCAGCGCCGCCACGACCTGCTGGAAGGGCACGCCGCGGTTCTCGAAGCCCTCCAGGAACGTGCTCTGCACCTGCTGGAGCAGCCCGGTGAAGCTCGGGTCGCCGGACAGGTCGACGCGCAGCGGGAGGGTGCCGACGGAGAAGCCGACGACGGACGCGGCCTCGGGGCGCTCCCGGTTACTCACCGGGGTGCCGACGACGATGTCCTCGACGGCCGCGTGCCGGGCCAGGACCGCCGCCCAGCAGGTGATCAGCAGGACGTAGGGGGTGACGCGGGCCGCCGCCGCGACCTCGCCGAGCCGCGTCGTGGCCTCGGCGTCCAAGGTGAAGGGGACCACCGCGCCGCGGTAGGACTGGCGGGCCGGGCGGCTCCGGTCGCCGGGGAGGTCGAGCAGCGGGGCGGCGCCGGAGAGCCGCTCGCGCCAGTAGGCGAGCTGCCGGTGGGCCGTGGCGGGCGAGAGGGAACGGCGCTGCCACTCGGCGACGTCGACGTGGTGCACGGACAGCGGCGGCAGGCTGGTGGGCTCGGCCTCGGCCTCGTAGAGCCGGAACAGCTCCCGGAAGAACACCGAGAGCGCGGAGGCGTCGGCGGCGATGTGGTGCACGGCGATGGCCAGCCGGGCCTCCCGCGGTCCGGTGGTGGCCAGGACGGCGCGCAGGAGCCGCCCCTCGGCGAGGTCGAAGGGCTCGCGGGCGCAGGTGCGGGCCAGCTCCTCCCAGGCGGCGTCGCGCTCCCCCTCGGGCAGGTGGGTGAGGTCCACCCGCTGGACGGGCAGCGGGCCCTCGGGCAGCACGAGCTGCTCGGGTGTGCCGTCGGGACCGGCCCGGAAGGCGGTGCGCAGGGCCTCGTGCCGGCCCGCCATGTGGTTCAGGCACTCCAGCAGCAACTCGGTGCGCAGGGGCCCGGTCAGCCGGACGCCGCCGCTGAGCACGTAGGTCGGCTGGTGGCCCTCGACGTGGTCGAGGAGCCACAGCGCCTCCTGCCCGGCGGAGAGCGGGAAGGCCCGGCCGTCGCGGGGCAGCGGCCGGATGGGGGCGTCGGCCGCGGCCTCGGCGCGCAGGTGGGCGAGGAGGCCGGGCTTGTGCTCCCGCAGCCGGTCCCGCAGCGCGGGTGTGAGGGCGCCCTTCGCGGCGGAGACCCGCAGCTCCTCGCCGTCGAGGCTCAAGCGTACGCGGGCGGCGGCCAGTTCGTCGAGCAGGGCGGCGAGCGCGGCGCCGTCGACCGTCGTCGTATCGTTCGGGTGGCTCATCGTGTCCTCTCCCCCGTTCACAGCGTGAACTCCTCTCGTTCCTCGGCCTCGTCCGTCGCGTCCACCGCGCCGGCGAGGAGTTCCAGCACGAAGGCGGTCAGCTCCTCCACGCTCGTGCCCTGCAGGAGCCGCACCATCGGGACGACGACGCCGAGGTCCGCCTTGACGCGGTTGCGCAGGTCGAGCGACATCAGCGAGTCCATGCCCATCTCGTTGACGGGCTGCTGGCGGTCGATGTCGGCGGCGTCGCCGCGCAGGACGGCGGCCAGCCGCTCCGTCAGGTAGTCGCCGACGAGGGCCGCCCGCGCCGCGGGGCCGGCCTCGGCGTAGCGACGCAGCAGCTCGGGCGAGCCGGTGTCGCCGGACTCGTCGAGGAAGCCCGCGAACTGCCGGGTGACCCGGGCGGTGGGGACGGCTCCGAAGACGTCCGGCCAGGCGAGCCGGGCGACGGTGACCTGCTGCGGGTCGACGTGCAGCACCCGGTCGAGGACCGTCAGCCCCTCGGCGGGGCTCATGCTGCCCACGCCCATGCGCGAGAGCTGGTCGAGCCCGTCCTCACGGACGGCCAGGCCGATCTCGTTCCACGGGCCGTAGCCGAGCCCGACGCCCGCCCGGCCGCTGGCGCGGCGGTGGTGGGCGAGGGCGTCGACGAAGGCGTTGGCGGCCGCGTAGTTGGCGGCGCCGACGCCGACCGGCCCGAACACGGCGGGCAAGGCGGAGACCATGAGGAACATCCGGGCGTCGTCGAAGACGCGGTGCAGGTTCCAGCTTCCGGCGATCTTGGGCGCGGCCACCTCGCGGAGCCGTTCGGTCTCCAGGTCGGCCAGCATCGCGCCGCTCACCACACCGGCCAGGTGCAGGACGCCGGCCACGGGCGGGAGGCCGGCCTCGGTGAGCCCGTCGCGCAGGGCGGCCACCTCGGCGGCGGAGGCGATGTCGGCGCGGGCGACGTGGACCCGGGCCCCCAGGGCCGTCAGCTCCTCGACCGCGGCCCGCTGCTCCTCGGTGCGCACGCCGCTCCGGCCGGTCAGGGCCAGGAACCGGGCGCCGCGGCGCACGAGGTGCCGGGCCAGGGCCAGGCCGAGGTCGCCGAGGCCGCCGGTGACGAGGTAGGTGCCGGCGGGGTCGAGGCGGGGCGACGGGTCCGCGGGGCGGGCCAGCCGCTCGTCACGGACCAGGCGCGGGCCGAACAGCCTGCCGCCGCGCACGGCGAGTTGGTCCTCGAAGGCGCCCCGGTCCCCGGCGTCGGCTCCGGCCTCGC
This sequence comes from Streptomyces sp. JJ38, assembly GCF_019303475.1. Classification (GTDB taxonomy): domain Bacteria; phylum Actinomycetota; class Actinomycetes; order Streptomycetales; family Streptomycetaceae; genus Streptomyces. Next base: position 54,059 of record NZ_JABLSI010000025.1, read on the forward strand.
CACCGGAGACGAGGGCCGCCGCCACGAGGACGGCCGCGCCGCCGTCCGGCGCGCCGCCGCCGTCCGACGGTTCGGTCCCGGTCCCGGCCGGGGCGTAGTCGATGACGCCGCCCCACACCTCGGGCTGTTCGGCCGCGAGGACGCGGCCCATGCCCCAGACGGGGGCCTGGTGCACGCCGGAGGCGGTGACCGGAGATCCGGCGGCGGGCTGGGCGCCTCGCGTGAGGAACCACAGCCGCCCGGCCCGGGTCGGGTCGTCCAGCTCGAGGCAGCTGCGGATCAGGGCCAGGGCGGCCTCACCGCAGCCCCGCTGGGCCGCGGTGACGTCCTCGGTGGCGGCGTCGGCGTCGTCGGGCGCGTCCATCGGCCAGAACATGGCGACGCCGCTGAGCCGTTCGGCGGCGACGGCCCGGTAGAGCGCGCGGCGCACCCGGACGGGGTCGGGTTCGCCCTCGGCGTGAACGAGTTCGGTGCGGTGCCCGGCGGCGGTCAGCTCCGCCGCGAGCGCCTCCCCGGCGCCCGCCGCGTCGGCGAAGACGAGCCAGCGTCCGGGACCGGCAGCGGGGTCGGCCTCGGGTGCGGCGACCTCGGTCCAGTCGGTGCGGTAGCACAGCTCGGCGCCCGGATCACCGGAGCCGGACGCGTCGTCCACCACCCGCATGCGCAGGCCGTGCGCCCGCACCAGCACCCCAGCCTCGTCGAACACCCGGACGTCGGCGACGAGTTCGTCGGTGGCCTCGGCGGCGCGGGTGCGGACGACGTGGGAGTACACGGTGCCCTCGGGCTTGCGGTGCACCTCCAGGGTGCCGACGCCCACCGGCAGGTTGAGCGCGCCCGTGCCGTCCAGGGCTCCGGGGGCCAGCACGCCGAGCAGCAGGAACGCGTTGTCCAGCAGGGCAGGGTGGAACTCGTAGCCGTCGCCCTCCCCGCCGGGCGGGAGCCGCAGCCGACCGAGGACCTCGTCCTCACCCACCCACAGGGTCTCCAGGCAGCGCATCCGCGGCCCGTAGGCGGCGCCCGCCGCCTCGACGTCGGTGAAGAACTTCCCGGCGTCCACCTCGGTGGCGCACCGGGCCCGGATGACCTCGGGGTCGTCCGCCCAGCGCGGCCCCGGCTCCACGGACGGCACGGGGAACGCGGCCTGTGGGCTCCGGTCCGCCGTGCCCGGGTCGCGCACCTCCGGGTCCGCCTCGGCGAGTTCGCGCAGCCGGTTCAGCTGCGGGAGGCCGTCCAGCACCTGGTCGGCGGGCGGCCCGAAGTCCAGCAGGCAGGCGACCTCGTCGACGCCGACGGCCGCCAGCCGCCGCACCAGGGGCAGACACGTCCCGGGGGAGCCGATCAGCGAGCGGGAGGCGGCGAAGCGGTCGTAGAGGAAGCCCACGAACTCCGAGAGCTCCTCCTCCGGCAGCGCGTCCACATCCGTGTCGGCGTCCCGGCCACGGCTGCGGGCGAGGCCCTTGAGCAGCCCCATGTTGCCCTTGAGGTACCGGCAGTACGGGTCGCGGGCGAGCTCGACGGTGGCCTCGTGGTCCTCGCCGACGAAGCTGTGGAGCATGACGGTGACCTGGCCCTCGGCCGGGTCGAAGCCGGCGTCGGCCCGCGCCTTGCGGTACCGGGCGATGTTCTCGGCGAGTCCGTCGACGCCCTGGTCGAGCAGGTGCGTGAGCAGGTTGGCGCCGACCGAGCCCGCCTTGGCGAAGCTGGCCGGGGAGCTGGCCGCCGTCAGCCACAGCGGCAGCTCCGGCTGGACGGGGCGCGGGTAGCTGCGGATGCGGATCGGGGCGCCGGTTCCGCTGGTGGCGGAGGTGGGCTCACCGCGCCACAGGGCGCGCAGCGTGGGCAACGCCTCGTCGAGGTGGGCGGCGCGCTCGCTGTAGCGGTCGGGGAAGAGGGCGAAGTCGTCCGGGTTCCAGCCCGTGGCCAGGGAAAGCCCGGCCCGGCCGCCGGAGAGGTTGTCGACGACCGCCCACTCCTCGGCGACGCGCAGCGGGTTGTGCAGGGGCAGCACGACGCTGCCCGCCCGCAGGCCGATGCGGCTGGTCTCCCGGGCCAGCGCGGCGTGCAGCACCGCCGGGTTGGGGTACAGCGAGCCGAGACGGGTGAAGTGCCGTTCGGGAACCCAGATGTTGAGGAAGTCGTGCTCGTCGCCGTACCGCGCGCTGCGGACGAGCAGGTCGTAACGCTCGCTCCCACTCAGGGAGTTCTCGTCACTGGCGAAGAACATGAGGCTGAATTTCATGAGGTGCCCTCCCCGTTGCTTGCGGCCTTCCCTGCCACGGCGTGCGCCGGCGTCCCGTCCGAGGCCGTGCCGGAGGCGTCGGCCGTGCCCGTCGCGCCGGGCGGGTCGAGGCGGACGAGTCGGGCGCTGGCGTGCTGCGTCCAGCCCGAGGTGTCGGCCTCGCCGCGGCTGTGGACGCTGAAGGCCAGCGGCTCGCCCGGGCGTCCGCGCAGCCCCACCTGGACGACGCGGCCGCCGTCCGCGGGCACGGCCAGGACGCTGTGGTACCGCACGTCGCGCAGCGCGTAGGCCACGTCCGGGGCGAACTCCCGGGCCGCGGCCAGGGCCATCTCGACGTAGGACGTACCGGGGGCGACGACCTGGCCCTGGATGCGGTGGTCGTCCAGGACGGCGACCTGCTCGCGGGCCAGCGTGCGCTGCCAGACGTTGTGTTCGGGCTCGGTGGCGAGCTGCGGCAGCCTGCTTCCCAGAAGCCGGTGGCGTGGTGCTCCCCCGCCGTCGTCCTCCGCGGCCCGCGGCACGGCGGACGGCGCGGCTCCCGGCGCGGCGGACGGTGCGGGCAGCTCGTCGGGCAGCCAGAACCGGCGCCGCTGGAACGGGTAGGTGGGCAGGGCGCACCGGCGGCCCGGGCGGTCGGCGGGCAGCCGCGTCCAGTCCACGGGCGCTCCGGCGGCCCAGGCGGCGGCCAGAGCCTCGGACAGGGCCCGGCCCTCGCCGCGTCCGGCCCGCAGCGAGGAGACCCACGGGCCGCTGCCGCCCTCGGACCTGGCCAGGCGGCGGGCGAGCGGGGCGAGGACGGCGTCCGGGCCGAGCTCGACGCCCAGGACGCAGCCCTCGCGCACGAGGGTGGCGACGCCGTCGGCGTAGCGGACCTCGCGGCGCAGCTGGTCGACCCAGTACTCGGGAGTCGCCATGCGCGGCCCGGCGAGCTGACCGGTCACCGAGGAGACCAGGGGCCGGCTGGGCGGGCTCATCCGCACCCGCCCGGCGGCCTCGGCGAAGGCCTCCAGAACCGGGTCCATCAGCGGCGAGTGGAAGCCGTGCGAGGTGCGGATCTCCTTGGAGAGCACGCCCTGTTCGCGCAGGTTCGCGGCGATGGCCGCGAGCTGCTCGGCGGCTCCGGACAGGACCACCTCCTCGGGGCCGTTGACGGCCGCGACCGCGACCCGGTCCGCGAACGGAGCGATCGCCTCCCGGGCGGGGGCCTCCCCGGTGCGGACGGCCAGCATGGCACCGCCGGAGGGGAGTTGCTGCATCAGCCGGGCGCGGGTGCCCAGCAGTGTCAGCGCGTCCGGCAACTCGAAGACGCCGGCCAGGCAGGCGGCGACGTACTCGCCCACGCTGTGTCCGAAGAGGTAGGTGGGCTCCACGCCCAGGTGCCGCCACAGCGCCGCGAGCGCGTACTCGACGGCGAAGATGGCGGGCTGGGCGAACTCGGTGGCGGCCAGCGCGTCCGCGTCCTGGACGACCTTGTGCAGATCGAGGTTGAGCCGTTCGTCCAGCACTCGGGCGCAGGCGTCGAACGCCTCCCGGAAGACGGGCTGGTGGCGGTGGAGCTCCAGACCCATGCCGACGCGGTGCGAGCCCTGGCCGGTGAAGAGGAAGGCCGTGGCCGGCGCCCGTCGCGGGACCTTGCCGTGGGCCGCGGCGGCGCTCGACCGGCCGGTCTCGGCGTACCGGGCAAGGGCGTGGGCGGCCTCCTGCGCGTCGGCCGCGGTCACCGCCAGGCGCTGCGGCAGCGGGGTGCGGCCGGTGGCGGCGGTGTGGACGACGTCGGCGAAGGCCGGCGCGTCGGGACGGCCGAGGGCGTCGGCGTAGCGGGCGGCGAGGTCGCGTACGGCCTCGCGGGTGCGGGCGGAGAGCACCAGCACCCGGTCGGCGGGCGGCTCCGGCCCGTCCCCGGCGGTGGACTCGTCCGGGGCCGTGGGCTGTTCGGGCGTCGGTTCGGGGGCCGCGGAGAGGACGACGTGCGCGTTGGTGCCGCCGAAGCCGAAGGCGCTCACGCCCGCGGTGCGCCGGCCGGCGGGCCAGGGCCGCGCCTCGGTGGGGATCTCCAGCGGGGAGTCGAGCCCGGCGATGTCCGGGTTGAGCCCGGTCAGGTGCAGGTGCGGCGGGACGGTCGCGTGCTGGAGGGACAGCACGACCTTGATGAGCCCGGCGATGCCGGCCGCCGACTCGGCGTGCCCGATGTTGGTCTTCACCGAGCCGAGGAGGCAGGGTTCGCCCGGGTCGGCGCCGCGCTCCTCGAGGGCCGCGGTCATGGACGCGAACTCGATCGGGTCGCCCAGCGCCGTGCCGGTGCCGTGCGCCTCCAGGTAGCCGAGCTCGCCGGGGGTGACGCCGGCCGCGTCCCAGGCGGCCCGCAGCACGTCCTGCTGCGCCTTGCCGTGCGGGGCGGTCAGCCCGTTCGAGCGGCCGTCCTGGTTCACGGCCGAACCGCGGATGACGGCGTGCACCCGGTCGCCGTCGGCCAGGGCGCGGGAGAGCGGCTTGAGGACGAGGACGCCGCAGCCCTCGGAGCGCACGTAGCCGTCGGCGCGCTCGTCGAAGGCCTTGCAGCGGCCGTCGGCGGCCATCATGCGGGCGCTGGAGAAGACGGAGGTGAAGTCGGGGCTGAGGATGAGGTTCACCCCGGCGGCCAGGGCGACGGTCGACTCGCCGCGCCGCAGCGACTCGCACGCCTGGTGCACGGCGACGAGCGAGGAGGAGCAGGCGGTGTCCACGGCGAGGCTCGGGCCGCGCAGGTCGAGCAGGTAGGACAGCCGGTTGGCGGCGACGCTGAGGGCGTTGCCGGTGCCGTAGTAGGCGTCGAGGGCGGCGGGCGAGCCCGCGGTGAGCCGCGTGTAGTCGTTGTTGCTGATGCCGACGTACACGCCGGTCGCGGAGCGCGCCAGCGAGCCGGGCACGATGGCGGCGTTCTCCAGGGCCTCCCAGGCGACCTCCATGAGCAGCCGCTGCTGCGGCTCGACGGCCACGGCCTCGGCCGGGGAGATGCCGAAGAACTCCGGGTCGAAGTCGGCGATTCCCTCCGTGGTGTCGAGGAATCCGCCCCAGCGGGTACTGGCGGTGCCGGGGTTTCGCAGCTCGGGGTCGTAGAGGGCGTCGGCGTTCCAGCGCTCCTTCGGCACCTCGGTGATGGCGTCCACGCCGTCGCGCAGCAGCCGCCAGAAGGCGTCGGTGTCCGCGGCGCCGGGGAAGCGGCAGGCCATGCCCACGATCGCGACGGGCTCGTCGGCGGCGACGGCGGTCCCGCTCGTCGTCGCCTCGTCCCCGGCGAGGAAGCGGGCGACGTCGTCGGCGGTGGGGTGCTGGTAGAGGAGGGCGGCCGACAGCGTGCGGCCCAGCTCGCGTTCGAGCGTGCCGGAGATCGCCACGGCGGAGGCGGAGTCCATGCCGTAGGTGGCCAGGTTGGCGTGCGGGTCGATCTGCTCGGCCGCCACGCCCAGGTGTCCGGCGACGGCGTCGAGCACCCGGCGCAGGAGCTCCGCACGGCCTTCGGCCGGTCGCTTCCCCCCGGGCGGCGCGGGGGCGGCGGTGGCGCTGTACCAGGCCCCCACCGTGTTCAGGGTCTTCTCCTCGAAGCCCTGCTTGGCCGCCCGTCGGGCGATCTTGCCGCTGGAGGTCTTGGGCACGGTGCGGCTGCGCAGCAGCACGAGGGCGTGGAGGCGGACGTCGTGCTCGGCCAGCACGGCCGTCGCGACGGCCTGGCCGAGCCGTTCGGCGTCCACCGCGTCGGTGCGGACCTCCTGGACGACGACGACACGCTCCTCGCCGTCGGCCTCGACGGCGAACGCCGCGCCGCAGCCGGGCCGGAAGGCCGGGTCCACGGCCTCGACGGTGCGCTCGACGTCCTGCGGGTAGAGGTTGCGGCCGCGGACGATGATGACGTCCTTGATGCGCCCGGTGATGTAGAGCTCGCCCCCGGGGGTGACGAAGCCCTTGTCCCCGGTGGCCACCCACGGCAGCCCGGCGCCGTCGGCGGGCTCGTCCGCGAGCCGGTTGCCGAACGTGGCCGCGCTGAGCTCCGGGCGCCGCCAGTAGCCCTGACCCGCGCTGCGTCCGCTCAGCCAGACCTCGCCGACGGTGTGCGGCTCCAGAGGGCGGCGGGTGTCGGGGTCCACGATGGCGAGCCGCTGGTCGAGGTGGACCCGGCCGCAGCCGACGACGGTGCGCGCGCCGGGCGTGCCCTCGGGCACCTCCACGATCCGGTCCCGCTCCAGCGCGGCGCCCTCGACGTGCAGGACGGCGGGCCCCTCGCCGGGTGTGCCGCTGCTGACGTAGACGGCGTTCTCGGCGAGCCCGTAGCCGGGGTAGAGCGTGCCCGGTGCGAGGCCGTGCTCGGCGTAGGCGGCGGCGAAGGCGGTGAGCGTGTCGGCCCGGATGGGCTCGGCCCCGTTGAGGGCGACGCGCCAGCTGCTCAGGTCGAGCCCGGCCCGGTCCTCGGGACGGGTGCGGCGGACGCACAGCTCGTAGGCGAAGTTGGGGGCGCAGCTGAGGGTGCCGCGGTGCTCGCTGACGGCCCGCAGCCAGCGGATCGGGTCCTGGAGGAAGGCCTCGGGCGGCATGTAGACCAGCTCGGCCTGCCAGTACAGCGCCTGGAGGAGGTTGGCGATCAGCCCCATGTCGTGGAAGAGGGGCAGCCAGGAGACGAACACGGGGCGGTCGCTGTGCCCCATGCCGTGCGCCATCATCTCGATGTTGTGCAGGAGGTTGGCGTGGCTCAGCATCACGCCCTTGGGCGTGCCGGTGGAGCCGGAGGTGTACTGGAGGAAGGCGAGGTCGTCCGGGTCCGGAGCCGGGTCGCGCCACTCCTCGGCGGCCGCGAGCGGGACACGGTCGGTCGCCACCCAGGTCGCCTCGGTGTGGTAGTCGTCGGCGAGCTGGTCGCACAGCCGGCCGGGGGCGGCGACGATCGCGGCGCCGGCGTCCTCGGCCACGGCCTGGAGCCGGGCGGCGTGCTTGTCGGAGCGCGGGGGGTAGGCCGGAACGGCGATCATGCCCGCGTAGAGGCAGCCGAAGAAGGCCACGGCGAACTCGGGACCGGAGGGGAACAGCATGAGCACCCGCTCGCCGGGCTCGTGCAGGCTCCGCAGGTGGGCGCCGATCGCCCGGGCGCGGGTGTCGAGGTCGGCGAACGTCAGCCGTTCGGAGACGTCGACGCCGTCCGCCAGAAAGGTGAACGAGGGGCTTTCGCCGGCCTCCTCGGCGCGCAGGCGCAGGAGTTCCACGAGGTTCCGCGCGGCGGGGGCAGGTGGGACGGGTCGGGAAAAGCTGCTCACGTGTTCCTCTTTCGGAGTAACTCCACGATTGCCCTGCGGCCTCGGGGCGCGAGGGGGACCGGCCCGCGCCGCCCGGGCTGCCCCGGGCGGCGCGGGTGTGGTGGCGGTCAGTCGCTCTCCGGCGCCTGCGGCGGGTAGAAGAGCTCGACGGCCGGCTCGGCGCGCTTGAGGGCGCCGACCATCTCCTCGGTGGTGGCGAGGGGGATGACCTTGCCCTCGGAGAAGGCACCGGTCGAGTAGCCGGTCAGGACGGCAGCGTGCGCGGCCTCCACGTCCGGGAAGTCCACGACGACGGCGAAGTTGTACTCGATGTCGCGGGTGAACCAGTAGTTGACGACCTTTCCACCGAGGGAGCCGTAGAACTTGAAGGCGTGCTCGTCGCGGGCGATGATCGCCTTCGGCTCCTTCAGAATGGTCTCGAGCACGTCCTGCGAGTAGCGGGCGAGAATCATGAACTGCATGACGAAAACCCTTCTGGAGCTTGCGTGGGTGAGCGGCCGGAAGAGGAAGGCTGCGCGTTCCGCGACCGGTGGGCCGAGAGGGCCGCATGGCCCGCTTTCCGCTGCCAGGCCATCTGCCGGAAATGCTGCTGGAATGCTTCGGGGTGGGCCAAACCCCTGACAGCAAGACGACATTTCCTGTCACCGATCGGCCATCGGCCGGCCGTCGTTCTCGGCCCGGTCAACGCGGAATCTCCGATTCAGTCGGCGGTGCTTTCGGCGGAATCTCCGTGGGGGGCGTCCCTACGGGTGAGGCGGTGGAGGAGGTCGCAGGTGTAGGCGTCCTCCACGGGCAGCCCGACGGACTTGAAGAGGGTCGTCTCGGTGTCGGACCGGCGGCCTTCCCGGGCGCCGGTCAGGAGCTCTCCCAGCTCGGTCAGGTCGGGCCGCTCGGGCAGGGCCCCCTCGGCGACCGGGATGACGATGTCGCCCGCCTCCCGCAGCACGGCCTCCCGGGACTCGACGAACAGCCGGGAGCCCGCCACGAGCGCACTGGGCAACTCGCGGCGCTCGGCTCCGTAGGCGCCCACCGCGCTGATGTGGACGCCGGGCCGCAGGGAGAGGCCGGCGTCGAAGAGCGGGGTCGGCGACGTCGTCGTCGTGCAGATGACGTCGGCCTCCCGCAGTGCCTCGTCGATGCGCGGAACGACCTCCACGTCCAGGCCGAGCGGCGCGACCCGGGCGGCGAGTTCGCGGGCTCTGCCCTGGTCGCGGCCGTGCAGCAGGACGCGGTCCCAGGGCCGGATGCCGGCGAGCCCCTCCAGGTGCCCGAGGGCCTGCACCCCGGCGCCGACGACGGTGAGCGTGCGTGCGTCGCGGCGGGCGAGCAGGTCGGTGGCGAGCACGGTCACGGCGGCGGTCCGCACCCGGGTGAGGGCGGCGGCGTCCACCAGGGCGAGCGGTTCGCCGGTCAGCGCGCTGAAGACGGTCACCACGCCCTGCACACTGGGCAGTCGGCGTTCCGGCGGATTGTCGAAGAGGGTGATCAGCTTGACGGCCAGGGTGTCCCCGTAGCGCGCGGGCATCAGCAGCAGCCGTCCCGGGCCCGCCTCCAGGGCCGAGCGGTCCGCGGCGGCGGCCTCGGCTCCGGAGGCGGTGAACGCGGCGCCGATCCGCCGGGCGAGTTCGGGTACCGGCAGGAGCCGGTCGACGGTCTCGGCGTCGATGAGTCGCATCATGTCCCTCAGCTCCTTCGCAGGGTGGCCCGCACGGACTCGAAGAGCAGGGAGCACAGCAACTCGACCTGTTCGTCGCTGAGCCCGGGGTGGCAGGGCAGGTTGACCTGTTCGGTGAACCACAGCCGCTCCGCGACGGGGCACTCGCCCCGGCGGTGGCCGCGGGCCCGCCACTCGGGCATGAGGTGCAGCGGGAAGTAGCGCACCGGCACCTGCACGCCGCGGTCGGTGAGTTCGCGCAGCAGCCGGTTGCGGTCCAGTACGCCGGGCCGCCGTACGAAGAAGGTGAACAGGTGGTGGGACTGGCGCACGCCCGGAGACTCTTCGGGGAAGGCCACCACGTCGCCGAACTTCTCCAGCACCTCCCGCAGCCTGGCCGCGATCGCCCGGCGCCGCTCCACCATGGCCTCCAGCGACCGCAGTTGGACCACGCCGACGGCCGAGGCCGCCTCGCTCAGCGTGGCGTTGGTGCCGGGCCGGCGCAGGGTGACGCAGTCGTGGGTGAGGGAGTCGCCCGGGTAGAGCCCGCCGGGCACCTCCTCGTCCGCTCCGACGAGCCGTTCGGCACGGGGGACGTAGTCGGCGTCCACCTCGTTGCCGCGCAGCCGCTCGACGCGCGTGCGGTACGCGTCATCGAAGAACGTGAGCATGCCGCCCTCACCGAGCGTGGTGATGTTCTTGCTGGTGTGGAAGCTGAAGCAGCCGATGTCCGCCAGCGAGCCCGGCCGCCTGCCGTGGTAGACGCTGCCCAGCGCGTGGGCGGCGTCCTCGATGACGACGGCGCCCCGGGCCCGGGCCATGGCGGTGATCTCGCGCATCGGCGCCGGCAGTCCGCCGTAGTGGACGAGGATGACGGCCCTGGTCCGTTCGCCCAGCAGCGTCTGCAGGCACGCCGGGTCCATGTTGAGCGTGTCCCGGTCGACGTCGCAGAACCTGACCCGGACGTCGGGGTACTGGAGGAGCGGCTGCGCGCTCGCCTGGTAGGTCTGCGGGGTGACGACGACCTCGTCCCCGGGACGCAGGTCGAGCAGGTGGATGGCGAGTTCGAGCGCGACGGTGCCGCTGGTCACGCTGAGCGCGTGCGGGGCGCCCACGTGGTCGCGGAAGTCGCTCTCGAAGCGCTCGCGCCAGGGCCCGGCGGACAGCGTGCGGCCGGAGGTGGCGACGTCGGTCACAGCCTCCACCTCGGCCGGGCCGAGGACGCTGCCGACGGGCAGGTAGGGGATGCGGAACCCTGTCTTCGGTTGGCCGAAGGCGGCCGCCTTCGGGATCGCGTGTGTGGTCATGACGGCTCCGGGGTGTCGGTGGACGCGGGGAGTGGCGGTCAGCTCGCGGGGACGCCGTCGGCGTCGACGGCCGCGAGCCGCCCGGCGAGTCCGAGCACGGCCTCGCACAGCCCGGTCAGCCGCTCGGCCGCTACCGGCGCCGTGAGCGTCCGGTGGCCCGCGACGCGTTCGAAGTCGGCGGGGACGGTGACGAGTTGCTCCGGCACCGCGAGACCGCCGAGGGAGCGCACCACCGTGCGCAGGGCGTCGCAGACCTGGGTCGCCGAGAGGTTGAACCCGTGCGCGACCAGCCCGACGGGCTTGCCCCTGACCTGCGCGTCCTGGAGGTGGTCGAGGGCGTTCTTCAGGGCTCCCGAGAAGGAGCCGTGGTACGTGGGCGACGCCAGGACGAAGGCGTCGGCCCGGTCGGCGAGGGCCGGCAGCTCCCTGGCCAGCGGGTCGGCGTGGAGTTCGGGCCGCCCGTGGCGGGCGGCGTCGAGGATGGGCAACGGGTGGACCGCCAGGTCCCACACCAGGGGTTCGGCCCCCCGGTCCCGGAGGGTCCCGGCGGCGGCTTCGACGGTGGCCGCGGTGTGCGAACCGGCGCTGGAACTGCCGGAGAGCAGGAGCACTGCGGGGCGCTCGCCGTGGCCGGTCCTCGGCCCACCCCATCGCTCGGCCTGAATCAACGCCTCCCCCTATCACGTGTGTTCGAGGCTTGAGAACGTGCAGAACGTGCTGAGAACGTGCTGGCTACGCCAACACCCTGACCGGACCGGAGGCCGGGGCTGAAGGAGGCTGTCCGGTGAACGACGGATGCTGTCCCAAACCGGCGCCGGTGCCCGGGGCTTCGCCGTACGGGGGGCGGGGACGCGCTACGCGCGCAGGTCCTGGCGGCAGAGCCAGCCCAGGCGCGTGGCCAGCGCTCCGGCCTCGAACCGGCTCCGGGCGCCCAGCTCATGCATGATCTTGGCCACGGTCCGGCTGACGGTGCGCTTGGAGACGTTCAGCAACTGGGCGATGCTCTCGTCGGTGTGCCCCTCGGCGAGCAGACGCAGCACGTCCTGCGCGTGCTCGTCGTCCGGCACCCAGTGGTCCACCGCCAGCGGTGCGGCGTTCTCCCAGGTACCGAGGAAGAAGAAGTGCAGCATGCTGCCGATCTCCGGGCAGTGGCACACGCTGAGGTCACCGCCCCGCACCCCGCCGACCACCGCGGTGCGGCTGTCGCCGAGCGTCACCTCGACGGGCGCCCCGGCGGCCGTGCGGACCTCGATACCCGAACGGTCCTGCCACAGCGCGTACTCGGCGATGCGCGGCTGGGCGAGCAGTTCCTCGTCCCAGATGACGCTGACCCGCACCCAGCGCCGGACGAGGGTGAGCAGCGCCGCGGCCTCCTGCCGGATCTCGCCGGGCAGCGGGGCCCGTTCGGAGCGGATCATCACGACGTCCCGGCGCGCGGCGGACAGCACGGCCTGGATGGTGGGGAAGCCCGCCGACGGGTGGGCGGAGACGGTGGCGGCGGGGGCGGACGCCGCCTGCGCCGTGGGGGATGTCGTGGGGGACGTGGGGCGCGGCCCGGCGGCCGCGGCCACGGTGCAGGCCGTGGGAGAGCGGGAGGGTCGGTGGCCGGTGCGGGAGGTGGGGTACTGGGCGAAGTCAATGGCTGCAGTCATCACCGTGTGCCTTTTTCTCGCTGTTCTCGTGGACGCACAGAGGTGGGGAGGGCGCCGGGGCACGACGCCGGACCACGACGGCCGCGGCCGGCCCGCGCAGGGCCCGGCCGCCACGGCGTCAGCGGTGCGTGGGGTCGTTCACAGAGGGCGGGCATGTTCCCGCCGCGTCAGTCGGGCCGGTCCACTCCGTCGCGGAGGACTCCTCGGCCACGCGTTGGCACACCGTCACTTTCCACGCCTGAAACGCCTCCCCGTTAAGTGCCGGCCCGGAGAGCACCTTTGACCAACTGGTCAGTAACCCCCCGGTTGCCCCCATGCTAGGGAGCCACTGCGAGATCCGCGCAGCAGAACATCCATGGACGTGTGAGACGTATGTAAGATCTTCGTTGTTACGTTGAACTGATGTTCTTTGCGCGGGGGCGAAGGACCGTCAACCCTCCGCTGCGTCATGCCCGATGACCGACGGAGGACTCCATGAAGGCCCTGCTCGTCGAAGACGACGGCGGCGTCGCCGAGGCACTGGCCGAAGCACTGGGCCAGTACGGCTGGGACGTGCACCACGTCGCCACCGGCCACGAGGCCCTCGCCCGGACCAGCCCCGGGAACACCAGGGGCGACGGCACCGGACCCGACATCGTCCTGCTGGACCTCAACCTGCCCGACATGGACGGCATCGAGGTGTGCCGCAGCCTCCGCTCGTCGTCCCGGGTGCCGATCATCGCGGTGACCGCCCGCTCCGGTGAGCTGGACAAGGTCCTGTGTCTGCGCGTCGGCGCCGACGACTACGTCGTCAAGCCCTATCGCATACAGGAGCTGCTCGCCCGCATGACCGCCGTCCTGCGCCGCGCCGGGACACAGCACACCGCCCCGCCCGAGCCCGTCATCACCGAGGGCGCCCTCACCATCGACCGCGCCCGGCGGATCGTGACCCTCGACGGCGACGTCGTCGAGCTCACCCGCAAGGAGTTCGACCTGCTCGCCCTGCTCGCCGCCTCGCCCACCCGGGTCTTCCCCCGGGAACGGTTACTCGACGCCGTGTGGGATCAGCAGTGGCCGGGCAACTCCCGCTCGCTGGACGCGCACGTCGCCGCCATCCGGCGCAAGCTCGGCAGCCGTGGGTGGATCAGAACCTCCCGCGGCGTCGGCTTCAGCTTCGAACCACCGACCTCGGAGCCGAGCCGCCCGCACCGGTGACCGTCCGCTCTCTTCCGTCCGAGAGGCCCGACATGATCCCCCACATCGTCAACACCCAGCCCCTGCGCGACACCGCCGAGGTGACCGAGACCGCCCACCGTCTCCTCGGGGACGAGGACGGCGACGTCTTCTGCTACTGGAACGGCGCAGCCCTCGACGACCCGGTCCTCGACGTCCTCCGCGAGCCCGGCCTCCGGCTCCACCGCGCGGCCGGGAGGGCCCGCGTCGTGCTCCCCCACGCCAGCCTCCGACTGCCCGACATCGCCGAGCCCGTGGCCCGGCAGGTCCAGGACGGCGTCGGCGTACGCCACAGCCCCCGGCTGCCTCCCGGCGCCCTCGTCCTCACCACCGGGGGCGCCGTCCTCACCACCGGCCTGGGGGCCGGCACGCAGTACATCCTGACCCGGGACACCGCGGCGCTGCGCGCGCTCACCGGCCTCTCGGAACTGCTGTGGGAGCGGGCGGACCGCTACTGCGAGGAACGGGAGGAACCGCCCAACGAGGCCGAGCGCCAGATACTCGGCATGCTTGTCCAGGGGCTGACGGACCGCGCCATCGCCCGGCAGCTCGGCCTCTCCGACCGGACGGTGCGCCGGGTCGTGGCCCAGCTCATGGACCGACTGCGGGCGCAGAGCCGTTTCGAGGCGGGCGCCCGCGCCGCCGAGCGCGGCTGGATCTAGCCCCGGCCCTCCGCTCTGCGGCGGCTGTCGGGGGGCGCCCCCGGACAGCCGTGCCGCCTCTCCCGCTCCGGGCGGGGCGGCCCTAGGCTCGAAGGAGAAGGACCCGGCCCGTGGGGCCGGATCGGTACGCCACCACCATCGAAGGGTCCCCATCATGCACCGCGCACTGATCGTCGTCGACGTGCAGAACGACTTCTGCGAAGGCGGCAGCCTCGCGGTGTCCGGCGGGGCCGCCGTCGCCGCCGCGATCACGGATCTGGTGGGCGACGCGGCGGCCGGATACCGCCACGTCGTGGCCACCCGGGACCACCACATCGACCCGGGCGACCACTTCTCCGCCCGGCCCGACTTCCGGCGCTCCTGGCCCGCGCACTGCGTCGCCGGGACGGAGGGCGTGGGATTCCACCCGAACTTCGCCCCGGTGATCGCCTCCGGCGCCGTCGACGCCGTCTTCAGCAAGGGCGCCTACACGGCGGCCTACAGCGGCTTCGAGGGCGCGGACGAGCACGGCGTCCCGCTGGCGCGGTGGCTGCGCGAGCGGGGTGTGAGCGAGGTGGACGTCGTGGGCATCGCGACGGACCACTGCGTCAGAGCGACGGCGCTCGACGCCGCCCGCGAGGGCTTCCGCACCCGGGTGCTGCTCGACCTCACCGCGGCCGTCTCCGCCGAGACCGCCGAGAAGGCGATGGAGGAGCTGCGCGGCGCCGGGGTCGCCCTCAGCGGCAAGCCCGCGGCGGCCTGAGCCGCCGCGGACCCCGGCTCCGGGTCGCGGGCCGCCCACGCGGCCCGCGACGTCAGCCGCCCGCCACCGCGCCGTCCAGCGCGGCCTGCGGCCGCAGCAGGGCGCGGGCGGGCTGCCAGAAGGCCGCCGCCGCGCAGGGCGCGGGCTCCTCCCGCCACACCAGCCCGTCGGGGTGGTGCAGCACCGCGGTGACCTCGTCGGGCGTCGGTGGCTGCGCGTTGCCGCGCAGGTACACGGCGCGCAGGCCGAGGTTCCGCAGCCGGGTCAGCGCACGGGCCCGGTTCGAGGCCCTGACCAGCACCCGGATGCGCCGGGACCGGGCCCCGGCCGACTCCGGCAGACTCAGTGCCACGACGACGCTGCCGTCCGGCTGGCGCGCGTATCCGCCTCCTGTCATGATCAACTCCCCCGTTTGGTGGTGTCCAGTGGTCACCACGCATTGAAGCGCGATCGGCCGCCGCCCGCTAGGGGGCGACGGCCGATCGCATCATGACCTGCGGTCATTCCGCTCCGCGAGGAACGGTGACGTCAGGTGACGTTCACCACCACTGGGAGGGGCCGACCATGATCTTCATGTGCCGGCCGCTCCACGGCTGGCCCAGGATGGTGATGCGCGTGTTGGTGTCGGGCACCTTCACGCTGTGGGTGGGGTTCTCCTCGGACCAGTAGGTGCCGTTCCGGTCGTCGAAGAACGGCTTGGGCATCTTGGCGCTGATCTTCGCCGGCTCGCCGCCCTTGTGCAGGGTCATCCCGTGCGTGGGGAACCAGCTGAACGTCGAGTCGTAGCCCTGGATGCGGTTGCGCATGGTCGTACCGTCCGACCACTTCTCCACACCGGCGTGGGCGTCGACGGGGAGGACCAGGCCCTCACCGGGGTGGACACCGACGTTGTTGTCGAGCTGCGAGGTGTCCCACAGCCAGACCAGCATGCCGCGCTCGTTGCTGAAGTGCTCGACCCAGTTCGGGCGGTCCGGGAAACCGAAGTTGTACGGACCGGTCTCCAGCGTCTTGTCGTAGCCCGTGTACTGGCGGTTCTCGACGATGTAGAACTGCGGGTAGGACTTGGTGAACGACTCGCCGATGCGGGTGTAGCCGTCCGCGGTCCAGCCCGCGTCGCCGTCCTCGGCGCCGTCCTGGAAGAGGGTCGCGCCGTCGGCGGTGATGGTGATCTCGTCGGCCGCGAAGCCCATCTCGGCCACGCCACCGTCGGTGCGGTAGAAGAACCGCAGGTCCACCTGCTGGCCGACGTAGGCGTCCAGCGAGTAGGACAGGTCGGCCCAGCCGCCGGACTCGCCGTCCAGCGCCGGGGTGTCGCTGCCGTCGCGGCCGATCGGCTCACCGTTCTTGGTGCCGTCCAGCGCGGTCCAGGTCGAGCCACCGTCGGTGGAGACCTGGGTGTAGAGGTAGTCGTAACCGGCCTCGATCTCCCACCAGCCCTTGAGGTCCAGGGTGGCGGAGGTCTTGCCGGTCAGGTCCACCGAACGGGTCAGCGAGTTGGTGAGGTCGTCACCGCTCCCGCTCCACCACTGCTTCGCACCGGCGGCCGGCTTGACGACGGTGGTGGTGACCTCCTTCTCGGGCAGCTCGACGACGACGCCCTGCTTGCCCTTGCGCTTCTTGCCGGGCTCGTCGGACTGCGGCGCGAGCGTGTGGAACGACGTCGTCGCGGCCTTGGCCGTGTCGTAGTCGAGCCAGCCGAGCTGCAGCTTGTCCCAGGCCGTCATCTCGCCGGCCCAGTCACCGATGGCGTCCTCGCCCTTGCCCAGCCAGGAGCCCGAGGACATCAGCGACCAGTAGCCGACGGCGGACTCGCCCGTGCCGGAGGTGTCGTAGAGGTCCGGGAGACCGAGGTCGTGGGCGTACTCGTGGGTGAAGACACCCAGGCCGCCGTTCTCCGGCTGGACGGTGTAGTCACCGATCCACACGCCGGTGTCACCGATCTCGGTGCCGCCGGCCTTGTTGTTCTCCGGGCCGGTCCTGCCGTAGTCGGTGCCGTAGGCGTACCAGCGGTGGGCCCAGATGGCGTTCTCGCCCTGCGCGCCGCCGCCGGCGGACTCGTCCTCACCGGCGTGGACGAACTGGAAGTGGTCCAGGTAGCCGTCCGGCTCGTTGAAGTCGCCGTCGCCGTCGTGGTCGTAGCGGTCCCAGACGTCGAACTCGGCGAGCTGCGCCTTGATGTCCTCGGTGCTCTTGCCCGCGGCCTTCTGCTGCTCGACCCAGGCGTTGGCACCGTCGCGGACCGCGTCCCACACCGTGGTGCAGTTGGACTGGCCGCACTTGTTGTTGCCGTAACGGGCCTCGTTGTAGTCGACCTTGACCCAGTCGGTGACGTGGCCGTCGACGCTGTACCGGCCCGAGGACTGCGCCTCGAAGTAGGTCTTCACGCTGCCGCGGCCGTCACCGAAGTAGATGTCGGTGAAGTGCTCGCGGTTGAAGTCCTCCTGCCAGAGGGTGGTGTTGTCCTCGTCGCGGTCCGGCTCGGCGATCTGGTTGTGCAGCGGTCCGGGGTTGCCCCCGTACTGCGGGTCCACCTGGTCGCCGAACTCGAGCAGGATGGTGAAGATCTTGTCGGTCTTCACCTGCTCCATCTCGACGAACTTGTCCTTGCCGAGCTTCATGACCTTGGAGCCGTTGCGCTCCTCGGGCTTCTGCCCCTTGGCCAGCGCCTCGAGGGCGGCCAGCTTCTGGCCCCTCTGCTGCTGCGTGAGCGGGCCCTCGAGGTCGTGGTCGACGTGGGCCGCGGCGTGGTTGCCCGCCTGCGGATGCGTCGGCTCGTCCGCCGGCTCCTGAGCCTGCGCCCCGGTCGAGGGCAGCATGACGACTGCCGCGCTCATCGCGGCGACGGCGGTGGCCAGCGCCGCAGTCTTCGATCTTATGGATCGATTTGTTCTGATCACGGGTGTGATGTCCTCCCCTGCAAGTACGAGACTTGACGGGAGGCATTGGACAGGAGTGAAACAAGAAAAGACAGACCTTGTTTTAGACACGTCAAGCCGGTAAGTTGCGTTTCTGATCTACGTCTTGACGCGAACTGACCACCGGGTGACACTTCCTGGTCGCCGAACGGCGAGGGCAGGGCGCCCCCGCGGGCGACGTCGTGGTCACGACACGACTCCGTGCGCCCCCCGTGCACCGGCGCCGTGGGTTAGGTCACGCTTACCCAGCGTCCGGGGCGGGCATCTCGCATCGTAGAGTCGTTCGACGGCCGCCGATGACCAGACCGACGACGGCCGACACCCCCAAGGACGGATTCCGCCATGCCGCGCCCGAACCCCGCCCAGATCGCCTACGGTTTCGCGACTGTCGTGCTCTCAGCGGTCGTTCTCCTCCTGTTGACCCGGACGGAGTCCGGCACGGGGGCTGTGCTCATCGCGAGCGGTTCCCTCGTGCTCGGGCTGCTCGTCGCCCTCACCGCACCTGCCCGGCAGCGGGCCACCGCCGACACCGCGGGCCCACAGCCCTCCGCCACCCCCGCGACGGTGGGCCGTTCGCACACCGACCAGCGTCTGCCCCAGCCCTCCCTGCGCCGCTGACCGTCCCCGGCCCGTGTTGACGTGACGATGTGCCGCGAAGGCGCTATGTCGACATGGCGCCGGGCAGGGCGTCAGGTCTGCACGACGACGGTCTTCGCCGCCTTGTCGTGCAGGCACTGGTGGTAGGGCTCGTCCCAGGTGCACCACAGGACGTTGACGAGCCAGAAGACGAAGCCGAGGCAGGGCACGACCGTGGGCAGCGCGTACACCGCCGCCCGGAGCCAGCCGGGGTTCCCGGCGGGCACCGCGCCGTCCGCCAGCATGCCCACACGGATGCTCATGGCCATCTTGCCGAGCGTCTGCCCCCGGGTCGTCAGCATCGCGCCCTCGTAGAGGAAGTAGACGAGAACGTAGATGACGGTCTGCGCGAAGCTCCCCCCGTCGTACGCGCCGCCGTCGCCGTCGCCGTCCACCGTCCAGGTGCCGAAGGCCAGCCCGGTGACGAGCAGCACCGGGATCGCCACGATCAGCCAGTCGATGATGCGCGCGAGCAGCCGCTTGCCCCGGGACGCCAGCGGCGGCATCCCGGTCGGCGGTCCCGGCGGGCCGTAGGGGTAGGGCCCCGGCGGGCCCTGCCCGGAGGGTCCGCCGTACGGCCCCTCACCGGACGCACCGCCCCCGTACGCCCCCTCGTCGGACGCGCCGCCCGGCTCCGGGGGCGGCGGGGCCTGCGGCGGCTTGCGGAACGGGTCCTCTTCCGGCGGCTCCCCACCGGGGCGCGGCTCGTCGGTGCTCATGGCCACGAGTGCACCCCGCGCCGCCGCGCCCCGCATCCCGCGCGGGCCGTCCGGGGGAACGCGGCGGCTCAGCCGAGCCGCACGGACCCCCGCGCGCGCCGCGCGACGAACGTGCGGGCCGCCTTGTCGTGCCAGCACTGCCGCCACGGCCGGTCGAACAGACACCAGGCCACGTTCACCACTCCGACTCCCAGGACGGACAGGACACTGTGGAGCAGCCAGCGCACGGCCGCGGGCCCGAAGCCCGGCGCCGTCTGCTCCTCCACCCGCAGCACCTCCACGCCGCAGAGCTTCTTGCCCAGCGTCCGGCCCCAACGGGCCACCGGCAGCACCTCGTACAGCAGCCCGAAGACCAGGAGGGCACCGAGCACGACGGCGAGATAGCCGCCCGTGGTCCCGTCGATCAGCCAGATCTCGCGCGTGACCCCGGCCTGCTCGGCGGCGTCCACCTGGGCCTCCCAGTGGTCGAGCGCCTTGGGCACGAACGGCGCCGCGACCGCGCCCGCCACCGCGAGGTGCAGGACGGAGTCGATGAGCCGGGCCGCGAACCTGCGGCCGAGCCCGGCGGGCCGGGCCTGTTCCTGCGCGGCCTGGAGGAAGGGGTCGTTGACCGGCGGCTTCCAGCCCAACGCCGCAGCGGCCCCCGCCCCTGCCCCCTGCCCCGGCCCGGAGCCCGCGGGCTGGGCCAGCTCACGGACCTGCTGCGCCCAGCCGCCCGGCGGCTCCGAGGCAGCCGGACCCGCCGGAGCCGGCGCGGGTGCCGGTTCCGGGGCGGGAGCCGGCGCCGGGGCGGGCACGGGAGCCGGTGCCGGAGCCGACGATGCGCCGGCGGTCGCTGCCCGGGTGGGCTCCCCGGAGCGGGGACGGACCGCGCGCGGGGTGGAGGTGTCGTCGCCGCGGGCCGCCGGGGCGGACCGGGACTCCGGGGACACGGCCGGTACGGCGTCGCCGGCGGCTCCGGACCGCTGCCAGCCGCCACGCGGGTCCGCAGCGGGCGCGCCCGGAGCGGACCCGCCCGAGGGCGCGCCTCCCGGCGCCGGCTCCGACCGCGAACCG
>NZ_JABLSI010000026.1 GCF_019303475.1 Streptomyces sp. JJ38
GTCGAAGCGCGCGGGCGGCTGGGGCGGGGGCGCCGTCGGGGGCGCCGTCGGGGGCGGGCCCGGTGCCGGTGACCGCTCCGGGGCGGTCGGCGTGGCCGGATCGGCCGGGCCGCTCGGATCGGCCGGAGGCGTCGTCGAGGCCGGGGCGGCCGTGTGTGCCTGAGGTGCCGTCGGCGCCGGAGGCGACGGGGCGGCCGTCGGCGGCGGGGCGGAGAGGTTCACCCCGCAGCCGCCGCAGAAGCGGTCGTCCTCCTCCAGCGGCTCGGCACAACTGGGGCACGTGGAGCATTGGTCGAGCTGCGGCATCCTCACACCCACGTCCTGGGGCGGAGACGGTTGGCCCGTTCCACCCACGAAATTCTCTCGCTCCCGCTCTGCGCCAGCCGGGCCAGCCGTCTGCAGGAGCCCTCCAGTCCCAGACGCAGCCCGGTCTCGGTCGGTTCGCTACCGAGGAGTACCGGATTCCGCGCGGGTGCGCCGGGGGCGGCGGGGCGTCCGGCGAGCACCCACTCCAGGGCCCGGCCCAGCACCTCGGTGGCCAGCCGCTCCCGGCGCGGTGCGTCCAGCCCGAGCGTCTCCAGCCGTTCCAACTCGCCTGCGGCGGCCTGGACGTCGGGCAGCAGCGGCTCGCCGGGCGCGCGCTGGCGCAGCCGTGCGGAGATCGCCGCCACCCGGGCCGCGACGTGGTGGATGGAGGACTCGGGCACGGACTCCAGCGCCGTGACGGCCCCCGCCCGGTCCCCGGCGGCCAGCCGCACCCGGGCCAGCCCGAACGCGGCGCTGACGTAGTTCGGGTCGCTGGACCACACCAGCCGGTAGAACTCCTCGGCGTTGTCCAGCTGGCCGAGCAGTTCGGCGCTCACGGCCAGGGCGAGCTTGGGCGCGGGCTCGCCGGGGAACGCGTCGTAGACGGCGTCGAAGGCGACGGCCGCTGTCTCCCGGTCCCCGTTGACCAGGGCGGCCACGCCCCGGTACCAGACCACCCGCCAGTCGTCGGGGTGCCGTTCGGCCAGCTGGGCCAGGTCCGCGAGGCCCACCGGCATCGCCGGGCCGGCCGCGGAGGCCAGTTCGAGCTGGGCTCGCAGGGCGCGCAGCCGCAGCTCCACCGAGTCGGCCGGGGCGGCGCGCAGGGCCGCGTAGAGGTCGGCGGGCGCGGCGCCGGTGAGCCCGGCGAGGAACCCGGCGTTGGGGTCGGTCGGGTCCACGGCGGGGACGGGCAGGGCCAGCGCTGCCGCCCTCGGGTCCAGCGGGCTGATGGCCACCGGTCCGCTCGGCGGCTCGGTGGGAGCGGGCACCGGGCGGCGGCGTCCTCCCCGGCGGGGGCGCGCGCCGGGCAGGTCGGCTTCCTCGTCGTCCGCCGGGAGCAACTCCGTGTTCACGACCCGTAGTTCCGGTCGGAACAGGGTGGACACCGCCGGGCAGGGCCGACCGCTGCGCAACGCGACGATCTCCCGCAGCACCCCGGTCAGCTGTTCGGCCATCTCGGCGGCCGAACCGAACCGGCGTTGCGGATCGGGGTCGGTGGCCCGCACCAGGAAGCGGTAGTAGGACTCGTACTGCCGGAAGACGTCGACGGTCTCCGGGTCCGGCAGGCTGTCCACGTACATGTTGGTGTAGCCGCGGAAGTCGAAGGTCAGCACCGCCAGGGTGCGGGCGACGGTGTAGAGGTCCGAGGCCACCGAGGGGCCGAACTCGGCGACCTCCGGCGCCTGGTAGCCCACGGTCCCGTACACGGCGCTCTCGTCGTCGTCCATCCGGCGCACCGCGCCGAGGTCGATGAGCTTGAGCTGGTCGTGCTGCTGGATGGCGTTGTCGACCTTGAAGTCGCAGTAGAGCAGGTTGCGGCTGTGCAGGTGGCCGATCGCCTCCAGTGCCTCGATGCCGAACGCGCAGGCCTGGTCCACGGGCATCGGGTCCCGGCGGCCGTCGGGCCCGCGCCGCTCCTCCGCGAGCTGCTTGAGCGACTTGCCGCCGACGTACTCCATCACGATGTAGCCGTCGAGGCTGCCGGTGCGCTGGTCGAGGTGCTCGACGAAGTTGTAGATGCGGACGATGCCCGCGTGCTCGATCTCGGCGAGGAAGCGCCGCTCGGAGATGGCGGCCACCATGGCGTCCTGGTCTCCGGTGTCCAGCAGGCCCTTGAGCACCACCCAGCGGTTGGAGACGGCCCGGTCCACGGCGAGGTAGATCCAGCCGAGACCGCCGTGGGCGAGGCAGCCCGCCACCTCGTACTGTCCGTGGACGACGTCACCCGGGTTCAGCTTGGGCACGAAGGAGTAGGGCTGGCCACACTTGGTGCAGAAGCCCTCGGTGCGGCCGGGGCGGCCCGCGCGGGAGCGGCCGACGGGGCTGCCGCAGTCGGGGTTGCCGCAGAACCGCTTGCGCTCGGGCACCTCGGCGCTCTCCAGCACGGCCGAGGCCGGATCGGCCCTCGGCACCTCCGGCACCGTCACCAGGCCCGCGCCCAGCCGGTGCCGCGAGGACGCGCCCGAGGAGGACCCCCGGGAGCTGCGCACCGAGAGCGACGGCGCCCGCAGCGAGCCCGTCACCGAGCGGGAGAGCCGGCCGGACACCGAGCGCCGGGAGGACTGCGACCGTGCGGAGGCCCGCCCGGACGACGGCCCGGAGGAACGTTCCGACCGCCCGGAGGCGCCGAGCCGCCCGGACCCGGAGGAGCCCGAGTGGGCCTCGGAGCGGACCGACGGCGTCGAGCCCGGCCGCTGGGCGGTGGGGGCGACGACGGGCGACAGCCCGCAGGTGTCGCAGTACAGCTCGCCTCCGCCGACGTCCTCGTACGTCCCCTCGCAGTTCCGCTGCTGGCACGTCCGCTGCCCGCTCATCGACCGCCCTTCCCCGTCACGTCGTTCGTTCCGGCGCCCGCGCCGGTGTTCCCGGTGGCACCGCCGTCCCCGGTGGCACCGCCGTCCCCGGTGGGCCGGGCGCCGTCAGCCGGGCCCGCGTCCTTCGGCGGGCGCTGCGCCAGCCCCTCCACGGCGGCCCGCTGGTAGCGCAGGACCGCCTGCTCCGCGGCCCGCAGGTCGCAGGGAGCGCTCCACAGCATCCGCCGGGCGCTGTCGTAACGTTCGGTCAGCAGCGGGTCCTCCGCCAGCCCGTGCCGGGCGACCTTGGCCCGATAGCCGTCGAGCCGCCCGCGCAGCTCCGCCCGGACGGCCAGCGGAGCCGTCACCGCCGCGAGCTGCTCCCTGGCCCGCTCCAGCTCCTCGTCGGCCCGCTGCTCCAGGCTGTCCAGCAGGGGCGACAGCCGGTGCCACCGGGCGTGTCTGCGGTACTCGGCGGCGGTGGCGAGCTGCTCGTGCAGGGCCGTCGCCGGGCCGCTGACCGCGGGCACCTCGGAAGCGGCGATCTTGGCCAGCACCTCGCCCCGGGCCGTACGGGCCTCGGCGAGGGTGCGGTCGGCCCGGGAGAGGACGTCGCGCAGCCGTAGCAGCCGCTGGTCGGCGTCCTGCCGCACGGCGAGGACGGCTTCGATCTCCCGGCGCACGTCCTCCAGCGAGCGGGCGGCACGGTCGTACCGCTCGGTGTCCGGACGGCCCCCGCCGGGCGCGCTGCTGCCCCCGGCGGGCAGCCAGAAGGCCAGCGGATCGCAGATCACCTCGCCACGCAGCGCGGTGAGTTCGGAGGTGATCCGCTCCAGTTCGTCCCCGGCCGGATGCTCGCCGGCCCGGACGCCGACGGAGTGCGCGAGCGAACGGATGCGGCCCAGCTCGGCGGCGAGCAGGTCGATGCGGGCGGGCAGCGCCGACCACACCGCGTCGGCGGCCACCACCACCTCCAGCGCGCGGGCGTACCCGGCGTTCATGCGGTCCACGAGCTCGGCCATGCTCAGCCGCTCGGCCAGCCGGCCGCCGCGCGCGCCGCCGTCCCCGGATACCGTCACGCCCTCGCCGCGCAGCAGCTCGGACAGCGCGATCAGGTCGTCCCGCCCCGGCCAGCGGCGTCTGCCCCGGATCTCACGGGCGGTGCGCAGCGCCTCGGTGTACCGCTCGAACTGGCTCCACAGCAGTCCGATCGTCGCTTCGGCGGCGGCCCAGCGGTGCTTGGTGGCGCCGGTCAGGTCGGCGCCCTCCAGCAGCCTGCGCCCCGCGTGGTCCTGGAGGGCGAGCAGGGACGACTCGATCGCCTCGTGCTCCGCGCCGAGCCGGGCCAACGCCCGGTCCACCTCGTCCCGGCTCAGCACCGGTCCGGAGGATTCCGTGGACCCCATCGATCACCTCGCTGTTCTCGTCCGGCCCGCCCGTTCCCGGTGTCCGGCCACCTGTCCGCTGCCCCGCCGGTGCCGTACCGGGCCTCAGTCCCGGTACTGCGGGGCGGGTGGACGCGGCTCCCGGTCGGGCATGACGTCCGCCAGCCAGCGGTCGTACGACGTTCGCCAGGCGCTGTCGGCGCCACCGGAACGGAAGTCGTCGAGCACCTTGTTGACCCGGCGCACCAGGTCCTCGTCCTCGAGGTTCATCGCCACGCCGTAGGGCTCGGTGGTGAACGGCTCGCCCACGAGCTCGACCGTCGGGTCCTGTGCGGCCAGCCCCGCGGCGAGCGCGCTGTCGGTCACCACCGCGTCCACCTCGCCGAGCTGGAGCCGCACCAGGCAGTCCAACTGGTTGGGAACCAGCACCTGTTCGGCGCCGAAGTCCCGCTCGCGGATCGCCGCCGCGGCCGTGGAGCCCTTGGCCGAGCACGTACGCCGGTTCGCCAGCGAGGAGTCGTGCCCGGTGATCTCCGAGCTGCGCGGCGCCAGCACCTGCTGACCCGCGACGAAGTAGGCGGTGGAGAAGGCGACCTGCTTCCGCCGCTCGCAGTTGATGGTCATGGTGCGCACGACCATGTCCACCTCCCGGTTCCGGATCGCCGGGATGCGTTGGTCGGTGGGGATCGTCCGGTAGACGATCTTCGCGTCGGGGCCGAGGAGGTCCCGCCCGAGGGCCTGGACGAGGTCGATGTCGAAGCCGTCGATCGAGCCCGTCTGCGGATTGCGGTAGCCCCACAGGTAGTTGTTCTGGTCGACGCCGACGATGAGGTGACCGCGCTGCTGGATGCGCTCGACCGCCTCGCCCGCCGCGTCCGAGGGGCGCAGGCTGGCCGCCGCCGGGGTGCCGTCCTGGCAGGTCTCCGGCGCGGCGGGGACGTTCGGGACGTTCGGGGCGGTCGGCGGCCGGGCCGCCGCCTCGTGCGAGGGTCGGCCGTCCGCCGCGCCCCCGGCCGACGTTCCCATCCGGGCCGCCTCGCCCGGCAGGCCAGCCGCCAGGAGGGCGGCCAGCGCGGGGGCGAGGGCCGCGAGCCCCACCACCAGGGCCCGCCGGGGCCGCCGGGCCACCACGGTGGTCCCGGCGCGGCTGCCGTCGTGTATCCCGTGGGCCGGCCTCGTGCCGGAGGGACCCTTGCCCCGTCCCGCGTCGTCCGTACGCCCGGTCGTCGTCATCGCACCGTCCTCCCCGCTCACCGGTACTCCGCCAGCCTGCGGCCGATGCCGGCCACCGAACCCGCCGCCCCCAGCAGCGTCAGCAGCCCGGTGCCCACCGCGAGCCCCGTCAGGGCCGAACGGCCCGACTCGGCCGCGCCGGTGAACTGCCCCTGCTCGTGTCTGATCGCCTCGCGCAGCGCGGCGTCCACCTTGTCGAACGCCTGCCCGGTGCTCTCCCCGGTGCCGATGGCCTTGGCCACCGCCGCGGCGTACTCGCCGGAGTTGTCCAACTCCCGCACCTCGGCGTGGCGTTCGTTCCACTCCCGGGCCTGCTCCAGCGCCTCGTCGACGGCCGCGCGGCCCGTCTCGTCGTCCGCGAGCAGGGCGGCTTTCTCCAGCAGTGCCCTGCCCGGCCGCTGCGCCTTCTCGCCGGCGAGCCGCAGCATGCTCTCCCGGTACGTCTCCTCGTAGGCGGCGCCCGCGCCGCGGGCCACCAGTGTCATGTTCTCGTCCCCGCGCGCCTCCAGCGCGGCCACCAGGGACTCGTTGAGCGCCTGGAGCGAGCGCCCGGCGTCCCGCTCCGCGTCGCCGAGCCTGGCCCAGGCGATGCCGTGGCCGACAACCAGCCACCCGAGGACGACGAGCACCGTGGCGGTGGCGCCGAGCAGTCCCCGGTTGAAGACCCGGTTCGTGCGCACGTAGTGGCGGCGCTGCGCCCAGCCGAGGGCGCCCAGCACCAGCACTCCGAGCAGCAGGGCCTGCCACGGCCAGGACCTGGCTTCGTCGTGATCCCGCTGGTAGCGGGCCGACTCCGTCTCGTAGAGGGTGCGGGCCGCCGGGAGCAGCGTCGTGCGCATCCGCTCGTCGGCGTAGCGCAGGTAGGCACCCCCGATCGGCAGCCCCTGCCGGTTGTTGGCCCGGGCGGCCTCCACCAGGCCGGTGTAGACGGGCAGTTCGCGGTTGAGGGTGCTGAGCTGCTGCCGGGCCGTCTTGGACCCCTCGCCGCTGGCGGCGGCCCGGGTGATCAGCTCGGCGGCCTGCCGGATGTCGTCGTCGTACCGCTCGCCCACCGCACGGGGCTCCTCGCCGCCGGCCAGAAAGCCGCTCGCGGCCGTGGTGTTGGCGTCGGCCAGCAGCCGGTGGATCTCGGCGGCGTCGGCGCTGAGCGGCTGGCTGCTGCCGATGACGGCGTCGGCCGCCGAGGAACGGAGGGTGACCTGAAGGGAGGTCAGCAGGCCGAAGGTCAGGATCAGGACGACGAGGACGGCCCCGATGACCCGCAGCCGCCCCGGTTCCGTCGTGGCCGCGGCCCGCAGCCGCCGCCAGTTCTCCGTCCACGCGGTGTGCCGGGCCGGGGCGGCGGGTTGCCCGGGTGCCGGTGTGGACTGCCCCGCGACGCCGGAGTGCGGCCCCGCCTGGGGCGGCACGGCCGACGGAGCCGTCGGCGGTGCGAGAGCCGGCTGCACGCTCGGCGGCTGCGTCACGGTACGGGACCTCCCCCTCGGTCACACATCATGCCTCCCCCGTCACGGCGAGCAGTATGACGGGTGAAGGTCACTTCCCGCACGGCCGTACCCGTGCGGACGGGGGATCGTGACGACACGGTTGCACGCTCCGGAGCCCGCGAGGGCCCCGGAACACGACGAAGGCCCGGCTCAGACGGGGGTTCTGCCGTCGATCCGGGCCAGTGCGTCGTCCGCGCCGTACGGCCGCAGGTAGGGCAGCCAGCGCGGGTCCCTATGCCCGGTGCCGATGATGCGCCAGGCCAGCCCCGTGGGCGGGGCTGGCTGATGGCGCAGCCGCCAGCCCAGCTCGGCGATGTGGCGGTCGGCCTTGATGTGGTTGCAGCGTCGGCAGGCCGCGACGACGTTGTCCCACACGTGCTGCCCGCCGCGGCTGCGCGGGATGACGTGGTCGACACTCGTCGCCGTCTGCCCGCAGTACGCGCAGCGCCCGCCGTCACGCGCGAACAGCGCCCGCCGGGTCAGCGGCACCGGGCCGCGGTAGGGCATCCGCACGAACCGCTTCAGCCGCACCACGCTGGGAGCCGGTACGACGTGGGTCGCGCTGTGCATCAGGGCGCCGGAGTCCTCCAGGCTGACGGCCTTGTCGTTGAGGACGAGGATGAGCGCGCGGCGGAGCGGTACGACACCGAGCGGCTCGTACGACGCGTTGAGGACCAGGACATGCGGCACGGTGCCTCCTTGTACGTCTGCGGCACGTGGCTTGTGCCGGGACGATCTCCCCTCAGTGTGTCCCGCGCGGGGGGCGTGGCGCCACCACGATCGCGTAACGCACCGCGCGTGTTCTCCACCACATCCCCTGCCGAGGTGGTCTCCCGCCGCCGATCGGCCGTGTCCGGGCGGTGGGCACCCGCATACTCTGGGAGACGTGGCCGAGACGATGGACGAGCGGATCAGGGAAGCCGAACGGCACGCCGACGAGGCGGCCGGCTGGCTCCAGAACAACTGGGAGGCCTGGTTGGGCGCCGGGCTGCGCATCCTCCTCATCCTGGTCATCGCCCTCGTCCTGCGGGCGGTGGTGCGGCGCACCATCACGCGGCTGGTCGACCGGATGAACCGGTCCCGGGAGGACGGGGACGCGGCCGGCGGCGGGCTCGGCAGCCTCCTCATCAACGCGGAGCGGCGCCGACAGCGCTCGGCGGCCATCGGCTCGGTGCTGCGCAGCGTCGCCTCGTTCCTCATCCTCGGCACGGCCGCGCTCACGGTGCTGTCGGTTTTCGACATCAACCTCGGGCCGCTGCTGGCCAGCGCCGGTGTGGCGGGCGTGGCGATCGGCTTCGGCGCCCGCAACCTCGTCACCGACGTCCTGACCGGCATGTTCATCCTGCTGGAGGACCAGTACGGGGTCGGGGACCGCGTCGACGCCGGTGAGGCCGTGGGCACGGTGCTGGAGATCGGGCTGCGGGTGACCAAGCTGCGCGGGGACGACGGCGAGATCTGGTACGTACGCAACGGCGAGATCAAACGCGTCGGCAACCTCAGCCAGGGCTGGGCGACCGCCACCGTGGACGTGCAGGTCCGGGCCGATGAGGACCTGGACACGGTCCGCGAGGCGATCACCGAGGCCGGGCGGGCGATGGCCGGGAGCGAGCCCTGGGACGAGAAGCTGTGGGGCCCGGTCGAGGTACTCGGTCTGGACGCGGTGGGCATGGAGTCGATGACCGTGCGGGTCTCGGTGCGGACGATGCCGGGTGAGGCCGCGCCCGCCGCGCGCGAGCTGCGCTGGCGGGTCAAGCGGGCCCTCGACGCGCAGGGCATCCCGCTCGTCGACGACGAGGGGCTGGCCCAGGAGGCCGCGGCCGAGGCGGCGTCACGGCTGTCCCTGCGCAAGACCGGTGTCTGACGGGCCCGGCCGGGCGCGGACGAGGCACCACCGGGTGCGGGCAGGATCTCCCGGGCCGGGCGAGGGGGTGTCGCGGAGGCGTTGACCCCGCAGTGGTCTAGTCCTATCGTGCCAGGGGTGAAACTCGCAGTGGTGGGGGGCGGTTCCACCTACACCCCCGAACTCGTCGACGGATTCGCCCGGCTGCGCGACACCCTGCCGGTCACCGAACTGGTCCTCATCGACCCCGACGCCGACCGGCTCGCCCGGGTCGGCGGGCTGGCGCGGCGCATCCTCGCCCGCCAGGGCCACCCCGGCCGGGTCGTCCTCACCGAGGACGCGGCCGCGGGGGCCGAGGGCGCCGACGCCGTCCTCGTCCAGCTCCGGGTCGGCGGCCAGGCAGCCCGGCGGCAGGACGAGACCTGGCCGCTCGAATGTGGCTGCGTCGGTCAGGAGACGACCGGGGCGGGCGGGCTCGCCAAGGCCCTGCGCACCGTGCCCGTCGTCCTCCGGCTCGCCGAGACCGTGCGCCGGGTCGCCCCGGACGCCTGGATCATCGACTTCACCAATCCCGTCGGGATCGTCACCCGCGCCCTGCTGGACGCCGGCCACCGTGCCGTCGGGCTGTGCAACGTCGCCATCGGCCTCCAGCGCACCTTCGCCGAGCTGCTCCGCCTCCCGCCCGGGGAACTGCACCTGGAGCACTACGGGCTCAACCACCTCACCTGGGAGCTGGCCGTGCGGCACGGCGGCCCGCAGGGCCCCGACCTCCTGCCCGGACTGCTCGCCGAACACGGGCGGACGCTCGCCGAGCGGCTGCGGCTGCCCCGCCCGCTGCTGGACCGGCTCGGCGTCGTCCCCTCCTACTACCTGCGCTACTTCTACGCGCACGACGAGGTCGTGGCCGAGCTGGGGGAGCGGCCCTCGCGGGCCGAGGAGGTGGCGGCCATGGAGGAGAAGCTGCTGGAGATGTACGCGGACCCGGCACTGGACACCAAGCCGGAACTGCTGGCCAGCCGCGGTGGGGCCTTCTACTCGGAGGCCGCCGTCGCCCTGGCCGCCGCCCTCCTCGGCGGCGGCGGTCCGGCGCAGGGCCCTGGCGGCTCGGACGCCAACGCCGTCCAGGCCGTCAACGTGCGCAACGACGGCACGCTGCCCTTCCTCCCGGACGAGGCCGTCGTCGAGGTGCCCGCCCACGTCACGCCCCGGGGCGCCGAACCGCTGCCCGCCCCCGGCATCCCGCCGCTGTACGCCGGCCTCATCGCCCACACCGCCGCCTTTGAGCGCCTGGCCTTGGACGCCGCCCTGCACGGCGGCCGGGACCGGGTCTTCGCCGCCCTCCTCGCCCACCCGCTGATCGGCCAGTACGAGCGGGCGGAGGGCCTGACCGACCGGCTCATCGCACACAACCGGGCGCATCTGCCATGGGCCTGAGCGCGCGCGGCGGTGCGGCCGCCGCGGGCGGAGGCGCCGTCCTCGCCGTCGATGCCGGAAACAGCAAGACGGACGTCCTGCTCGCGGGCGTGGACGGCGAGATCCTCGGCACCGCCCGGGGGCCCGGCTTCCGGCCCGCCCCGGCCCGGCCTGACGCCGCGGGGGAGGCCGTGGCGGAGCTGGCCGGGCCCGTCCGGGCCGCGCTGGCCGCGGCCCCGCCGGGCGCGGACGTCGTCCACATCGCGGCCTGCCTGGCCAACGCCGACCTGCCCCGCGAGGAGCGGGCCCTGGGTGCCGCCGTCGCCGCCGCCGGCTGGGCCCGCACCGCCGAGGTGGTCAACGACACCTTCGCCGTGCTCCGGGCGGGCCTGCCCGACGACGACTCGGTGCGGCACGGCGTCGCCGTCGTGTGCGGGGCGGGGATCAACTGCGTGGGCCGCGCCCCGGACGGCCGCGTGCACCGGTTTCCCGCCCTCGGCAGGCTCTCCGGGGACTGGGGCGGCGGCGCCGGGCTGGCCGAGGCCGCGCTGTGGCACGCCGCCCGGGCGGCGGACGGACGCGGCGCCCCGACCGGGCTCGCCCGGGCGCTCCCCGCCCACTTCGGGCTGGCCGGGATGCCCGAGCTGATCGAGGCCCTGCACCTGGGGGAGCTGCCCGCCGAACGGCGGTACGAGCTGACGCCCGTGCTGTTCGCCGTGGCCGCCGAGGGCGACGCGCTCGCGGGCCGGCTCGTGGAGCGGCAGGCCGAGGAGATCGTCGCCATGGCCCGCGTCACGCTCGACCGGCTCGGCCTGCTCGGCACGCCCACCCCCGTGTTCCTCGGGGGCGGGGTGGCCGCCGCGCGCCACCCCGCGCTGCACGAGCGCGTCCTGCGGGGGCTCGCTGAGGCGGCGCCCCGGGCGGAGGTCACCGTGGTGGAGGCGCCGCCCGTGCTGGGGGCCGCCCTGCTCGCCCTGGACGCCGCGGACGCCCGCCCCGAGGCCCGTGCCCGGCTGCGCCGCCGCCTGGGCGGGGCGCGGGGCCGGTGACCGGCCGCCCCGGCACGGGGCATAGCCTCATCGCGTGCTGACCGGTTCGACGTTCCCGCTGCTCCTGGGCGGCATCGTGTTCTTCGGCGCGGCCGTCCAGCGGCTGGCCGGAATCGGTTTCGGCCTCGTCGCGGCGCCCTTTCTCGTCCTGCTCGTCGGCCCGATGGACGGCGTCACGATGGCCAACTGCGCGGGCATCGCCATCAGCGGCCTGGGGCTGCTGGCCACCTGGCGCGGCGTGCGGCTGCGCTCGATGGTCCCCCTGGTCGCCGCGGCGGCGCTGACCGTCCCGCTGGGTGCGGCCGTCGCCCGCGCTCTGCCCGAGCCGGCGCTGCTGACGGCCATGGGCGCGCTGCTGAGCGCCCTGGTGCTGCTCCTGGTCCGCGGCGTGCGGCTGCCCTCCCTGCGGGGCCGGGCGGGGGCGGTCGCGGCCGGGGCGGCCAGCGGCTTCATGAACTCCTCGGCCGGCCTCGGCGGCCCCGCCGTCTCGCTGTACGCGGTCAACGCCGGCTGGTCGGCCCGCGAGTTCGTACCCAACGCGCAGTTCTACGGGCTGCTGGTCAACATCTTCTCGCTCGCGGCCAAGGGCGCGCCCGGGCTGTCCGGCGAGGAGTGGCTGGTCGCCGGGGTCACCCTGGCGGCCGGACTCGTCGCCGGGCACCTGATCGCGGCCCGCACCCCGGAGGGGCGGGCCCGCCGGGTCATCCTCGCGCTGGCGCTCGGCGGTGGGCTGGTCACGCTGGGCAAGGGCCTGTGGCTGCTGCTGCCCACGCTGCCGGTGGGCTGAGCTCGGCCGTTGACTTCAACTCAGGTTCACTTCCTACGTTCGGTGGCATGACACGACCTTCCGCCACCACGCCCTCGACGACCCCTTCAACCACCACGACGTTCACGGCTCCCCGGGCCGTGTCCGCCGACGTCCCCGAGTTCACGGAGGCCGAGCTGCTCCAGCAGCCCCTCGGCTACTGGACAGGCGCCGCGAGCGCCGCGATCACCGGGTTCCTCAACGCCAACCTCGCCCGCGAGGGCGTCCAGCAGCCGCACTGGTGGACGCTGAACCGCGCCCGCGAGTCCGCCGAGGGGCTGACCCGGACGGAGCTGGTCGAAGTGATCGGCGCGAGCCGCCCCTACGTCGACGTCTCCGTCCTCGGCACCGCCGTCGACGAGCTGCTGGAGCGCGGACTGCTCGCGGAGGCCGGAGGCAGGCTGCGCGTCACCGAAGCCGGTGACGCCCTGGTCGGCCACCTGTGGACGGACGTGCTGACCCCGGCCCTGCGGCAGGTGCGGGACGGCATCGACGACGCGGAGTACGTCGCCGTCATCCGGCTGCTGCGCCGCCTGATCCGCAACGTCGAGGGGGACGCCGGCTTCCGGCTGTGAGCCCGTACCGGGGCGGCGCGCGGACGTCCGCCGCGCGTCGCCCCGGCCCCCTGCCGTAAAATCTTGGGTGTCCTGGCCCCGACACCGCGCGCTGTGCGCTCGTGGCGTCGCCCGAACGGCAAATTGCCGGTGCTATCGTGACGTGACCTGCGCCACGTTCCGGTGCCGATGACGGATGCCCACGCAGGCAGTGGGTAGGCCACCGAATGTCCAGCTTGCCGTCCACGAACGGAGGCCCGCCGTGGCCACGTCCGCTGACCTTCTCACCGCCCTGATCACCCTGCCCAGACAGCAGGACAGGGCGGAGGAGGGTGATCCCTCCAAACAGGCCCTGCTGTCCGATCCGGACTCCGGCCTCGACGGCTCCTGCTCCTGCGGCTGCTACGAGGCGCCGCTGACCAGTGAGCCCCCGCTCGCCGACGTCGCCCCGCTGACGAGCGAGCCCCCCATCGCCGCCGAGCTCCCGCTGACCAGCGAGCCGACCGGCGCCGGCTTCGGCACGGAGTCCACGGAGATCTGATGGGCCGCCTGGCGCGGCTGGCCGCGGCACACGGTGTCGCCACCTCCTATGCCCCCGGCCCCGGCCGGGTGGTCGAGGTGCCGGAGGACTCGGTCGTCGCCGTGCTCGCGGCCCTGGGCGTCGACGCCTCGACGCCCGAAGCCGTCCGCCAGGCCCTGGAGACACACGAGCTGCAGGCCGCCGCCAGGCTGCTGCCGCCCACCGTCGTCCTGCGCTCGGGGCAGGACGAGGCCCCGCACGACACCGGCCCGGGGCTGCCCGGCCTCCCGGCGCTGCCGCCGGGCACCGTGCTCCGGGTCGAGACGGAGGACGGCGCCCAGTACGACGCCGGCCCCGGCCTCCCCGTCAGCGTCCCCGCCGCCGTGCCCCCGGGTGTCCACACGCTCCGCGCGGAGGCCCCGGACGGGCGCTCGGCGCGGGCGCCCCTCATCGTCGCCCCCCGGCGGTTACCGCGTCCGCGGGGCCGCACGCACGGCCTCATGGTCCAGCTCTACTCCATGCTCTCCGGCCGCTCGTGGGGCATGGGCGACCTGGCGGACCTGGCCGACCTCGCGGCCTGGGCCGGGCGGACCACGGGCGCCGGATTCGTCCAGCTCAACCCGCTGCACGCCGCCGTCCCCGCCGCCGAGGGCGAGGGCACCGACCCGTCGCCCTACCGGCCCTCCTCCCGGCGCTTCGCCGACCCGGTCCACCTGCGCGTCGAGGACGTCCCCGAGTACGCCTACCTCACGGGCGCCGAGCGCGACCGCATGGAGCGGCTGACGGAACGCGCCGCCCGGCTGCGCGAGGGCGTCCTGCACAAGGGCGCCCACATCGACCGCGACGCCGTGTGGGCGCTCAAGCTCGACGCCCTGGAACTGCTGCGCACCGTTCCGCTGAGCCCCGGGCGCCGGGCCGACTACTGCGCCTACCTCGCCGACGGCGGCCAGGAGCTGGAAGACCACGCCCTGTGGTGCACGCTCGCCGAACTCCACGGGCCAAACTGGCGCTCCTGGCCCGCCGGGCTGGACGACCCGCGCTCCGCCCGCACCGCCCGCGCCCGCACCCAGCACCTGGAGCGGGTGGACTTCCACTGCTGGCTCTCCTGGCTCGTCGACGGCCAGCTCGCCCGCGCCCAGGAGGCCGCGCGGGGTGCCGGGATGTCCGTCGGCCTCGTGCACGACCTGGCCGTCGGCGTCCATCCGTCCGGCTCCGACGCCTGGGCGCAGCAGGACGCCCTGGCCGCCGGGATGTCCGTCGGGGCCCCGCCCGACGCCTTCAACGCCGCAGGCCAGTGCTGGGGGCTGCCCCCCTGGCGGCCGGACGCGCTCGCCCGCACCGGCTACCGCCCCTACCGTGAGCTGCTGCGCGGCCTGCTGGCCCATGCCGGGGCCCTGCGCGTCGACCACGTCATGGGGCACTTCCGCCAGTGGTGGGTGCCCGAGGGCCGCCCGCCCGCCGAGGGCACCTACGTGCGCTACGACGCCCAGGCCATGCTCGGGGTGCTGACGCTGGAGGCCCACCGGGCCGGTGCCGCGGTGATCGGGGAGGACCTGGGCACCGTGGAGGACGGCGTGCGGGAGGAACTCGCCGATCGGGGCGTCCTCGGCACCTCGGTGCTGTGGTTCGAGCGGGACTACACGGGGGACGGCAAGCCGCTGGCCCCAGGCCGCTGGCGCGCGTCCTGCCTCGCGACCGCCACCACGCACGACCTGCCCAGCACCGCCGCCCGGCTCGCCGGGGACCACGTCGCGCTACAGCACCGGCTCGGGCTGCTGGAGGGGTCGCCGCGCGCCGCCCGCGCGGCCGCCGCCGCCGAGCGCGCGGAGTGGCTGGCCCTGTTCGCCCGGCTGGGGCTGCTGGCCCCGGGGCACGCGGAGGAGGAGGCCGCGATCCGGGCCGTCTACCGGTTCCTGGCCACCACCCCGGCGTGGCTGGTCGGCGTCTGGCTGCCGGACGGTGTCGGCGACCGGCGCCCGCAGAACGTCCCGGGCACGTCGCTGGAGTACCCGAACTGGCGGCTGCCCATCGCGGACGGCACCGGGCGGCCCGTCGCGCTGGAGGAGCTGCTCGCCTCGCCCCGGCTGCACACGCTGCTCACCGGGCTGCGCACCGCGCTGGAGGAGGGCGGCGTCCGGGAGTAGCCGGCCCGGAACCCGACCCCGGATGAGCGGGGCGCAGCGTCGTTCGCTACGTTAAGAACGTGGTCAAGACTGAGACTGTTGCTGCGCGTGCCGGAATCGTCGGCGTCGCCACGACGCTGATGCTGCTGACGTCCTCCCCCGCCTTCGCCCTGACGCGAGACGACGGAGACGACCCGGGCACGGGGCTGAGCGTCGCCGAGACGCTGGGCCTCTACGTGGGTGCCCCGCTGCTGCTGTTCCTGCTGATCTGCGGCCTCGTCATGGTGGGCGACAAGTCCCGCAAGAAGGAGAGCTGACCTCCCAGCACCTCCGTCGAGGGCGCCTCCCGGCCGTGCCGCCGGGAGGCGTCCTCGACGTGTGTACGGGGGCGGACGCCGGACCGCGCTGCGGCGTCCGGGCGGGCCTCGCCCCGGCCCTCGCCGCCCCCACGCCCCCACGCCACGCACCACACGCGCGTACCGCCCGCCCCTGCCCCCGGCCGGCGGCGCTGGACCTCCGCCACGCCGTCATCCGTGACGGACCAGGTGGCCGTGGTGAACGGGACCGTCTACGGCGGGAGCTTCGGCGGCACGGTGTCCGCGGTCGACGCCGCGTCCGGGAACCTGCTCCGGCAGACCAACACCAAGAGCCGTGTCCCGGCCGCGCCGGCAGCCGAGTTCACCCGCAACGCACCGCGGCGCGGAGGCGTGGCCCGCGATGGGCACGCCTCCGCGCCGCGGGCGGCGGACACGCCGCCGCCCGGTTGAGGGCCGTCAGGCCGCCGCGGCGCGGTCTGCGGCCTGGGCACGCAGCGCCCGCGCCACGCCGGCGCGGGACTCGCCGACCAGCCGGCGCAGCGCCGCGCTGCTGTCGTCCGCGGCGGCCAGCCACGCGTCGGTCGCGTCCAGCGTCTCCTGGGCGACCTGGAGCGTCGGGTAGAGCCCGATCGCGATCTGCTGCGCCATCTCGTGGCTGCGCGAACTCCACACCTCGGCCAGCACCTCGAAGTACTTCGCGGTGTAGGGCTCCAGAAGCTCCCGCTGGTCGGTCTGGACGAAGCCCGCGATGACGGCCTCCTGCACCGCGTTGGGCAGCTTGTCGGACTCGACGACCTCGGCCCACGCGGCGGCCTTCGCCTCGGCCGTGGGACGGGCGGCCCGGGCGGTGGCCGCGTGCCGCTCGCCCGCCGAGGTGGGGTCGCGCTTGAGCTCCGCGTCGATGGCCTCGTCGCCCGCCCGGCCGGTGACCGCCAGCCGCAGCAGCAGGGCCCAGCGCAGGTCCGTGTCGACGTCCAGACCCGCCACGCTCGCGCTGCCGTCCAGCAGCCCCTCCAGCAGGCCGAGCTGCTCGTCGGTGCGGGCCGTGGCGGCCAGCGCCCGGGCCCAGGCGAGCTGGTGGTCGCTGCCCGGCTCGGCCGTCCGCAGGTGCTCAAGGGCGGCCTGCGACCAGCGGGCGAGCCCCTCCGCGCGCCACTCGGGCGCCGCGTACAGGTCGAGGGCGAGCTTGACCTGCCGGTGCAGCGACTGGACGACGCCGATGTCCGACTCCTTGCCGACGCCCGACAGCACCAGCTCCAGGTAGTCGCGGGCGGCCAGCTCGCCGTCGCGGGTCATGTCCCAGGCGGCGGACCAGCACAGCGCACGCGGCAGCGACTCCGTGAAGTCGCCCAGGTGCTCGGTGACCGTCTCCAGGGACCGCGCGTCCAGCCGCACCTTGGCGTAGGACAGGTCGTCGTCGTTGAGCAGGATCACCGCGGGGCGGGCCCGTCCGGCCAGCTGGGGGACGTCGGTCAGCTCGCCGTCGACGTCCAGCTCCACGCGCTCGTCGCGCACCAGGACGCCGTCGCGCAGCTCGTAGAGGCCGATCGCGATGCGGTGCGGACGCAGCCGCGGCTCGCCCACCGCGCCCTCGGGCAGCGCCGGGGCCTCCTGGCGGACGGCGAACCCGCGCAGCGTGCCGTCCTCGGCGACGTCGATCTCGGGGCGCAGCACGTTGATGCCCGCCGTCTCCAGCCAGGCCTCGGACCAGGCGGCCAGGTCCCGGCCGGAGGTCTCCTCCAGGGCGTCCAACAGGTCGGACAGCCGGGTGTTGCCCCACGCGTGGCGCTTGAAGTAGGCCTGCACGCCACGGAAGAACGCGTCCATGCCGACATAGGCGACGAGCTGCTTGAGTACCGCCGCGCCCTTGGCGTAGGTGATGCCGTCGAAGTTGACCAGCACGTCGTCCAGATCCCGGATCTCGGCCATGATCGGGTGCGTGGAGGGCAGCTGGTCCTGGCGGTAGGCCCACGTCTTCATCTGGTTGGCGAACGTCGTCCACGCCTGCGGCCACCGGCTGCCGGGGGCGTACGCCTGGCAGGCGATGGAGGTGTAGGTGGCGAACGACTCGTTCAGCCACAGGTCGTTCCACCACTCCATGGTGACCAGGTCGCCGAACCACATGTGCGCCAGCTCGTGCAGGATGGTCTCGGCGCGCACCTCGTAGGCCGCGTCCGTCACCTTGGACCGGAAGACGTACTGGTCGCGGATCGTGACCGCGCCCGCGTTCTCCATCGCGCCCGCGTTGAACTCCGGCACGAAGAGCTGGTCGTACTTCTCGAAGGGGTAGGGGAAGTCGAACTTCTCCTGGAACCAGTCGAAGCCCTGCCGCGTCACCTCGAAGATCGCCTCCGCGTCGAGGTACTCCGCGAGCGAGGGGCGGCAGTACAGGCCGAGCGGGACGCTGCGGCCGTCGCCCTCCCAGGTGCTGTGCACGCTGTGGTACGGGCCCACGATCAGTGCCGTCACGTAGGTGGACATGCGCGGCGTCGGGGCGAAGGACCACACGGTCCCGGTGGGCTCGGGCGTCGGTGAGTTGGAGATCACCGTCCACCCCTGGGGAGCGGTCACGGTGAACCGGAAGGACGCCTTGAGGTCCGGCTGCTCGAAGCAGGCGAACACCCGCCGCGCGTCCGGCACCTCGAACTGTGTGTACAGATAGGCCTGCTGGTCGACGGGGTCGACGAAACGGTGCAGGCCCTCCCCGGTGTTGGTGTAGGCGCAGTCCGCGACGACGGTCAGCTCGTTGGCCCCCGCCACCACCGACGGCAGCGCGATGCGGGAGTCGGCGAACACCTCGGCCACGTCGAGCGCCTCGCCGTTCAGCCGCACCTCGTGCACGGTCGGCGCGACGAGGTCGGCGAACGTGCTCGTGGCCTCGCTCGCCTCGAACCGCACCGTGGTCACCGAGCGGAACGTGCCCCCTTCCTGCGCTCCGGAGAGGTCGAGGTCCACGGCGTACGCGTCCACGGTCAGGACACGCGCCCGCTCCTGCGCCTCGTCACGGGTCAGATTCGTCCCAGGCACCTGGTGTCTCCCTCACGGTTGTCTCGGGCTTCGTTGCTCCGGCGGTCCGGACATCCTTCCACGCCCGCCCCGCCAGCGCGCAGCTCACCTGGGCCGGACCACGACGTAGCCCGCCGGATCGCGCTCGTCGCACGTCATCAGAGCCGTGCGCACCACCGCCGCCTGCGCCCGCGGTGCGTCGCGCAGCCGCAGCGGGCACAGCCGGACGACGGCCACGCCGAGCCGCTCCAACGTCTGTCGCCTGCGCGCGTACTCCAGCTCCGCGATGTCGGCGTCCTCGGGGTACGCCGCCCCCGCCCACCGCCCGGCGCGGGCGTCCAGCTCGACGGCGACTCCCTGGGCGGGCCAGTACGCGTCCACCCATCCCAGTGAGCCGCCCTCCGGCAGCCGCAGCTCCACGTTCCAGCACGGGTCGGGCAGCCCGTGCTCGCGCACGGCCGCGTACAGCCGCTCCTCGGCCACCGCCCGGCCCTCGGCCAGCAGCGCGTCCACGGTGTCCACGACCTGCGGCCGGGACAGCGCCCGCGCCCGGGCCAGCTCCCGCACCAGCGCCTGCGCCTCGCAGTACCCGCCGCGCACGGCCTCGGTCAGCAGCCGCCGGACGGCGACGGCGTCGGTGAGCCGGCCCACCGCGTCGGCCACCGCCCGGGCCACCGGTGCCACCGGCACCCCGGTGACGTCCTGCGGCTCGGGCACCGCCTGCGAGCGCATGATCCGCGCCCATCCGGCCGACCGCAGCCGGCGGGTGTGCGGCACCAGAAGGTCGATGCGCTCCAGAGCGGCCAGCGGCGGAGCCCCGGCCAGCCCGTGCAGCGCCAGCGCCGCGAGGCCGGTGACCATCACCGGGCCCGGCGCGGGCTCCCGCCGAGCGTACAGCAGGACCGCGTGCAGCCGCTCCTCGCTCGTCGCCGGACCGGGGTGCAGCAGGTACACGCCCGGCAGCGGCCGCTGCCACGGGCCGCCGCCACGGCAGCGCTCCTGGGCGAGCGAGGCCGTCACGCCCTGCTCGCGCAGGGCGCGGGTGGTCACGACGCGGCGCCGGACGTCGGACAGGTCGCTGAGGGGGCGGGGAGTGAGGGGAGTCTCGTTCATGCCGAGGCGATTCCCGGCCCCTCCCCGCCCCCTAACGGCTGTTACCGGCCTGTCGATGAATCCGGACAAGACCGCCCTAAAGTACGGGTGTTCGACTGCCGATTAGGGCAGCCGCCGCAGGACGGCCGGACGGCGCCTCAACGGCCCGCCCGCGCGTCGCAGGCCTGCCCGGCCAGGGCCCGGGCCAGGTCGTCCCTGGCCTCCAACACCAGCCGGCGCAGCGCGGGCGGCGCCTCGGCGTGCTCGGCCAACCAGGCGTCGGTGGCCGCCAGCGTGCCCGGCGTGCTCAGCAGCGCCGGGTACAGGCCGCGCACGACCGACATCCCGATCTCGATCGACCGCTCCGCCCACACGCGCTCCAGCACCGCGAAGTACCGCTCCACGTACGGCTCCAGCAGCTCCCGCTGACCGGCCTGGGCGAAGCCGCTGATCGTGGCGTCCACCAGCGCGTTGGACAGCACGTCCGACTCGACGACCTCCGCCCACGCCCCGGCCTTCACCTCGGCGGACGGCCTGGCCGCCAGGCAGCGCACCTGGTGCCGCTTGCCGGACGCCGTGTCGTCCCGGGCCAGCTCGGCGTCGATCACCGCCGCATCGGCCCGGCCCGCCGCCGCGAGGCGACCGACGAACGTCCACCGCAGCTCCTGGTCGACGTCCAGGCCCTCGACGCGTGCGGAGCCGGCCAGCAGGCCCTCCAACAGCGCCAGGTGACCCTCGCTCCCGGCCACCGCGGCCAGGAACCGCGCCCAGGAGAGCTGGTGCCCGCTGCCGGGCTTCGCGGCGCGCAGCTCGCGCTCCGCGCTCTCACCCAGCTCCCGCGCCGCCTCGGCCCGGTACTCCGGCGTCACGTAGTGGTCGAGGGCGGTCAGCGTCCAGGCGTGCAGCATCTGGAGCACGCCGACGTCGCTCTCCGTCCCCGCGAAGCGCAGCACCAGCCGGAGGAAGTCCCGGGCGGGCAGCAGCGCGTCCCGGGTGAGGTTCCACACGGCCGACCAGCACAGGGCGCGGGCCAGCGGATCCTCCACGTCGCCCAGGTGCTCGCGCAGCGTGGCCAGCGACTCCGGGTCCAGCCGGGTCTTGCAGAAGGTGAGGTCGTCGTCGTTGACGAGAACCAGCTCGGGGCGCTCGGCCCCGGCCAGCTCGGTGACGACGGTGCGCTCGCCCGTCACGTCCAGCTCCGCGCGGGCGTACCGCGTCAGCGGGGCCCCCTCGCCCGCCCGCCGGTACAGGCCGACGGCGACGCGGTGCGGGCGCAGCGCCGGGCGCTCGGCGGGGGCGCTCTGCAGGACGGACAGTTCGGCGATCCGCCCGTCCTCGCCGTAGCGCACCCGCGGGGTCAGGGAGTTGACGCCGGCCGTCTGGAGCCAGGCACGGGCCCACTCGCCCATGTCCCGCCCGGAGGTCTCGCTCAGCACCGCGAGCAGGTGCTCCAGCCGGGTGTTGCCGTAGGCGTGGCGTTTGAAGTAGCGGCGCGCGCCCTCCAGGAAGGCGTCCCGGCCCGCGTAGGCGA
The DNA here is from genome assembly GCF_019303475.1 of Streptomyces sp. JJ38. GTDB lineage: Bacteria > Actinomycetota > Actinomycetes > Streptomycetales > Streptomycetaceae > Streptomyces. The sequence continues at coordinate 21,175 of NZ_JABLSI010000026.1, forward strand.
CGAGCTGCTTGAGCACCGAGGCGCCCTTGGCGTAGGTGATGCCGTCGAAGTTGAGCTTGGCGTCCTCCAGGTCGTGGATGTCCGCCGTGATGGGGTGGGTGGAGGGCAGCTGGTCGGCCCGGTAGGCCCACGCCTTGCGCCGGTTGGCGAAGGTGATCCAGCCCGAGTCGAAGCGCGTGGCCTCCACCTGCGCGAAGGTGCCCATGAAGTCGGCGAAGGACTCCTTCAGCCACAGGTCGTCCCACCACTCCATGGTGACCAGGTCGCCGAACCACATGTGCGCCATCTCGTGCAGGATGACGTTGGCCCGGCCCTCGTAGGAGGCCTCGGTCACCTTGCCGCGGAAGACGAACTCCTCCCGGAAGGTGACACACCCCGGGTTCTCCATGGCGCCGAGGTTGTACTCGGGCACGAAGGCCTGGTCGTACTTCCCGAACGGGTACGGGTAGTCGAAGTGGTCGTGGAAGAAGTCCAGCCCCTCCTTGGTGACCCGGAAGATGTCGTCGGCGTCGAAGTGCTTGGCCAGCCCGCGGCGGCACAGCGCGCCCAGCGGGATCGTCAGCTCGGTGCCGTCGGGCAGGCGGCGCCGGTAGACGTCGGCGACCTGGTGGTAGGGGCCCGCGACGACCGCCGTGATGTAGGTGGAGATCGGCTTGGTGCGCTCGAAGCGCCAGGTGGCGGAGCCGTCGTCGTGCTCGGTGGGGGCGCCGGTGCGGTCCCCGTTGCTGAGCACCGTCCAGGAGGCGGGGGCGGTGACGACGAAGTCGAAGGGCGCCTTCAGGTCGGGCTGTTCGAAGTTGGCGAAGACGCGGCGGGCGTCGGCGGGCTCGTACTGGGTGTACAGGTAGGTCTCCCCGTCCTCCGGGTCGAGGAAGTGGTGCAGCCCCTCACCGGTGCGGCTGTAGGCGCAGGCCGCGTCCACCGTCAGCTCGTTCTCGGCGGCGAGCGGGCCGATCTGGACGCGGGTGCCGTCGAAGACCCGGTCCACCGGCAGCGACTCGCCGTTGAGGGTGACCGAGTGGACGTGCGGGGCGAGCAGGTCCACGAAGGTGCTCGCGCCCGGCCGCGAGCTGCGGAAGCGGATCGTGGTGGTGGAGCGGAACGTGCGCGGGCCCTCGCTCGGCGCCGGCCGCACGGCGTCGCGGACGTCGAGGGCCACCTCGTAGCCGTCCACGGTGAGCAGCTCGGCCCGCTCCCGGGCTTCGTCGCGGGTCAGGTTCTCTCCGGGCACGGGCCGACTCCTTGTGACACCTGGGTTTCGCATATCGAACAACGGGGGTCAGCATGCCATGCGGGGCGCCCCCGTGGGCAGGGCGCGTCTCCTCCCGGATCCGGGAATGCGACATGCGCCACACGGCGTTACCCGGGGTGGTAGCGCCCTTAAGACCGAGGAGAGAACGTGTCCGAGAAGACGCCCGCCGACTTCTGGTTCGACCCGCTGTGCCCCTGGGCCTGGATCACGTCCCGCTGGATGCTGGAGGTGGAGCAGGTCCGTCCCGTCTCCGTCCGCTGGCACGTCATGAGCCTGGCCGTGCTCAACGAGAACAAGCTGGACGAACTGCCCGAGGGGTACCGGGAGCTCCTGAAGACGGCGTGGGGCCCGGTCCGCGTGTGCGTCGCGGCGGAGCAGAAGTACGGCTCGGAGGTGCTCGGCCAGCTCTACACCGCGCTGGGCACCCGGTTCCACGTACGGGGCGAGGAGCGCTCCGCCGAGACGGTCCGGGCGGCTCTGGCGGAGGCCGGGCTCGACCCCGAGCTGGCGCGGGCGATGGAGAGCGGCGAGTACGACGAGGCGCTGCGCGCGTCGCACGCCGAGGGCATCGGCCTCGTCGGCCAGGACGTGGGCACGCCGGTGATCGCCGTGCCCGGTGCGGAGGGGGAGCCGCTGGGCTTCTTCGGCCCCGTCGTGACGCCGGCGCCCAAGGGGGAGGCGGCGGGCCGGCTGTGGGACGGCACGCTGCTGGTGGCCTCCACGCCCGGCTTCTACGAGATCAAGCGCACCCGGGAAGCGGATCCGCGGTTCGACTGATCCGCACGGGGCACCGAAACGGGGTACCGAAACGGAGCGAACAGGGGCCTTCGCCGCGCGTCACGTCCACGCGGCGAAGGCCCCTTCACACCTGCCCGGTGAGCGGTGAGAAGACGATCACGAGGGCAGGAGCCGGTGTGCCGGTGCCTCAGGGCGCCAGCAGCAGGTTGTTGGCGCGCTCCTTGGCGGCCGTGTAGCGGGCGGCGACGTCCTGCCAGTTGACGACGCGCCACATGGCCTCGACGAAGTCGACCTTCTGGTTGCGGTACTGCAGGTAGAAGGCGTGCTCCCAGGCGTCGAAGACGAGGATCGGCACCGAGCCCTGGCCGACGTTGCCCTGGTGGTCGTAGACCTGCTCCACGATCAGCCGGCCCGTGACGGGTTCGTAGGCGAGCACGCCCCAGCCCGACCCCTGGGTGGTGGCCGCGGCCTTGGAGAGCTGGGCCTTGAACTTCGCGAAGGAGCCGAAGGACTCCGCGATCGCGTCGGCCAGCTCGCCCGTGCCGTCCTTGTCCAGCGGCTCGCCGCCGCCGTCACCCGTCATGTTCTGCCAGTAGATCGAGTGCAGGATGTGCCCGGACAGGTGGAAGGCCAGGTTCTTCTCCAGCCCGTTGATGCCGCCCCAGCTCTCCTTGTCGCGGGCCTCCGCGAGCTGTTCCAGGGTGTCGTTCGCGCCCTTCACGTAGGCGGCGTGGTGCTTGTCGTGGTGCAGCTCGATGATCTCACCGCTGATGACGGGCTCCAGCGCCGAGTAGTCATACGGGAGTTCCGGCAGTGTGTACAGCGTGCCCATGCTTAATCCCCTCGCACCGCTCTTGCATATGACTTGCAATTAGAGGTTAGCAGCGACAAACGGCGACAGGCGTCCGGGCATGCGCAAGGGCGGCCCCGTGGCGGGGCCGCCCTTGCGGAGAGGTGTGGGGTGTCGGCTCGGCTAGCTGTGCGTGGCCCGGGCCGCGAGGCGCTGCCGCGCCAGGCCCACGAGGGCCAGCGCGAGCGTCAGCCCGCCGGTGGAGGCGAGCTGCACCCGGGTCGAGCCGTCGCGCAGCATCAGCAGCAGGATGCCGACGATGGCGGCGAGCGCCACCCAGGTCAGCACCGGGAACGCCCACATGCGCACGACCAGCCGCTCGGGTGCCTCCCGCTCCAGCCTCCGGCGCGTGCGCAGTTGCGAGACCGCGATGAAGCCCCACACGACGAGCACCGCGGCGCCCACCATGTTGAGCAGCCACTGGAAGACCGTCTGGGGCCACCAGAAGCTCAGCAGCACGGCGAAGAAGCCGAACGCGGACGACGCGACCACCGCGTGTCGCGGCACGCCGCCGGAGATCCGCCCGAGGAACCGCGGGCCCTCGCCTCGGCGCACGAGCGAGTAGGCCATCCGGGAGGCCCCGTAGATGTTCGCGTTCATCGCCGACAGCAGCGCCACCAGCACGACGATCTTCATGACCTCACCGGCCGCCGGCACCCCGATGTGGTCCAGCACGGCCGCGTACGGGCCGCTGAGCAGCGACTCGTCGTCCCACGGGATGAGCGTGACGATGACGGCCATCGAGCCCACGTAGAACACGGCGATGCGCCACATCGCCGTCCGCACCGCCTTGGCGACGCCGCGCACCGGGTCCTTGGACTCGGCCGCCGCGATCGTCACCGTCTCCAGACCGCCGTAGGCGAACACCGAGGCGAGCAGGCCCACGATGAGGCCGTCCGTGCCCTGGGGGAGGAAGCCGCCGTTGCCGGTGAGGTTCGCCGTCCCCGGCGCGTCCGTCCCCGGCAGCAGCCCGAGGATCGCGGCCCCGCCGATCAGCAGGAACGCCACGATCGCGAACACCTTCAGCGCGGCGAACCAGAACTCGTACTCGCCGAAGTTCCGTACCGAGGCCAGGTTCGTCGTGCAGAAGACGGCCATGAACAGGGCCACCCACATCCACATCTCGGTGCCCGGCAGCCAGGTGAGCATGATCTCCGCCGCCGCGATGGCCTCGGCGGCGACGGCGACGCACAGCAGCACCCAGAAGATCCAGCCGGCGGTGAAGCCCGCCCACGGGCCGAGCGCCCGCTCCGCGTGCACCGAGAAGGAGCCGGAGGCCGGGTGCGCGGCCGACATCTCGCCGAGCATGCGCATCACCAGCATGACCAGCAGCCCCGAGGCCGCGAACGCCAGCACGATCGCCGGACCCGCCGCGGCGATGCCCTTCCCGGAGCCGACGAACAGCCCGGCGCCGATGACCCCGCCCAGGGCGATCATCGACAGGTGGCGCTGCTTCAGACCGTGCGAGAGGGAGCCGGGTGCCTCGGTGCCGTCCGCCACGGGCGCGGACTGCGCGCGGGCGGAGGCCTCTTGGGTGGGGGAGGAAGCCATGGGGGTCCAATGGGGGGTGGGGGGACGGACGGGAGCCCGACGGAATGGTGCATTCCGGAGCCTGGTCAGTGTGAGGGACTTCTCAACCGCGCTTCAATGGCGCAGATCACTGTCCGCTGAACGGACGGCGCGAGATGACCGGGATGGCGTGCGAACCGGATAACTGTAGCGGCCAATTACTGTCGCCAACGTCACCGTACGCGCCCGGAACACTTCGGATAGCGTCGACGCGTCCCCTCCGTCCCCCTCGTACCAGGAGGCTCACGATGAGCACCGCCGCAGCGGGCCCGCGCCCCGGCGCCGTTCTCGCCGACGTCCTGCCCGCCACCACGCTCAGCCGCTCCGTCGCCCGCGACGCCGCCCTGATCCTCGGTGGCGCCGCGCTCACCGGCCTCGCCGCACAGCTCGCCGTCCCCCTCCCCGGCACGCCCGTCCCCGTCACCGGGCAGACCTTCGCGGCCCTCCTCGTCGGCGCCGGGCTCGGCGCCCAGCGCGCCCTGCTCTCCATCGGCCTGTACGTCCTCGCGGGCACCGCCGGGGTGCCGTGGTTCACCGAGGGCGGCCACGGCGCGGCCATGCCCTCCTTCGGCTACCTCCTCGGCATGCTGCTCGCGGCCGTCGTCGTCGGCGCCCTCGCCCGGAGGGGCGGCGACCGCGGAGTGCTGCGCACGGCCGGCACGATGGTGGTCGGCAGCGCGATCATCTACGCCGTCGGCGTCCCCTACCTGGCCCTGGCCGCCGACTACTCGGCCGGGGAGGCGGTCGCCAAGGGCCTCGTGCCCTTCCTCGTCGGCGACGCGCTCAAGGCCGCGCTCGCGATGGCCGCCCTGCCCACCGCCTGGCGGCTGGTCGACCGCGGCGCCTGAGCCGGAACGCGCCACGAGACGAGGGAGCCCGGTACCACGCGGTACCGGGCTCCCTCGCGCGCGTGTGCGGCTCAGCCGGCCGGCAGCTGCGCGAGCTGTGCCTCGATCCGGGCGATGTCCGCCTCCGCCGTGTCCCGCCGGGTGCGGATCTTCTCGACGACGTGGTCCGGAGCCTTGCCGAGGAAGCCCTCGTTGCCCAGCTTCGCCGTCGTCTGCGCCAGCTCCTTGCGCGCCGCCTCCAGGTCCTTCGTCAGCCGACGCCGCTCGGCGGCGAAGTCGATCGCCCCGGACAGGTCGAGCGACACCGTGGCCCCGGCCACCGGGAGCGAGGCCGTGGCGGAGAACTCCGCGCCGGCCGGCTGGAGCCGCAGGAGCGCACGCATGGCCTCCTCGTGCGCGACCAGCGGCGTACCCGCCAACTCCAGCTTCGCCGGAACCCGCTGCCCCGGCTGGAGGCCCTGGTCCGCGCGGAACCGGCGGACCTCCGTGACGGCCTGCTGGAGCGTTCCGATCTCCCGCTCCGCCGCCTCGTCCCGGAAGCCGCTGTCGGACGGCCAGTCCGCGACGACGAGCGACTCGCCGCCGGTCAGCGTCGTCCACAGCGTCTCCGTGACGAACGGGACGACGGGGTGCAGCAGCCGCAGCATGACGTCCAGCACCTCGCCCAGGACCCGCCCGGACACCTCGGCGGCCCGGCCGCCCGCGGCGAACGTCGTCTTGGACAGCTCGACGTACCAGTCGAAGACCTCGTCCCAGGCGAAGTGGTACAGCCCGTCGGAGAGCTTGGCGAACTGGTAGTCGTCGTAGAACGCGTCCGTCTCCGCGACGACCGTGTTCAGCCGGGAGAGGATCCACCGGTCGGCGGCCGACATCTCCGCGGCGTCCGGCAGCGGGCCCTCGACCGTGGCGCCGTTCATGAGCGCGAACCGGGTGGCGTTCCAGATCTTGTTGCAGAAGTTCCGGGACGCCTGCACCCAGTCCTCGCCGATCGGCACGTCCACACCCGGGTTGGCCCCGCGGGCGAGGGTGAACCGCAGCGCGTCGGAGCCGTAGGTGTCCATCCAGTCCAGCGGATTGACCGCGTTGCCGAAGGACTTGGACATCTTCTTGCCGAACTGGTCGCGCACCATGCCGTGCAGGGCGATCGTGTGGAACGGCGGGGTGCCGTCCATCGCGTACAGACCGAACATCATCATCCGGGCGACCCAGAAGAAGAGGATGTCGTAGCCCGTGACCAGAACGGAGTTCGGATAGAACTTCTCCAGGCTCTCCGTCTTCTCCGGCCAGCCCAGCGTGGAGAACGGCCACAGCCCGGAGGAGAACCAGGTGTCCAGGACGTCGGTCTCCTGGTGCCAGCCCTCGCCCGTCGGCGGCTCCTCGTCAGGCCCGACGCAGACCGTCTCGCCGTTGGGTCCGTACCAGACCGGAATGCGGTGCCCCCACCACAACTGCCGCGAGATGCACCAGTCGAGCAGGTTGTCCACCCAGCCGAAGTACCGGGACTCCATCTCCTTCGGGTGGATCGCCACCCGGCCGTCGCGCACCGCGTCCCCGGCCGCCTGCGCCAGCGGGCCGACCTTGACCCACCACTGCATCGACAGCCGCGGCTCGATCGTCGTCTTGCAGCGCGAGCAGTGCCCGACCGAGTGCTGGTACGGGCGCTTCTCCGCGACGATCCGGCCCTCCGCTCGCAGGGCGCCGACGACGGCCGAGCGGGCCTCCAGCCGGTCCAGCCCCAGGAACGGGCCGTGCGCGGTGATGACCGCGTGCTCGTCCATGATCGTCAGGCTCGGCAGGCCGTGCCGCTGGCCGATCTCGAAGTCGTTCGGGTCGTGCGCGGGCGTCACCTTGACGGCACCGCTGCCGAACTCCGGGTCCACGTGCTCGTCCGCGACGACCGGGATGGACCGGTCCGTCAGCGGCAGCCTGATCTCCCGGCCCACCAGGTGCCGGTAGCGCTCGTCGTCCGGGTGGACGGCGACGGCCGTGTCACCGAGCATCGTCTCCGCCCGGGTCGTCGCGACGACGATCGAGTCCTCGCCCTCGCCGTACCGGATCGAGACCAACTCGCCGTCCTGGTCCGCGTACTCCACCTCGATGTCCGAGATCGCGGTGAGGCAGCGCGGGCACCAGTTGATGATCCGCTCGGCCCGGTAGATCAGGCCGTCGTCGTAGAGGCGCTTGAAAATGGTCTGGACGGCCTTGGACAGGCCCTCGTCCATCGTGAAGCGCTCCCGCGACCAGGCGACACCGTCGCCCAGGCGGCGCATCTGCCCGGAGATCTGGCCGCCGGACTCCGCCTTCCACCGCCAGACCCGCTCGGTGAACGCCTCCCGGCCCAGGTCGTGCCGGGACTTGCCCTCCTTGGCCAGCTCCCGCTCGACCACGTTCTGCGTGGCGATGCCCGCGTGGTCCATGCCCGGCTGCCACAGCGTCTCGAAGCCCTGCATGCGCTTGCGTCGCGTGAGGGCGTCGATCAGCGTGTGCTCGAAGGCGTGCCCGAGGTGCAGACTGCCGGTGACGTTCGGCGGCGGGATGACGACGGCGAACGGCGGCTTCTCGCTCTTCGCGTCCGCCTCGAAGTAACCCCGCTCTACCCAGCGCTCGTACAGCTCTCCTTCTACCTCGGCCGGCGCGTACTGGGTCGGCAGATCGGCAGGTGCGCTGTGGGGGCCCTGGGGGCCGTGCTGAGTTTCGGTCACGGCGGCCAGTCTACGGCTGCGTATGTCGTGGTCTCGAACCGGTTTGGAGCCCCGGTTCGGTGTGCTCCGGTCCAGCCGCGATGATGTACGGACCGCGTACGCACGTGCGGTCCGCACGTCCAGGGGAGGAACCACTGTGAGCCAGAACGAGCCGACGCCGGAGAAGCCGCCCGAGCCGCCGGCCCCCGGTCCTGCCACGCCGCCGCCCTCGGAGCCGGCCGTTCCGCCGGCCCCGCCCGGCTACGTCCCGGCCCCGCAGCCCCCGGCCTCCTCCGGCGGCAAGGGCAAGGTCATCGGTATCGCGGCCGGCGCCCTCGCGCTCGTCGCGGCCGTGGTCGTGGGCGTCCTGCTGCTCACCGGCGGCGAGGACGACACCGAGGCCGGCGGCGACCGCAGGGACAGCTCGGACACCGGCGGCAAGGGCGACGAGAAGAACGAGGACAAGCCCGACAACCCGGGGGAGACCGACGGGCTTGAGGACGGCCCCGACCCCGACGAGCCGAAGCCCGAGGACGACCCCGCCGTCCCGCCGGCCGACGGCACGCCCTACAAGCTGGTCCTGCCCCAGAAGGTGCTCGGCGAGTACAGCCTGATGCAGGACGAGAGCGCGTTCGACGCGGAAGACGAGGACTTCCAGGAGGCCGTCGACGCCATGCGGGTCGAGGACGGCGAAGGCGTCCAGGGCATGTACTCCACCGTGGACGTGAACGACCCCTCCGCGTTCGAGGACCCGACCGCGCTCGAGGACATGAGGATGCTCATGGTCTTCGGCTCCTGGGGCTCGGTCGCGGACCCGGAGGCCTCGGTGGACGGCTTCTTCGACGAGATGAAGCGGCAGGTGACGGCGGACGGCGAGGCGGACACCCTGGTGGGTGAGCCCCGTGCCGTGCAGCCCGGGGGCCTTGACGGCGCGGTTATGAAGTGCCAGGTCATGCGCAACGAGGGGTCTGAGGAAGACACCCAGGACATCCCGCTGTGTGCTTGGGCCGACAGCAGCACGGTGGTCGTGTCCATGCCGATCAAGGCGCAGGGATCGATCAGTGTCCAGGACGGAGCGCAGATCGCGGCGGGCCTCCGTGCGGAGCTCCGCGTCAAGGTGGAGTGACCGCCCTGCCGCACCCGGGCGGAACCGCTCCAGAGGTAAGGGTTCTGGAGCGGTTCCCTTATCGGATGCGGGACTTCCGGCACGTCTCGGCCAGGATGTGAGGAACGCGTCAATGCATGCGTGAAGCATGCGCACGGAGGGAAGCGTTGTGAGTTACCACCAGCCGCCGCCGCAGGGCCCGTACGGTCAGCAGCCCCAGCAGCCGGGCCCCTACGGGGCCCCCGCGCCCCAACAGCACTACGGGCAGCCCGGCGGCGCTCAGCCCGGCTACGGGTACCCGGGGCAGCAGCCCCCGCCCCAGCCGGGCTACGGCTACCCGGGTCAGCCCGGCCAGCCTGCACCCGCTGCCCCGCCGTACGGTCAGCCGCAGCAGCCCGGCGGCTACGTCCCGCCGCCCCCGCCCCCCAAGAGGAACACCGGCAAGGTCGTCGGCCTGGCTCTCGGCGCCGTCGTTCTCGTCGGCGCCCTCGTCGGCGGCTTCATCTTCCTCATGGGCGACGACGGCGGAGCGGGCGAGGCGGCCGACGACGGCCCGCACAAGCTGGTCGCCCCGGAGGCCGTCGACGCGTACGAGCTGCAGGACGGCGGCGGCGGTCTCATGGGGGAGAACGACTTCGAGGACATGCTGGACACCCTCGGCATCCCCGACGCCGAGTCGGTCGAGGGCGAGTACAACACCGTGGACACGAGCAACCCCGACTCGCTCAACGAGGGCAGCCTCGCCACGATGAAGATCGCCTCGTTCTCCGGCCTCTACGGTTCCGTGGAGAACCCCGAGCGGGCCGTGGACGACTTCTTCAGCGCGATGCGGGGGCAGGCGTCCAAGGACCCCGAGAAGGGCGAACTCGTGGGCGACCCCCAGGGCGTCACCCCCGACGGGGCTGACGGCGCGGTCATGAAGTGCCAGGAGTTCCGGGTCAAGGCCAGCGCGGACGTGCCCAGGGACATGAGCACCGCGGTGTGCATGTGGGCCGACTACAGCACCGTGGGCATGGTGCTGCCCGTGAACCCCATCGGCTCCACGTCCGTCGACGACGCCGCGAGCATCACGGGGAAGTTCCGCAAGGAGGCCCGCGTCCCGCTCGGGTGACGGCGGAACAGACGCTCGACGGCGTGGGGCGGGCCAGGGGTTCCGGGCCCGCCCCACGCGTACGGGTACGGGATGTGACGCGGCGGGCGCGTTCCGCGAAGATGGACCCACGCGTCAGCGCATGTACACGGCATGCGCGGGGAGGGGAGCGTCATGAGCCAGCACCATCCGCCGCCACAGGGGCCGTACGGGCCGCCGCCGCAGCCGAACCCCTACGGCGCCCCGCAGCCGCCGCCGCAGCCCTACGGGCAGCAGCATCCCGGGCAGCCGTATCCGCCGCCGCAGGGTCCCGGGCAGCAACCGGGCTACGGGTATGGCGGCCAGCCCGCCGGGTACCCGGGACAGGCCGCTCAGCCGCTCCACGGCGTCCACCCCGGCTACCAGACGGGCGGGTATCCGCCCCCGGAGCCCCGGCGCGGCGGCGCGGGGAAGGCGATCGCGCTGACGGTGGGCGCGCTCGTCGTGGTCGGTGCCGTCATCGGCGGCATCGTGTTCCTGACCGGCGGCGGTGACGGCGGCGGGGCCGACATCGCCGACGACGGCCCGCACCGGCTCGTCGCGCCCGAGAGCGTGGGGGACTATCGGCTCTCGGAGGACGAGGACGCCGCTGCGGAAGCCGGTACCGAGGACGAGAAGTTCATGGCCGTCATGCAGAGCCTCGGGGTCTCGGACGGCACTTCGGTGCGCGGGACGTACGGCACCCTGAGCGAGGAGGACGCGGCCGAGCCGGGTGACTCCGCCTCGGACAACCCGCTGACCAGCATGAAGATGGCCTTCTTCGGTGGGGTCTGGGGCGAGGTGGACGACCCCGAGCGGGCCGTGGACGACTTCTTCCGCTTCGTCAGGAGCGAGGCGGCCAAGGACGAGGGCAGCACCACCGAGTTCGTCGGCGATCCGCGCGCGTTCACACCCGAGGGCTTCGAGGGCGCCGTGATGAAGTGTCAGGAGATCAGGGACGAGCAGGACGGCGTGAAGTTCGCGGCACCGCTGTGCGTCTGGGGGGACTACAGCACGGTGGGGATGGTCGTGCCCATCCCGGTGTTCGGCTCGATGTCCATTGAGGCGGGAGCCCAGCTCGCCGCCGACTTCCGCGCTGAGGCCCGCGTCGAGGTGGCGTAGCGCCTGTCGCGACGACGGCGGTGGGGCGGGCGGCGTGCTGCCCGCCCTACGCTGGGGCCCGTCGACCAGACCCGGTGCCGGGTGGCCCGCTGCCCTCCCGTTGACGGTCTCCGCTCACCGGGCCCCGCCGTCCGCGGCCTGACGTGCCGCAGAAAGCGTCCGTCGTGTTCCGTACCTATCTGCTGCCGATCGAAGCCGCCGTCTCGCTGTTCCCCCTCGTCACCGCGCTGATCATGGCCCCGGTCGCCGTCCGCGGCTACCGCAGGCGCGGTCGGGCCGGGGGCTGGCCGGTCCTGGTCTTCTACAGCTTCGTCTTCTACCTGATCGCAGCACTGCTGCAGACGGTCATGCCGCTGCCGGTCGACACGGACGGATTCTGCTCCACCGCCCGGTACGCGGAGCACCCGCAGCTGGAACCGTTCGCCTTCTACACCAGCATCTCCCTGGCCTCGGGAGGAGACTGGTCACCCGCCACCCTGCTCACCCTCGTGCCCACGTGGACCAGCCTGCTCAACGCCGTCCTGCTCCTCCCCCTGGGCGTGTACCTGCGCTACCACCTGCGGCAGGGCCTGCTGTCGACCGGTGTACTGGCCTTCGCCACCTCACTGTTCTTCGAGACCACGCAGTACACCGGGCTGTGGTTCGTCTACGCCTGTCCCTACCGCCAGTTCAACGTGGACGACCTCATCCTCAACACCGGGGGAGCGGTCGTCGGCTGGCTGCTGGCGGGACCCTTGGTCCGGGTACTCCCCGTCAACGATCCGGAGCGCGAACGTGCCCGGTACGGGCTCCGGGTCACCTTCCCCCGGCGTGCCATGGCGTTCCTGGCCGACCTGGCGGGCTGGCTTGTCACATGGACGCTGGCCGCGGGACTGCTGGCCGTCGCCACCGACCCGGCGACCGGCCGCGCGTACGCCTTCGCGATCGGCACCGGTCTCGGCCTGTTCTGGTTCTGGCTGGTGCCCCTTGCCTTCGCATCCACCCTGGGGAAGCGCGCTGTGCTGCTGCGTGTCGCCCGCCCGGATGGCACCCGGCCCGGCGCGCTGCGCGTCACCGTGCGCACCTGGTGTCTCCACGCTCCACTGGCGCTGGCATGGCTGGCCCTGGCGGAGCGCACGGGAGCACTCGACACGCCGGAGCCGGCCGGGGCCCTCCTCCCGTACGTCGCGGCGGTCTCCGCCGTCGTCGTGTGGGGCTGGTCGTCTCTGGCGGTCCTGCTGCGTCGCGACGGCCGGGCTCCCTACGAGCGCTGGTCCGGCACGGTCAACATCGCCATCCCCAGCAGGGGGGACCGACGTCCGGCCGCTGACCGCGACCGGGAGCGCGATCCGGCCGACAGCACGGCCGGCTAGGAGACACGGTGCCGACGGCGGTCCCGGGAAACCTCCGCGGGGGGCCCGGGGGGCCCGGGGGGCCGCCGCCGCGGCCCGCTGAGCCGCGCGGAGACGCGGCTCAGCGCCTGCACCGGGTGGCTAGGCCGACTTCTCGCGGGGGCCGGACTCGTTGCCGCGGTGGCGCGGCACCAGCGTGGGGTTCACGTTCGAGTGGACGACGTCCGCGGTGATGACGACGCGGGCCACGTCCTTGCGGGAGGGCACCTCGTACATCACGGACATCAGGACCTCTTCCATGATGGCCCGCAGCCCGCGTGCCCCGGTGCCGCGCAGGATCGCCTGGTCCGCGATGGCCTCCAGCGCCGGGCGGTCGAACTCCAGCTCCACGCCGTCGAGTTCGAACAGGCGCTGGTACTGCTTGATGAGCGCGTTGCGCGGCTCGATGAGAATCTTGAGCAGCGCCTCGCGGTCGAGGTTGTGCACCGAGGTGATGACCGGGAGACGTCCGATGAACTCGGGAATCATCCCGAACTTCACCAGGTCCTCCGGCATCACCTCCTCGAAGTGGTTCGCCGACTCGATCTCGCGCTTGGAGCGGATCGTCGCGCCGAAGCCGATGCCCTTCGCGCCCGCCCGCGCCTCGATGATCTTCTCCAGCCCGGCGAACGCGCCGCCCACGATGAACAGCACGTTCGTCGTGTCGATCTGGATGAACTCCTGATGGGGATGCTTCCGGCCGCCCTGCGGCGGCACCGAGGCCGTCGTGCCCTCCAGGATCTTCAGCAGCGCCTGCTGCACGCCCTCGCCCGAGACGTCCCGGGTGATCGAGGGGTTCTCACTCTTCCGGGCGACCTTGTCGATCTCGTCGATGTAGATGATCCCGGTCTCGGCCTTCTTGACGTCGTAGTCGGCCGCCTGGATCAGCTTGAGCAGGATGTTCTCGACGTCCTCGCCGACGTACCCGGCCTCCGTCAGCGCCGTGGCGTCGGCGATGGCGAACGGGACGTTCAGCATGCGGGCGAGTGTCTGTGCGAGCAGTGTCTTGCCCGAACCGGTGGGGCCGAGCAGCAGGATGTTGGACTTGGCCAGCTCGATGCCGTCGTCCCGGCCCTGCGGCCCGCCGTTCTCCCCGGCCTGCACCCGCTTGTAGTGGTTGTAGACGGCGACGGAGAGCGCCTTCTTCGCGGCCTCCTGGCCGACCACGTAGCCCTCGAGGAACTCGTAGATCTCCCGGGGCTTGGGCAGCTCGTCCCAGCGCACCTCGGAGGACTCGGCGAGTTCCTCCTCGATGATCTCGTTACAGAGGTCGATGCACTCGTCGCAGATGTACACACCAGGGCCCGCGATGAGCTTCTTCACCTGCTTCTGGCTCTTGCCGCAGAACGAGCACTTGAGCAGATCGCCGCCATCACCGATGCGTGCCACGAGGTGCTTCCCCTTCGCCTGTCACCGCCGGGGCCCCGGCGATTCCTGGTCCTTGCTCTTCGAAGGTACCTTGCCCAGGCCCTCGAATGGGCCCCCCTTGGCAACGATGAAGCCCAAGGGGGGCACCCTGGTACCGAGTGAGCGGGCGGATCAGCCCGCCAGCCCGACCGAGCTCTTGCGGGTCGAGACGATCTGGTCCACCAGACCGTACGCGAGTGCCTCCTCCGCGGTGAGGATCTTGTCGCGCTCGATGTCGTCGCGAATCTGCTCGATCGCCTTCGTGGAGTGCTTCGCGAGCATCTCCTCCAGCTGCGTCCGCATGCGCTGGATCTCGTTCGCGGCGATCTCCAGGTCGGAGACCTGGCCGCGGCCCGTCTCGCTGTACGGCTGGTGGATCAGGATACGGGCGTTGGGCAGCGCCATCCGCTTGCCGGGCGTGCCGGCGGCCAGCAGGACGGCGGCGGCGGAGGCCGCCTGGCCCATGCACACGGTCTGCACGTCGGGCTTCACGAACTGCATCGTGTCGTAGATGGCCGTCAGCGCGGTGAACGAGCCGCCGGGGGAGTTGATGTAGATCGAGATGTCGCGGTCCGGGTCCATCGACTCCAGGCACAGGAGCTGCGCCATGACGTCGTTGGCGGAGGCGTCGTCGATCTGCACGCCGAGGAAGATCACCCGCTCCTCGAAGAGCTTCGCGTACGGGTCGTACTCGCGTACGCCCTGCGAGGTGCGCTCGACGAAGCGGGGCACGACGTAGCGGGCATCGGGGGAGGGGCCGGAGTAGCGGCCGTCGGGACGCTCGTAGAGACCGGCGCCGGGGAAGTTGTTCATCGGGTGTCCACCGTCCTGGTGATCCTCGTGAGGAGGGGGGAGGCTGCGAGTTGCGGGAAAGCCCTGCGGGGGCGGTGAACGGCGCTCAGGCGCCCGTCCCACCGCCGCCGGGAATGTCGGCCGCGGACCCGATCACGGCGTCCAGCAGGCCGTACTCGCGGGCCTCCTCGGCGCTGAACCAGCGGTCCCGGTCCGCGTCGCGGTTCCACTGCTCGACCGTCTGGCCGGTGTGCTGGGCCGAGAGCGTGGCCATCTTCTTCTTGGTGCGCAGGAGCTGCTCGGCGTGGATCTTGATGTCCGAGGCCGAACCCGCGAGACCCGCGGACGGCTGGTGGATCAGGATCTCGGCGTTCGGCAGGGCGAAGCGCTTGCCCGGGGCACCCGCGCTCAGCAGGAACTGGCCCATCGAGGCGGCGAGGCCCATCGCGATCGTCACCACGTCGTTCTTGATGTACTGCATGGTGTCGTAGATCGCCATGCCGGCCGTGATCGAGCCGCCGGGGCTGTTGATGTAGAGGTAGATGTCCTTGTCCGGGTCGGCGGCAAGGAGCAGAAGCTGTGCGGTGATCTTGTTGGCGATCTCGTCGTCCACCGGCTGGCCGAGGAAGATGATCCGCTCGTTGAGCAGCCGGTTGTAGACCTGGTCGCCGAGCCCGCCACCGAAGTTGGGCTCACCGGCGGCGGAAGGCATCGGAAGCGTCACGTGTCCACCTGCTCGTGTCCGGACGGCTGGGCCGCCGATAAGGGCGCTCCATGTGCCGTCACTAGCGTCTTCGTGTACATGGACCCTAACGCGCTGGTCCCGCACCGCCATCCCGCTCTGAGAACTGTTCGCTGTGAGCGCAGGCTGCGTTCCGGCAGGTCGGGCGGGGAAGGGCGGGGTCGTTGCGCCGTACGCGAACGGGCCCGTGCGCGCTCGTGCACACGGGCCCGTTCGCCGGGTCCCAACAGGGCCGGTCAGCCCTCGTTCTTCTCCTCGTCGGCCTTCTCCTCGGCCTTCTCGGAGGCGGTCTCGGCGGACTCCTCGGCGGACGCCTCGACCGTCTCGGCCGTCTCGTCCTCCTCGTCCAGCTCCACGACCTCGCCGTTGCTGTCCTTCACGGTGACGGACTCGACGACCAGGGCCAGCGCCTTGCCGCGGGCGACCTCGCCGACGAGCATCGGCACCTGGCCGCCCTCGACGACGGCCTGGGCGAAGGCGTCGGGGGTCATGCCGGAGGACTGCGCACGCCGCATGAGGTGCTCGGTGAGCTCCTCCTGGCTGACGTTCAGCTTCTCCTTGGACACCAGCTCGTCCAGGACGAACTGGGTCTTGATGCCCTTGACCGCCTGCTCCCTGAGCTCCTCGTCGAACTCCTCCTCGCTCTTCTCCTGGAGCTTGAGGTAGGTCGCGAGGTCCATGCCCATCTGGCCGAGCTGGTGGTTGACCAGGTTGTGCTTGCGGGTGTTGATCTCGTCCTCGAGGAGCTTGTCGGGGACGGGCACCTCGACCAGGCCGATCAGCTCGTCCAGCACCTTCTGCTGGGCCTCGGTCGCCTGGTCGTACTTCTTGCCCTGCTCCAGCCGCTTGCGGCTGTCCTCGCGCAGCTCGGCGATGGTGTCGAACTGGCTGGCGAGCTGGGCGAAGTCGTCGTCCAGCTCGGGCAGCTCACGGGCCGAGACGGTCTCGACGTCGACCTTGACCTCGGCCTCCTGGCCGGCCGCGGAGCCGCCCTTGAGGGTGGAGGTGAAGGTGGCGGTGCCGCCGGCCTCCAGGCCGGTGACCGCGGCGTCGATGCCCTCCAGCAGCTCACCGGAGCCGATGGTGTAGTCGATGCCCTTGGCCACGCCGTCCTCAAGCACCTCGCCGTCGACCTTGGCCTCCAGGTCGATCTTGACGACGTCGCCCTCGGCGGCGGCGCGCTCGACGGCGGAGGTGGATGCGAAGCGCTCGCGGAGCTGCTCGACGGCCTTGTCCACGTCCTCGTCGCTGACCTCGACGGCGTCGACGGTGACCTCGATACCCGAGTAGTCCGGGATCTCGATCTCGGGCCGGACGTCCACCTCGGCGGTGAAGGCCAGCACCTCGTTGTCCTTGAGCTCGGTGATGTCGACCTCGGGCTGGCCGAGCGGGCTCAGCTCACCCTCCTCGACGGCGCTCTGGTACAGCTTCGGCAGCGCGTCGTTGACGGCCTCCTCCAGCACCGCACCCCGGCCGAAACGCTGGTCGATCACCCGGGCCGGGACCTTGCCCTTACGGAAGCCGGGCACCGTGACCTGCTGGTTGATCTTCTTGTACGCCGCGTCGAGGCTGGGCTTGAGCTCCTCGAAGGGCACCTCGACAGTGAGCCGAACCCGGGTCGGGTTCAGGTTCTCCACGGCGCTCTTCACGGTCGGTCTCCTTGGGGCTGACTGCTCGGGATGGTCGTCCTCGGACGCGTTGCTGACCGCGTTCTTCGGACGCTCTGTGTACGTGCCGTCCGGACCGGCTCGCCCGGCCCGGCGTCACTCTGGCGCCCCGCATCCCGACGAGATTCCGGCGGGATGCCGACCAGGGCTGGTCAGGACCGGCTGGATCCGACTGGACCCGGCAGGCGGGGCATCCCGATGAGGAACACGGACACGACACAGGCACGCGCGTCTTCATACTACGTGGTCGGGGTGGCCGGATTCGAACCGACGACCTTCCGCTCCCAAAGCGGACGCGCTACCAAGCTGCGCCACACCCCGCCGGTGCGACACGTAGGGTACATGCCGTACGATGCACTGCGTGCCGCGCGGCGATCATCGGCTCGGGTCGGAAGACACGTCGACGACCTGCTCCATGACCGCTGACGAGGTGCTCGCGGGCGTAGCTCAATGGTAGAGCCCCAGTCTTCCAAACTGGCTACGCGGGTTCGATTCCCGTCGCCCGCTCGCGCTGCCGACAGCCCGGACCGTCATGGTCCGGGCTGTCGCCGTTTCTCCCGCCCGTCGCCTGTCAGAGCGTGATCGAGCTGATGGACTCCGCCAGTGAGTCCAGGAAGTTCTCGATGGTCGGCGCCATGCCGCTGGAGGCGAGGAAGAAGCCGAAGAGCGCGGCGACGATCGCCGGGCCCGTCTTGATGGAGCCGCCGCGGATCATCACCACGAGGACGACCGCGAGCAACACGACCACAGACAGCGAAATGGCCACAACAGATCACACCTTCGTTCGGAACGCCTCGCCGCCGGCCTGAGGGGTGGGCCCGCGCGCCCGCACCCTCGGCGGCACCCCCATCGTGCCACCAACCGGGTGACCGTAGGAGCCCGTTGGTGTGCCGTCGGTGTGAAGTCCGCTGTGACGGCGGGTTGCTGGACGCGGAGGCGGGTGCCGCATGTCACGCTCCAGGCAGTAAATCGGATCAAATGCCGTAAATCTGACCCTGTCGCGTCTCGATAGTCACCGTGTGAGCACGAAGTGAAGAATTTCCATGCACGGAGGCAACCTTGCATCCGCCATTTCCGTCTGAGTACTTTCACGCCTATGGTGCGGTGGATGTTTCACGCTGCTTCCCGGCGCTCGGCATCGCCGGCCGCCCTCCGCGAGACGCCTGACACGCCGTGGTCGACGGCCCCGGCCGAGCCCGCGCCCGCCGCGGGGAGCGAGCGCAGACCGGTCAAGCGTCGGGACCCGTTCCTCGACAACGCCAAGTTCCTGACGATCGTGCTCGTGGGCATGGGGCACGCCTGGGCTCCGCTGACGTCCGAGAGCCGGGCCGTCGCGGCGCTCTACATCGCGGTCTACGCCTTCCACATGCCGGCGTTCGCGCTGATCGCCGGCTACCTCTCCCGGAGCTTCCAGGGACGGCCCGAGCAGGTCAGGCGGCTGATCACCGGGGTTGCCGTGCCCTACGTGGTCTTCGAGGTCGTCTACACCCTCTTCATGCGCCAGCTCGGCGAGCCGGACCGGCCGCTGTCCCTCTTCAGCCCCGGGTACGCCCTGTGGTTCCTGTGCGCGCTGTTCGTCTGGCGGCTGAGCGCCCCCATCTGGCGGACCCTGCGCTGGCCGTTGCCCGTGGCGCTCGGAATCGCCGCAGCGGCCGCCGCGACGCCGGGTATCGGGGACGAGCTCAACCTGATGCGGGTTCTGCAGTTCCTGCCCTTCTTCGTGCTCGGCCTCCAGCTCCGGCCGGAGCACTTCGAGCTGGTCAAGCGACCGGGGGCGCGGGCGGTCGCCCTGCCCGTGCTGCTCGGCGCCGTCGCCGTCGCCTACTGGGCGGTGCCCCGGATGAACCACGAGTGGATGCTGCACAACCGCTCCGCCCAGGAGCTGGGCTCGCCCTGGTGGGTGGGGGTGGTGATGACGTTCGCCCTCTTCGGCTGCGCGGTGCTCCTGACCGCCTGCATGCTCGCCGTGACGCCGCGCAGGGCGGTGTGGTTCACGGCGCTGGGCGCCGGGACGATCTGCGGCTACCTCCTGCACGTCTACCCGATCCAGCTGGCCCGGCAGTTCGACTGGTACGCGTTCCCCGGCGCGGCCTCGCCGACCGGCTACGTCGTCATCACGCTGCTCGCCTTCGCGATGATGACGGTGCTGTGCACCCCGGCCGTCCACCGGGCGGTGCGGCCCCTCGTGGAGCCCAGGATGGCGTGGTTCTTCGACCGGAACCCCGCGCCACGTTCACCCGAAAGGGTGAGTGCCTCGGGGGCGCGCTGACCGCCGGTCAGTTCCGGCAGAGCAGCAGCAGGGCCCGGTCGTCGTTGACGTCCCGGGCCACCCGCTCGATCAGGTGCCACGCGGCGCCGCGGAACCCGGTGGCGATGTGGGTCTCCGCGGCGCCCGTCAGCCGGTCGATGCCCTCGGTCAGGTCCCGGTCGGCTGCCTCCACCAGGCCGTCGGTGAAGAGCATGAGGACGTCACCGCGGCGCAGCCGCCCCTTCACGGGGTGGAACTCGGCGCCGTCCAGCACACCCAGCAGCGGCCCGTCCGCGGCCTGCTCCTCCCACTTGCCCGACCCGGCGCTCAGCTGCATCGCCGGCAGGTGCCCGGCCGACATCAGCTCGAAGTCGCCGGTGTCCAGGTCGAGCACGAGGTGGACGGAGGTGGCGAAGCCCTCCTGCCACTCCTGACGCAGCAGGTAGGCGTTGGCGGCGGGCAGGAACCCCGGTGGCGGCAGGGAGCCCAGCAGGCCGCCGAAGGCCCCGGAGAGCTGGAGGGCGCGCGAGGCGGCGTCCATGCCCTTGCCGGAGACGTCGGTGAGGACGATCTCCAGGGTGCGACGGTTCGCCCCCGTGCGGGCGGCGACCACGAAGTCGCCGGAGAAGGACTGGCCCCCGGCCGGACGCAGGGACATCTCGCCGTGCCAGCCGCGCGGCAGCTTGGGCAGCCTGCTCTGCACGCCGAGACGTTCGCGCAGGTCGAAGAGCATGGTGCTGCCGCCGGTCCAGGGAACCCCGACGCGCATCCGGAACTGTGCGATCAGCAGTCCGGCCAGCCCGACCGCCGAGACCACGAGTACGCTGCCGGGCGTCACCCGGCCCGCGCCGTCGGTGTACGGGCCGAGCGCGACGGACTCGACGATGAGCGCCACCGCGGAGGCCGCGTACAGCGTCAGCAGGCTCACCGGGCGCAGCAGCAGCCCGCCCGCGATGACCGGCAGGACCAGCGTCTCCGGAGCCACCCACAGCGGCTGGACGACCGTGCCCCAGGTGAACAACGTCACGACGAGCAGGAGCACCCCGAAGACCAGCCAGTCCGAGCCGTGGCCGCGGAAGGAGTCGACGCCCGACCGGCGCAACCGCAGCCGGGCCCGGTGCCACGCCTTCCGGCCGCGGTCCACTCGGGCCGCCTGCCCAGCCGAACCGGTGCGACCTGCCATGGCTCGGGACCTTATCCGGGGTGTCCGGCCTGCGTCGATTCCCAACCTCAGTCCGAAGTATTCCTGTTCGAAAATCGGATGCTCGGATGGGAGCCGTTTGATAGGCAGGGGGCATGACGACTGAGGTCCGAGCGATGCGCTTCGACGAGTGGGACGCCTGGTTCGACACCGTGGCGCGGTCCTTCGGCGCGGACCCGGCGGAAGAGGAGGAGCGGCGCTCCTGGCGCAGCGTCCTGGAGGCCGAGCGGGCGCTGACAGCCGTGGACGGGACGGAGATCGTCGGCACCGCCACCAACTACAGCTTCCACCTGACGGTGCCGGGCGGCGCTTCCGTCCCCGCAGCGGCCCTCTCGGCCGTCGGTGTCGCCCCCACGCACCGGCGCCGCGGCGTCCTGACCGCCATGATGCGCCGCCAGCTCGACGACGTCCGGGCGGCCGGCGAGCCGCTGTCGATCCTCCGTGCCTCCGAGCCGGCGATCTACGGCCGGTTCGGCTACGGCGTGGCCAGCCGCTCCCTCGGCGCGACGGTCGACACCACACGGGTGAGCATCGCCGCCCCGCCCGGCACCGACGATGTCCGGCTGCGCCTGGCGGACCCGGAGAAGTCCCTGACGGACTGCGAGGCGCTCTACGCCCGCCAGGTGCCCGGCCGCCCCGGAATGCTGCGGCGCGTGTCCGCCGCGTGGGAGGGGCTCCAGACGTGGATCCGGCCCAGCGAGCGGGGCGGCTCCTCGCCCCTCCAGTGCGTGCTGGCCGAGCGTGGCGGCGAACTGGTCGGCTACGCCCGCTACACCGTCCGTCCGCGGTGGGAGGACGACGGGCCGCATGGCAGCGTCGGGCTGCGCGACCTGGAGGCCTCGGACCCGGCCGCGACGGCCGCCCTGTGGCGGTACCTGGCGGGGATCGACCTCACCGAGTCGATCGCGGTTCACGAGCGGCCCGTGGACGATCCGCTCCAGCATCTCGTCTCCGACCCGCGCCGCTGCCGGTTCCGGTTCATCGACCAGCTTCACCTCCGGCCCGTGGAGGTCGGCTCCGCCCTGGCCGCGCGGAGATACCGCGCCCCCCTCGACGTCGTCCTCGACGTCGAGGACGCGTTCTGCCCCTGGAACACCGGACGCTGGCGGCTGAGCGCCGACGAACGCGGCGCGGTGTGCGAGCGCACCGACGCCCCCGCCGAGCTCGCGCTGTCCGTGCGCGAGCTGGGCGCCGCCTATCTGGGCGGTGTGACGCTGGCCGAGCTGGCGGAGGCCGGGCTCGTGCGGGAGGAGCGGGCGGGGGCGCTCGCCGCGGCCTCGGTGGCGTTCGCCGGAACCCGGGCGCCCTGGGCGGCCTACGGCTTCTGACAGCCGGGGCACCAGAAGAGGTTGCGTCCGGCCAGCTCGGCCGTCTGGACGGGGGCCGCGCAGACGTGGCAGGGCAGGGCGGCCCGGCGGTAGACGTAGACCTCGCCCCCGTGGTCGTCGACGCGGGGCGGGCGCCCCATGGCCTCGGGAGTGTGCTCGGGACGGACGGTGTCGATGCGGCCCGTCCGCACGCCCTCGGGCATGAGGGCCACCAGGTCGTCCCACAGCCTTCGCCACAGCGTCGGCGTCAGCTCCCGCCCCGGCAGGTAGGGGTGGACGCCGTGCCGGAAGAGCACCTCGGCCCGGTAGACGTTGCCGACGCCCGCGACGATCTTCTGGTCCAGCAGCAGCGTGGCGATGGCCGTGCGGCTGCGGGCTATGCGCGCCCAGGCCCGCTGCGGGTCCGCGTCGGCGCGCAGCGGATCGGGGCCGAGCCGGGCGACGACGGCGGCCTTCTCCGCATCCGTGATCAGCTCGCACCGCGTCGGCCCCCGCAGGTCGGCGTAGGCCGCCTCGTCGGCGAGCCGCAGCCGGACGGTGGGCGGGGGCGCGGTGCCGGCCGGATCTCCGGGGGTACCGAAGAACACCTTGCCGAACAGGCCCAGGTGCACGTGCACCCAGCCCAGGCCCGGGCCGAAGCCCAGGAAGAGGTGCTTGCCGGTGGCGTCGGCGGAACACAGGGGGTGGCCGTCGAGGAGAGCGGCGGACCGGGCGAACGTGCCCTGCGGGCTGCTCGCCCGCACGGCACGGCCCGCGAAGCGGTCCCGGTAGTCGGCCGCCAGCCGGTGGATCGTGTGACCTTCGGGCATGCTCGGCTGCTGTGCTCCTCGGCGCTGCTCGGTGTTCCCCGGTGCTCCCGGCGTGCTCAGCCCTGCTGCGGGTGGTGCGCGGGGATCGGGGGCAGCTCGCGCGTCGTCTCGTAGTCGGCGAGCTGGTTGATGCGGCGCTCGTGCCGCTCGTCGCCGCTGAACGGCGTGCCGAGGAAGACCTCGACGAAGCGGGTGGCCTCCTCGGTGGAGTGCATCCGCCCGCCGATGCTGATCACGTTGGCGTTGTTGTGCTCCCGGCCCAGGGCGGCCGTCTGCTCGCTCCACGCGAGCACGGCCCGCACGCCGCGCACCTTGTTCGCCGCGATCTGCTCACCGTTGCCCGAGCCACCGACGACGACGCCCAGCGCGTCCGGGTCGGCGGCGGTGCGCTCGGCGGCGCGCAGGCAGAACGGGGGGTAGTCGTCGGCCGCGTCGTAGATGTGGGGGCCGCAGTCGACGGGCTCGTGCCCGTTGGCCTTCAGCCACTCCACCAGGTGGTTCTTCAGTTCGTAACCGGCGTGATCGGAGCCGAGGTAGACGCGCATGGGCAGGATTTTCGCACGGGACGGCGTCCCTCCGCGCTCCGGGGCGCCGCCCGCGCGGGGCGACGGTGCCGGGCGGCGGGGCACCCCCGCGCGGGGGCCGGGCGCCGCCCGCGCCCGGGCGGGACCGTGCTCCGTGGAGCAAGAGCCGCGCTCCGTAGACTGGCGGGGTGAGCGAGACCCCCGGCAACCCCGGCCCCCCAGGACACGCGGAAGGCGACCCGTTCGGGAGCGACCCGTTCGAGGAGTTCGAGGAGATCGTCGGGGAGGAGACCCAGCGCGATCCCGACCTCGCGGTGATCGAGGCGGGCAGCCGCACGCTGCGCACCCAGGCCGGTCCGCTCGCCGCCGCCGACGTGCCCACCCGCCCGGCCGACCCGGAGACCGACCGGGCGCTGCGCGAGGTGGAGGACGCGCTGCTCGGCCGCTGGCCGGAGACCCGGCTGGAGCCCAGCCTCGACCGCATCCGGGCGCTCATGGACGTCCTCGGCGAGCCCCAGCGCTCCTACCAGTCCGTGCACATCACCGGAACGAACGGCAAGACCAGCACCGCGCGCATGATCGACGCGCTGCTGCGCGCCTTCGAGCTGCGCACCGGCCGGTACAGCAGCCCGCACGTGCAGTCGATGACGGAGCGGATCTGTGTGGACGGCAGCCCGCTGTCCGCGGAGGCGTTCATCCACACCTACGAGGACGTCCAGCCGTTCATGGACCTGGTGGACGCCGCACAGGAGCACCGGCTGTCGTTCTTCGAGGCGCTGACGGGCATGGCCTACGCGGCGTTCGCCGACGCGCCCGTCGAGGTCGCCGTCGTCGAGGTCGGCATGGGCGGGAGCTGGGACGCGACCAACGTCATCGACGCGGCCGTCTCCGTCGTCACCCCGATCGCCCTCGACCACACCGACAAGCTGGGCGGCACGCCCGCCGAGATCGCCCGCGAGAAGTCCGGGATCATCGCCCCGGGCGCCACCCTCGTCATGGCGCAGCAGCCGGTCGAGGCCGCGGCCGTGCTGATGCGCCGGGCGGCCGAGCAGGGCGCGACCGTGGCCCGGGAGGGCCTGGAGTTCGGCGTGGTGAACCGGGAGGTCGCGGTCGGCGGGCAGCTGCTGACCCTGCGCGGCCTCGGCGGCGAGTACCCCGAGGTGTTCCTCCCGCTGCACGGCGCCCACATGGCCCACAACGCGGCCGTCGCCCTCGCCGCCGTCGAGGCGTTCTTCGGCGTCGGGGCGGAACAGGGGCGCAGCCTGGACATCGACACGATCCGCACGGCCTTCGCCGCCGTCACCTCGCCCGGCCGGCTCGAACTCGTCCGCGCCAGCCCCTCGGTGCTGCTGGACGCCGCCCACAACCCCGCCGGGGCCCGGGCGACGGCCGAGGCGGTCTCCGAGGCCTTCGGCTTCAGCCGGCTCGTCGGCGTCGTCGGGCCGAGCGGGGACAAGGACGTGCGCGGGGTGCTGGAGGCGCTCGAGCCGGTGCTCGCCGAGGTCGTCGTCACCCGGAACTCGACGCCGCGGGCGATGGACGTGGACGCGCTGGCCGCGCTGGCCGTCGAGGTGTTCGGCGAGGAGCGGGTGCAGGTCGAGCCGCGCCTCGACGACGCGCTGGAGGCCGCGATCACGCTGGCCGAGGAAGAGCACGAGTACGCGGGGGCCGGGGTGCTGGTGACCGGATCGGTGATCACGGTCGGCGAGGCCCGGCTGCTGCTCGGAAAGGACCGCTGATGCGAACGCTGTGCGCCTCCACCCTGATCGCGGAGTTCCTCGTCATCGGCTTCGCCGGCCTGGTGGCCATGCGGCTCACCGACTACTCCGCCACCGCGGTCTGGGTCGTCTCCGGTATCGCCATGGCCCTGTGTCTGCTGCTGTGCGGCATGCTGGGCAGGCCCGGCGGCCTCCAGCTCGGCTGGGTGCTCCAGTTCGGGCTGATCGCGAGCGGGTTCGTCGTCCCGACGATGTTCGTCCTCGGTGTCGTGTTCACCCTGCTGTGGTGGGGTTCGATCAAGGTCGGCTCCACGGTGGACCGCGCCAAGGCCGAACGCGCGGCCGCCTGAGCCCCGCCGACGGCCCGGCCGCGGCCCCCGCACGTCCCCCTGCGGGGCGCGGGGGGCTCGGCCGTTGTGTAGCCTCAGCGCGTCCGGGCGCGTCGGGCGCCGGTTTCCACGGCCTCGCCTGGGAACTCCTTCCGCCTGCCCGAACCTCCCGTCACCCCGGTGACCCGGACATCCGAAGACCTCCGAAAGCAAGGAGCGGCCCATGAGCCAGCGCACCCTCGTCCTCCTCAAGCCCGATGCGGTCCGGCGCGGCCTGGTGGGCGAGATCGTCGGCCGGATCGAAGCCAAGGCGGGTTGGACGATCACCGCGCTGGAGCTGCGGACCCTCGACCGGGCCACCCTGGAGCAGCACTACGCTGAGCACGAGGGGCGGCCGTTCTACCCGCCGCTGCTGGACTTCATGTCCTCGGGCCCGTCGGTCGTCATGGTCGTCGAGGGGGAGCGGGTCATCGAGGGCGTGCGTGCCCTGGCTGGCCCGACCGACCCGATCCAGGCCGCCCCGGGCTCCATTCGGGGGGACTTCGGGACAATTGTCCGGGAAAATCTCATTCACGCGTCGGATTCCGTCGAATCCGCCGAACGGGAGATGAAGATCTTCTATCCCGAGGCTGCCTGATTCGGTTTTCTGACGGCGCGTCAGACGGGTGCGGCCGGGCGCCGTACCCCGGGGGCGACCGGTCCGCCGGTCGCCTTCTGCATATCTTTCGGGTTCTGGGGGAACGAATCACCCAGACGCGACGTCATCAGGGGTAGGACCGGTCGTCGCCTGCACCACAATGGCGGAGGAACCCGCTCCTCGTCGTGCGCGTGAACGCGACTACGATGGAGGCTTCCGGAAGACCCTCCGCGATCCGCAGCTCTTCCTGCCCTTTTGCCTGCTCATCACTTCGCTCCTGCTGGAAGGCCAGACGTATCCTCATGGCGAACAACATGTCGTTCATCGGCCGTGACATGGCGATCGACCTCGGGACCGCGAATACGCTGGTGTATGTCAGAGGGCGCGGAATTGTCCTCAACGAACCCTCGGTCGTCGCCATCAACACCAACACCGGCGGCATTCTCGCCGTGGGTGCCGAAGCCAAGAAGATGATCGGGCGCACGCCGGGCAACATCGTCGCCGTCCGGCCGCTCAAGGACGGTGTGATCGCCGACTTCGAGATCACCGAACGGATGCTGCGGTACTTCATCCTGAAGGTGCATCGCCGCCGCTACCTCGCCCGGCCCCGCGTCGTGATCTGCGTGCCCTCGGGCATCACCGGCGTCGAGCGGCGGGCCGTCATCGAGGCGTCCACCCAGGCGGGCGCCCGGCAGGTCCACATCATCGAGGAGCCCATGGCCGCGGCCATCGGCTCCGGCCTCCCGGTGCACGAGGCCACCGGCAACATGGTCGTCGACATCGGCGGCGGCACCACCGAGGTCGCCGTCATCTCGCTCGGCGGCATCGTCACCGCCCAGTCGATCCGGGTCGCCGGTGACGAACTGGACAACGCGATCATCCAGTACGTCAAGAAGGAGTACAGCCTCCTCCTCGGCGAGCGCAGCGCGGAGTGGATCAAGATCACGATCGGTTCCGCCGCCGAGCTGGACGAGGACGAGCACACCGAGATCCGGGGCCGGGACCTGGTCAGCGGGCTGCCCAAGACGGTCGTGATCTCCGCAGGCGAGGTACGCAAGGCCATCGAGGAGCCGCTCAACTCCATCGTCGACGCCGTCAAGACGACCCTCGACAAGTGCCCCCCGGAGCTCTCCGGTGACGTCATGGACCGCGGCATCGTCCTCACCGGCGGCGGCGCGCTCCTGCGCGGCCTGGACGAGCGGCTCCGGCAGGAGACCGGCATGCCGATCCACATCGCCGAGGACCCGCTGGACTCCGTGGCCCTCGGCTCCGGCAAGTGCGTCGAGGAGTTCGAGGCCCTCCAGCAGGTCCTGGACGCGCAGCCGCGCAGGTGACCCGCGGGCGCCGCACCGAGGGCGTACGACGCGCCCCCGACCGGGCGACATCGGTGGACAGCCCACCGGAAACACCCGAAGGTCCTTAGGCATAACACGGTTCCGACAAGGGGAAGGCACGGCCGTCGCACGTGAGGGACTCCCGAGAAAGCCGGCTTCTGCTCATCCTCCTCGTGGCCATCGCGTTCGCACTGATCACGGTGGACATGAGGAGTGGTGAGGACTCGCCGCTCGACACCGCCCGGGAGGGCGCCGCGTCCGTCTTCGGACCGGTTGAGAACGCCGTCGCGGGGGCCGTCGACCCGGTGGGCAACGCCATAACGGCCGTCCGCGAGTCCGGCGACCGCCACGACCGGCTCGCCGCCCTGGAGCGGGAGAACGCGGAACTCAAGACGCGCCTCGGCTCCGACGAACGGCGCAAGTCCCGCGTCGCCCAGCTCGACAAGCTGCTGAAGACGGCCGCCGCGGGGCAGTACGGCGTCAAAGGCGCCCAGGTCGTCGCCATCGGCGCCGCCCAGGGCTTCTCCTGGACGATCACCATCGACGTCGGCAAGCGCGACGGCATCACGCCCGACATGACCGTGCTCAACGGCGACGGGCTCGTCGGCCGGGTCACCACCGTCGGCGCCACCACCTCCACCGTGCTGCTGGCCACCGACCCCGACTTCACCGTCGGCACCCGGCTGGAGGGCAACGACGAACTCGGCTTCGCCACCGGCCGCGGCGACAGCTGGCTCACCGTGCAGCTCCTCAACAGCAAGGCCGACGTGAACAAGGGCGACCGCCTGGTGACCTTCGGCTCCAGCAACGACCGGCCGTTCGTCCCCGGCGTCCCCGTCGGCAAGATCGTCGAGGTGCCCCCGGCCACCGGAGCGCTCACCCGCACCGTCCGCGTCGAGCCGTACGTCGGATTCAGCAGGCTCGACATCGTCGGCGTCGTCGTCGAGCCGCCGCGCGAGGACCCGCGCGACACGGTCCTGCCCGACCCGCCCAAGCCGGAACCCACACCCACCGTCACCGTCACCGTCGGGCCCGACGGCGAACCGCTCGAAGAGGGCGAGGAAGGCCAGGAGGGGCTGGAGGGCCAGGGCGGCCAGGACGAACTCGACCCGCGGGACCCGGACGCGGAACCGCCACCCGGAGGCGATCCGGGCGGGCCCGCCGCCCCGCAGGACGTGGGCGGGGACACCGAGGAAGTGGCCGGCGAGACCGACGCCGGCGAGCAGGGAGTGGAGTAGTCGATGCGCTTCAACCGCATGCTGCTGTCGGGGACCCTCCTCGTCGTCGCGCTCGTCGTCCAGGTCAGCGTCCTCGCCCGGCTGCAGCTCCCCGGGGCCACACCCGACCTGCTGCTCCTCACCGTCCTCGGCCTGGCCCTCGTCTACGGCCACACGAGCGGCGCCCTGATCGGCTTCACCGCCGGCCTGCTCGCCGACCTCGCCCCACCCGCCGACCACGCCGTCGGCCGCTACGCCCTCGTGCTCTGCGTCGTCGGCTACGCCGCCGGGCTCACCAAGCCCGAGACGGGCCAGCACCGCAGCGCCACCGCCCCCATGCTCGTCGTCGGCGTCGCGGCGCTCGCCTCCACGCTGCTCTACGCGGGCGTGGGCGCGCTCGTCGGGGACGGCGCCGCCCGCCACGTGGGGCTCGGCGGCCTGCTGCTCACCGCGACCCTCTACGACCTCCTGCTGGCACCCTTCACCGTGCCGCTCGTCATGATCCTGGCCCGCCGGGCCGACCCCGATCCGCTCGCCGACGCCGCCGGGGGGACCGGCACCGCGGCCGAGAGCTCCTACCGGCCGCTCGCCACCGCGACCGCCGGCTCCGGCGGACCGACGCGCCGCCTGTTCGGCAGACGCAGTCGCACCAGCGGCTGGTCCACGGGCCGGACACGCTGGACGTCCACCAGCGGAGGCGGGGGTGGCCGCGGGCTGCTGAACCGCTCAGCCCGCCTCCGGGCGGGACGCGTCAAGGGAGCCAAGCGGCTGTGACGGGAGGGGCAAACCTGTGAGCAACATTCCGGAGACGGGGCGCACCTCACGCGTCACCATCCGCCTGATCGCCATTCAGATCCTGGTCTTCTCGCTGCTTCTCACCCTCGGCGGGCGGCTGTGGTACCTCCAGATCCGCAACGGTGACGAGTTCCAGGAGGAGGCGGCGGGCAACCACGTCCAGCAGGTCGTCCAGCCCGCGCCGCGCGGCACCATCTACGACGCGCGCGGAGTGCCCATCGCCGACACCGAGACCCGGCTCGTCGTCTCGGCCAGCCGCACCGAGCTGATGAAGATGGACGACGACGGCGAGGCCGTCCTCGCCCGCGTCGCCGAGGTCCTGGAGATGACCGAGGAAGAGGTCGCCCAGAAGGTCCGGTTGTGCAACGCCGAGACGCCGCAGCCCTGCTGGAACGGCTCGCCCTACCAGCCGATCCCGATCACGGACGAGGCCACCACCCAGCAGGCCCTCACCATCCGCGAACGCGGCGAGGACTTCCCCGGCATCACCGCCGAGCCCGCCGCCGTCCGCCGGTACCCCGCGCCCTACAAGGCCGACACCGCGCAGGTGCTCGGCTACCTCTCGCCGGTCACCGACGAGGAGGTCGCGGAGGCCAAGGACACCGACTCCCCGCTCCTGCGCTCCGACCAGATCGGACGCTCCGGTCTCGAGCGCTCCTACGACACCGCGCTCCGCGGCGACTCGGGCGTGCTCCGCTACGAGGTCGACAAGCTCGGCCGCGTCCTCGGCATGGCCGACAGCGACGAGCCGGTGGCCGGCTCCTCGCTCGTCACCAGTATCGACTCCCGCGTGCAGGCCGTCGCGGAGTACCAGCTCAACCAGGCCATGGAGACCGCCCGCCAGCAGACGGACACCATCACCGGGCGGCCGTACGAGGCCGACGCCGGCGCCGTCGTCGTCATGGAGTCCAAGACCGGCCGGATCGTGGCCATGGCCTCCCAGCCCGACTACGACCCCAACGTGTGGGTCGGCGGCATCGACGCCAAGGAGTACGCCAAGCTCACCGGCGAGAACTCCAACTACCCGCTGCTCAACCGGGCCATCCAGGGACAGGCGGCCCCCGGCTCCATCTTCAAGGTCGTCTCCAGCATGGGCGCCGTCAACGCCGGCTACCCGTTCGACGACAAGTACCAGTGCTCGTCCTCCTACAGTCTGGGCAGCCACAGCTACGCCAACTTCGAGTCCACCGGGCACGGCCCCATCACGCTCGGCCGGGCGCTCGAGGTCTCCTGCAACACCGTCTTCTACCGGCTCGGCCACACGGAGTGGCGCAAGGACGGCGGCTCGGACGCCGGCCCCGGCGAGGCCAACGAGTACCTCTACAAGGCGGCCAAGGGCTTCGGCCTCAGCAAGAAGACCGGCATCGACCTGCCCAACGAGGTCACCGGTCGCATCCCCGACCGCCAGTGGAAGCAGGACTACTGGGAGGCCAACAAGGACAGCTGGTGCAAGCAGGCCAAGGCGGCCGAGAAGAAGGAGGGCAAGGAGGACTACGTCACCAAGCTCGCCCGGGAGAACTGCAAGATCGGCATGCAGCTCCGCGCCGGTGACAGCATCATCTACGCCATCGGGCAGGGCGACATCCTCGTCACCCCCATCCAGATGGCCACCGGCTACGCGGCCATCAGCAACGGCGGCACCCTCTACGACCCGACCGTCGGCAAGGCCGTCATCAGCCCCGACGGCCGCGACGTCGAGATGATCGAACCGCGCGCCCACGGCAAGCTCCCGGCCAGCGACAAGACGATCGCCCAGATCGACGAGGCCCTCAAGGGCGTCGCCACCCGGGGCACCGCCTCGTGGCGGTTCACCACCTGGCCGCACGACGAGATCCCGATGCACGCCAAGACCGGCACCGCCCAGGTCTACGGCAAGCAGACGACCTCCTGGCTGGCCACCTACACCGACGACTACACGATCGTCATGACCATCTCCCAGGCCGGCACCGGTTCCGGCGCCTCCGGCCCCGCCGTGCGCAACATCTACGACGCGATCTACGGCGTCCAGGACGACGGCTCCATCGACCCGAAGAAGGCGCTCCTGCCCAAGCCGCAGAAGGAGCTGCCGAAGATCGGGGCCAACGGCACCGTCCAGCCCGAGCGCACCGATCCCAAGCTGGTCAAGTTCTGGCGTGAGGCGGAGTTCCTCTGATGAGCGTCCACTCCTTCGACAGCGGCAGCGTCGGGCAGCCCAAGAGCCTGTGGGGGCGCCTCACAGCCCGCGACTCCCTGGCTCGCCGGCTCGACTGGCCGCTCATGCTCGTGCCGCTGCTGCTGTGCGCCGTCGGTTCGCTGCTCGTCTGGTCGGCCACCCGCAACCGCACCGAGCTGACCGGCGGGGACCCTCAGCAGTTCCTCTACAAGCACCTGGTCAACACCGCCATCGGCATCGCCCTGGCCATCGGCGTCGTCTGGCTGGGGCACCAGCGGCTGCGCTCCTTCATGCCGGCCCTGTACGTGCTCGCGCTGGTGCTCATCGGGCTCGTCTACACCCCGCTCGGCGCCACCATCAACGGTGAGCGCGCCTGGCTGAACCTCGCCCCCGGCCTGCAGATCCAGCCCTCGGAGTTCATCAAGGTCACGATCATCCTCGGCATGGCCGTCGTGCTGTCGGCCAAGGTCGACGCCGGGGACCGGGAGCACCCGGACCACCGCACCGTCGTCCAGGCCCTGGCCCTCGCCGCTCTGCCGGTCATCGTCGTCGGCGACCTCGGCCAGGTCATGGTGTGCGTCGTGATCATCCTGGGCGTCCTGCTCGCCTCGGGCGCCGCCAACCGCTGGGTGCTCGGGCTGATCGTCACGGGTGCCGCCGGGGCCGTCGCCGTCTGGCTCCTCGGACTGCTCGACGAGTACCAGCTCAACCGCTTCGCCGCCTTCGCCAACCCCGCGCTCGACCCCTCCGGCGTGGGCTACAACACCAACCAGGCGCGGATCGCCATCGGCTCCGGCGGGCTCTTCGGCACCGGCCTCTTCGAGGGCTCCCAGACGACCGGCCAGTTCGTGCCCGAGCAGCAGACGGACTTCATCTTCACCGTCGCGGGGGAGGAGCTGGGCTTCGTCGGCGGCGCCGGCATCCTGCTGCTCCTCGGCATCCTGATGTGGCGGGCGTGCCGCATCGCCCGGGGCGCCACCGACCTCTACAGCACCATCATCGCCGCCGGCATCGTCGCCTGGTTCGCCTTCCAGTCCTTCGAGAACATCGGCATGTCGCTCGGGATCATGCCCGTCGCCGGTCTGCCGCTGCCCTTCGTCTCCTACGGCGGTTCCTCGATGTTCGCGGTGTGGATCGCCATCGGCATGCTCCAGTCCGTCCGCATACAGCGCCCCCTGTCGGCCTGAGCCCGCCGGGCCCCCGGCCGGGCGCCGCGCGCCCCCGGCCGACGGGTTACGCTGGAGGATCGCCGGGGTGTGCCGGTCGGCCGTCGAGCCGCCCGCCCGCCCCGTCGTCCCGTACGAGCACGCAGCACAGCAGCCCAGCAGCACAACCCCGTCACCGAGGACGTCACCCATGCCTGTCGAGTCGGTCTTCCCGCGCCTGGAAGCCCTCCTCCCGCATGTCCAGAAGCCGATCCAGTACGTCGGCGGCGAGCTGAACTCCACGGTCAAGGAGTGGGACGAGGCCGAGGTCCGCTGGGCGCTCATGTACCCCGACGCCTACGAGGTCGGGCTGCCCAACCAGGGCGTCATGATCCTCTACGAGGTGCTCAACGAGCGCCCGGGCGTGCTGGCCGAGCGCACCTACAGCGTCTGGCCCGACCTGGAGGCCCTGATGCGCGAGCACGGTGTGCCCCAGTTCACCGTGGACGCGCACCGGCCCGTCGGCGCCTTCGACCTCTTCGGCGTCTCCTTCTCCACCGAGCTGGGCTACACCAACCTGCTCACCGCCCTCGACCTCGCCGGCATCCCGCTGGACGCCGCCGAGCGC
The DNA here is from genome assembly GCF_019303475.1 of Streptomyces sp. JJ38. GTDB lineage: Bacteria > Actinomycetota > Actinomycetes > Streptomycetales > Streptomycetaceae > Streptomyces. The sequence goes on from NZ_JABLSI010000026.1 coordinate 54,491, forward strand.
ACCGAGGACGACCCGATCGTGGTGGCCGGCGGCCACGCCGCCTTCAACCCCGAGCCCATCGCGGACTTCCTGGACTGCGCGGTGGTCGGCGACGGCGAGCAGGCCGTCCTGGAGATGACCGAGATCGTCCGCGCCTGGAAGGCCGAGGGCCGCCCGGGCGGCCGGGACGAGGTGCTGCTGCGGCTGGCGAAGACCGGCGGCGTCTACGTCCCCCGCTTCTACGACGTCGAATACCTCTCCGACGGCCGCATCGCCCGCGTCGTGCCGAACCGCTCCGGCGTCCCGTGGCGGGTGTCCAAGCACACCGTGATGGACCTGGACGAGTGGCCCTACCCCCAGCAGCCGCTCGTCCCGCTCGCCGAGACCGTGCACGAGCGGATGTCCGTGGAGATCTTCCGCGGCTGCACCCGCGGCTGCCGGTTCTGCCAGGCCGGCATGATCACCCGGCCCGTGCGGGAGCGCTCCATCACCGGCATCGGCGAGATGGTCGACAAGGGGCTGAAGAACACCGGCTTCGAGGAGGTCGGCCTGCTCTCGCTCTCCTCCGCCGACCACAGCGAGATCGGCGACGTCGCCAAGGGTCTCGCCGACCGCTACACCGAGGACAAGATCGGCCTCTCGCTGCCCTCCACCCGCGTCGACGCGTTCAACATCGACCTGGCCAACGAGCTCACCCGCAACGGGCGCCGCTCCGGCCTCACCTTCGCCCCCGAGGGCGGCAGCGAGCGCATCCGGAAGGTCATCAACAAGATGGTCTCCGAGGAGGACCTGATCCGTACCGTCGCCACCGCCTACGGCAACGGCTGGCGCCAGGTCAAGCTGTACTTCATGTGCGGCCTGCCCACCGAGACGGACGAGGACGTCCTCCAGATCGCCGACATGGCCACCCGGGTCATCGCCAAGGGCCGCGAGGTCTCCCGCTCGAACGACATCCGCTGCACCGTCTCCATCGGCGGGTTCGTGCCCAAGCCGCACACCCCCTTCCAGTGGGCCCCGCAGCTGTCCGCCGAGGAGACCGACGCGCGGCTGGAGAAGCTGCGCGACAAGATCCGCGGCGACAAGAAGTACGGCCGCTCGATCGGCTTCCGCTACCACGACGGCAAGCCCGGCATCGTCGAGGGACTCCTCTCGCGCGGCGACCGCCGCGTCGGCGACGTCATCCGCGCCGTCTACGAGGCCGGCGGCCGCTTCGACGGCTGGCGCGAGTACTTCAGCTACGACCTGTGGATGGACTGCGCGGAGAAGGCGCTGCCCGCCCACGGAGTCGACGTCGACTGGTACACGACCCGCGAGCGGGCCTACGAGGAGGTCCTGCCCTGGGACCACCTCGACTCCGGCCTGGACAAGGACTGGCTCTGGGAGGACTGGCAGGACGCCCTCGACGAGACCGAGGTCGAGGACTGCCGCTGGACCCCCTGCTTCGACTGCGGCGTCTGCCCCCAGATGGACACCTCCATCCAGATCGGCCCCACCGGCAAGAAGCTCCTCCCCCTCACGGTCAAGCAGTAGCAGTAACCAGCGGCGACGCCATCCAGTGGAAGGCTGAGGCGCGCTTGCCGACGTACCCGAGGCGGACCGCGCCGCAGCCCTGCGAGGGGTCGGCTTGAAGGAGCGCGAGCAGACTCCCCGCCGTGAGCGGCGCACGCCGCTTCTCGCCCCTCGGCAGGACTCGGGCATCGTCTCGGCGGTCGAGTGGCTGTAGCCAGTGACAGGCGGACGGGCAGCGAGTCCGGCCGCCTCTCGCTGGCTCTCAGGTACCGCCCGGAGGCCGCGTGAGCGGCCCGTACGCCTCCTGCGCCTCTCCTGGTCTTGGAGCACATTGCCCGGCAGGCACCTGCGTACGGTGCTGTGCGCGGGAGGCCCGGACGGCCGGGGTCGCCCGCTGATGAGGCGGTAGCGGGGCTGGTTTATGCGACAACGCAAATATTGGCGTCACCTCATAGACGGTCGTGGCCGTGTCTCCGTACCGTTGTGGCGCGCCCCGTGAGGGGGCGCGTGAGAGGGGGTTCACCATGGCTCGTGAGGAACTGACCCGACTTACCGGCACCGGCAATGGCGAGTGCAGCCAGAACGACTGCCCGAACGTGTACCGCACCGCATCCGGCACGCTCGTTGTGCAAGGAGTCGTGTCGGACGCCTTCAGCCCGCCGAGTGGTGAGGGCCTTGTTGAGATCCCTGAGTCCACGCTTCGGGAGGCTGTCCGTGCTCTTGGATGGTGAGGCTTGGCAGGCGAAGTTCCACGACTTCCAGTCGGAAGCGTGGCGGCTTGAGACGCTCCCCGCCTACAACGTTTCCCAGGAAGAGGATCAGATCCGGGCCTTCATGGCTGGTGAGCGCATCGACCCTCACGCCTACTCGAATGAGTACACCGAGGATCTGAAGCGGTTGCGCCGAGAGGGAAAGAGCAAGGGACGCGTGCACATCGTCACTCGGCCGCTCTCGGACTATCTGCGATTCGAGTTCATGTACTACCGGCCGCACGCCTGGGCGGGCGAGGATATCCGGATCATGGATGTGACCGACCGAGACAACCCGCTGGCTGGCGTTCAGGATTTCTGGATGTTCGACCGTGCAGAGGTCATCCTCATGAACTACGAGGTGGATGGGACACAGATCAACCGGGAAGTACACGAGGGGGACGTGAGTCCCTTTCTTGAGTACCAGCGCATCGCGTTGGCGGAGTCGGTTCCCTTCGAGGAGTACGTGAAGGGCCTTGACCTTTGATCCGGAATCGCTGGGCCAGTCGAAAGCTGATCTAGCCGAAACACTGAAGACGCTTCGCAAGCGGGCCGGACGCACTCAGGTCTGGCTCGCTAAGCGTTGCAGCATGTCTCAGACGAAGGTCAGCAATATCGAGAGTGCGAAGCTGACGCCGAGCCTCGTTGATGTGGATCTGATCCTTCGGGCTTTGGGTGCTCCGCCCGAACTCGTCTCACAGGTGGCTGCTCTCACTCGTATCGCCAATACGGAGTGGCAGGACGTGTGGTCGCAGAGGCGCACGGGACTGGAGAAAAAGCAGAACGAACTCGCCGGATTCGAGAGATCCTCTTCCGATCTTCGGTACTTCCTGCCCTCCATGGTGACCGGCCTGCTTGCGACACCCGAATACGTGAGGGCCAGCCTTGCCCATGTTCCCGGCGACCACAGCAGAGCGGTAGCGAAGAAGCTTGAGCGGCAGGCAGTCCTTCATGATTCGTCGAAGCGGTTCACGTTCATCCTGACGGAGCAGGCGGTGCGGTGGCCTTTCCTTGCTGCTCTGCCCATGGCTATGCAGGTTGACAGGCTGGCGTCCGTCAGCCTTCTGCCGAATGTGCGACTCGGGATCATCCCGTTGGCTGGACATATGCCGGTGTGTCCACTGAACACCTTCACCGTCTACGACACTCGGATAGCGACGGTGGAGACCACAACCGGAGCGATGGTGTTTCGGGACCGCAGGGATGTGTCCACTTACCTGGATGAGTTCGCCACATTCGAGGGCTACGCCTTGTTCGGGGAACCGGCCAGAGAGCGACTCTCGGAATGGGCTGACTGGTTCCGCTCATGATCTTTACCCGACAACGGAAATAACCCGGATCTCTGGCCACCCCGTGGCAGATCATGGCTGCCACGTAGACCCAAGTCGGGAGGCGCAGGGAAATGACTGACAGGCAGACGACGATGGCGGAACCCGTACATCTGTCCGTTCCTTCGCCTGATCCGGAACCTTTCGCCGGGTGTCGAGTGTGCGCAGCCCTAGCGAAGCAGCGGAGGGAAGCGCGGAATCGCGGAGACTACTCGGCGGTGACCGACTGCAATGTTGAGATTGCCGCTCATGGGCAGGGGCACTGATATGCCCCTGCCCATGGAGCAGTGGCACGAGTGCCGGGAGCGGGCCGACAGAGCGGCCGTCTTGCTGCTCGAGGCTCTGTCTGCGCTCGGAATTCCGCAGACGGCTTACGGGTCCATCCGTCCCGTGGTCACACATCGAGGCCGCGTGTACGTGAATGTCGGGATGTTGCGAGAGGACGCGGTGTCGATGGTGGTGGACGTCTTGAAGCGTGGCACGGTGACTGCCCCTGATGGGGAATCGCCCGAGGGGGACGGGAAGCACCGCAAGTGACGCTCGGTCAGCCGCCGGGGAACCGGCCCGGCCGAGCCGAGCTGGGCCGGGTCCTCCTTGAATCAGGCGTGATGTCACCGGACTGGGCTCCGACCTTCGCAGCCGTCGACCGGGCCCTGTTCCTGCCGGATCGTATGTGGCCCTTCGACATGAGCACGGGGAGCAGCCTGGTTCTACGGCCTGGACGACATGTCCTGGGCCTGCGTGATGTTCCGGGACGGAGAGGAGCGCGCGCCCGTGTGGCAGTCGGGGCCGCGGCGGCTGTGGGACGAGGTCGAGGCGGCGTACCGGTGGTGGGTGGACCAGGGGAACCCGGCCACTCGCGGTTCGGCCTGACGGTCAGCCCCGAGGGGGAGTTCGTGTGGCTCGACGAGCCGTGCGACGCGTGGCGGGTTCGGCGTTGAACCCGGAGACCGGGCGCGCGGTGGTGCCCGCCCGGTGGCCGCCCGGCGGAAGCGGGGTCACCGCAGGGCGCTGCGCGCCTGCCAGTCGGGCCAGGGGACGTTCCAGGCGCCGAAGCCGTTGCCCGGTGCGACGACGCCCTTGGTGTCCTCGCCCTTGATCTCGAACGGGTCGCCGGGGCGGACCTGGGCGTAGAACCAGGCGGCGTCCGCGTCGCGCATGCCGATGCAGCCGGAGCTCTTGTTGGCCTTGCCCATCCACCGGTTGTTCCAGGGGGCGGCGTGGGCGTACATGCCCGACCAGGTGAGCCGCATCGAGTAGTCGACCATCTTGTCGTACGCGTCGCCGAGGCCGACGGTCTCGGAGTTCATCCGGATGGTGCCCTCCTTGGCCATCAGCACGGCGGTGCCGCGCCAGGAGCGCTTGTCGCCGCCGGGGGTGCCGCCGGAGACGGGGATCGTGCGGACCTCCTGACCGTCGCGTACCAGCGTGAGCTGCTTGCGGTCGAGGTCGACGGTGACGATCTGGGCTGTGCCGATGGTGAAGTGGGTCGAGTAGTCGCGGATGAACCAGCCGCCCTCGCCGGAGTCGGTGCCGTTCAGTTCGGCGGTGAGCGTGACCTCGGTGCCGGGCTTCCAGTACTCCTTGGGGCGCCAGTCGATCCGGTCGCGGCCGGAGTAGTCCTCCAGCCAGGCCCAGGAGCCCTCGGTGTCGTTGGACGTGGTGAGCTTCAACTGCCGCTCGACAGCAGGTTTGTCGGTGACGGGATGGTCGAAGACGAGGGATATGGGTTGGGCGATGCCGACGGTCCCCCCGGCGCCGGGCCGCCAGTCGACCTTGTTCACCCGGTCGGCCTCGGCGGTGGTGAACGCGGACTTCACCGTCTTCTTCCGGCCGGCCTCGGTCGTCGTCACGGCGGTGACCGTGTACGAGGTGCCGGGGACGGCCTTGCGCCGGGAGGTCCAGCCGGCGCCGTCCGCGTCGAGTGCGCCGGCGAGGGTTCCGCCGTCCGCGTCGGTGACGGTGACCGAGGTGAGGGTGCCGCCCGACGCCGTGACCCTGACGGGTTCCCCGGCCCGGGCGTCCTCACCGTGTGGCGTCACCGTGACGGTCGCCGGGCCGTTGCCGCCCGCCGGACCACCGGCCGCGTCATCGGCCACCCGCGTTCCGGTTGCGGACGTGCAGGCGGCGAGCGGCAGGAGCAGCGCCGCGGCGGCCGCTCCGCGCATACGTATGTGGCCCAAGGGTCTCCCCCATCACAAGTCGTGGTCCCACGTGGCTCTACCAGGACTGTAGGAGCGAGAAAGCGCAGGTGAGCGGCGCTGCGGCTCTGTGACGGCGACTGGAGGGGAACGGTCATCGTCCGGTCACACTCGCCGCGCGGAGCGGTCAAGGGCGGCTGTGAGCATCCTCGGCGTCCCAGGAGATCCGGGGGTTCCCAGAGAGAGGCTCACACCGTGTCAGCGCTGTCCGTGACGGCCGTCCGCGGCCGGGAAACACCGCTAGGGCCCGTCACCGCGGCCGCGTACCGCCGGTTTCTGGAGTCCGGTGAGGGTACGGCGCTGGGCGCCGCGTTCCTGCAGTGCCCGTCGTGGGCGGAGGTGAAGGAGGGCTGGCGGGGCCGGCTGGTGGGCTGGGGTCCGGACCCGGGGTCCGGGCGGCTGTCCGGGGTGGCTCTGGTGCTGCTGCGGCAACTGCCGGGCACGCGCAAGTTCTTCGCCTATCTGCCGGAGGGTCCCGTGGCCGACTGGGCCGACCCCGGCATCGACGGCTGGCTCGACCCGCTGCTGCGGTACCTGCGCGCGGAGGGCGCGTTCGCGGTGCGGATCGGGCCCTCGCCCGCGTACCGCCGTTGGAGCGCGGCCCGGCTGAAGGCCGCGGCCGGTCCGGGCCGACGGCTCGCGGACGTCCTGGCGAGCGAGGTCGACCCGCTGGGTGCGGCCGTCGCGGAGCGGCTGCGGGTGCGCGGCTGGAGGCGGTGCGGTGGCGAGGAGGACGGGGACGCGCAGCCGCGGCACGTCTTCAGGGTGCCGCTCACCGGCCGGACGCCGGACGACCTGTGGGCCGGGCTCAACCAGGAGTGGCGGCGCAACGTGCGGCGGGCGAGGAAGTCCGGGGTGGAGGTGGTCGTCGGCGGAGCGTCCGACCTGCCCGAGTTCTACCGGCTGCTGAGGATCACGGAGGAGCGGGACGGCTTCCGGCTCGGCCGGTCGCTCGCGTACTACGAGCGTCAGTACGCGGCCTTCAACGCGGAGGAGCCGGGTCGGATGAAGCTCTACCTCGCCCGTCACGAGGGGGAGATCCTCGCGGCCCACACCATGGTCCACGTCGGCGGCCGCGTCTGGTACCAGACGGGTGCCTCGGCCGACCACCGCCGCGAGGTCCGCCCGTCCAACCTGCTGCAGTGGCGGATGCTGCTGGACGCCCAGGCGCTTGGCGCCGACGTCTACGACATGCGCGGGGTACCCTCCACCCTCGACCCCGACGACCGCCCGTACGGGCTGCTGCGCTGGAAGCTCGGGACCGGCGGAGACGTCGTCGAGACCCTGGGGGAGTGGGAGAGACCGTTGGACGGCACGGCCAACCACGCGCTGTACCGGGCGTTCCAGACGTACCTGGCGCACCGGTGACGGCGCGGACCGCCACGGCGGCGTCCGGCGGGTCCGCGCCGGAGGGGTCCGCGCCGGAGGGGCCCGCCTCCGGCGGGGCGGCGCCGTCCCGGGGGCCGTCCGTGCTGCGCAGCGGCTTCGTCATGGCCGCCGGGTCGATGGTGTCGCGGGCGACGGGGTTCGTACGGTCCGCCGTCGTCGCCGCCGCGATCGGTGTCGGGACGGTCGCCGACGGGTACGCCGTCGGGAACTCGCTGCCCACGATCGTCTACGTGCTCCTGATCGGCGGCGCGCTCAACGCCGTCTTCGTGCCCGAGCTCGTCCGGGCGGCCAGGGAGCACGAGGACGGCGGCGTCGCGTACACCGACCGGCTGCTCACCGTCTGCGTGCTCGCCCTGCTCGTGCTCACCGCGGGCGCGGTGTGGGCGGCGCCCGCGATCGTCGACGCCTACACCGACTACCCGCCCGGTCAGACCGCCATGACGGTCGCCTTCGCCCGCTACTGCCTGCCGCAGATCCTCTTCCTCGGGCTGTTCACACTGCTCGGCCAGGTGCTCAACGCCCGCGGGCGCTTCGGCGCGATGATGTGGGCGCCGGTCCTCAACAACGTCGTCGTCATCGCCGTCTTCGGCCTCTACCTCGCGGCCTTCGCCACCGGCGACGGCGGGACGCTGGGCGCCACCGAGACCGCGCTGCTCGGCTGGGGGACGACGGCGGGCATCGTCGTCCAGGCCCTCGCGCTGCTGCCCGCCCTGCGCGCGGCCCGCTTCCGCTACCGGCCCCGCTTCGACTGGCGCGGCAGCGGGCTCACCCGACCGCTGCGGAACGCCGGCTGGCTGGTGCTGCTGGTGCTCACCAACCAGGCCGCGTACTGGGTGACGACCCGGCTGGCGACGGCGGCGGGCCTGCACGCGCGGGCGGCCGGCGTCGACGGCGGCGCCGGGTTCAGCGCCTACAACAACGCCTACCTGCTGTGGTCCGTCCCGCACGGGATCATCACGGTGTCGCTCGTGACGGCGCTGATGCCCCGGATGAGCTCGGCGGCGGCCGACGCCGACATCGCCGCGGTGCGGCGCGACGTGTCGTACGCGCTGCGCACGAGCGCGGCGGCCGTCGTTCCGGCGGCCTGCGCGCTCTTCGCCCTCGCCCAGCCGGTGCTGGCGCTCGTCTTCCAGTACGGCGAGACGGACGCGGCGGCCGTCGCCGTCATGGCGGGCACGCTGATGGCGTTCGCGCCCGGGCTGATCGCTTTCAGCGGGCAGTACGTCCTCTCCCGCACGTTCTACGCGCTGTCCGACACCCGCACTCCGTTCTTCCTCAACCTGGTGATCGCGGGCCTCAACGCGGGCCTGGCGGTGGTGGCGTACGTGTTGCTGCCCGCGCGCTGGGCGGTGACCGGCATCGCCGGCGGGTACTCGCTGGCGCTGTGGGCGGGCTGGGCCGTGACCGCCCTCGTCCTCCGGCGCCGTCTGGTGTTGCGCGGCGAGCCCGGCGACGCGCGCGCGAAGCGGTCCCGCCGCGCGCCGGTGGGCGCTCTCGCCGCGCAGGCGCGGCTGCTGGCCGCCGCCGTGCCGGCTACGGCACTCGGGTACGGCGCCGCCCGCTGGGCGGAGGCCGGCGGCCCCCTCGCGGCCACCGGGGCCGGGGCGGCGGCGATCGCCGCCGTCTTCCTCCTGCTCGCCCGGCCGCTGCGGCTCGCCGAGATCGACGCTCTCGTCGGTACGGCCCTCGCGCGGCTCCGCCGCCGCTCGTGACCCCGGCTCGGCGCCGGACCGAACCCGACCGTCTGGATACTGATGACATGCCTCGCGTACTCCTGATCGAAGACGACCCCTCCGTACGCGAGGGTGTGGAACTCGGGCTGCGCCGACGCGGCCACGAGGTGCGGACCGCGGGCACCGGTGAGGCCGGGCTCGCCGCCCTGCGCGAGTTCCAGCCCGACCTGCTGCTGCTCGACCTGATGCTGCCCGGCATGAACGGCGTACAGGTCTGCCGCAGGGTGCGGGACGACAGCCAGTTGCCGATCATCATGCTCACCGCCCGCGGCGACGACTTCGACGTCGTCGTCGGCCTGGAGGCCGGCGCGGACGACTACATCGTCAAACCGGCGCGTACCGAGGTCATCGAGGCGCGCATCCGGGCCGTGCTGCGCCGGGTCGAGGAACCCGGTGGCGGGCGGTTTGAGGTCGAGTTCCACGGTGAGCTGGCCATCGACCGCTCCGGGCTCACCGTGGCCAAGAACGGCGACCGGCTCGCCCTCGCACCCTCCGAGATGCGACTGCTCCTGCACCTGTCCGCCGCGCCCGGCCAGGTCTTCAGCCGCCAGCAGCTCCTCGAGCACGTGTGGGAGCACAGCTACCACGGTGACGCCCGGCTCGTGGACGCGTGTGTGCGGCGGCTGCGCAACAAGATCGAGGACGTTCCGGGGAGCCCGCGCTACATACAGACCCTGCGGGGCTTCGGTTACCGCTTCGGACCGCTGTGAGGCTCCGGCCCTCGCGGCCGGGCGGGCCGTCGCGCCGCAGGGGGACCACCGGTGAACGGCGCCGCCGTCCCTTCGGCCTGCGGACCCGCCTCGTGCTGGCGTTCCTGCTGGTGGCCGCCGTCAGCGCGGGGACGACCGCCACGCTCACCTTCCGGGAGGCCCGCAACGCCGTCCTGCAGACCGCCCAGGACACCGCGGTCTCCTCTTTCCGCGCTCACGTGGGCGATCTCGGCATCCACCTGCCGGTGAGCGAGCCCGACCTGGAGTTCGCCCTGCGCGGTATGGCCCGTGAGGGCAGGCCGCACCCGTGGTACGTCTACGCCGAGTACGGCTCGGTCCGCCTCTCCTCCGCGACCAACCCCAGGTCCTCGGTGATCACGGCCGAACTGCGCCGCAGGGTCCACGCCAGTCCGCGCGGCAGCTTCCAACGCGTCGTCAAGGACGGCGTGCCGTATCTGGCCATGGGTATGCCGGTTGTGTACGAGATCGAGAAGGACCGGGTGCTGCCGACCGGGCTCGTCCTGTTCGCGGTGATGCCCATGCCCGAGGAGCAGGCGAACGTGGAGGCGCTCGTCGCCGCCGCCCGGGACGGCGCGCTCCCCGGCCTCGCCATCGCCCTCGTGCCCGCGCTGATCGCCGCCCGCAGCGTGCTGCGCCCGGTGCGCGAGCTGCGCAAGGCCGCCCGCTCCATGGGCAGTGGCCGTCTCGACACCCGCATCCAGGTGCGGGGCGGTGACGAGCTCGCCGACCTGGCGCGGACGTTCAACGAGTCCGCCGGCGAACTGGAGCGCTCCGTTAACGAGCTGCGTCAGGCGGAGGCGCGCGCCCGCCGCTTCGCCTCCGACGTCTCACACGAACTGCGCACCCCGCTCGCGGGCATGCTCGCCGTCACCGAGGTCCTCGACGAGGACGCGGGCCGCTTCGACGCCGACACCGCGCGCGCCGTCCGTCTGATCAGCGCGGAGACCGGGAAGCTCGCGGTGCTGGTGGAGGACCTGATGGAGATCTCCCGGTTCGACGCCCGCGTGGCCGAGCTGAACACCGACGAGGTCGACGCCGCGGAGACCATACGCAAGACGCTGGAGCGGCGGCGCTGGACCGACGGAATCGTCACCGACCTGCCGGAGGGCATCCGTGCCCGCCTCGACCCACGCCGCTTCGACATCGTCGTCGCCAACCTCGTCGGCAACGCGCTGCGGCACGGCGGCGCACCCGTGTCCGTGACGTTGCGCACCGCCACGGGGGCCGACGGGACGGCATGGCTGGTCACCGAGGTCGCCGACCGGGGGCCGGGCATCCGGCCGGACGTACTCCCGCACGTCTTCGACCGCTTCTACAAGGCCGACGCGGCCCGCACCCGCTCGGCCGGCAGCGGTCTGGGTTTGGCCATCACGGTGGAGAACGTCCGGCTGCACGGCGGCACCGTCCGCGCCGCGAACCGGGCGGGCGGAACCGGTGCCGTCTTCACCGTCGAGATGCCGTTGCACCCGGGGGAGGCACCGGCATGAGACGACGCCGCACCTCCCTCCCGGCCCTCTCCGCCCTCGCCGCGCTGCTGCTCGGCGGCTGTGGCGTCCCGGAGACCGGTGTCATCGAAGCGGGCGCCCCGGCCGAGGTCGAGGTCTACCCGTACCCGCCGAACGGGATGGTCCTGTTCCTCCGATCGCTCGACGGGCGGCTGATGCCCGTGATCCGCTTCGTGGACGAGGCGCTCGGCGCGCCCGACTCAGCCGAACCGTCGCTCGTCGACACGCCCGGACCGGGCGTGTCGACGCCGCAGACGCTCGCGGAACTCTTCGCCGGGCCGCGGCCGGGGGAACGCCGGGCCGGGCTCACCGACGGCCTGCCCGAGTTCCCGTACGAGGGCGTCGCCCGGTCGGTGTCCCACCCGGGGGGCGGGGTGGAGGTGATGCTGCCGGTCGCCCTCGCCGAGCTCGACGACCTGGGGGTACGGCAGGTGGTGTGCACGGTCGCGTTCACCGAGGACGCCGAGGGCCGGACCGAGGTGCGCCTGCGGGGGACCGACGTGGCGCTCCCGCCGGCGGTCTGCGACGCGGGCGTCGATCTCCGCGGCGTTCCGACGCCCACCGCCACCCCCACCGCGAGCAGCCCCCCTGCGGGGGCCTAGGCGTGCTGTCCGCGGGTCGGCTGCCCTGCCCGGACACGTCCGGCCGGTCCGCCAGCCCCTGCGCAGGCGTGGTGGAATGGCTTTCGTGCCCGAGCTCCTCCTGCCGACCGTCCGCGTCCACGCCTCCTTCCTGGAAGCCATGGACGAGCTGCGCGCGGAGGGCCGCGGTGCCGCGGAGGACGGCTCGATGGTCGGCCGCGACATCCGGCTGTACGGGCCACGGTGGGGCACCCCGGAGGGCTTCGCCGCGTACGTCGCCGCCGTCCGCGCCGACGCCCTGCCCGAGACGCCGCGGCCGCCGGGGCACGTGCCCTCCACCACGTGGTGGTGGGTCGAGGGCGACACCTATCTCGGACGGCTGGCCCTGCGCCACCGGCTCAACGGGCGGCTCCTGGAGTGGGGCGGGCACATCGGGTACGACGTGCGTCCCTCCGCCCGCCGCCGAGGACACGCCACGGCCATGCTGCGCGCCGCGCTCCCGTACGCCGCCGAGCTGGGCGTCGACCCGGTGCTCGTCACCTGCGACCACGACAACCTCGCCTCCCGCAGGGTGATCGAGAACTGCGGTGGGATCTTCGAGGACCAGCGCGCTGGGAAGCTGCGGTACTGGGCGCCGACGACCGCGCGCGAGCGCACCGGCTGAGCCCGCGGCACACCGCCCATTAGGCTGGAGACAGGACGACCAGCGCCCCGCGGGGCGCGTTCAGCAAGGAGAAGGACCCCTGGGGAAGCGACAGCCCGAAGGCCCGCCGCCCGCACCCGCGGTGCAGCGCATCCGTCTGCGCTACACCAAGCGTGGCCGCCTGAGGTTCACCAGCCACCGCGACTTCCAGCGCGCCTTCGAGCGGGCGCTGCGCCGCGCCGAGGTGCCGATGGCGTACTCGGCCGGGTTCACGCCGCACCCGAAGGTGTCGTACGCGAACGCCGCGCCCACCGGTACCGCCAGCGAGGCCGAGTACCTGGAGATCGCCCTCGCCGAGCGGCGCGATCCGCAACACCTCCGGCGGCTCCTGGACGCCTCCCTGCCGGCGGGGCTCGACGTGCTGGACGCGGTCGAGGCGCACACCTCCGGCTTCGCGGACCGGCTCACCGCGTCCCGCTGGGAACTGCGGCTCGACGGCGTCGAGCCCGCCGAGGCCGAGCGGGCCGTCCGGGTCTTCCTGGACGCCTCCAGCGTCGAGGTGAGCCGGGAGACGAAAAAGGGCTTGCGGACCTTCGACGCCCGTGCCGCGGTGGCCTCGCTGGAGGCCGTGGCCGACGGGCCCGAGGGCGGACCCGATAGGCCGGAACAGGGTGGCTGTGCGATACTGCGGCTGGTAGTGCGGCACCTGACACCCGCCGTACGACCCGACGACGTCCTGTCCGGTCTCCGCGCAGCGGCCGGCCTGGCGCCGCCGGTCCCCGCAGGGGTGACCAGGCTGGCGCAGGGGCCGCTGGATGAGGAGAGCGGCACGGTGGCCGATCCGTTGGCGCCCGACCGCGACGCTACCCCCGTCGCGACGGCGCCGGGACCCGCCGCGTAGGGCCGGAGTCGAGGCGCCGCCGACGTGCCAGGCACCCAGGGAGCCACCCGGGTACCGCCGTACGGCCGGCGCACACACCGACAGACTTTCGCCGTAGCCGGGCCGGATGGCCCGGAACCGGCGAGTGAGACGACAGCTCCCGTGCGGCGCCCGCGCCCCGGACCGCGACACCGAATCGATGCCGCGTATCCGCGGCGAGCGCAGGCGTGGCATCCGGGAGCGTGACGGGAGAAACCCCCGCATGCTCGAACCGACAGACTCCACGCCCGTGGAGGGCACGGACGACACCACGCCGAGCGACACGCTGCCGCCGCGCAGGCGGCGTCGCGCCGCGTCGCGGCCCGCCGGGCCGCCCGCCTCCGCCAGCACGGCCGCCGAGGAGGCCGCCGTGACGGTGGAGACCGCCCCCGAGGCGAGTGCCGAGGCCGCCACCGAGCCGGCCGCGGACGCCTCCGCCGCGACCACGGCCGAGGCTCCCGCAGCCCCCGCCGAGGCGAAACCCCCGCGCAGTCGGCGCCGGGCCACCCGCAAGGCCGCGGCACCGCCCGCCGCCGAGACCTCGGTGAGCGAGGAGTCCGCGGCGAAGGCCGCGGAGGAGCCGGCCGAGGAGACGGAGCAGAGCGAGGAGCCGGCCGAGGCAGCCGAGGCCGAGAGCCCGGCGCCCGCCCCGGTGAAGGAGCCGCGCGCGCGGCGGTCGGCCGCGGCCGAGCCCGTGGGGCGTGGCCGTACCGCACCCGCGCTCGCCTCGACCGCGCTGTTCCAGCCCCCGGTCTTCACCGAGCCCACCTTCCAGACGCCCCACTCCGTGGCCGCGGCCGCTGAGGCCGAGGCCGCCGAGGCGGAGGCCGAGGAGGAGCCGGCGGTCGAGGAGCCCCCGGCCCGCCGTCGTCGCCGCCGTCGGGGCGGCGAGGCCGCCGAGCGCGGCGAACGGGGGACCCCCGAGCGCGAGCAGGGCGAACCGGCGGAGGCCGCCGAGCCTGCGGAGGAGCCCGAGGGCGAGGGCCGTGACGAGGCCGAGGAGGGCGCCGAGCGGCCCTCCCGCCGCCGTCGCCGGGGCGGCCGTCGCCGCCGTCGCGGCGAGGCGGAGACCGCCGAGGACGCCGCCGGGCAGCCGTCCGCCGAGGAGGCGGGCGAGGGCGCGGAGGAGCCCGCCGAGTCCGGCGCCGAGGAGGGCGAGGACGCCGGGGAGGGCCCGTCCTCCACGAGCAGCTCCCGCCGCCGTCGCCGCCGTCGCCGTCGCAGCGGGGACGAGGGCGCCGCCCCGGCCGAAGCCACCGGGGACGACCCGGAGCGCACCGTCGTCAAGGTCCGCGAGCCGCGCAAGAAGAAGGCCGACGAGGGCGACGGCGTCCAGGCCATCAAGGGCTCGACGCGGCTGGAGGCCAAGAAGCAGCGCCGCCGCGAGGGCCGCGAGCAGGGCCGCCGACGGGTGCCGATCATCACCGAGGCCGAGTTCCTCGCCCGCCGCGAGGCGGTCAAGCGCGAGATGATCGTCCGGCAGAGCGGCGAGCGCACCCAGATCGCGGTGCTGGAGGACGACGTCCTCGTCGAGCACTTCGTCAACAAGGAGCAGTCCACCTCCTACGTCGGCAACGTCTACCTGGGCAAGGTCCAGAACGTGCTGCCCTCGATGGAGGCGGCCTTCGTCGACATCGGCAAGGGCCGCAACGCCGTGCTGTACGCCGGTGAGGTCAACTTCGAGGCGCTCGGCGTCTCCGGGGGGCCGCGCCGGATCGAGACCGCGCTGAAGTCGGGCCAGTCGGTGCTGGTGCAGGTCACCAAGGACCCGATCGGCCACAAGGGCGCCCGGCTGACCAGCCAGGTGTCGCTGCCCGGCCGCTACCTGGTCTACGTGCCCGAGGGCTCGATGACCGGCATCAGCCGCAAGCTGCCCGACACCGAGCGCTCCCGGCTGAAGCAGATCCTCAAGAAGGTCGTGCCCGAGAACGCGGGCGTGATCGTGCGCACCGCGGCCGAGGGCGCGAGCGAGGAGGAGCTGGCGCGCGACGTCACGCGGCTCCAGGCGCAGTGGGAGGACATCCAGAAGAAGGCCCAGAAGGGCAACGCGCCGACGCTGCTCTACGGCGAGCCCGACATGACCGTCCGGGTCGTCCGGGACATCTTCAACGAGGACTTCAGCAAGGTCGTCATCAGCGGCGCCGAGGCCTGGGAGACGATCCACGGCTACGTGTCGCACGTCGCGCCCGACCTCTCGGAGCGGCTGCAGAAGTGGACGTCGGAGGTCGACGTCTTCGCCACGTACCGCATCGACGAGCAGCTGATGAAGGCGCTGGACCGGAAGGTCTGGCTGCCCAGCGGCGGCTCCTTGGTGATCGACCGGACCGAGGCGATGGTCGTCGTCGACGTCAACACCGGCAAGTTCACCGGCCAGGGCGGAAACCTGGAGGAGACGGTCACCAGGAACAACCTGGAGGCCGCCGAGGAGATCGTGCGCCAGCTGCGGCTGCGCGACCTGGGCGGCATCATCGTGATCGACTTCATCGACATGGTGCTGGAGTCGAACCGGGACCTCGTCCTGCGCCGGCTCCTGGAGTGCCTCGGCCGGGACCGCACCAAGCACCAGGTCGCCGAGGTGACCTCGCTCGGCCTCGTGCAGATGACCCGCAAGCGCGTCGGGCAGGGGCTGCTGGAGTCCTTCTCGGAGCAGTGCGCCCACTGCAACGGCCGCGGACTCCTCGTTCACATGGACCAGGCGCACGCCGCCGGCGGCGGTGGCGGCAAGCGGAAGAAGAAGGGCAAGGGCGCGGCCCAGCCGGAGGCACAGCCGGCACCGGCCGAGGTTCCGGCCGCCGTCGAGCCGGAGCCCGAGCCCGTGGCCGAGGTGCTGGTCGAGGAAGCTCCCAAGGCCCTGCCCGAGCCCGCCTTCGAGCCCGACGAGGAGCTGTTCAGCAGCGTCGCCGAGGCCGAGAAGGCAGCCTCCCGCTACCCGCGCAAGCGCCGCCGGGCCAGCCGCAAGGCGACCGCCCCGGCCGGTGCTCCGGCCCCGGCACCCGAGCCGGAGCCGGAACCCGCCCCGGCGCCCGCCCAGGCCCCCGAGGCCGCCGTCGAGCCGGAGCCCGCCGCCGCGCCGCAGCCGGTCGCCGCCGAGCCGGAGCC
>NZ_JABLSI010000027.1 GCF_019303475.1 Streptomyces sp. JJ38
GGCGCCCGCACCGCCTCCGGCGCCCCAGGAGACGCGGCGGTCCGCGTCCGCGCCGAAGCCGGACTGCCGGGAGGCGTCCGCCCGCCAGGCCGCGGCGGGCTCGGGGCGTGCCTGGCCGTCGGGCTCCGCGGCGGCCTGGCGCGGCGTCACCTGCCGCCCCTCCGGCCGGGCGTCGGACGGACCCGGCTGGTCGTCCAGGAAGACGGGGCCGGTCTCCTCGGCGGGCACGGAGCCCCGCGGCACCGGGGCGGCGTCCCGCGGCTCGGCGGCGGGCACGGGTGCGGGTGCGGGTGCGGGTGCGGCGTTCCGGGACGGCGTGGGGACGGCGTCCCGGGGCTCGGCGGCGGGCGTGGCGGCCCGGGGTTCCGGCGTGGCGGCCCGGGGCTCCGGAACGGCGGGCGGACGGACCCCGGCCGGCGGCTCGGGAAGCGGCTCGCCGGGGCGTGGTTCGGGGCGGCTGGTCCCCGGTACCCACGCGACGCCGTCCCAGTAGCGGATGTATCCCGGGATGGAAGGATCCGGGTAATAGCCTGCGGGGGTGCTGCCGTTGGCGGATGCCGAGGGAGGCGCGCTCATCTGTCCGGTCCCGTATCTGCTTGGCCGAAGTCTGGGGTGTGCAGCGTCCACATCTACCAGAGTCCGCCGGGGTCTCGGCGCGCTGTCGGCGGACCCGCACACTCCGGACCGGAACCGTTCGCGGATTTCTTCGCGAAGTCGCGTAATGATCCGGCCGCCGCGCTCTCTCACCTGGTGCAGTCCGCGTCACGCCAGCATTCAGGAAGGGCATCCCGTCATGCACACCACCGTCGAACGAGAACTGGAGATGACTCTGGTGCTCTCGCCGGAGCACAGCACCTCCGTCCCGGCGAAGCTCCTCTACCGCACCGACGACCCATACGCCGTCCACGTCTCCTTCCACATCGGCTCGGCGCACCCCGTGCACTGGACGTTCGCCAGAGAACTCCTCATGGAGGGCGTCTTCCGGCCGTCCGGCCACGGGGACGTGCGGGTGTGGCCGCTCTCCCCCGGTCTGGCGGGGCGGACGCCGGGGCGCAGCGTGATGTGCGTGGCGCTCAGCTCGCCCGAGGGCGAGGCGCTGCTCCAGGCGCCTTCGGGGCCGGTGGCGGCGTGGGTGGAGCGCACCCTTCGGCTGGTGCCGCCGGGTCAGGAGTCGGCCGAACTGGATCTGGACGAGGAACTGGGGGCGCTGCTCAGCGAGGAGCCGGGCGTGTGAGGGGCGGTCCCGTAGGCCGGACCCCTGGCCGGTGGGACCGCCCTACCGAGGGCAACTCACCCGCCCGGGGCGGAGCGTCCGGCCGGCGGGCTGTCCGCCCGTGCGGCGGGACGGCTGACCACCAGCACCGGGACGGCCGACTCGTGGAGCAGCCCGTGAGCGACATCGCCCAGGAGCTTCTTGGACAGGCCCCGGCCGTGGCTGCCCACCACGACGACGTCGATGCCCTGCTCCCGGCTGAAGCGGGCCAGCGCCTTGGCGGGCGGCCCCGACAGGACCTCGCACCGCGCGACGCGGCCACCGACGCGTCGCGCGGTGGCGATGAGCCGGTCCTGGGCCGCGGCCACCTTCTCGGCGGACTCGGCCGCGTCGTAGTCGAGGACCTCCGCGGCCGTCAGCGTCCCCGAGCCCTGGGCCACGAGGCGGACGGCGAGGTCGACGGCGGCCTCCGAGGCGGGGGACCCGTCCACGCCGACGAGGACCCGCACCCCGTCGGGCGCCGGGCTCCCGGACTCGGTGAGAGCCAGCATCCGGGGACGCCGCTGGACGCGCTCGCTCGCGGCCAGGGCCAGCGCCGGGCCGAAGAACGCCGCCATGAGGATCCAGCCCGGGTCGCGGTGACCCCGGCGCGCCATCCACCACGCGGTGACGAGTCCGATGGCGATCCAGAGCCCCACCACGATGACGGCGAACACGAGCTTGTCCATCGGAATCCTCTCCTTGTCCCATGGTCTCTTTGTCTCCTTGTCGCGTCCTCCCCGGGCCGTGGTCGACGGTCCGCGGGATGGCTGTGTGGACCGCCCGCTAACCGGGCGCCGGGCGCAGCCGTTTGTCGACGGCGATGACGAGCCCGGCGAGCAGGGCGACGCCCAGGATGTGCAGCCATGTCCGCGCGCTGATGGGCGCGGTGTGGAAGAGGTGGTTCATCGTCGGCATGTAGGTCAGGGCGAGCTGCCCGAGCACCTGGATGAGCACGCCGCCGACAACCCACCGGTTGCCGAACAGGCCGAGTCGCCAGGCCGGACGGGTCAGCGAGCGGCAGCTGAAGAGGTACAGCACCTCCACGGCGACGAACAGGTTCACCGCTGCGGTACGCGCCTCCGCCAGGCTCGCGCCCGCGTCGCGCTCCCAGCCGAACACCCACCAGGAACCGGCGATCAGCAGGGCCGAGACCAGCAGCACCCGTACGACCAGGGCCCGGGTGAGCAGTGGGCGGGCGGGATCGCGGGGCGGCCGGTTCATGACGCCCCTCTCCTTCGGTTCGAAGGCGAGCATCAGCCCGAGCGCGACGGCCGTCGTCATGTTGATCCACAGGATCTGCGTGGGCAGGATCGGCAGCGTGCTGCCCAGCAGCACGGCCACCAGGATCACCAGGCCCTCGCCCATGTTCGTCGGCAGGGTCCACACAACGAACTTGGTGAGGTTGTCGAAGACGCCGCGGCCCTCCTCGACGGCGGCCTCGATGGTGGCGAAGTCGTCGTCGGTGAGCACCATGTCGGCCGCGTCCTTGGCCACCTCGGTACCGCTGCGGCCCATGGCGACTCCGACGTCGGCCTGCCGCAGGGCCGGGGCGTCGTTGACGCCGTCCCCGGTCATGGCCACGACCTGGCCGCGCTCCTGCAGGGCCCGGACGAGCCCGAGCTTCTGCTCGGGCGAGACGCGGGCGAGGACGCGGGCTCGGTCGACCGCCGCGGGGTACTCCCGCGCGGTCAGCGCGGCGAGGTCGGTGCCCGTGCGCACCTCGCCCTCCCCCGGACGCGGCCCGGTCAGCAGGCCGATCCGTCCGGCGACGGCGGACGCGGTGGCCGCGTGGTCCCCCGTGACCATCTTGACGGTGATGCCCGCGTCGTGGCAGGCGCCGACGGCGGCGGTGGCGGCCGGACGCGGCGGGTCCAGCATGGCCTGGAGCCCGGTGAGGACGAGGGTGCCGGGCAGCTCCCGCTCGCTGAAGGCGGCCGGTTCGGCGGCCGGGCGCGCCGCCGTCGCCAGCACGCGGAGCCCCTCGGCCGCCAGCCGCTCGGCCGCGGCCAGGACAGTGGCGCGGTCCAGCGGCCGGGTGCCGCCGTCGGCGGCCATCTGCTCGGCGCACAGGCCGACGACGCGTTCGGTGGCCCCTTTGGCCAGCACCACGGAGGCGCCCGAGGCGGCGTCGTCGTGGAGGGTGGCCATGTACCGCCGCTCCGAGCTGAAGGCGATCGTGTCGTTCCGGGGGAGGCGTTCGGCCACCTCGTCCGCTCGCAGGCCCGCCTTGCCCGCCACGACGAGCATCGCGCCCTCGGTGGGATCGCCGCGCAGTTCCCAGCCGCCCCCGGTGTGCGTGAGGGCGGCGTCGTTGCAGGCGGCGCCCGCGAGCAGACACCACCGCAGGGCGTGGCTCGCGTCGGCGGTGACGACGGTGCCGTCGGCGTCGCACACGGTGCCCGAGGGGGCGTAACCGCTCCCCGTCGCCTGGTAGGTGGTGCCGTCGGGGGTCCACAGCGTCCGCACCGTCATCTGGTTCTCGGTCAGGGTGCCCGTCTTGTCCGAGCAGATGACCGTGGTGCCGCCCAGCGTCTCGACGGCGGGCAGTCGTCGGATCACCGCGCGGCGACGGGCCATCCGGACGACCCCGATGGCGAGCGTGATGGTGACGGCGGCCGGCAGCCCCTCGGGGATCGCGCCCACCGCCAGGGCGACGGCGGCGGTGAACATCCGCACCGCCTCCTCGCCGCGGACGAGTCCGATCGCGAACGTCACCGCCGCCAGCGACAGGATCACCACCGTCAGGGTCCTGCTGAAGGCGGCGAGCTTGGCGGTCAGGGGCGTGGCCAAGGTCTCGGCGGAACCCACCAGGCGGTGGATGGCGCCCAGTTCCGTCTCCGGACCGGTGGCCACGACGACGCCCGCGCCCCGTCCGGCCGTCACCAGCGTCCCGGAGTGCGTCATGTTCCGACGGTCGGCGACCGGGGTCTCCGGGTGCAGCACCACCTCGTCCTTGGTCACCGGAACGGACTCCCCGGTGAGCGCCGACTCGTCCACCCGCAGTTCCGCCACCCCCACCAGCCGGACGTCGGCCGGAACCCTGTCGCCGGCCTCGACGACGACGAGGTCGCCGGGGACCAGCTCCGCCGAGGGCACGGTGTGCTCCCGCCCCTCGCGCACGACGGTGGCCGTGGTGCGCACCATCGCCCGCAGCCCCTCCAGGGCCGCCTCGGCCTTCGACTCCTGCACGAACCCGATGAGCGCGTTGACGAGGACGACGGCGAAGATCACCGTCGAGTCGACGTACTCTCCCAGCGCGGCGGTGACGGCGCCCGCGACGAGGAGGACGTAGATCAGCGGGTGGTGGAACTGGCGCAGAATCCGCCGCAGCAGGCTCCCCCCGGTGGCCGGGGGGAGCAGGTTGGGGCCGAACCGTTCCAGCCGCCGCGCGGCCTCCGCCCCGCTCAGGCCGCGCTCGGCGTCCGTCTCCAGCAACAGCACGACCTCGTGCGCCACCAGCGCGTGGTGCGCCTCGGCCCGGTGCCGGCCGCCGGGTGGGCGGGAGGTCCCGGTGGCCTCAGTGCCGGGCATCGTGCCCTCGGACGACGGCGACCGGGCAGTGGGCGTGGTGGAGGACGGCCTGGCTGACCGAGCCGAGGAGCAGTCCGGTGAACCCGCCATGCCCCCGGGCCCCGACGACCACGAGCCCGGCCCGCTCGCTCCTCTCGATCAGCGCCTCGCGCGTCCCGCCGCGGAGGACCTCGTGCTCGACCGGGACCTCCGGGTGGCGCTCCGTCCGTCCGGCCAGGGCCTCGGCCAGCACCCGTTCCTCGCCGGCGGCGAGTTCCCCCTGTTCCAGGGCGTAGGGAGCCGCCGGGTCCTCCGGACGCGGTGCCTTCACGTTCCACGGGGTCCACGCGTGCAGGGCCAGGACGCCGGTGCCCCGGAGGGCGGCCTCCGCGAAGGCGAAGTCGGCCGCCGCCGCGCCGGCCGGCGAACCGTCGACGCCGAGGAGGACGGGGCGCGTGTCGTCCCGGGTGCCGCGCACGACCAGCAGCGGGCAGTGGCCGTGCGCGGCCAGGTGCACCGCCGTGGAGCCCAGGACCAGCCCGGTGAACCCGCCCCGGCCCCGGCTGCCGACCACGAGCAGCACCGCGTCGCGCGAGCGGTCCTCCAGAACCGGCACCGTCTCGCCCGGCACGACCGCGCCGGTGACCGCCACCTCGGGTTCCTCGGCGCGGGCGCGCTCCACGGCGAGGGCCACCGCGCGCTCGGCCTGGTCCCGCAGCCCGCCCTCGACGGGACCGAGCAGCTCGTCCTCGGCCGGGCCCAGCGCCGGTGGGCGAGGGGGCACGCGCAGGGCCAGCCAGACGAACGCGTGCACGACCTCCAGCGGGCAGCGGCGCAGCCGCGCCTCGCGGGCCGCCACGGCGACGGCTTCCAGGCTCGACGGGGAACCGTCGACGCCCACGACGACCGGCCGGTTCACGGCGCGGCCCTGCGGCGGTGACACGGTGCTGGCGTGTTGGTCATCTCTCGGCCTCCTCATCCCACGTTCGCCCGCGGGCGCGGGTTCCGCCAACGGGCCGACCGGCCGCGTGCGGCGAACGGGGCCCGCGGGGGGCGGGGAGGTCAGAAAAGCTTGCCGGGGTTGAGCAGCCCGAGGGGGTCGAAGACCTGCTTCACACCCCGGTGCAGCTCCAGGCCGACGGGGCCGAGCTCCCGGGCCAGCCACTCCTTCTTCAGCAGCCCGACGCCGTGCTCGCCGGTGATCGTGCCCTCCAGCTCCAGCCCGAGGGCCATGATCTCGTCGAACGCGGCGTGCGCCCGGACGGCCTCCCCGGGGTCGGCGGCGTCGAAGCAGACGACGGGGTGGGAGTTGCCGTCACCGGCGTGGGCGCAGACGCCGATGGTGAGCCCGGTGCGGTCGGCGATGGCGGTGACGCCCTTCAGCAGGTCGGCCAGACGGCTGCGGGGGACGCAGACGTCGTCGATGAGGGTCGCGCCGCCGAGCCGCTCCAGCGCCACCAGGGCGGAGCGCCGGGCCGCGAGCAGCAGCTCGGACTCGGCGGTGTCCTCCGCGGGGACGACCTCGGTGGCCCCGGCGGCCTGGCACAGCGCGGCGACGGCCGCGAGGTCCGCGGCGGCGTCGGGGGTGTCGAAGGCCGCGAGGAGGAGGGCCTCGGTGGTCTCGGGCAGGCCCATCCGGGTGAGCTCGTTGACGGCGCGCAGGGTGGTGCGGTCCATGAGCTCCAGCAGGGCGGGCGTGTGCCCGGGGCCGCCGTCGCCCGCCATGATCCGGCACACCGCGTCGCAGGCGGCCTCGGGCGTGGGGAACTCGGCGGCCAGGGCGAGGGAGCGCGGCGGCTCGGGACGCAGCGCGAGCACCGCCTTGACGACGACGCCGAGGCTGCCCTCGGAGCCGACGAACAGCCGGGTGAGGTCGTACCCGGCGACGCCCTTGGCGGTGCGCCGGCCGGTGGACACCAGCCTCCCGTCGGCGAGGACGACGTCGAGGCCGAGCACGTACTCGGCGGTGACGCCGTACTTGACGCAGCACAGCCCGCCGGAGGCGGTGCCGATGTTGCCGCCGATCGTGCACTCCTCCCAGCTGGAGGGGTCCGGCGGGTAGAAGAGGCCGTGCTCGGCGACGGCCCGCGAGAGGGTGGCGTTGACGACGCCCGGCTCGACGACGGCGATCCGGTCGACGGGGCTGATCTCCAGGATGCGGTCCATCCTGACCAGCGACAGCACGATGCAGCCGTCCGTGGCGTTGGCGGCGCCGGACAGGCCCGTGCGGGCGCCCTGGGGGACGACGGGCGTCCGGGTCGCCGTCGCCGTGCGGAGCACGTGCTGCACCTGCTCCACCGTGCGGGGCAGGACGACGACGGCGGGGGTGCCGGCGGGGCAGAAGCCCGCGTGGTCGCGCGCGTAGGCGGCCTGGACGTCGGGATCGGTGAGGACGGCCTCGGCGGGCAGGCCGTCCAGGAGCCGTTCGGTCACCGTGCCCGCACCGCCCGCACCACCCGCGCTGTCAGCCATGCGGTTCAGCGTGCCAGCCGCGCGGGACGGCGGCAACGGCCTTGCACCGGACGGCTGTACGGCCGTCCGGCACAAGGCCGCTCGCGGTGGGCGGTGGCGGCTCAGAGGTTGCCGCGGCGCTCCTGCTCGCGCTCGATCGCCTCGAACAGGGCCTTGAAGTTGCCCTTGCCGAAGCCCATCGAGCCGTGGCGCTCGATCATCTCGAAGAACACGGTCGGCCGGTCCTGCACGGGCTTGGTGAAGATCTGGAGCAGGTAGCCGTCCTCGTCGCGGTCGGCGAGGATCTTCAGCTCGCGCAGCTCGTCGATCGGGACGCGGGTGTCGCCGACCCACTCGCCGAGGGTGTCGTAGTAGGTGTCCGGCACGTCCAGGAAGCGCACGCCCGCGGCCCGCATCGCGCGGACGGTCGAGACGATGTCGTTCGTGGCGAGGGCGATGTGCTGGACGCCCGGGCCGCCGTAGAACTCCAGGTACTCGTCGATCTGCGACTTCTTCTTCGCGACCGCGGGCTCGTTGATCGGGAACTTCACCTTCTTGGTGCCGTCCGCGACGACCTTGGACATCAGCGCCGAGTACTCGGTGGCGATGTCGTCGCCGACGAACTCCTTCATGTTGGTGAAGCCCATGACCTTGTTGTAGAAGGTCACCCACTCGTTCATCTTGCCGAGTTCGACGTTGCCGACGCAGTGGTCGATGGCCTGGAACGTGCGCTTCTCGGCGGGCGCCACGATCGGCTCGGCCGCGACGTAGCCGGGCAGGTAGGGGCCGTCGTAACCGGAACGTTCCACCAGCGTGTGGCGGGTCTGGCCGTAGGTGGCGATGGCGGCCAGGACGACGGTGCCGTTCTCGTCCTTCTGCTCGTAGGGCTCGGTGAGGCCGGTGGCGCCGTGCTCGACGGCGTAGGCGTAGGCGGCGCGGGCGTCCGGCACCTCGATGGCCAGGTCCACCACGCCGTCACCGTGGCGGGCGACGTGCTCGGCCAGGAACCGGCCGTGCTCGGTGGACTCCTTGATGACCGAGGTCAGCACGAACCGCGCGGAGCCGGACTCCAGGACGTAGCTGGCCGTCTCCCGGTTGCCGTTCTCCGGTCCGGAGTAGGCCACCAGGCGCATGCCGAAGGCGGTGGAGTAGTAGTGCGCCGCCTGCTTGGCGTTGCCGACGGCGAACACGACCGCGTCCATTCCCTTGACCGGGAAGGGGTCGTCCTGCCGGGAGGTCTGGGCGTTCTGAAGGGTCTCAGTCATAGGCGCAGGGTCCCTCCGTTCCACAGGGTGCGCAATAGTTCGCAGAGTGACTGGACAATCTGTTCAGTGGTATGCCAGAACCATCGGACGATCTGTACACAATGACCATGGGAGGCGGGCGATGGGTGTCGACACGCTGGACGGCAGGCTGCTGGAGCTGCTCGCGGCGGAACCCCGGATCGGCGTCCTGGAGGCCTCACGGCGGCTCGGCGTGGCCCGGGGCACGGTGCAGGCCCGGCTGGACCGGCTCCAGAGCACCGGTGTCATCCGCGGCTTCGGCCCGGACGTCGACCCCGCCGCACTCGGCTACCCGGTGACCGCCTTCGCCACGCTGGAGATCACCCAGGGGCAGGGCGCCGACGTCCGCGCGCACCTGGCGAGCGTGCCGGAGGTGCTGGAGCTGCACACCATCACCGGGCACGGCGACATGCTCTGCCGGCTGGTGGCCCGCTCCAACGCCGACCTCCAGCGCGTCATCGACCGGGTGGTGGGCTTCGCGGGCATCGTCCGCGCCTCGACGGCGATCGTCATGGAGAACCCGGTGCCGCTGCGGATCGTGCCGCTCGTGCGCCAGGTCTCCCGCCCGCCGGCGCCGTGAGCGGCCGGAGCCTCGGGGAGCCGCAGCGGTGAGCGGCCGGGGCCGCACACGCCGACCGGCGCTCAACAGGCCGGCGTCGGCTCCCCGGTGCGCAGGGCGGCGAGCGAGGCGAGCGCGTCGTCCAGCGTCCGCACCGGGATCAGCCGCAGCCCCTCCGGCGCCTCGGCCGCGGCGTCGGCGCACTCCGCCAGGGGGACGAGGAAGGCGGTGGCGCCGTCCCGCCGCGCGGCCTGGGTCTTGAGCGGCACCCCGCCCACCGGCCCCACCGTGCCGTCCGCGTCGATCGTGCCCGTGCCGGCGACGGTCGCTCCGCCGGTGAGGCTCTCCCCGCCGTCGAGCGTGTCCACGATGCCGAGCGCGAAGAGCAGACCCGCGCTGGGGCCGCCGATGTCCTCCAGGCGCAGGGTGATGTCGATGTCGTCCTCGGCGATGCCGAGCTTCTCGAGCGCCGCGTCCACCGCGGCGTCCTGTGACCTGAGCATCGTGTCCTCGTTGTGCTCGCGGATCTCCTCCGGCGAGTCGCCCTCCGGGTACACGACGTCCTTCGGCAGCACCGCCCGGTCCTCCGCGAACCAGCCCGAGAGCAGTTCTCCGAGGCGGACCGGGGTGTCGGGGCCGGTGGCCGCGATCGTGGTCATGAGCAGGGCGCCGTCCCGCTCCCCCGGCTCCTCCGGCACGGCCTCGCCGCTGACCGAGATCACGGGCTCTCCCCGGTACTCGCCCAGGACGTCGGCGGTGACACCGGGCTGGGCCACGGAGTAGGGCAGCGGGGCGAGCGCGGCGGCGGCGAGCAGGCCGGCGAGGAGCAGGCCGCAGACGGCCAGCACCGGACGGCGGCGGGCGGCGAGAGCAGACATCACCCGTGCAATCTAGAGCACGGGTGACGTCCGCCCGCGTGCCCACCCACGACCGACGGCGTCGGCGCGGCCCACGGCGTCAGCGCAGCGCGTCCGCGACCTCCTGGGCCGCGGCCACCACCCGGTCCCCGACCTTCTCCGGCACCGAGTCGGCGAGCATCACCACGCCCACGCTGCCCTCGATCCCGGCCACGCCGAGCAGAGGTGCGGCCGCGCCGCTCGCACCGGCCTCCAACTCGCCGTGGGTCAGTACGTATCCCCCCGGCTGCTCGTAGCCGGGACCACGGCCCGCCAGGATCGCGCGGCCCGCGGCACCGCGGTCCAGGGGATGCCGGAAACCGGGTCGGTAGGCCACGTGGTAGTCCGTCCAGCTCGGCTCGACGACGGCCACGGCGAGGGCGTCCACCCCGTCCACGAGGGTGAGGTGGGCGGTCGCCCCGACCTCCTCGGCGAGCGAGCGCAGGGCGGGCAGCGCCGCCTCGCGTACGAGGGGGTGTACCTGACGGCCGAGACCCAGGACGCCGAGCCCGACCCGGGCCCGGCCACCGAGATCCCGGCGTATGAGTGAGTGCTGCTCCAGGGTGGCGAGCAGCCGGTAGATGACCGTCCGGTTGACCCCGAGCTTGCTGGACAGCTCGGTCACGGTCAGCCCGTGGTCGGTATCGGCGAGAAGTTTCAGGACTCTGAGTCCCCGGTCGAGCGTCTGAGAGGTCTCCGCGGTCACGACGCCCCTTTCGGGTCGGTGCCGGCGGCGCCCGCCCCCTCCACACGGTCGTCGTGCGTCGCTGCCCAGGTCCCGTGGGCAGCATGGGGGGAGGCCACCGGTCGCGCTGGCAAGGGCCGCACCGGCTGCGCTCCGAGGCGGCGCTGCCACGGGGCGTGTGCGTGTCCGAAACCTAGCGACCCGATCCGCTGAGCGGAAGACTTCGTCCAGAATCCGGGCACGCGAGGCCCGGGAGTGGCCCCCTTTTTACGCTCCATGTCCGAAAGGTTTCGGCGACGCACCCCTCGGTTCCGCCTCCGATCACGTGCCCACCCGTGCCCCGGGTACCGGGGGCGCACTCGGGCGACTCCGACAACGCAGCGAGGTGCCGTGCCTGGGGGCACCTCCCAGCGTTGGCTGGAAGAGTCGCGAGCAGGACGTCCTTTCGACGACAGGGCCTAACGCATGCGGGTCGCCCACTCGCGCACCTTGGTGATGCGCTGCGTGAGCTGCCCCGCCGTCGCCTCGGCGGTCGGCGGCCCGCCGCACAGGCGGCGCAGCTCCGTGTGGATCACGCCGTGCGGCTTGCCGCTCTGGTGCGCGTAGGCGCCCACCAGCGAGTTGAGCTGCTTGCGCAGCTCCAGCAGCTCCTTGTGCGTGACGACGGGCCGCCGCTCCGCCGGCACCTCCAGCAGGTCGGCCTCCTCGTCCGGGCGCTTGCGGCTGTGCGCGATCTGCCGCGCCTGCCGCTTCTGGAGCAGCAACTGCACCTGGTCGGGCTCCAACAGCCCGGGAATGCCCAGGTAGTCCTGCTCCTCCTCGCTGCCCGGGTGGGCCTGCATGCCGAACTCGGCGCCCTCGTACATGACCCGGTCGAAGACGGCGTCCGACTCCAGCGCCTCGAACGGCAGCATGTCCTGCTCGCCGGTGTCCTCGTCCTGCTCCCGCTCGGCCTCCTTCAGCAGGTCGGCCTCCTCGGCGTACGGGTCCTCGTCCCCGCCCTTCTTCGGCTTGTCCAGGACGTGGTCCCGCTCCACCTCCATCTCGTGCGCGAAGCCCAGCAGCATCGGGATGGTCGGCAGGAAGACCGAGGCCGTCTCGCCACGCCGCCGGGAGCGCACGAACCGGCCGACGGCCTGTGCGAAGAAAAGCGGGGTGGAGATCGTCGTCGCGTAGACGCCGACCGCCAGCCGCGGCACGTCCACGCCCTCGGAGACCATGCGGACGGCGACCATCCAGCGGTCGTCCGAGCCGCTGAAGTCCTCGATGCGCTGCGAGGCCCCGGAGTCGTCCGAGAGCACGAGCGTCGCGGAGGTGCCGGTGATCTCACGGATGAGCTTGGCGTAGGCCCGCGCGGAGTCCTGGTCGGTGGCGATCACCAGCCCGCCCGCGTCCGGGATGCCCTTGCGGACCTCGGTGAGCCGGCGGTCGGCCGCGCTCAGCACGCTCGGCATCCACTCGCCCCGCGGGTCCAGCGCGGTACGCCAGGCCTGGGACACGGCGTCCTTCGTCATCGGCTCGCCCAGCCGGGCGGCGACCTCGTCGCCGGCCTTCGTCCGCCAGCGCATGTTGCCGCTGTAGGAGAGGAAGATGACCGGACGCACGACACCGTCCGCGAGGGCGTTCCCGTAGCCGTAGGTGTAGTCGGCGACGGAACGGCGCACCCCCGCGTTGTCCTCCGCGTACTCCACGAAGGGGATCGGGTTGGTGTCGGAGCGGAACGGCGTACCCGTCAGCGCCAGCCGCTTCGTCGCGGGCTCGAACGCCTCGAAGCAGGCCTCACCCCAGGACTTGGAGTCGCCGGCGTGGTGGATCTCGTCCAGGATCACCAGCGTCTTGCGCTGCTCGCAGCGGTTGCGGTGCAGCATGGGCCGCACGCCGACGCCGGCGTACGTCACCGCGACGCCGTGGTACTCCCGGCCGAGCGGGCCCGCGCTGTACTCCGGGTCCAGCTTGATGCCTATCCGCGCGGCGGCCTCCGCCCACTGCTTCTTCAGGTGCTCCGTCGGCGCGACCACGGTCACCTGCTGCACGACGTGGTGGTGCAGCAGCCACGACGCCAGCGTCAGCGCGAACGTCGTCTTGCCCGCGCCGGGGGTGGCCACGGCCAGGAAGTCACGCGGCTGCGCGGTGATGTAGCGGTCCATCGCGGCCTGCTGCCAGGCGCGCAGCTTGCCGGCCGTGCCCCAGGGAGCACGACCGGGGAAGGCCGGTGACAGGTGGTGTGAGGTGGTAGACACGGTCTCCGTGCGAGGGGTCGACGCCAGGACCGCGCCAGCCTACCCGTGCCTCCCCGTCCCCCACGCCCCCGTCCGGCCAACCCCGGCCCCGCGCCTGTGGCCAGGCCCCCGCACCCGCCGAACCAGCCTCACCTGAGCCGCGTCAGGACCCCGCGCCACTGGGCGGCCTCGCCCCGCGGACGCGGCACTGCGGCTATCCCGTGACGACGGCGGAGGGACGGATGGGGAGGCGGTTGACGGGGCGACCGGTGGCGGCGCGGACGGCGGAGGCGATCGCGGCCGGGGCCACGACGAGCGGCACCGCGCTGACGGACTTGGCGCCGAAGGGGGCGACGACGTCGCGCTCCTCGACGAGGTCGACGATGCGCAGGTCGGGCACGTCGAGAGCCGTCGGCAGCGGGTAACCCGTGAAGTCGGGGTGCCGGACGAGGCCGCGGGAGACCCGCAGGTGCTCGGTGAGGGCCGCGCCGACGCCCTGGGCGAGGCCCGCCTCGATGCGGGCCCGGCACTGGGCCGGGTTGAGCACGCGGCCCACGTCCTGCGCGATGGCCAGCTCCACCACGCGGACGGAGCCCAGCTCGACGTCGACGTCGACGACGGCCCGGACCGCGGCGAAGGCGAGGCCGACGAAGGCGTCGCCCTGGCCGCTGTCGTCCAGCGGTTCGGTGGGGTGGGGGCGGCACTGCGCCGTCGCCCACAGCTCCTTGCCCTCCAGCGTCTCGGCGACCGTCGTGGACAGCACGCCGTCGTAGGAGGTGATCTTGCCGTCGGCGATGGACAGCAGCTCGGTCGACATGCCGAACTTCGCGGCGAGCGGCTGGAGGAGCTGGGTGCGGACCATCTTGGCCGCGCGCTCGACCGCGCCCGCCGACACCCAGGTGTGGCGGCCGCGGGCGCCGGGGCCGGCCGGGGGCTGGTCGGTGTCCACGGGGGCGACCCGCACCTCGTCGACGCCGAGGATCTCCTGCACGATCTGCCGGGCGAGCGTCGCGAAGCCCTGGCCGGTCTCGACGGCGGCGCACAGCACCGTGGCGACCGGGCCGTTGACCTTCACCGTGGCGGTGGACACCTCGTCGGCGCCCTCCGCGCCGAGCAGGTGGACCATGCCGACGGCGTGGCCGACCCCGCGCCGGACGGCGCCGGGCTCCCCCGCGCCCTCCGGACCGCCGGGCAGGAGCCACTCCTCCTGCGGGCAGTCCTTCGGAAGGGCGGGCAGCGGCGCCCCCCGCACGGCCCGCAGCAGTTCGGCGACCGGTGCCGGGCAGGTGACGGTCTGCCCGGTGGGCAGCAGGTCCCCGGTGGCCATGACGTTGCGGGCGCGCAGCTCGGCCGGGTCGATGCCGAGGGCGCCGGCGAGCTTGTCCATCTGGCCCTCGTAGGCCGCGCACACCTGGAGGGCGCCCTCGCCGCGGATATGGCCGGAGGGGGGGTTGTTGGTCCGCACGGCCCAGCCGTCGATCGTCGCGTGCGGGACGACGTAGGGGCCGGCGGCGAACGACACCGCCGCGGCCAGGGCCTCGTGGGAGCCGTCCGCGTAGGCTCCGGCGTCCATGAGGATCTGCGCCTCGACCTTGACGAGCTTGCCCTCGGCGTCCGCGTGGTGCCGGTAGCGCAGCAGCGTGGGGTGCCGGTGGGCGTGGCCGAGGAAGGAGTCCTCGCGGCCGACGGCGAGCTTGACGGGGCAACCGGTGCGGATGGCCAGCAGGCCGAGCGGGATCTGGATGCTCAGGTCCTCGCGGTCGGCCATGGCGCCGGGGACCCCGGTGACGACGACCTTGACCTGCTCCGGGGGCAGCCCGAAGCAGGCGGCGGCCCGGTCCCGGTCGGTGTGCGGGTCGGTGGAGGCGGTGTACAGCTCGACGCCGCCGTCCGCCCGCGGCACGGCCAGCCCGGCCTCGGCGCCGATGGGAGCCGGGTCCTGGCGGCCGACGCGGTAGAGACCCTCCACGACGACGTCGCCGGTGGCCTCGGGGTCGCCGAAGCGCAGCGGCAGGTGGCGCACGACGTTGCCGTCGGGGTGCAGGGGCTCCGCCTCGAAGGCCTTCTCCGGATCGGTGACGGGCTCCAGGACCTCGTACTCGACGGCGATGGCCGCGACGGCGAGGCGCGCGGTGTCGGGGTGGTCGGCCGCGACGGCGGCGACGGCCTCGCCATGGTGCCGGACCAGGTCGCGGGCGAGGGCGGGGCGGTCGGCGACGCCGCGTCCGTGGTTGGCGTCGCCCGGGATGTCGGCGTGGGTGATGACGGCGCGCACCCCGGGCATGGCCGCGGCCTGCTCGGTGTCGATGGACACGATGCGGGCGTGCGGGTGCGGGGCGCGCAGCACGGCCGCCCACAGCAGGCCCTCGGCCCACAGGTCGGCCGCGTAGGCGAAGGTGCCCTGCGCCTTGGCGAGCGCGTCGGTGGGCAGCACGGACGCGCCGAGGCCGTGCGGCTCCGGCGGAGGCTGCGGTCGGGACGGCGGCAGCGGTGTGCCCCCGGCCGGGGTCGCCGTCACCGCGTCGCTGGACGTCACTGCGGGTCTCCCTCGTCACTGGGCCCGGCCTGTTGCGGGATGCGGGGAGCGCCGGACTCGGCGTCGGCCCCGGCCTCGCCCCGCTCGGGACGGGCGTGGGCCGCGCGCTCCGCGGCGACCTCGCGGATGGCCTCGATGGCGCCCCGGTAGCCGGAGCAGCGGCAGAGGTTGCCGCACAGGGCGGTGCGGATCTGCAGGTCGGTGGGGGCGTGGTTGCCCTCCAGCAGGTCGTGCGCCGTCATGGCCATGCCCGGCACACAAAAGCCGCACTGCCCGCTGGAGCGGGCGGCGAGGGCCCGCTGGACGTCCGAGGGGACGCCGTCCGCGGTCAGGCCCTCGACGGTGCGGATCTCGCTCCCGGCGGCGGTCGCGGCGGGCACCAGGCAGGAGGCGACGAGCCGTCCGTCCACCAGCACCGAGCAGGCCCCGCATTCGCCCTGCGAGCAGCCGTCCTTGGCCCCGGCCAGCCCGAGCCGCTCGCGCAGGACGTGCAGCAGCGACTCGCCGATCCACACGTCACCGACGTGCCGCTCGCTGCCGTTGACGTGCAGGGTGTACGAGGTCAGGGGGTGCTCGTCCGCGGCCTCGGCCTGGGGCTCGGGCTGGGCCGGGAGCTCGGCGGGGGCCCCGGGCCCCAGAGCGTCCTCGGGCACGTGGCCGGCCCCTTCCCGGGCGCCCGGCTCAGGGAGCGCCGACTCCGGGGCACCCGGCTCCGGAGCCGACGCGTGGGGGACCGTCGGGTGCGGGCTCTCGGACCCCGGGACCGCGGCCGGGACGTGCTGGGGCTGGGCGTCCGGGGCCGCCGCGGGGGCCGGGACGAAGGGCGCGGCGGGCGGATGCCCCGGACCCTGCGGGCTGGAGGGGCTCGGCTCTGACCAGTGCGGATGCGCGTCCGGGGCGCCCTGCCCGGCGGCGCCCGCGTCGGCGTGCAGCCGACCCTCGTGGGAGCCCGCGAGGGCCGCGGCCGCGCCCTGCCCGAGGGCGGCCGCGGCGGAGCGGCCGGGCGTGCCCGTCGCGGGCCGCCCGAACTCCGCGCCGTGCACGTGGTCCTGGTGTGCGGCGGTGTACGGGATCTGACCCGCGGCCGCGTCGGCGGGGGCGGCGGCGTCGGGGGCGTCGGCGGGGGCGGGGGCGGGGGCGGCGGCGAACGGCATCGTCCAGGTTCCGGTGTCCGCCGGGTCCGTGGTGGCCGCGGGCGTGGGCGGCGGGATGACCGGCGGCTCCCAGCCCTGGCCGGTGCCGGGCGCGGCCAGCGGGCTCTGCCCGGCGAAGGCCGGATCCTCGTGGCCGCCCTCGGCGACCCGCGGCGGAAGCTGGATGAACGCGGTCGCGTCACCGTCGTACTCGCCGCCCCAGCCGCCCTGCGGCGGAGCGGACGACGCGGGGTGCGGGTCGTTGCTCATGCGAGCGCCCTCCCGAGGGCTCGGCGGGCCAGTGCCGACACGGTACGCCGCAGCTGGGCCACGGCCGGCGGCAGGGCCGGTGCTTCTCCCGTCTCCGGCTCGGCCGGTGGGTCGGGGATGCAGGCCATGGCGACGTAGTCGCCGAAGGCGGACAGCGCCTCCGGGGCCAGCGCGGTGCCGCCGGGCACCCGCACCTGGGACCAGTCGATGAGCGAGGCCGCCCACTGCTCGGCCTCCAGCGGACGCAGCGGCATCGGGGCGACGGCGCCGATCGCGCAGCGCAGACCCTGCCGGGCCGGGTCGAGGACGACGGCGGCCGAGGCGATGGCGCGGCCCGGCCCGGTGCGCCCGGTGGCCTTCAGGAACGTCTGCGGCGCGTGCAGGAGTGGCACCCGGACGAAGCCGACGACCTCGCCGGGGTTCAGCAGCTCCCGCCCGCTCAGCAGGTTGCTGACCGGCATCTCGCGGCGGGCCCCGCCGGGGCACGCGACGACGAGGGTGGCCTCCAGTGCGGCCAGCACGGGGAGCGTGTCCCCGGTGGGGGCGGCGCTGACGATGTTGCCGCCGAGCGTCCCGGCGTTACGGATCTGCGGCGGGCCGGCCGCGCGGGCAGCGGCGGCCAGGGCGGGGAAGAGGGCGGCGAAGTCGGGGCGGCCCATGCGGGCGTGGGTGAGGGCGGCGCCGAGGAGCCCGTTGCCGTCCTGGTACTCCCAGCTGCGGATCTCGCTGATCCGGCCGAGGCCGACGAGGGCGGCGGGACGCAGCCGCCCGGCGTTCACGTCCGCCATGAGATCGGTGCCGCCGGCGACGGGCACGGCGGCGGGCATGGCGGTGAGGGCCGCCACGGCCTCGTCGAGGGTGGACGGCAGGGTGACGGGCCGCGTCACCCCTGGATCATGTGGCGCATGCGGTGCGTGCGTGCTCAACCCAGCCCCTTCCCCGGTCTCCCGGATGCCCAGCCGTACCGTACGTGCTCACGGGGCGGGCGTGGCAACTCTGGCACATGTATTGACGCCACAGCAGGGCGGGCACCCGCCGGGACGGCTCGCTCGGCCGGGACGGGCCGGGGCGGGGCGGGAGAGCAGCAACCGGGCTGACGAATCGTTCCTTCAACGCACACGTACGGCACGACCCCCACGCTCGCAGGGCGTGGGGGTCGTGCCGTACGGCATCGGGTCCCTCTCACACGATCGGGGACGCGGCGTCGATCGGGCGTCCGAAGGAACCGCGCCGGACCGGTACGGGGAGGCAGGCGAAGAGAGGCACGCGGACGACGGACGGAGGGCTCATCCGCCGGGGCGGCGCGCGGTGCAGGGCGAGCGCTGCCCGCCCCGGCCCGCTCGGCTCACTTCCGGCCGCCGCCGTCCTTGCCGTCCTTGCCGTTCTTGTCGCCACCGCTGCTCATGGACTCGTAGATCTCCTTGCACAGCGGGCAGACCGGGTACTTCTTCGGGTCGCGGCCGGGCACCCAGACCTTGCCGCACAGCGCGACCACGGGCGTGCCGTCCAGCGCGCTCGCCATGATCTTGTCCTTCTGGACATAGTGGGCGTAGCGCTCGTGGTCGCCATCGCCGTGCGACACCTGGGGCGTCGGCTCGACCAGTGTGCCGGTACCCGTACCGCGCTCGGGCTCAAGAGTGCTCATGGCATCCAAGGGTACCGATCCGTCCGGACTGCGGGACGGGCCTCAGTTGAGGGACGGGTCGTCCGGATAGGTGGCCACCAGCGCGAGCGCGCCGCGCTGCCGCCGCAGCACCGCGCGCCACAGCCCCTCGGGGTCGGGGGACGAGACGTCGCCGGGCTCGGAGTCCACCACGTACCAGGCGCCCTCCTCCAACTCCTGCTCCAGCTGGCCGGCGCCCCAGCCCGCGTAGCCCGCGAAGATCCGCAGGAAGCCCAGCTCGGCGGCGAGCACCTCGGGCGGGGCGTCGAGGTCCACGAGACCGATCGCGCCGTGCACCCGGCGCCAGCCGAGGGGCCCCTCACCACCGGGGATGAGCGCCACCCCCAGCGCGGCGTCCAGCGAGACCGGTCCCCCCTGGAAGACGACACCGGGCGCGCCCGCCAGCTCGGCCCACGGCTCCAGGATGTCGCCGACGTCCACGGGTGTGGGCCGGTTGAGCACCACCCCCAGGGAACCGTCCGCGTCATGGTCGAGGAGCAGCACGACGGCACGCTCGAAGTTCGGGTCGGTCAGCGCCGGAGTGGCGACGAGCAACCGTCCGGTGAGCGAGGACACCTCGGAGGACATGCCCCCATGATTCCGCACCGCGTCCCGCGCCGGGTGCCGGACTCCGGTACCCGGCGCCCCGTCCCCCGCCCCGCTCGGCGGGACGTCCGGCGCGAGGGCCGCGCACTCCGCCGCGTCGTGCCGGACGCGTGTCTTCCGGAGCCCGGTCGAACGACGGCTACCATTCGTCTGTCCCCCGCCCAAGATGTAGAGATCGCGAGTTCCATGACCGGCAGCGAAGACGTCCTGCTCGTCCACGGCGGCACCCCGCTCCAGGGCGAGATCCGGGTCCGAGGCGCGAAGAACCTCGTGCCCAAGGCCATGGTCGCGGCCCTGCTCGGCAGCGAGCCGAGCCGCCTGCGCAACGTTCCCGACATCCGTGACGTGCGCGTGGTGCGGGGCCTGCTCGAACTGCACGGGGTGACCGTGCGCAGCGGCGCCGAATCCGACGAGCTCGTGCTCGACCCGTCCAACGTGGAGAGTGCCGACGTCGCGGACATCGACGCGCACGCGGGCTCGTCCCGCATCCCGATCCTGTTCTGCGGCCCGCTGCTGCACCGGCTGGGCCACGCCTTCATCCCCGGGCTGGGCGGCTGCGACATCGGCGGCCGGCCGATCGACTTCCACTTCGACGTGCTCCGCCAGTTCGGAGCGGTGATCGAGAAACGGCCGGAGGGGCAGTACCTGGAGGCCCCGCAGCGGCTGCGCGGGACGAAGATCAAGCTCCCCTACCCCTCCGTCGGCACCACCGAGCAGGTGCTGCTCACGGCCGTGCTCGCCGAGGGCGTGACCGAGCTGTCGAACGCGGCCGTGGAGCCGGAGATCGAGGACCTGATCTGCGTGCTCCAGAAGATGGGCGCGATCATCTCGATGGACACCGACCGCACCATCCGCATCACCGGCGTGGACAAGCTCGGCGGCTACCGTCACCGCGCCCTGCCCGACCGTCTGGAGGCCGCGTCCTGGGCCTGCGCCGCCCTGGCGACCGAGGGCAGCGTGTTCGTCCGCGGCGCCAGCCAGCGCGAGATGATGACGTTCCTCAACACCTACCGCAAGGTCGGGGGTGTCTTCGAGGTCGAGGACGAGGGCATCCGCTTCTGGCACCCCGGCGGCCCGCTCAACGCGATCGCCCTGGAGACCGACGTCCACCCGGGCTTCCAGACGGACTGGCAGCAGCCCCTCGTCGTCGCCCTGACGCAGGCCTCCGGGCTGTCGATCGTCCACGAGACGGTGTACGAGTCGCGGCTGGGCTTCACCGAGGCGCTGAACCAGATGGGCGCCCACATCCAGCTCTACCGCGAATGTCTGGGCGGCACGCCCTGCCGCTTCGGCCAGCGGAACTTCCTGCACTCGGCGGTCGTGTCGGGGCCGACGAAGCTCCATGCCTCGGAGCTGGTCATCCCGGACCTGCGCGGCGGCTTCTCGTACCTCATCGCCGCCCTGGCGGCCCAGGGCACCTCGCGGGTGCACGGCATCGAGCTGATCAACCGGGGCTACGAGAACTTCATGGAGAAGCTCCCCGGCCTCGGCGCCAAGGTCGAGACTCCCTGACGCCCTCGCCCCGAACCTCCGCGACAGCCCGCCCCGAGCACCCGGGGGCGGGCTGTCGCCGTTTCCCGGCGGGCGGCGCGGGCGCCCCGACGGGGCCCGGGGGACGCGAAAGGGCGGCTGCCCCGGCCTCGTGGCCGGGACAGCCGCCCTCGCTGTCGCGTGGGGCTTACTTGCCCTTGGCGGCGTCCTTCAGCTTGGAGCCCGCCGAGACCTTGACGCTGTAGCCGGCCGGGATCTGGATCGGCTCGCCGGTCTGCGGGTTGCGGGCGCTGCGAGCGGCACGGTGGGTGCGCTCGAAGGTGAGGAAGCCCGGGATGGTGACCTTCTCGTCGCCCTTGGCGACGACCTCGCCGACCGTCTCGGCGAGGGCGGCCAGAACGGCGTCGGCGTCCTTGCGGGTCACCTCGGCGCGATCGGCCAGAGCGGCCACCAGCTCAGTGCGGTTCATGTGTGTTACTCCCGTGTTCTTCTTGCCGTTGAGGCGTGAGACGAAGCCGATGCTGCCAGGGCCCTCGGACAGTGCCGCGACCCGGGTCTGCTCCCAGACCCTCGCGCCCGGCACGCATCCTGCCCCCACCAGTGGCGGGAAAGCCAATCCGGGGCCCGTCGCATCACACGAAAAGCTCCGCCGTCGCGTCAGGATGACGTTGCGCGGGCTTTGTCCGCCCGCAACCCTACGGGGGCCCGGCTGTGGCACGTCCGCGACGCGCCGTTCCCGGCCGCCACCCCCGCCCGGGCGCCCGGAGGCCCGGCCACCCGTTCGGTCGTCGGCCGTCCGGCTCAGGCCCGACGGCTCAGGCTCCGGCGGCCCGGGCGGCCTCGCGGACGGCGCCGGCCACCGCGCCGGAGACCTTCTCGTTGAAGACGCTCGGGATGATGTAGTTCGGGTTCAGCTCCTCCTCGCCCACGACGTCCGCGAGGGCGCGGGCGGCGGCCAGCATCATGCCGTCCGTCACCGTGTGGGACTGCGCGTCGAGCAGGCCGCGGAAGACGCCGGGGAAGACGAGGACGTTGTTGATCTGGTTGGGGAAGTCGGAGCGGCCGGTGGCCACGACGGCGGCGGTCTGCCGGGCCACGGCGGGGTCGATCTCCGGGTCGGGGTTGGCGAGCGCGAAGACGATGGCGCCGTCCGCCATGGTGGCCACGTCCTCGGCCGTCAGGACGTTGGGCGCGGAGACGCCGATGAAGACGTCGGCACCGGCCACGGCGTCCTTGAGCGTGCCGGTGACGCCGTCGGGGTTGGTGTTGTCGGCGATCCAGCGCAGCGCG
This sequence comes from Streptomyces sp. JJ38, assembly GCF_019303475.1. GTDB lineage: Bacteria > Actinomycetota > Actinomycetes > Streptomycetales > Streptomycetaceae > Streptomyces. The sequence goes on from NZ_JABLSI010000027.1 coordinate 21,848, forward strand.
GTGCCGGCGGCGGGGAGGTCGTCGCGGTCGGCGTGGACGACGCCGTTGATGTCGCAGACGACGGAGTGCTTGACGCCCGCCGCGATGAGCAGCTTGAGGATGGCGGTGCCGGCGGCGCCCGCGCCGGACATGACCACCCGCACGTCGCCGATGGACTTGCCGACGACCCGCAGGGCGTTGTGGAGGGCCGCGAGGACGACGATGGCGGTGCCGTGCTGGTCGTCGTGGAAGACGGGGATGTCCAGGGCCTCCCGGAGCCGCGCCTCGATCTCGAAGCAGCGGGGCGCGGAGATGTCCTCCAGGTTGATGCCGGCGAAGCCGGGGGCGATGGCCTTGACGATCTCGACGATGGCGTCGGTGTCCTGGGTGTCCAGGCACAGCGGCCAGGCGTCGATGCCCGCGAACCGCTTGAACAGGGCCGCCTTGCCCTCCATGACCGGGAGTGCGGCCTGGGGGCCGATGTTGCCGAGGCCGAGGACGGCGGAGCCGTCGGTGACGACGGCGACGCTGTTGCGCTTGATGGTCAGGCGGCGGGCGTCCTCGGGGTTCTCGGCGATCTGCGTGCACACCCGGGCCACACCGGGGGTGTAGACCATGGAGAGGTCGTCACGGTTGCGAATGGGATGCTTGGACGACATCTCGATCTTGCCGCCGAGGTGCATGAGGAAGGTGCGGTCGGAGACCTTCCCCAGCGTCACGCCGTCGATCCGGCCGAGCTTCCGCACGATCTCGTTGGCGTGGTCGGTGGAGGTCGCGGCGACCGTGACGTCGATGCGCAGCCGTTCGTGCCCGGAGGCGGTGACGTCGAGGGCGGTGACGTGACCGCCGGACGACTCCACGACCGTGGTGATCTGGCTGACCGCCGAGCCGCCGACCGGAACCTCCAGCCGGACGGTCATCGAGTAGGAGACGCTGGGCGCCGTAGCCATGCCGACTTCCTCTGCTTTCACTCAAGCACTTCGCGGGTGCGCGTTTGCCTCGGAATCGTCCCACCTACCGTCGGGTACGCGGTAAACGGAGCACGATCCGGAAAAGTTATTCCACCATACGAGAGTTGCTCTCGTGGTGGAAGCCCGGACCTCCCCCTGGTCCCCGGCCGGGCACTCCCGGGGACAAAGGCCCGGGCGTCGCCGGTTCCGGGCGTGCGCGCCACCCCGCTCCGCCACCTCGGCCGAACGGGTGTCTCGAGCAAGGGAATCCCGTTTGTTAGCCTGGACGTGGCGTCGGCCCGATCCATGCCCCCGGGCCCAACCTTCGTCGCTTCGAGCGACCACTTGCCGCGAGGCGAGCTGGCGGGTCGGCGCCATTGAACGACCGTGGGAGGCGGGCCTCAGGGCCCGCCTCCCACGCTTTTCCGCCCCGGCCCGCCCATGGCCCGGCACCCGGCGTTCCCGTCGCGGCCGGTCGAAGCACCCCCCTAGTCCCGCAGCAGGTCCGGCACGCCGTCCGCGTCCGGGAGGTCCCGCTCGCCGGCGAGGATCGTCAGCCGCTGCGTTGCCCGGGTCAGGGCGACGTAGAGCACCCGGAGCCCGGCGGAGGACTCGTCGGCGATGTCCGCCGGGGTCACGACGACCGTCGCGTCGTACTCCAGCCCCTTCGCCTCCAGGCTGCCCAGCGCAACCACGCGGTCGCCGAGCCCGGCGACCCAGTCGGCCGCCGCCTCCCGGGCCGCCATGGGGACGACGACGCCGACCGTGCCCTCGACCTCCGCCAGCAGCCGCCGCGCCTCCTCACGCACCCGGGCGCCCAGGTCGCCGTCGGCCACCGCGAACCGGGGCACGAGACCGGTCGAGCGGACCGCCTTCGGCGGCTGCACGCCGGGCATGGCCAGGGCCAGCACCCGCGCGGCCAGCTCCGCGACCTCGGCCGGATTGCGGTAGTTGACCGTCAGCTCGAAGCGGCGGCGGGGCCGGGTGCCCAGCGCCTCCCGGCGCGCCTCCGCGGCGTCCTCCGGGTCGGACCAGGAGGACTGCGCGGGGTCGCCCACCACCGTCCAGGTGGCCTGGCGGCCCCGACGGCCGACCATGCGCCACTGCATGGGCGTGAGGTCCTGCGCCTCGTCGACGATGACGTGCGCGTAGTCCCGGCGCTCCTCGGCGGGGCCGGCCGGCCGGGCCTCGCGCCGGGTCGGGTCGCGGTCGGCGGCCGTGGTCAGCTCCGCCAGCCCCGTGAACTGGTCCAGCGGGTCGATCTCCCGCTTCCGCGGCTTGGCGGGGGCGCCGAGCACGGAGTGCAGCTCGTCCAGCAGGGCGACGTCGTGCACGGACAGCGGCCCCTGCCCGGCGGCGTCCAGCCGGGACAGCGAGCGGGCGAGCCGCCGGGCCTCGCGCGGCTGGAGCCAGCGGCGCGACCAGCGGCCGAGCCGCTTCTCGTCCCGCATGGCGGCGAGCACCAGCCGGGGTGTCAGCTCCGGCCACCACGCGGCCAGGAACTCCTGGAAGGCGTCCTCGTCCGCGACGTCCTCGTCGAAGCCCTGCCGTGCCTCGGCGGCCAGTTCCGGGTCCGTCCCCGGCGGATGGCGCAGCGGGCCGCCGGACTTCTCCCACAGCGCGTCGAGCAGCAGCTTGCGGGCGCGCGGGCGCAGCAGGTTCACCGGTGCGGTGCCGCTCAGGGCGGCCGAGCGCACCGCCCTCAGCTCCTCGACGTCCAGCTCGACCCTGGCGCCGAAGGCCACGACCCGCAGCCCGGCCGCGGCCTCCCGGGTCCCGGCCAGCTCCAGCGTCCCGCGCGCGGCCCGGCGCAGCACCTTCGCCATCCGTCCCGAGCCCTTGATCCGGGCCACCGGCATCGGGTCGTGGGCGTCGGCCTCGGCGCCCTCCACCAGCGAGCCCAGCGCACGGATCACCACCTGCCCCTCCTCCCCCAGGGAGGGCAGGACGCCCTCGGTGTAGGAGACGAGCAGCGGGGTGGGGCTGACGATGAGGATGCCCCCGGCGTAGCGGCGGCGGTCGCGGTAGAGGAGGTAGGCGGCGCGGTGCAGGGCGACGGCGGTCTTGCCCGTACCCGGCCCGCCCTCGACCTCGGTGACGGAGGCGGCGGGCGCGCGGATGACCTCGTCCTGCTCGGCCTGGATGGAGGCGACGATGTCGCGCATGGCGTGCCCGCGGGCGCGGCCGAGCGCCGCCATCAGCGCGCCGTCGCCGACGACGGGCAGCTCCGCACCGTGCAGGCGGGCGGTGAGCCCGGGGCGCAGCAGGTCGTCCTCGACGCCCAGGACCTTCCGCCCACGGGAGCGGATGACCCGGCGCCGGACGACGCGGCCGGGATCCACCGGGGTCGCCCGGTAGAAGGGAGCGGCGGCGGGGGCGCGCCAGTCGATGACGAGGGGGGAGTAGTCGGCGTCGAGCACGCCGAGCCGACCGATGTGCAGGGTCTCGGCGACGTCGGCGGTCCCGTCGGGGCGGATCGCGTCCTCGGCGGGCTCGACGGAGGTGTAGGCGCCGTCCGGGCCCCGCTCGCCGTCCTTGCCGTCGAGGAGGTCGATGCGGCCGAAGAGGAAGTCCTCGAACTCGCTGTTGAGCCGGTTGAGGTGGACCCCGGCCCGGAACACCTGGGCGTCGCGCTCGGCGAGGGCGCCCGGCGTGCCGACCTGCGCGCGCTTGCCCGCGTCGGCCATCAGGAACTCGGCCTCGTGGATCTTCTCCTCCAGGCGGCGGTAGACCGCGTCCAGGTGGTTCTGCTCGGCGTGGATCTCACGGTCCCGCACGCTCGTGTCCTGCGCCTCCAACGCAAGGGCCCCCTTCTGCTGTGTCCAGGGCAGCCGTCCACCGTACGCCACGGTGGGAGACGGTGGTCAGCTGACCCGCACTCAGCCCGGCGGGCTCCCCCGGCCGGGCGGCCCGGTGCCGCCCGGCGGCTCAGCCCGGCACCGTCACCAGGTGCGTGCCGTCGAGGGTGCGGACCTCGAAGTGGTCGATGTCGGACCGGTCGTAGGCGGCCCCGCCCAGGTAATAGCGCTGCTCGCGCGGGGCGTAGCCGGTGGCGGGGACGGTCCAGGTGGTGACGGTCTGCTCCGTGCCGTCCTTGCCGACGGCCACCAGCCCGCAGGTGCGCGGCCCGCTGACTCCGGAGAGCCGGACGGCGACCTCCGTCCCCCAGGCGCGCGGGACGGTGGCCACGGTGGCGGCGACGCTGGTGGCCGGGTCCGTCGCGCTCCGCTTGTCGCCCTCGGCGTACACGGCCTCGGCGGCGGCGCCGGGCCGTGCCCGGTCCGCGTCCTGCCCCGTCGTCCAGGCGGCGCCCGCGAGGGGCCCGGCGACGACCAGGGCGAGGGCGGCGGCGACCAGCGCGAGCCGCCGGCGACCGCGGCGGCGCCGCTCGGCGGCCGCCTCGCCCAGCAGCCGGTCCAGCATGCCGGGCGCGGGCCGGGCGTTGAGCCCGTCGCCGTGGTCCCCGGTGGCGGGGGCGTCCTGCGCGAACTCCGCGAGCACGGACCGCAGCCCGAGCAGTTCCTCCAGCTCCCGGGCGCAGGACGGGCAGTCGGCGAGGTGTTCCTCGAAGCGCTCGGCGTCCGCCGGGTCGAGGGCGCCGAGGGCGTAGGCGCCGACGTCGGTGTGGTGCGCGTGCGACGTCATGCCGTCATCCCCCTCTCCTCCAGCGAGAGTCTCAACGAGCGCAGCGCGTAGAAGACCCGTGACCGGACGGTACCGGGCGGGACGCCCAGCACCTCGGCCGCCTCGTTGACCGTCCGGCCCCTGAAGTACGTCTCGACGAGCGCCGAGCGGTGGTGCTCGGTCAGGTCCGCCATGGCCTCGGCGATCGTCATGAGGCGCAGGGCCCGGTCGATCTCGTCGGCGGCCGGGAGCGTCTCCAGCGGAGCGGCGTCCACCTCGTGCGGGCGGGCCTGCCGGCCGCGGTGGGCGTCGATGACGATGCGGCGGGCGACCGTCACCAGCCAGGGCCGCACCGAGCCGGCGGCGCGCCGGAGCTGGTCGGCGTTGCGCCAGGCCCGCAGCAGCGTCTCCTGGACGACGTCCTCGGCGCGGTGCCGGTCGCCACCGACCAGCCGTAGCACGAAGGCCAGCAGCGCGCCCGCGTGCTCGTCGTAGAGCGCTCGCATGAGGGCGTCGTCCTGTGACGTTCGGTCGGCCACGACGGCATCCTCACCCACGCTGTGTCCCCGGTCGATACGCATGCGCTCCCCGCGCGGCGGCCGACGTGCTGTCCCGCCCGTGACACGCCGCACGCACCCAGCGGTACGCACGCCGGAGCCCGTCCGTTCACCCCCTCGGGACCCACGTCCCACGGGGTGAGCGGCCTCAGGCGTCGACCGCCAGCCGGTAGCCGCGCTTGACGACGGTCTGGATCAGCTTGGGCGCGCCGAGCGCCGAGCGCAGCCGGGCCATCGCCGTCTCGACCGCGTGCTCGTCGCGGCCCGCTCCGGGCAGGGCCCGCAACAGCTCGGCCCGGGGCACGACCCAGCCCGGCCGCGAGGCCAGGGCTCCCAGCAGCGCCATCCCGGCGGGCGGGACGGGCCGCAGCTCGCCGTCCACGACGACGGCGTGCCCACGGATCTCCAGCACCCTGCCGCCGACCGGCAGCGGCGTGGAGCGGGCGGGCAGCTCGGCGCACAGGAGCTGGACGAGCGGGCCCAGCCGGAAGCGCTCGGGCTGGCGGGTGGGGACGTCCGCCCCTTCCAGCACGGCGCCGGTGACGGGGCCGACGCAGACGGGCAGCACCTCGCCGCGCAGGGCCTCCAGCAGTTCCTCGCGCAGGCCCCGCTCCTCGGCCCGTCGCAGCAGGGACAGGGCGGCGGGGGCGCTGGTGAAGGTGACGCAGTCCAGGGCGCCGGAGCAGGTGGCGTCGATGAGCCGGTCGAGCGCGGTGGGGTCGTCGGGCGGGAGCCAGCGGTACACGGGGACGCAGACGACCTCGGCGCCGGCCGTGCGCAGCGCCTCGACGAACCCGGGCTGCGGCTCCCCGTGCAGCTGCACGGCGACGCGGCGTCCGGTCAGGTCACCGGCGAGGAGCCGCTCGCGCACCTCGGCCATCGACTCCGACGGCGGGTACCAGTCCTCGGTGAGCCCTGCGGCCCGGATCGCGCCGCGCACCTTGGGGCCGCGGGCGAGCAGCTCGGCGTCGTCCAGGCGGCGCAGCAGGTCCTCACCCAGCCCCCAGCCGTGGGCGGCCTCCACCCAGCCGCGGAAGCCGATGGCGGTGGTGGCGATGACGGTGTCGGGGGGCGAGTCGAGGAGCAGCCGGGTGGCGTCGAGCAGCTCGGTGTCGTCCGCGAGCGGCACGATCCGCAGCGCGGGCGCGTGCTGGACGGTGGCGCCGCGGCGTTCCAGGAGCGCGATCAGTTCCTCGGCCCTGCGGGCCGCGGTGACGCCGATCGTGAAGCCCTCGAGGGGCTTGATGTCGTGCGCGTGTTCTTGCATGGGATGGTCCTCGACCCTTGGCGTTCAAGACCGTGGGACCGAGCCTGCCGGGAGTGCGTGACAGGCTCGGTTCCGCTGGGTTTCCCCCTTGTTACGTGACGTTTCGTATGGGCGTCGCCCGGCCGCCCCCTGGTCGACGGGGGCGGCCGGCTGTGACGGGGATCGCGCGGGCGGTTCAGACCCGCGCGAACGAGGGGCGCTCCTCGGACTGTTCCGTGGCACCGGCGCCTCCCGCCACCGTACGCGTCCGCCCGCCGCCGACCGGGCGCCGCAGGTAGACGGCCCAGGTGACGACGAAGCAGACCGCGTAGAAGACGAGGAAGGCGGCGAAGGCGCTGATGCCGGTGCCGGTGGAGAGGAAGGACTGCCGGAAGGCGAGGTTGATGCCGAGCCCGCCGAGGCCGCCCACCGCGCCGATGACGCCGATGGCCGCGCCGGAGAGCCGTCGGCCGTAGTGGTTGGCCTCCTCGCCGACGAGCCCCAGGATGCGGGCCTTGGCCTGGAAGATGCCGGGGATCATCTTGTACGTCGAGCCGTTGCCCACGCCGGTGAGGACGAACAGCACGATGAAGCCCGAGAGGAAGAGCCCCAGGGACTCCTGGACGGACGCCAGGAGGATGACGGCGGTGGCCAGGCCCATCGCGGCGAAGTTCCACAGAGTGATGCGGGCGCCGCCGTAGCGGTCGGCGAGCCAGCCGCCCAGCGGCCGGATGAGCGAGCCCAGCAGCGGGCCGATGAAGGTCAGCGAGGCGGCCTGGAGCGGGGTGCGGTCGAACTGGTTCTGCAGGACGAGCCCGAAGGCGAAGCTGTATCCGATGAAGGAGCCGAAGGTTCCGATGTAGAGGAACGACATGATCCAGGTGTGGGCGTCGCGCGCCGTCTCCTTGAACGCCCCGCTGTCGTTCTTCATGACGGCGAGGTTGTCCATCCGCAGCCAGGCGAAGGTGGCGGACACGACGACGAGCGGCAGGTAGATCGACAGCAGCACCCGGGGCTGACCGTCACCCGCGACCGCGATGACCGCGAGCGTGACGAGCTGGATCGCCGCGACGCCGATGTTGCCGCCGCCGGCGTTGAGGCCGAGCGCCCAGCCCTTCTTGTGGAGCGGGAAGAAGGCGTTGATGTTGGTCATCGACGAGGCGAAGTTACCGCCACCGACACCCGTCAGCAGCGCCACCACCATGAACGTCGTGTAGGACGTCCCCGGCTCCATGACGATGAAGGCGGCTACGCCCGGCACCAGGAGCAACCCGGCCGACATGACGGTCCAGTTCCGTCCGCCGAACCGGGCGACGGCGAAGGTGTAGGGGACGCGGACGCACGCGCCGACCAGCGTCGCCATGGCCACGAGGAAGAACTTGCCGGCCGGGTCGATGCCGTACTCGGGGCCCATGAAGAGCACCAGCACGGACCACAGGGACCAGATCGAGAAGCCGATGTGCTCCGAAATCACGGAGAAGAGCAGATTGCGGTTGGCGATCTTCGCGCCCTTCTCCTTCCAGAACGTGTCGTTCTCCGGCTCCCAGTGCTGGATCCACCGGCCGCCGCCTGGCGTCTTTCGGGCTGTCATCACGTCGCCTCCCTGGCACACGTCGTCATCGCCTGTTGAAAGTAGACGGCACGGGTTTCGAGGCTGTGGCGTGAAGTGACGTAGGCGAAACCTCGCGCTCACCTAGCCGACAGCCGCCCGGTGAGCCCGCCGTGGCAGGCAGAGCACGGCGGTGATCGCCAGCTCGTACAGCGCGCACTCCGCGCCCGGCGCCGGGCCGGGGCCCGCGCCGAGGAGCCGCGGCCCGGCCTCGGTGAGGACGACGGCCGCGTGCGTGAGGCCCACCTGGTGGTCCACCGCCTCCAGGGTCGAGGTGACCAGGCGCCGCACGGCGCGCACGGCGGGGACGTCCAGCCCGTCCACGGTCTCGTCGTCGACGCCGTCCGCCATGCCGCCGCGCCCGGCCGGGGCGCCGCAGGCGGTGGACGGGAAACCGGCGGGGGCGATGCCGTGGATCGTGTGCGCGCCGCCGAAGGAGTGGGCGCACACGTCGTAGACCGGGCCGACGAGGACCTCCTCCACCAGGAGTCGTCCCTCCTCCAGGGCCAGGGAGCCGGCCAGCTCCACCGCCTCGGCCGGGCCCTGGAGGACGCGCGGGCGGCCGGTGGCCGGCCGGACGAGACAGGGGTAGCCGATCCGCTGGGCGGCGCCCGACAGGCCCGCGGCGTCGGTCCGCTCGGCCCGCACGGGGAAGGAGGTGTACCGGTTGGCCAGCGCGCGCAGGGCCGCCGGGTCGGTCAACGCGCGTAGCGGTCCCGGTGGGTTGCCGGGCAGGCGGAGCAGCGCGTTGGCGTAGCCGGCCTGGAGGGCGGCGGGGGCGTCGAAGCCGAACACCGAGACCTGCGGCTGGCCCGCGAAGGGGGCGAGGAGGTCGAGCAGCCGCCCGCGGTCGCTCCAGTCGCACTCGGCGGCCTCGTCGGCGTCGGCGAGGGCGCGCCGCATGCCCGGGGCGGCGAGGTCGGGGCCGACGACCACCGTCCTGGCCCCGGCCGTCCGGGCCGCTCTGACGGCCTCGCCGCGCGGACTCAGGAGCACGGCCGTGGGCGGGTGCGCGGCTGGATGCGCGGGACTCACCACGCGATCCCCCAGGAGGCCGTCAAGCCGAGGTATATGCACTGGCGTTGGGTTCGGCGACGGGTGCTAGCACCCCCGCCTGGCACCAGCGTGATCATGGCGTCTCCGCATGCGTCGACAGGCCGACGGCTGGTCAGGCCGGGCCGATTGCCGCCCGCCAACCGAGTGTGCGGGCGTCACACGGGCACATCACATCACCAGTTCGTTGCCGAGGGCAAGGGCCTCGCACATGCCGAATGTGCACCGCCTGTACGGGTGTCGTGACTCCGGGAACGCGTACCCGCCTGGACGTCCCGCGGCAGGCCGCCAACGCGAGGAACCCGGCAAGGGCACGCGCGGGCACCCGCTCATCGACAGCTGTCCGCCGGGGAGTTCCAGCCCTCCGGCTGAATCCGGCGGTGTGGCCTGGGGCTCGGTCAGCGCGCTCGACGACGCGGGACAAGAAGCCGCAGAACGGGCGGCCCGCCCGTCACACCCTGACGCCCCCTCATCAGGACGACGCCACCAGCGGCTTCGCCTGCGGCTCGACCATGTCCAGGTACTCGGCGTGCCGCTTGATCCAGCCGGTGACATACGGGCAGGTGGGCCGGACGAGCAGCCCCTCGGCCCGGAGCTCGTCCAGCGCTCCGCGCGCCAGCGCGCTCGCGACGCCCCGCCCCTCGAACTCGGCGTCCACCTCGGTGTGGATCAGTTCGCGCACCCGGCCGGTGTCCCGGTAGGCGACGACCGCCGCCACCCGGTCACCGAGATGCGCCTCGAACCGGTGCTGACCGGTGGCGTTCACGATCTCGACATCCACGGAAAACCCCTCCAGGGGAGCGAAACCCTCTCGGCAAGCCGCAGCCCCGCACCCGCGGGGCCACGGTGTCGGGTGTCTTCGACGCCCTGCTGGAGGCCGCGCCCTAGAACGTCCCCCGTCGACGCGGCGCAGCAGCGCTCTGCCACATCAGGATCACGCCACCTCCTCTTTCCCTCGGAGGCTGTACTCCCAGGTTACGCCCGTGTCCGGCGTCGGGCGAGGGGCGATCCGCCCCCTCAGACGCACCGCATCGCGGCGAGGCTTGACGCACAAAGCTAATGGTCTTAGCTTTGAGGCTATACAGAGTAGCCAATGGAGGCTCCCCATGACCGCCACGACGCGATTCCTGGACCTCGACGAGGGCAGGCTGGCCTACGACGTCACCGGGGAGGGCCCGCTCCTCGTGCTGGCGCCGGGCCTCGGTGACGTCCGCGCCGCCTACCGCTTCCTCACACCGGCCCTGGTGACGGCCGGATACCGCGTCGCCACGGTCGACCTGCGCGGCCATGGGGAGTCCAGTACCGGCTGGCCGTCGCACTCACGCACCGACGTCGCCGGTGACCTCGTCGCCCTCGTCCGGCACCTCGGCGGCGGCCCGGCCGTCATCGTCGGCGCCTCGTTCTCCGGTGGCGCCGCCACCATCGCCGCCGCCCGGCACCCCGCCGACGTCCGCGCGGTCGTGGAGATCGGCCCCGGCACCCGCAAACCCGCCATCGGCCCGCGCGACCTGAGCCCACGGCTGCTCCACGGCCTCGCCCTCATCGGCGGCGCCGCACTCCTGCGCAGCGTCCCCCTCTGGAAGCGCTACCAGCGCCTCGCCTACCCCGGCGCCCGCCCGGCCGACTTCGAGGTCGTCCTCGCCGCCCTCTCCGCCAAGCTCCGCGAGCCGGGCCGCATGGCCGCCCTCTCCGCCATGGCCCTCTCCTCCCCCGCCGACGCGCAGGCGGCGCTGCCCGACGTCGCCGTCCCGGCCCTCGTCGTCATGGGCACCCGCGACCCGGACTTCCCCGACCCGCGCGCCGAGGCCGAGGCCGTCGCCGCCGCGATGCCGCCCGGCCGGGCGCACGTCGCCATGATCGAGGGCTCCGGGCACTACCCGCACGCCCAGCACCCCGAGACCGTCGCCGCCGCGATCCTGTCCTTCCTCGGGGAGCAGGCCCGTGCCTAGGGCCGGCCTGACCACCGCGGCCGTCGTCGAGCACGCCGTCCGCCTCATCGACGACTCCGGACCCGCGGCCCTGACCCTGGGCGCCGTCGCCCAGCGCGCGGGCGTGGCCGCCCCGTCCCTCTACAAACACGTCGGCGGCCTCGCCCAACTCCGGCTGCTCATCTCGGTGCGCGTGCTGGACGAGCTGGCCGAGCGCACCGCGGCCGCCGTCCTCGGACGCTCCGGGGACGAGGCCCTCGCCGCCTTCCTGCACGCCTACCGCGCCTACGTCCGCACCCACCCGAGTCGGTACACCGCCCTCCAGCAGCAGCCCGAGCCCGCACTCGACGCCGCCGCCGGGCGCCTGCTCGACGTCCTGCTCGCCGTGCTGCGCGGGCGCGGCCTGCGCGGTTCCGTGGCCGTCCACGCCGCCCGCTGCCTGCGCTCCGCCGCGCACGGGTTCGCCGTCCTGGAGGCGGCCGACGGCTTCGGCCTCCCCGAGGACCTCGACACCAGCTACACGGTCCTGGTCGGCGCGCTCACCGCCGGGCTCCCACGGGCCGACGGCACCTCCCCGCCGTCGGGGGACGCGACGGCCTGACGGCCGCGCGTCGGGCTCACCTGGTGCCGATGCCCACGTTCATCGGGTTCGTCAGCAGGGCGGGGCCGTCCCCACCCGCGCGCTCACGCAGCCTGGCCGCCAGCTCGTGCCGGACGGCGCGGCGGTGCTCCCGGAGCACCGACGCGGCCATCATGGCCCCGATGGGGTGCCCGGACGCCACGATCTCCCACAGGTGCTCGGGCGAGCCGATCTCCATCGTCCAGTCGACCGTCTCCACCCGGACGTCCCGCAGCCCACTGTCGGACAGCTCCTGGCGCATCCGCTCGGGATCGGCCAGCTGGAACGGTGGTGGCGGCGGGTCCAGCGGCGGGGTGAAGCCGGGCACGGCCGCGGAGACGGCCGCGACGAAGAAGCCGATGACCTCCGTGCGGGGCGGCGGCGCCCCGAACGCGGCCACCATGACCCGCCCGCCCGGCTTCGTCACCCGGACCATCTCCGCCAGCCCGCGGCGCAGCTCGGGCAGCATGGTGACGCCGTTGAGCGAACCCGTGAGGTCGAAGGCGCCGTCGTCGAGGTCGAGGGCCTGGGCGTCCATCACCCGCGCCTCCACCCCGAGCAGCCCCTCGTCACGGGCCCGCGCGGCGAGCCGGGCCACCATCTCGGGCGAGAAGTCCGCCGCGAGGACCTGTGCGCCCATCCGCGCGGCCGGGACGGCCAGCGCCCCCGTGCCGGCGGCGACGTCCAGGAACCGCTCGTCCGGCCGCAGCCCGGCCAGCCGCAGGAGCCGCTCGCCCAGGGACAGGTTCAGCGGGGTGATGTTCTCGTCGAACGACTCCGCGAGCCCGTCCCACGCCTGGGCGGTGGGCTCCCGCAGCGGTGCCGGCATCGTCATGGTCGTCCTCCCTCCGCCAGGGCGGCGCGCAGCGCCGTCAGAAACGCTTCCAGCCGCTCCAGCGCGGGATCGTCGCCGGAGCCGTCGATGATGTGCAGCGGCCAGCCGTAGCGCTCGTGCGCCGCCTGCGCGCCCCGCAGCCGCGCCTGCCGGTCCTCCCGCCCCCAGATGAGCGACGTGGGCACCGTGACGCGGGCCAGCTCCTCCTCCGGGATCGCCGGGAGCGCCAGTCGGAGGAAGAGGCTGCGCAGCGCCGCCCGCTGCCGTCGCGTCCGCGCGGCGGCCAGCACCTGGGTCTCGAACGCCGTCACAGCGGCGCCGAGTTCGTCCCGCACCCGGTCCGGCTCCACCGCGCGCCGCCGGAACAGCCGGTCGCGGGACCGCTCGGTCGGCCGGGCGGCGAAGCCCGCGAGGGCGAGGGCGAAGCCCGGTTCCGGACGGAACCGCGTGAGCCCGTAGGAGTCCACGAGGACGAGCCGGGCGAGCCGGTCCGGGTGGGCGGCGGCGAACCGCGCCGCGATGGCTCCCCCGAGCAGGTGGCCGACGACGGTCGGCGGCTCGGCGCAGGTCTGCGCGATCAGCTCGTCCAGCCACCGCACGGTCCGGTCGGCGTCCAGCCGCCCGTCGGCCTCACCGGACGAACCGTGCCCGGGGAGGTCCGGCGCCACGACCCGGTGCGCCCCCCTCAGCGCCGGGATCACGCCGAACCAGCACGCCGCGAACTCCCCCGGCCCGTGCAGCAGGACGACCGGCGGCCCCTCGCCACCCACCAGCACGGCGGTGCGCACTCCCGCACACCGCAGCTCCCGCTCCGTGACGGCCACCTCCCCGAGCAGCCGTTCCTCGGCTCCGAGAGCGGTCACGACGGGGATCACCTTCCGCACGGCTCCACCTCGCAAAGCCCGACCCGGTTCAGCGCCGTCCCCGGCGCGCGGTGCGCGGTGCGCGCGGGCGCGCACTCCCCCGTCCACCGGTGGTACGGCCGCTGCCGGGCCGGAACGCCGTCCTCGTCGCGCCCCACCAGGCAGACGGCCGTCGGGTGCGGTGGGAGGGCGTCCGGGCCGAACGCGGCCTGACGGCCCGCCTCGGCCAGCCAAGCGGGGGCGTCTTCCCACCGCCGCCGCCCCAAGGCCCGCCGACCGTCCTCGACCGCGCCGACCATGGCCCGCATACCTCGCATTTTACGCCCGAGCCGCCCGCCGGACCCCGCCGAAAGCGCCCGAGCCGGACACACACGCGGCCGGGCGCCGCAGCACCCTTGCGAAGCCGTCGGGGCCGGGGCTTCACTGTGCGTCACCCCTTACCCGGGGCTGTCCGAACGTTCCGTTCCAGCGAAGGGCTTCTCTTGACCGCCACCCATGCCGGACGAGCCGTCGCCGTCACCGCCGCGGCCTGCGCCGCCGTCCTCGCCACGGCCCTCCCCTCGTCCGCGATCAACTCCTACAACTCCAGCCCCGCGCCCGAGCGCACCGAGGTCGGCGCCCTCGTCGTCCAGTACGACAACGACGACGACCCCGGCACGCCCGACCGGGTCCGCTGGGTCTGCTCCGGCACCATGATCGACGCCGACACCTTCCTCACCGCCGCGCACTGCACCACCGACTGGCCGAAGGGCACCACGTTCCACGTCTCCCTCGACCAGGACGTGCAGGGCGCCCTCGACGAGGCCGCCGCCGCGCACCCGGGCGACCCCGACGCCGTCGCCGCCGCCGTCGCCGTCCCCGGCACCGCGCACAACCACCCCGGGTATCCGGGGCCCTCGTCCGACACCGGTGACATCTCCGTCGTCGAGGTCTCCGCCGAAGCCACCGCGTCCCGCTGGGACTTCACCCCGGCCACGCTGCCGAACGCCGGGCAGCTCGACGCGCTGGGCCCCCAGGGCCTGAAGGACCTCGACTACACCGTCGCCGGGTACGGCACCCAGGAGGCCCAGCGCGAGCCCGGGGGCCACACCCACCCCGGCGGCGGCGAGCGACTCCAGGCCCCGCTGTCGTACAACGCGCTCAACAAGGCGTGGCTGCGGCTGTCCATGATCGGCGCCCAGGACAACGGCGGCGCCTGCTACGGCGACTCCGGCGGCCCCAACTTCGCCCGGATCGACGGCGAGCGGCTCCTCGTCGGCACCACCATCACCGGCGACGCCCCCTGCTACGCGACCAACGTGACGTACCGCCTCGACGCACCCGGCGCCCGCGCCTTCCTCGCCCCGTTCGTCGACCTCCCGTGAACCCCGGTGAGGGGGCTCACCCGACCGTGGGACAGCTCCCTCACCACGTCGAGGTCCCTGCGGCGTGTCGAAGACGGGTCGTGCGTCCGACAGGTGAGGACATGTCATAGAACAGCGACATCCGCTCCCGGGGCGCAACGCCCACCGGGGCCGGATGGTCTGCCCTCATGGCTGACCCGAACGACCACACCACAGAAACCGGGGTACACCGCATGACGAGTTTCCTGTCACGCAAGGGACGCACGGCGGCGGCCTGCGCCGTCACGCTCGGACTCGGCCTCACACTCACGGCGGCGGTTCCGGCCGTCGCCTCCTCCAGCACCACCGACCAGCAGCGCGCCCAGTACGAGGCCGAACAGGTCCACCACTTCCTGGAGGGCTTCTACGGCAACCACGGCCCCCGCCCCTGGGAGCGGGAGAACCTCGTCGCGGAGGACCTCAAGCGGCGGGCCGGGGAGATCAAGGAGTACGACCTGCTCCTGTGCAGCCAGAACGTGCCGAAGGACATCACGGTCGGGGAGGTCACCACCGCGCAGTCCGCAGGCGTCGGATGGGCCTCGATCTGGCTGAGCTGGGGCGCAGGCCACGAGGTCAGCGTCTTCACCGCCTACGTCGACCTCGACGCCGACAAGCCCCTCAAGCTCCTCGACGTCGCCTGCGCGCCGCCCGAGATCCCCTGAGGCCCGCCCGCTCAGCCCGTCTCCCGCGCCCCGGCGGCACCCCGCCGGGGCACGGGTGTGCTCGGGCAGCGCCGCGACGACCTCCGCCACGGTGAGCCTCCGCCGGGACGAGGGGTGGGCGACGGTGAAGGCGCACCACACGATCTTTCCGGGATCGCGCGGAGCCACGCCCCACGCGTCGGCCAACTCCCCGACGAGGAACAACCCGCGCCCCGACTCGGCGTCCGGCGCCGCCCCCCGGAACGCGCGGCTCCCCGACCCCGCTGTCG
This sequence comes from Streptomyces sp. JJ38, assembly GCF_019303475.1. Classification (GTDB taxonomy): domain Bacteria; phylum Actinomycetota; class Actinomycetes; order Streptomycetales; family Streptomycetaceae; genus Streptomyces. Next base: position 37,424 of record NZ_JABLSI010000027.1, read on the forward strand.
TGGACCTCCACCTGGAGGCGGCCGTCCAGGCGTGGCGGGCGTTCACCGCGTTCGCGGCAACGCGGTAGGGGGCGGCGGCCGTCAGCGCGGGGCGGCGGGCTCAGGGGGTGCTCCGGCCGCCGGAGAGGGCGTCCGCGGCGTGTTCGCGCACCGCGATCCGGGCGAGTTTCGTCAGCATCATGCCGTTGCGGACGGCGACGACGTAGTCCACGGGCAGCCCGTGCATGCGGATGCCGGGGCCCCGCAGAGGATGCCAGTCGAGGATGAGGAGGGTGTTCCCGCCCCAGGGAATCAACCGCATGGCGATCCGGGCCGCGCCGAAGGGGTCGGCCTTGGCCTCCAGATCCAGGCGGTGTTCGGGCTCGCAGACGCGGACCACGCAGACGTCGTCCAGGGTCAGCCGTCCGACACCGACCCGGACCCGCAGCCGGGCGCCCACGTCCGGCCAGCTCGGATCGACGGCGAGGACGTGCTGGGTTCCGGTGACCCACTCGCCGTAGCGGTGGCCGTCGGCGAGGAGGCCCCACACCTCGGACGGCGAACTCAGGATCAGCCGACGGCTGCGGGCCACACCGACCACGTCCTTTCCACGCACGGGCACCCGCCGCGGCACGTCGGCCGCTCGGCGGTTCTTCGACCGTAACCGCGCCGGGCCGCCCCGGCATCCGAGGAGCCGGACGGCCTACGAACCCTCCTCCGAGGGGGCAAGGGCGTCGATGAGGGCGCGGGCACCCTGGTCGAGGAGCTCCTCGGCGACGGCGAGGCCGAGGGCGGCCGGGTTGGTGGTGGAGTGCTCCTCGGCGTTCAGGACGGCGGTGCCGTCGGGTGCGAACACGCGGGCGTGCAGCAGAAGGGAGCCGGAGAGTTCGGTCCGGGCGTAGCCGGCGATGGGGGCGTTGCAGTGGCCGCGGAGGGCGGTGAGGAGGGTGCGTTCCGCGGTCATCTCGCGTGCGGTGGCCGGGTCGTCGAGGGCGTTGATCAGCGTGGCGACGGGCTCGTCGTCCTCGCGGCAGCGGACGGCGAGGACCCCCGCGCCGAGCGGCGGGCACATCGTCTCGACCGGGAGGATCTGGGCGATGCGGGAGGCGGCGCCGATGCGGTGGAGGCCGCAGACGGCGAGCACGAGGGCGTCGACGCGGCCCGCGTCCAGCTTCTCCAGCCGCCGGTTGGCGTTGCCCCGGATCGGGACGCGGCACAGGTGCGGGTGGGAGGCGGCGAGCTGGGCGGCGCGGCGGAGCGAGGAGGTGCCGACGCGGGTGCCGGTCGGCAGCTCGTCGAGGGTGCGGCCGTCGGGGTGGACGAGGGCGTCGCGGGGGTCGTCGCGGCGGAGCCAGGCGGCGATGACGGTGCCGTCGGGTTCGGGCTCGTCGCCGGGGATGTCCTTGGCGCAGTGGACGGCGGCGTCGGCCCCGCCGGACAGCACGAGCTCGTCCACCTCGCGGGTGAAGGCGGCCTTGCCGCCGAACGCGGCGAGGTTGCCGGTCCAGCGGTCGCCGTAGGCGGTGACGGGGACGGTGAGCGTGGGCACCTCGGGAAAGCGGGCGGCCAGCTCGCGGCGCACCCGCTCCGCCTGGGCCAGGGCCATGGGCGAGGAGCGGGTGGCGATGCGGATCGGCTCACGTGCCACGTCCGCCACGGTAGGCGCGGCGGGTCCGGACCGCCCGCCCGCGGGGGCGAACGGGTGCCGGGTTCACGCGCGTGCGGGTCTCAGCGGCGGGTGGGCCAGAGCCGGGGGCGGCGGCCGGCGGCGACGTCCTCCGACCAGCCGACGGCGAGGATGAACAGCGCGACGAGCGGCCAGACGAGGAGGAACATCAGCGGTGGGTAGAGGCTGGTGAGCAGGTCGGCGTGGGTGGGCCAGACGCCGGGGATGTCCCACAGGGGGTCGAGCAGGGGGATCGAGGCGATCAGGGCGATCTCGTGCCACAGGTAGAGCGTGACGGCACGGTTGTTGGCGAGGGTGATCGGCTTGTCCCAGCGGGCGAGGCGGCCGGGGAGGGCGTCCCAGGAGGGGCTGACGCGCAGGAGGAGGACGCAGAAGCCGAAGGACCAGAAGGCCTGGGCGAGGGGGATGTCGCCCAGGTCCATGCCGTCGGCGCCCTGGTGGCCGGAGGCCCACCACAGGCCGAAACCCATGAACACGGGCGCGAGGGAGGGTGCGACGTAGGCGGGGATGCTGTGCAGCAGCTTGCTGTGGTGGGCGAAGCCGAGCACCCAGCAGGCGCCGAAGGTGACGAAGTCGACCACGGCGTGGCCGGTCTGTCCGGGGATCTCCACCAGCCCGGTGCCGAAGACGGCGGTGAGGCCGAGCGGGGCGAGGAGGGTGGCCCAGGGCAGCTTGCGGAAGCACCACAGCAGCAGCGGGGAGAGGAGGACGAACCAGAAGTAGGCGCGCAGGTACCACAGGGGCGCGGCGGCCTGAACGGCCCAGGTGTCGGAGAGGAGGCCGTCCTCGCTGCCGATGTGCCACGGGAACGGCGGGGAGCCGACGGGCACCACCCAGCACAGCGCCCGCAGCCAGAACCACGTCTCCTCGCCCTTGGCCGGGCCCCAGCCCTGGTGGAAGAGCATGCCGAGGACGAGGACGCCGTAGAGCCACAGCGGCAGCAGGAGTCGTCGGACGCGGCGGAGGATGACGCCGGTGGCGGGGCTGCGGTACAGGGAGCGGGCCATGAGCGAGCCGGCGAGGGCGAACATGACGCCCATGGACGGGAAGAGGAAGGTCAGCCAGGCCCACCCGAAGGTGTGGTAGACGACGACGCGCAGGAGGGCGAGGGCCCGCAGGAGGTCGAGGTACCGATCGCGTCCGGTGGCGGTCGCAGCCGCCTGCTCGGGCTCGGCGGGGTGCCGGGGCGCGGGGGCGGTGGCGGTCATGCGATGTGGCTCGTTTCTGGCCGGCTCGGCTCGTGTCGTGCGGTGCGCTGGTCCGGGGCCGACGGGCCGGACGGGGTCGGCGCGGAGTCGACGGCTCCGGTGCGGCGCAGCTTCTGCCAGCGCAGCCGTCCGCCGGTGAGGGCGGTGATCCAGGACTGGAGCAGGACGACGTACATGAGCTGGCGGTAGAGGACCTGCTGGAGCGGAAGGGAGAGCAGGTGCGTCATCTTCTCCCGGTCCAGCCGGAAGGCGTAGGCCGCGCACAGGGCCTGGACGGCGAGGACACCGAACCAGGCGAGGACGGTCTTTCCGGTGGGGCCGAAGATGATGCCGTACAGCAGGAAGACGTCGATGAGCGGCGCGAGCAACGGGGCGACGACCATGAACGCCGAGACGAGGGGCAGCCCCACGCGGCCGAAGCGGCCGGAGGCTCCGCGTTCGACGACGGCTCGGCGGTGCTTCCAGATGGCCTGCATGGTGCCGTAGCTCCAGCGGTAGCGCTGGGACCACAGCTGTTGCACGGTCTCGGGGGCCTCGGTCCAGGCGCGGGCGTTCTCGGCGTAGACGACGCGCCAGCCGTCGCGGTGGAGGGCCATGGTGATGTCGGTGTCCTCGGCGAGGGTGTCCTCGCTCATCCCGCCGACGCGCTGGAGCGCGGTGCGGCGGAAGGCGCCGACGGCACCGGGGATGGTGGGCATGCAGCGCAGGACGTCGTAGAGGCGGCGGTCGAGGTTGAAGCCCATCACGTACTCGATGTGCTGCCAGGCGCCGATGAGCTTGTCGCGGTTGCCGACCTTGGCGTTGCCCGCGACGGCGCCGACCTCCGGGTCTCCGAAGGGCTGGACGAGTTCGCGGACGGTGGAGGGTTCGAAGACGGTGTCGCCGTCCATCATGACGATGATGTCGTGGCTGGCGTGGGCGATGCCGTTGTTGAGGGCGGAGGGCTTGCCCCCGTTGGGCTGGCGGACGACGCGGACGCCGGGGATGGCCAGCTCCTCGACCAGGTCGGCGGTTCCGTCGCTGGAGCCGTCGTCGATGACGATGACCTCGATGGGGTGGTCGCTCTCGGCCAGCGAGCGAACGGTGTTGGCGATGCACTTGCGCTCGTTGTAGGCGGGGACGAGCACGGTGACCGGCTCGGTGACCGGCGGGCCCCAGGAGAAGCCGGGGCGGCGGACGCGGCGGGCGTGCAGGAACGAGAGCAGCAGCATGAGCCCGAAGCGGGCGAAGACGAGGCTGCCGATGACGGCGAGGAGCACCGTCAGGGCGCTCATGGCGTTCATGGAGACGGAGACGGCGCCGACGAAGGCCTTGCCCTTCCACAGCTCGAAGCCGGTCACCTCGGTGTGGGCGCTGCGGGAGCCGAGGGCCTCGGTGAGATTGGCGAACTCGTAGCCCTGTTGCTTCAGCTCGGGCAGCATCCGGGCGAGGGCGGCGACGGTCTGGGAGCGGTCGCCGCCGGCGTCGTGCATGAGGACGATCGCGCCCTGGCCGGGCTCGTCGGGCAGGGCGTTGTCGATGATCTTCTCGACGCCGGGGCGGGCCCAGTCCTTGCTGTCAGTGTCGTTCAGGGCGGTGATGTAGCCGCGGCCGCCGATGTACCGCGTCACGTCCCAGGAGTTGTTGTCCAGCGCGTGGGAGTGCGAGGAGTAGGGCGGCCGGAAGAGGGAGGTGCGGATGCCGGCGGCCCCGGCGAGGGAGAGCTGGTTCTGCGCCAGCTCCCAGTCGATGCGGGAGCGCGACTGGAGGTCGAGATCGGGGTGGTTGAAGGTGTGCAGCCCGATCTCGTGGCCCTCGTCCACCATGCGTTTGACGAGGTCGGGGTGGCGGGCGGCCATGGCGCCGGTGACGAAGAAGACGGCGTGGGCGTCGTGGCGGGCCAGCTCGTCGAGGATCTTCGGCGTCCACTCCGGGTCGGGGCCGTCGTCGAAGGTGAGCACGACGGTGCGCTCCGGCAGGCGGTGTGTGACGGGTTCGGGGCCGCGGGCGTCGATGACGGGCCCGCCTTCCAGGACCTCTCTGGGCACCCGGTCGTTGGCGACGGGATCGCTGACCCGGTGGTCGGCGAGGAACTCGCTGTGGACGTAGCCGCGCAGGAGCATCATCGCCATGACGGCGACGAGGACGAGCGAGGGCAGGAGGTAGCGCAGGGGCAGTCGGCGCGGGCCGCGCTGCCGCTTGTGGGCGGCGTTGCCCATCAGTCGGTTCCGGGCAGGCTGCCGGTGTCGGGACCGCCCGAGCCCCCGGGGCCGCCCGGGTCCTCCGGCTCTCCGGTGTCGGTGGGCATGGGCGGATCGGTCGGCGTCTGGGTGTCCTCGTCCGCCGGGGTCTCGTCGTCGGCGGGCGGCTCGGGCTCGGTGGCCGGTTCGGTGGTCTCGGTCACGGCCGGCTCGGGGGGTTCGGCGGGCTCCGGGGTGGTGCTCGGCCGGGCGGAGGACGGGGCCGGCGCGGGGGACCGGGCAGGGTCGGGCTGGGCGGGTGCGCTGGCGGGGCGCTCGGGGTCGGCGGCGGCCGACTCGGGCGCGGTGGTCGGCTCGGCCTCGGGCTCGGCGTCGTCGTTCGGGATGATCACCTTGTCGGAACCCGGGTCACTCTGACCGGATATGGGCAGCCAGGGCGCGCTGGCGTTGCCACCGGCGAGGCTGACGCCGAGCACGACGGCGTAGCACGCACAGGCGGTCCCGAGCAGCCAGCCGACGCGCCGGAGCGTCCGTCTCCGCCGCCCGCTGCTGTCGACGAAGACCGGCGAGTTCAGGCTCATGGTTCCAAGTACCCCTCGACTACCGAGCGGTCAGCCGAGGTTGCCAGGAGGGATGCCCCACCCGCTGTGGCAACAGGCACGCCCGGCACCTACCGCCTCTCCGACACCGCTTCGTCAGACCCTGAATCTACCGCACACTTCCGGACACAAGTCCGACGTTTCACCCATCGGACGCGCACATCGGATGACAATCCGATGACACCATGGAGCCAACCGGGCCTCTCCTCGGACGGCGGTTCAGCCGCCGGCCGGGCGCCCGGCCGAACCGCCGTCGGACACCGCGCGCGGCACGGCCGCGTCGGCCTCGGGCAGCCATGCACCCGGCGGTCGCGCCAGCCAGTCGCCGGACGCGGCCAGCTCGGCTCCCACGGCCAGGAGGGCGCTCAGCCCGGGGTGGCGCAGGCCGCGCCGCCAGACCAGCGACACCGGCGACAGCGGCACCGGCTCCGTCAGCGGACGCAGCACCATGCCCGGTATGTCGGCGAAGACCTCGCTGGCCAGCACCGACCACCCGCGGCGCCGTACGACGCGGGTGAACTCGGCGTCCCCCTCGATCCGCGGATACGGCGGCGCGAGGTGGACGCCGCGCCCGGCGAGGAGATGCCGGGCGTAGTCCGTCCACTCAACCGTCTCCGCGTTGCCCGCGCCCGCGTAGAGCGTCTCCCCCGCCAACGCGGCGAGCGGCACGGCGGGGAGGGCGGCGAGCCGGTGGTCCTCGGGCAGCAGGACGGCGACGCGTTCGTAGCGCAGCAGCCGGTGGTCGACGTGGGCGAGCAGCGTCGGGGCGAGCCCGGCCACACGGCCGAAGGACACGTCGACCGTGCCGGCGGCGATCCCGGCGACCGCACCGGCCAGCCCGCTGTGGAACCGGGCCACGAACTCGAGGTCGGGCGCCGCCGCCCGGGCGGCGTCGAGCACCCGCTGCCCGGTACTGGCGGGGGCGGAGACGTCCACCAGCAGCGGCCGGTCGGCCCCGGAGGCCGCCGCCGTCAGGTCCGCGTAGGCGTCCAGGACGCGGCGGGCGTGCGGCAGCAGCGCCGCCCCCTCCGCGGTGAGGGTGACCTGCCGGGTCGTGCGGACGAACAGCGTGACGGACAGCTCCCGTTCCAGCCGCCGGATGTCGCGGCTGAGCGCCTGCTGGGCCACGTACAGCCGGGCGGCGGCCCAGGTGAAGTGCAGCTCTTCGGCGACGACGACGAACGCGCGCAGCAGGCGGGGGTCGGGAGCGGGGGTCACCCGGCCATGGTGCCAGGGAACCGATTGACAACACCAGCGCGTCAATGGCCGCTCACCTGGTGTTGGACGGAGGCGGGCCGCCCGACCGAGGGTTGACGCATGCCCTCCTCGCCGCTTCTGGCCGTCTCCGGCACCACCCTGGTGCACGTCGACACCGCACCCCCTCCGCCCCACTCCCGTTCCCTTCGGCCGGCCCGTGCCCCCCGACCGGTCCGCTCCCCTCGGGTGGCGCGGCCCCGGTCCCGGTTCTCGTCCCGGCTGTGGGCGCCCTACGCCAGGCTGTTCGCCGTCCCCGGCACCCGGGCCTTCACCGCCGGCAGCCTGCTCGCGCGGCTCCCGATGGGCATGTTCACCGTCTCCGCCGTGCTGATGATCGCCATGACCCGGGGCTCCTACGCGCTCGCCGGTGCCGTCACCGCGACCGGGCTCGCCGCCACCGCCGTCCTCGCCCCGCTGACCGCACGCCTCGTCGACCGGTACGGGCAGGCCCGCGTCGCCGTGCCCGCCGTGCTCGTCGCCGTCGCCGCGCAGCTGTCCCTCGTACTGTGCGTCCGCACCGGTGCGCCCGCGTGGACCCTCTTCGCCTGCTACGCCGCCTCGGCCACCACGCCCAACCTCGGCGGCATGGCCCGGACCCGCTGGGCGCACCTCCTCTCCCGGGACGCCGCCGCCCGGCACACCGCCAACTCCTTCGAGCAGGCCGCCGACGAGCTGTGCTTCATGGCGGGCCCGGTGCTGGCCACCTTCCTGTGCGTCTCCCTCGTCCCGTACGCGGGCACGCTGGCCGCGGCGGCCCTCCTGCTGACCGGCACGCTGCTGTTCGCGGCGCAGCGCCGCACCGAACCCCCCGTCGCCGTCCGGCGGGAGGCCACCGCGGGCACGCTGCTCCGGCTCCCCGGCCTCCCGGCGCTGCTCGTCGTCTTCCTGGCCACGGGCGCCGTCTTCGGCGCGATGGAGGTCGTCACGATCGCGTTCGCCGACGCCGAGGGACAGCGCGGCGCCGCCGGGCTCGTCCTCGGCCTCCAGGCGGCGGGCTCCGGTGTCGCCGGGCTGCTGTACGGACTCCTGCGTCCCGCCGCCGACCTCGGCCGCCGCTTCCGGGCGTGCGTCGCGGCCATGGCCTGCCTCATGGCGCTGCCCCTGCTGGCCGCGGCCGGCACCGGGCAGCTCCTCGGGCTCGCCCCCGCCCTCCTGCTGGCCGGGATGGCGACCGCGCCGACCATGGTCACCGGCATGGCGTTCGTCCAGACCGTGGTCCCCGGCGACCGCCTGAACGAGGGCATGACCCTCGCCGTCACCGCACTGCTCGGCGGCCTCGCCTGCGGCGCCGCGGCCGGTGGCTGGACGACGGAACATCTGGGCCCGGTGGCGGGCTTCCTCGCCCCGGCGTCCGCCGCTGCCCTGGCCGCCGTCCTCGCCGCACTCGGCGGTCCGCGGACTCCGCACGGAACGGTCCCCTGACGGCAGGCTTCGGCTATGGTTGTCACGGACGGTGACAGCCCAGCGGGTGGGGCCGGAACGCAGGCCGGTCACTCCAGGAGGACGAGCGGTGACGGACTCGGCACAGACCGGTGGCGTGGCGGCGGCCGAGCACAGCTCGGACCCACGCGCCCAGCGCAGCCGGGCCCTCGCCCTGCGTGCGGCGCGCGAACTGCTGCTGGAGGACGGCTGGTCCGCCGTCACCTACGTCGCCGTCTCCGCCCGCAGCGGCGTGGGCCGCAGCACCCTCTACCGGCACTGGCCGGAGACGTCCATGCTCATCCGGCAGGTCCTGGCCGAGCTGTTCCAGGCCCCGCGCCCCGACCGCACCGGCGAGCTGCGCGGCGATCTGATCGCCGAGCTGGGCTCCATGCGCTACGTCCTGCACGACCCCGGCGGCGAGCGCGCCGTCCGGGTCCTCGTCGAGCGGGCCACGCTGGACCCGGGCTGCGCCGAGATCCTGCGCGCCTGCGGGCGGCAGGGCATGGACGGGCTGCGCGAGGTGCTGGAGGCGGCGCGGGCCGAGGGGCGGCTCGCCTCCTCGCCCGGCACCGAGACGATGGTCGAGTGGCTGATCGGGCCCATGGTCTTCCGCCGCCTCGTCGCCGGCGAGCGTATCCCCGCCGCGTACGTCGCGGAGCTCGTGGACGGCTTCCTCGCGACCTACGGCCGGGACGCCGGGGCGGCCTGAGCGCCTGTCCGGCTCGCGTCCGCAGTCCGCACCGGGCCTCCTCCCGGCTCGCCGGGCCTCCTCCCGGCTCGCGACCGGTTTCGGCCCGGCTTCCACTCGATCTCGGCCCGATTCCCCAAGTCACGTCCGGGCCCCACCGAGGCGTCGCCCCTGCCCACCGGGCCGTTGTCCGATTCCCGCCGACCGCCGTTCGTGCGTGTGGAACGAGCCTTCAGCGATTCACCAGGTCCGCACCGCATGCTCGTCGTATGCCGCTCGCAGCCCACTTGAGGGCTGCTCGAACGCGGACCACACGTTCTCGAGTATCGGGGGAGTCTCGTGAGCCGTCTTTCCGTCCTGCCCACGCTGGATCTCGCAGCCCTGCCCATCCCGTACGACACCCCTCAGGAGGCCGTCCAGGATCACCGCAACCGACTCATCGGCCGGGACGAGGACACCGCAGACCTCCTCCGCGCCCTGCGCGACCCGGCGGTACGGCTGCTGACCGTCACCGGGCCGGCGGGGGTGGGCAAGAGCGCCCTGGTCCGCCGCGCCCTCGCGGCGTGCCCCGCGCCCCTCGGCGAGGAGCTGACGGTGACCGTCGAGCTGGCCTCGTCCAGCCGCCGCGCCGACACCTGGGAACGCGTCGTCACGGCCCTGGGCCGACAACCCGGCAACGGGGCCCCCGGGGACGGCGCGCCGCCCGCCCGGAGGCTGGCCGAGGTCCGTGCCGCGATCGCCGGGCGCCGCGTCCTGGTCGTGCTGGACAACGCCGACCTGGCCGTCCACCACCTCGCCACCGATCTCACGGCGCTCCTGCACGGCAGCCCGGAACTGCGCGTCGTCCTCAGCAGCCGGACGGCCCTGGACGTCACCGCCGAACTCCTCTTCCCCGTCACGCCGCTCACCACCGCGACCGGACGGGACGCCGGGTGCGGCACGGACTCGGCGCGGCTCTTCCTGGAGCGGGTGCGGGCGCACTACCGCAGGAGTGTCCTGGCCGACGCGGACGAGCGCACCATCGACGAGATCTGCGCACTGCTCGACGGCGTCCCGCTCGCCATCGAGGTGACGGCGGGAGCCGTGGGCGCACTCAGCCCCCGCGCCCTGCTGGAGCGGCTCCGGCGCGGGGAACAGCCCCTCGGCAGGCGGCCCCTCGACGTCGCCGCCCGGCACCGCTCGCTCGACGCCTGCCTGTCCTGGGCGGAGCCCGCGCTCGCCCCGCCCGAGCGCACCCTGCTGCGCCGGCTGTCCGTCTGCGAGATGCCGGTGGACGTGCACACCGCCGAACGCCTCGGTGGAATCGGCGCCGCCCAGGCCGCCAACCGGCTGGACACCCTCGTCCACCGAAGCCTGCTGCTGAGCGTGCGCCGTCCGGCCGACGCCGAGCCCGGATTCCGGATGCTGCGCGCCACTCGCGCGCACTACCGGGCCCGGCTTGCCGAGGACCCCGCCGAGGAGCGGGCCACCCGCGCCCTGCACGCCCGTCACATCGGCGAGCGGGCCGAGGCTCTGGGCTCCGCCCTGTGCGAGCCGGGCCTCTCCCGCGCGGACTGGCGGCGTCGGCTGGCGGAGTTCCGCGAGCTGCTGGCCGACATCCGGGCGGCGCTGGAGTGGCTGCGGCTCACGGACCGGCCCGCCGAGGCCGCCCGACTGCTGCTCGCCCTGGCGCCCGCGTGGTCCGCCGAGGGGCTGACGGCCGAGGCCGGCCGGCTGCTGGGCCGGGCCGCCGACGCTCTGGAGACGGAGGAGGCCGAGGCCGCGGACGCGGCCCTGCGGGGCCGGGCCCTGGACACCGCGGCCCGCTGGGCGGCGATGGCCGGGGCGGTGGAGGAGGCCCAGGCGCTGCTGCTGCGCGCGGAGGCCCACCACCGGGCGCACGGCGACCGGGCCGGGCTCGCCCGGGTGGCGCTCCTGCGCGGCGAGGTGTTCCACCGCACGGGCGCCGGCGCCTCGGCCGAACGGCAGGTGGGCTCCGCCATCAGCGAGTTGGAGGTGCTGGGCTGTGCCGCCGACGCCCTCGCCGCCCGTGTCCTGCTCGCCCGGCTGCGCGCCGAACGCGGTGACGGCGAGGCGGAGGAGGTGGTGCGGCGGTCCCTCCCGCACGCCGATCCGGCCCTGCGCGCCCGCGCCCTGACCGCGCAGGCACAGGTCCGGCTCGCCCTGGGGCGGCCCGCTGAGGCGCACCTGGCGGTGCGGGAGGCCCTGCGGCTGCTGACGGCGTACGGCAGCGCCCCGGAGTGCGCCGTCGCCGCGCTGGAGACCGCCGCGGCCGTGTGCGGCCGGCACCCCGACACCGAGTCCGCGCGGGAGGGCGTGCTGGGGGCCGCGCGGGCTCTGCGGGCGGCCTACGGGCTGGGCACCGCCGCCGAGCCGGACCGCGGCGCCGAACCCGGCGAGGACGCCCACGAACCGGGCCGGGCCCGGGACGAGGGCGGTGCCGAGGCGCCCGCGCTCGCCGGAGACGCGGAGTGCCGTGAGCGCGCGCTGCTCGACGCCCTGACGGCGGCCGCCGCCCTGCCCGCGCCCGAACCGGCCGCTCCCGAGGCGCCCGTCGCCCGGTTGAAGGGGCTCACCCCACGGCAGCAGCAGATCGCGGATCTGGTGGCCGAGGGCATGACCAACCGCCAGATGGCCAGAGAACTGGGCTTGTCGGAGTGGACGGTGGTCAACCACCTGCGTCAGGTGATGAGCAAGCTGAACTGCCCCTCCCGGGTGCACGTCGCCCGGCTGGTGCAGCAGCGCGACATCGGCTGAGCCGCGCGGTTCCCCGCACCCTGCGACGCGCAGGCACCGGGCGCCCCTGCCCAGGCGGCGCCCGGTGCCGAGGGCTGCGCTTGCCGGCCCTGCGCTTCAGCGCAGACCTCCCCAGCGCGCACAGCGCGGGGCTGGCCCCCGGAGGGGCCAGGGGTGTTTCGAACGTCCCGTCTGGCTGGCAACGCCTGGCACGCACTCCCCCAGCTCACGCTGGGAGGTGCCCCCAGCGCTTTCCTCCCTCCGCCTTGCGATCACACGCACCAGACGCCCCCAGCCCCGCCCTCCGGGCGGACGACGCTGGTTTCGGAGCACTCCCTAGAAGTCGCGGTAGGCGGCCGCCTGGGCCATGGCCCGCAGCTCCTCGGCCCAGGGCGCGGGCAGCGCCGCCCCCACGGCCTCGGCCGCCGCCTTCACCCGCTCGTCGATGATCTCCTCGACCCGGCCGCGGATGCCGACGCGGGTCAGCAGGGCGTGCAGGACGTCCGGGTCCGTCCCCGGCAGGTCGTCACCCACCAGCTCCCGCACCTCCGGCTCGTCCTCCAGCGCGAAGGACATCAGCAGCGTCATCTTGTGCTGCTTGAAGTCCAGCCGGGCGGGCTTGCCGGTGTCCTGGGTGCTGCCGAAGGCGTCCAGCAGGTCGTCCCGGAGCTGGAACGCCTCGCCGAGCGCGAGCCCGTACTCCTCGTAGGCGGGCAGCAGCTCGGTGTTCCGCGCCAGTGCGGCGCCCATCGACAGCGGCCGGTAGACGGTGTAACGGCCCGACTTGAACAGCGCGATCCAGCGGGCCAGCTTCACGTCGGGCTGGAACCGGGCGGCGGCCCGGACGTCGAGGAACTGGCCGATCATCAGCTCCGTGCACAGCTCGCCCCAGACGCGGCGGGCGACGGGCGTGGCCCCGGCCAGGAGCCGCTCGGCGTACACGAGCGCCAGATCGCCGGCGAGCAGGGCGACGCTCTCGCCGTAGCGTGCCGCGTCGCCGGACCAGCCGCGCTCGCGATGCAGCAGGGCGTGGTGCACATGCGCCGTCGGGCGGCCCCGGCGCAGCTCCGAGGCGTCCATGACGTCGTCGTGCAGCAGGGCGAAGGAGTGCAGCAGCTCCAGTGCCGCGGCCATGTCGACGGCCTCGGGCGCCTCCGGGTCCCCGCCGGCCGCCAGATATCCGGCGAGGCAGAACGCGGGCCGCAGCCGCTTGCCGCCGCTGCCGGTGATCTCCGCGACGCAGTCGATCAGCTCGACGGCGTCCGGGTTGAGCGTCCGCCATGCGCTGCGCTCGGCGGCCAGGAAGCCGCTGAGCCGCTCCTCGACACGGGCCAGCAGGGCCTGGCGCTGCTCCCGGGGCGCGCCGGTGGCGAGCTCATGCGGGGCTACGGTGGTCACGAAAGCCTCCCGGGCATCGCGAAGAACATGTCCTCGGTGGTGTGGGTCAGGGTCTCGGTGTCGCCGTAGCCGAGTTCCTCCAGGCGTTCGACGAGCTGCCGCACGAGGATTTCCGGAGCGCTCGCACCGGAGGTGACGCCGACCTTCGACGCCCCCTCCAGCCAGGACTCCTGAAGCCTGGTGACGTCGTTGCACAGCCAGGACCGCGCGCCGTGCTGCCGCGCGACCTCCACCATGCGCACGGAGTTGCTGGAGTTGTCGGAACCGACCACCAACACCACGTCGCACGTGGCGGCCAGCTCCTTGACGGCGTTCTGCCGGTTGGTGCTGGCGTAGCAGATGTCGGCCGTGTGCGGGCCGCGGATGTGCGGGAACCGGCGGACGAGCTCCTCGATGATCTCGCTCGTCTCGTCCACCGAGAGGGTCGTCTGGGTCAGATAGGAGAGGCTGTCGCCCTCGGGAACGGACAGCTCCCGGGCGTCCTGGAGGGTCTCCACGATGATCGTGTTCTCCGGCGCCTCGCCGAACGTGCCCTCCACCTCCTCGTGTTCCTTGTGGCCCACCAGGAGGATGGTGTGGCCGGCGCCCGCGAACCTCTTGGCCTCCTGGTGCACCTTGGACACCAGCGGGCAGGTCGCGTCGATGACGTCCAGGGACCGCGTCTGCGCATTGTTCCGCACCTCGGGTGACACCCCGTGCGCCGAGAAAATGCAGACGGACCCCTCCGGGACCTCCTCCTCGGAATCCACGAAAATCGCGCCACGCTTTTCGAGCTGGCTCACCACATGCTGGTTGTGGACGATCTGCTTTCGTACGTAGACCGGCTCCCCGTGGATTTCGAGTGCCCGCTCGACCATGCCGATGGCTCGCTCGACACCGGCGCAGAAACCCCGGGGTTCGGCCATGACGAGGCGCTTGCGGACGGAAGTCGAAGTCGTGGTCGACGAATTCACTGGACCTCCAAAGCTTCGTGCTCCCAACTTCGCCAACGAGAGCGCCGAAAAGCCATGACAATCCGCTGGCAGTTATCTGTCATGGGAGGTGTTGGCAGTCGCCGGTAGCGTGACGCCGCGGTAATCCATGTCTGAGGGAGGCCGGTTCATGGTGGGAGGCGGCTCCGCCGTCAACGGCGGACACGCGGTCGTCCTGGGCGGCAGCCTGGCCGGGATGTGCGCGGCGGCGGCCCTGGCCCGGCACGTCGGCCGGGTCTCGCTGGTGGAGCGGGACGCCCTCCCCGAGGGCCCGCACTGGCGCCGGGGCGTGCCGCAGTCCCGGCACACGCACAACATCCTGCGCGGCGGGCAGAACGCGCTGGAGGAGCTGTTCCCCGGGCTGCGGGCGCGGTTGCTGGACGCCGGCATGGCCGAGGTGCGCTGGCCCGACGAGGTGCGGCTGCTGCTGCCCACCGGCTGGCTGTGCGCGTACCCGAGCGACTACACCATCGTCTGCGGCACCCGCCCCCTGCTCGACTGGCTGCTCCAGTGCCGCGTCCGGGAGCTGTCGAGGGTGCGGGTCCTGGAGCGCACCACGGTCCTCGGGCTGACGGGCGACGCGGCGGCGGTCCGCGGTGTCCGGGCGCAGACGCGGGACGCCTCGGGTGTCGCGGGCGAGCCGTTCACCCTGGACGCCGACTTCGTCGTGGACGCCACCGGCCGCACCTCGCGGACGCCCTCCTGGCTGGCCGGGCTGGGCCTTCCGGCGCCCGCCGAGACGGTGGTGAACGCGGGCACCGCGTACGCGACGGCCCTGTTCAAGCGTCCGGCGGAACCGACGGCGCCGTGGAAGTCCCTGATCGTGCAGGCCACACCGCAGGCACCGCACTCGGCGATCCTGCACCCGGTCGAGGACGACCGTTGGGTGGTGTCCGTCGCCGCCATGGGCGGGGAGCGCCCGCCCACCGACCACGCCGGGTTCCTGGAGTTCACGCGGAACCTGCGCACGCCGCTGCTGTACGAGACGATCCGGGACGCCCCCCTCGTCGGGGAGATCCACGGCTCGGGGCGCACGGAGAACCGCCGTCGGCGCTACGAGCGGCTCTCCCGCTGGCCGGACCGCTTCCTGGTGCTCGGCGACGCCGCGGGCTGCCTCAACCCCTCCTACGGGCAGGGGGTGTCCGTGGCGGCGCTCTGCGCCCTCGACCTGGCGCGGGCGGTGGAGGCGGCGGCCCGGGGCGGGGCCGATCCGCTCACCGGGATCGCCTCCGGGCTGCGCAGGCGCGTGGCCCGCCGTATCGACGCGGCCTGGACGGTGTCGGCGAACACCGATCTCGTCTACCCGTGGACGGAGGGCGAGCCGGACCTCGCGGCCCGGCTCGGCGGGGCGTACGTCAACCGTCTGCTGAGGACGGCCACCACCAGCCCCGCCGTGGCCCAGGCCATGACCCGGGTCAGCCAGCTCGACACCCCGGCCGGCGTCCTGTTCTCGCCGCGTGTGCTCCTCGGTGCCCTGACCGGCCGCTGACGAGGGCGGCAGGGCCCGGGGAGGCTGATTCTTGCTACCCGGTGGCGGAGTGTTTGCCATGCCTTCTGCTATGGCGATTCCCGCAGGTCAGTACGTACTTTGAGGCTGCATCACCCCGGATCGGCACCGGGTGGCCGACGTCCGCGTCGCACACCGTGCGCCGGCCGCTGAGCCCGGCGCCGAGCCAGCCCGATCACGGCAGACGTCCCAGTGGCCCGCGCCGCGTCATCGCCCGCGCGCGACGCCCCTCGCTGCCCCGACCCACGCCGGGAGTGCCGGAATGCCTTTTCGCAAACATCCACTGAACATCGGCCAGCTCTTCGACTGGCACACCACGCTGCGCCGCCAGACGGTCATGTACCTCGACCGCCCCTTCGACCTCGCCCCCGAGGCGGGCGTGCGGCACGGCGCCGAGGAGCTGGCCCGGCTCGTGCGGGACTTCTCCGCCCGGCTGTACGCCGCCGGCGCCCGCCCGGGCGACCGCGTGGCCGTCGTCAAGGACAACCACTACGACGTCTTCCTGTGCTCGGCCGCCGCGGCGAGGATCGGGGCCGTGCCCGCCCAGCTGGCGGGGCAGAACTCCCCCGAGGCGCACCGCGTCATGCTGGAGCGGCTGGACCCGAAGGTGCTCGTCACCACGCCCGACGTCCTGGCGCAGGCCGCCGCCGCCGGGGTCAAGCTGGTCGAGCCGCGGGTGCGGGTCCTGCTGCTGGGCGAGCGGGACGCTGTCGAGGAGGTCCCGGAGAACACCGTCACGTTGGCGGAGCTGGCGGGTGCGGAGCGGGCGCCGGAGTCCTACCGGTCGCCGGAGCAGCCGCAGCTCATCATGCACAGCTCGGGTACGACGGGCGTGCCCAAGCTGGTGGTCCACTCCGGTGAGACGCTGCTGGGCGGGGTCGCCGCGATGGAACAGATCCCCTTCCCGGTGGTCGCGAGCAAGCACAACGACGTCGTCGGCATCTCGGTCTCCTTCGCCCACGGCCGGATCGCCTCCTGGACGATGGGCCAGTTCGCGCTCGCCCCGCGCCGGCTGGTCATGATCTCCCGGCACGAGCTGGACGTGGCCGCACGGATGATCGGCGAGCACCGGCCGACGACGCTGGAGGCGTGCCCGAACATCTTCCAGTACTGGGAGGAGCTGGCCGACGAGAAGCCCGACCTGTTCCGCCAGGTCCGGCTGTACGCGGGCACGTTCGACGCGATCCACGAGCGCACCGTCCGCACCTTCCTGCGCGCCTCCGGCCGCCGCTTCCCGGTGTGGGGGCAGAGCTGGGGGCAGAGCGAGGTGGGCCCCATGTGCATCGCGGTCTTCACCCGGGGGCGGCTGAGCAAGGGCGGGAAGAAGGGCGGCGGCCCGGAGAAGGCCGTCACCAACAGCATCGGCTGGACGGTGCCGGGCCTGGCGAAGGTCAAGGTGGTGGACCCGGAGACGGGCCGTACGATGCCGCGCGGCAAGCCCGGCATCATGATGGTCGCCTCCAAGGGCCGCTGCCTCGACTACCTGGGCGAGTCCGACCGCCACGCCGAGAAGGTGCGGGGCAGGTGGTGGAACACCGGGGACATCGGTGAGCTGGGCCGCTTCGGCGAACTGCGCCTGGTGGACCGCGAGGTGGACATCATCCCCGGTATGAGCGGCGTCGAGCTGGAGACGCTGCTGCTCGACCGGCTGCCCCGGGCCTCCGACGTGACGGTGCTGGGCGTGCCGGACGGCCCGCCCGTCCCGGTGCTGTCCATGCGGGACGACACGCTCGACCCGCAGGAGTGGCGCGAGGCCACCGTCGGCCTGCCGGAGCTGGCCGAGCCCCACCTCGTCCCCTGGCACGAGGTGCCGCGCACGGCGACCTGGAAGGTCCGCCGGCTGGAGCTGCGCGAACGGGTGCTGGGCGCCCGGCACGGCGTGGGCACCGGGCGCTGGACCTGAGCCGCGCCGCCCGCCCGCCGCTTCACCCGCCCCGCGCCCGACGGCTTCCCGGAGCACAACCGGACGACGAACCCACCCAGGGAAACGCTTCCCCCACCGGCCGCCGCCGGTGGCTCCCTCGAAAGAAGGTCTGATGGACGGCCCCACCCTCGTTCCCCTGCCGGACGATCCGCCGGTCACGCTCGACCCGGTCGACCCGGCGGGCTGGATCTACTGGCCGCTGCTCATGGTCCAGGGCGCCTGCTGGATCTACACCTATGTGTGCGTGATCCAGCGGAGCCTGGTCGACAAGTACCTCGCCATGCCCCTGTTCGCGCTCGGGCTCAACCTGAGCTGGGAGCTGGTGTACGGCTTCGTGCTCCCCATCCCGCCCGAGCAGAAGCCGATCAACATCATCTGGGCGGGGGTCAACTGCTTCATCCTGTGGATGGCCTACCGCTTCGGGGAGAAGGACTTCCCCGGGCTGAGCCGCCGCGCGTTCCGCTGGATGCTGTTCGGCTCGATCCTCTACTTCGGCGTCTTCCACTTCACGCTGGGCTGGGAGCTGGGCGACGAGCACGGCATCTACGGCGCCATCGGCATCAACGTCTACATGAGCTACGCCTTCATCGCGACGCTGCGCCGCCGGGGCAGCTCGGCCGGGCAGTCGCTGCACATCGCCATGGCCAAGATGATCGGCACCTTCGCGGTGACGCTCATGTTCTACGCGATGTTCCCCGACCGCTGGCTCCTCACGCTGGCGGGCTTCACCATCCTCGGCATCGACCTCGTCTACACGGTCCTGCTGCACCGGCAGATCACCAGCGAGGGGCAGTCGCCGTGGGCCTTCAACCGGCCGCCGGTGGCCGGTCCGGCCGAGTCCCGGCAACGGTCCGGCGGCCCGCGCGCCGCCGGGGAGGACGCGGAGAAGGAGGCCGTGGCGCATGGCTGATCTCGACGTCGCGGTGGTCGGAGCCGGGATCTCCGGGCTGGTCACCGCCTGGCGGCTGGCCGAACAGGGTCACCGCGTGGAGGTGTTCGAGTCCGAACCGCACCTCGGCGGCCGGATGTACTCGCGCCGGGTCGACGGCTACACGGTGGACCACGGAGCCGAGACGCTCGCCCCGTTCGGCTACCCGGCCACCTGGGAGCTGATCCGGGAGCTGGGGCTTGACCGGTCCGGGCAGGTTTCCCGCATCCGACAGCCCGTCGCCCTGTGGCGGGACGGGAAGGCGCATCCGTGGCTGGGGCATCCGCTCTCGACCCTGACCGGCGCGGGGCTGTCCGCCCGCGGCCGGCTGCAGTCGGCCAGGCTGCTGGGCTCGGCGATGCTGAAGTCCCGCTCGATCGACCAGGACGCGCCCGAGAGCTCCCCCTACGGGCTCCGCACGCTCACCGAGGTCGGCGAGGAGTACGGCCCCGAGGCGATGAACCGGGTACTGGCCCCGATGGCGGCCTCCGCGTTCGGCTGGCTGCCGGAGCGCTCGGCCGCGGCGCCGCTGATCGCCATCGTCCTGGCCACGAAGGGGGTGTGGCGCTGGCGCACCTACCGGGACGGGCAGGACACCATGGCCCGCGCTCTGGGCGACCGGCTGACGGTCCACCTCTCGAAGCGGGTCACCGAGGTCAAGCGGGAAGGGGCGAGGGAGGCCCGGCTGCGCTTCGAAGACGGCTCCGACGTCTCGGCCCGGGCGGCCGTCCTCACGATGCCCTCCCCGCAGATCCCGGCGCTCCACCCGGAGGTGCCCGAGGAGGAGCGGGAGTTCCTGGAGGCCTCGACGTTCACCCGGGTGATGCGCGTGGCGCTGCTGCTCGACCGCCCGCTGGAGCCGCGCCGGGGCCGGTTCGGCCCGCGGCTGTACGCGGCGCTGATGGCGGAGGGCGCGAGCCCGCTGCTCGCGGGCTGCACCGTCGAGCACAACAAGTGCGGGGCCCGGGTGCCGCGAGGGGCCGGGATGGTGTCGCTGCTCATCTCCCCGCGCCGGGTGCCGGAGTTCGACGAGAAGCCGGACGCCGAGGTCGCCGATGCGGTGATCGCGGAGGGCGGGAAGCTCATCGACGGGCTGCGCTCGGCCGTCGTCGGGTATGACGTGATCCGCTGGCGCCACGCGCTGCCGGAGGCGCCGCCCAAGGCCCTCGCTCTGCGTCGGCGGTTCCTCGACCGCCCCGCCCAGCCGGTGGAGTACGCCGGCGACTGGCTGTATCTGCGGCCCAGCAGCGAGGCCGCCATCGGGTCGGCACGGCTCGCCGTGCCCCGGGTGCGGGCCTGGCTGGACGGCTGAGCCGTACGGCACGCGGCGGCGGTGCACCCCGGGCCACCAGGCCTGGGGTGCACCGCACCTGCGGACGGGACCCGGGGGTCAGACCCGTCCTGCGGGACGCGGCTCGGCGGCGTGGTCAGTGCCGTCCTCCCCGCGTTGGCTTCGCTCCGCGTCCCCGCCCGCCGGCCGGGACGGGGCCTCGGAGATTCCGAACCGGGCGTGCAGGGCGCGCATCCAGCCCGGTGCCCACCAGTTGGCCCGGCCCATCAGCCGCATGAACGCGGGCAGCAGCCCGCCGCGGATGAGGGTCGCGTCCATCAGGATCGCCAGCGGCAGCCCGACCCCGATGGCCTTCATGTAGCTGATCCCCGAGGTGATCAGGACGACGAAGACCAGGGAGAGGACGACGGCGGCGTAGGTGATCACGCGGCCGACCCGCTCCAGGCCGGCGGCCACGGAGAGTTCGTTGTCTCCCGTGCGGTCGTACTCCTCCTTGATGCGGGAGATCATGAAGATCTCGTAGTCCATCGACAGGCCGAAGGCGATGGCGCAGATCAGGATGGGCACGGTCCAGTTGAGTGCGCCGGTGACGACGAAGTCCCCCACGAGCCACTGCAGGCGGCCCTCCTGGAAGACGAACACCAGGGCACCGAAGGTGGCGCTGAGGCTGAGCAGGCTCAGCAGGATGGCCTTGACGGGCATCAGGACGCTGCCGGTGAGGAGGAACAGCAGGATGAACGTGCCCAGGACCAGGATGCTCAGAGCGAGCGGCAGCCGGTCGCCGACGATGTCGAAGGTGTCGACGGACACGGCGGGCGTTCCGGCCGTCTGGACGTCGAAGGGGGCCTCGACGCCGCGCACGTCGCGGACGAGTTCGGCGCCCTCGTCGGAGAGGCCGTCCACCGCGGGCACGACCGACAGGTAGGTGGCGTCGTCGGTGGCGAACGCGCGGGAGAGGTCCGTCGGCGGGGCGACCTGGGCGCCGTCGGCGTAGGAGCCGGTCAGCGCGTCCACCCGGGCGACGTCCGGCAGTGCGGACAGCCTGGCGGCGTAGCCGTCGATGTCCTCGGTGTGCCCGGCCGGGTCTCCGATGCCGTCGGCCACGACCTGCATGGCCTGGTGCTCGCGGTTGTCGAAGTTGTCCGCGACGGCCTTGGAGACCTCGTAGGACTGCGCGGAGGTGGGCAGCACCTGCTCGTCCGGCAGCCGGAGGTTCATGTTGGCGACGGGCGCGGCGAGGATACCGAGGAGGACGAGCACGCCGAGCAGCACCGGCACCGGGCGGCGCATCACCGTGATGGCCAGGCGGTGCCAGAAGCCCTCCTCGGGGCGTACCTCGGGGCGCTCCTTGCGCCGCACCAGCCGGAACCTGTCGATGCGGGGCCCGGCCCAGGCGAGCAGCGCCGGCACGATGACCAGCGTCGCCACTCCGGCGGCCAGGGCGGTGGCGGTGCCGGCGAGGGCCACCGACTGGAACATCGCGAAGGGCATCACCAGCAGGGAGAGGAAGGCGACGGCGAGGGTGACGGCGGAGAACAGGATGGTGCGCCCCACCGTCGTCGTCGTGGACCGGATGGCGTCCGGGATGGACGCGCCGGTCCTCAGCTCCTCGCGGTAGCGGGTGATGAAGAGCAGGCTGTAGTCGATCGCGAGGCCGAGCCCGAGGAACACCGTGATGTTCAGCAGGAAGTTGTTCGCCTCGAAGAGGAAGGTGATGCCGAACATGATGCCGAGGACGACGAGGAGCGTCGCGAACGCGACCGCCAGCGGCAGTGTCGCGGCGACGAGCGAGCCGAAGATCACCACCAGGGCGACGAGCACCACCGGGAAGACCAGTGACTCGGCCTTCGCGGAGTCCTCGGAGGCCTGCTTGGTGTTCTCGTACAGCATCAGGCCGGCGCCGCCGAGCTTGACCTGGAGGCCCTCGACCGTTCCGGTGTACTCCTCCTTGAGCTCCTCCGACCTGTCGTAGACGTCGTCGAAGTCACCGAGGATGTTTCCGCTGATCAGGGCCTGCTTGCCGTCCTCGCCGCGGAGAGCCGGGGAACCGCCCGTCGACCAGTAGGAGACCACGTTGGCCAGGGTGTCGTCCCGCTGGAGCCGTTCCGTCAGGGCCAGGCCCTTGCGCTCGACCTCCGGGTCGTCGATGCCCTCGGGGGCCGTGACCAGGATCGTCAGGTTCGGCCTGCCCTGCTCGAACTCCTCGTCCAGGATCTCCTGGGCGGCGGCCGACTCGGTGTCGGGGCTCTCGTAGCCACCCATCGTGAGCCGGCCGGACACCCCGGCGGACAGCCCGCCCAGGCAGAACACGACCACGAGGGTCCACAGCAGGACCTTCCTGGGCCGCGCGAGGATCGTTGTCGCCAGCCTGTCGAGCATGTTCGTGCCCTCACTCCTGTTCCGTGGGCCTGGTCTCCGGCCTGTCGGCGGGCTTCCCGCGGGCCGCCCGCGACCCGTTCGGCGGCTTGCCACCAGCGCCTCGCAGGTGACGTGCCAACCCGGGCGGTCCCGGCGGGCGGGACAGCCGACGGGCACGGTGAAACACGGCCGCACGGGCGCCACTTGGGACGCACGGTGGGCCGCACACCCTCCGGACAGCAGTCTGCCCGCCGCGCACTTATGGTGCAAGTTGTTTCATAGATTCGGCGGGTCGCCGCCGTGCCCGCAGCACCAGATGCACCCCGACGCCGACCAGCAGGCCCCAGAAGGCGGAGCCGACGCCCAGCAGCTCGACGCCGGACGCCGTCACCAGGAAGGCCGGCAGGGCGCTGTCGCGGTACTCCTCCGCGCTCGTCGCACCCGCCAGCGCGCCGCCCAGAGCGCCCAGCAGCGCGATACCGGCCGTGGCCGCCACCAGGGCCTCCGGCAGCGCCCGGAACACCGCGACCAGCGTCGTCCCGAAGACGCCGACGAGCAGGTAGAAGACGCCGGAGGCCACCCCGGCGCCGTAGCGCTTGGCCGGATCCCGGTGGGCGTCCGGGCCGGTGCAGATCGCGGCCGTGATGGCGGCGAGGTTGATCGCGTGCGCCCCCACCGGGGCGAGCAGCGCGGAGGCCAGCCCGGTGCTGCCGACCAGCCGGTCAGCGTCGGCCCGGTAGCCGGCGGCGCGCAGCGTCGCCACCCCCGGGGCGTTCTGCGAGGCCATGGTGACCAGGAACAGCGGGATCGCGAGGCCCACCGCGGCGGAGACCGAGAACTGCGGCGCCGTCAGCACGGGCGTCGCGAGCTCCAGCCGCACGCCGGTGAAGCGGGTGTCCCCGGAGAGGACGGTGGCGACGACCCCGGCGAGCAGGGCCAGCGCCGTGGCCCAGCGGGCCGCCCAGCGCCGTGCCAGCACGTAGACGGCGAACATGACCGCGACCAGCCACCAGGCGGACTCGGCCGCCCGGAAGAGGTCCATGCCGAAGCCGACGAGGATTCCGGCCAGCATGGCGGAGGCCAGGGGCTGGGGCAGCAGCCGCATCAGCGTGCCGAACAGTCCCGTCACGCCCACGAGCACGGTGAGCGCCGCGGCGATCAGATAGGCGCCGACCGCCTCGGCGAACGTGTACGAGGTGAGCGCCGGGACCAGCAGCGCCGCCCCCGGCGTCGACCAGGCGGTGATCACCGGCACCCGGTAGGCGAGGCTCAGCACGACGCACGTCAGCCCGCTGCCGACGGACAGCGCCCAGACCCAGGACTCCACCCGTGACGCCGACAGGCCACCGGCTTCCGCCGCCTGGAAGACCACCGCCATCGGGCCCGCGTAGGAGACGAGGACGACGATCAGCCCGGCGACTCCCGTCGAGACCGAGAAGGCCCCGCCTCCCCGGGGCTCGCGCTCGGGGCTCACAGGTACACGGCGAGGGGGTTCGCGACGAGCAGGAGCAGCACGCCCAGCCGGTGGATCTTTATCCCCAGGATGCGGGCGACCAGCACGTTGCGCTCGCCCAGCCCGGCCCGGGCCTGCCGGGCGCGCAGCGCGAACACCGGGAGCAGCACCAGCGCGAACCACGCGGGCACCGCGCCCAGCAGCACGGCCGCGACCACCGCCGCCGGCTCGGCGAAGGCCACCGCGGCCACGATCACGCGGTAGCGGCCCGCCGGGTTCATCGTCGCCAGGTTCCGTCGGCCCGCCACACGGTCGCCCTCGACGTCGTTCATGTTCGAGTACAGCGACACCTGGAGGCTCCACAGCCCGAAGAGCACCGACTCCAGCACGATCAGCCCGGTGGGCGCCCCGGTCAGCAGGACGTACGGCATCAGCACGACGGATCCGGTGGACGCGAAGAGCAGCAGCTCCTGCCCACCGTTGTAGCTGATCTTGAGCCCGTAGGAGTACTGCACCGCCGACACCGCGACGACCGCCAGCAGCACCAGCACCCACGCCGGCCGGTGCGGGGCCACGACCGCCGTCAGCGTCCAGAACACCGCTCCCCACAGGGCCGCCAGCCAGCCGAAGCGCTCGGCCTGCTCGACGGATATCACCCCGGCCAGCAGCGGCTTGCGGGACAGGTCGCGCAACTCGCCCGTCTCCGGCGTGTAGTTGCGCGCGTCGCTGCCGTCCCGCACCCCCGTGACATCGTCGAAGGTCACCGTGGCCGCCACGACGCCGACCTGGCCGACCACGAAGAGCGCCAGCGTGAGCCAGGTGACCGGCTCGCCCCACGACTCCGTGGGCAGCGTCAGCGCGACGATCAGCACGCACAGGTAGTAGTCGTAGAAGGAGAGCTTGCCGAGCTTGGCGTAGGCCCTCAACCGGTCGCCGACGGTGGGCGAAGCCGTGTCCAGCGCCATGGGGATGACCGCCTCTCAGTGGGAATCGGGACCGTGGGTCAGCGGACCCGTGGGTCAGCGGACCGTGTCAGCGGGGCTTGCGTCCGAAGGTGGATATGAGCACCTGGCTCAGCCAGCGGTGGGCCGGGTCCGCCATCTCGCGCAGCGCCTCGTCGATCCGGGCGTCGTCCAGCAGCCCCTCGGCCGTGATGCGCGGGCGCATGAACTCCAGCCACAGCATGTAGTGCCGGGCCTGGTCGGAGCCGCCCCGGACCATGACCGTCCGGCCCTCGGCCGTGACGTCCTCCAGCCCGGACTCCAGCGCCATCTGCAGGTCGAAGTGGCCCCCGCGGGGTTCGTGCCCCGAGCGGCGCATCAGGCCGTAGCCCGCGGCACGGACGTCCTGGAGGAAGTCCTCGGAGACGGCGCTGCGGAAGAGCGGGAGCGAGTCGGTGTCCTCCAGGAACAGCCAGCCGCCCGGCCTGAGCGCCTTGACCATGCTCGCGACGGCCGCCGGGCGGTCCTCCAGGTGCTGGACGACCATGCGCGAGTGCACCAGGTCGAAGCTCTCGGCGGGAAGCTCGTCCGTCCGCAGGTCGAGCCGGGCGACCTCGACGTTCGGCCGCTCGATCCAGCCCAGCCGCTCCGTCTCCAGGTCCACGGCCATGACGCGGCCGGTGGCCCCGACCCGCTCGCCGAGCCAGTGCGCCACGGAACCGGAACCGGCCCCGATCTCCAGCGCGGACCAGCCCTCGCCGACACCGAGCCGCTCCAGCCGCTCGATCGTGCCCGCGTCCCACAGCGCCTCGTTGGTGCGCAGCCGCTCCGTCTCCTGGTCCCACGTGGGATCGAAGACGTAGTCCACGCCCGACTGTGGCGCGGCGGCCTCCGTGACGTTCTCGGCGACGGTCATCGAACAACCCCCTTGGTAGCGGTCCTTCAGGCTAGGGAGTGGCCGAAGCGACCTGCCATGGCAATTCAGTGCGTGCCCGCCGGCGCCTGGCAGACAGGTATTTGCCAATCACCGTGACGCCGCTCTCGCCTTAGCGTGAAGCCTCCGCCGCGAGTCCTTGAGGAGGCCCGTTGCTGCACACACTGGTCGTGGGGATTGGACGCTCCGGACGGGACCTGCACCTTCCGGTGGTGCACCGCCTGCGCGAGGGCGGGGCGGGTGGCGCGCTCTTCGCCGACTCCGTCCCGATGGGCTACGACGCCCTGCCGCTGCCGGTGCTCGACGTACCCGCAGGGCTGGAGATCGTACCCACGCTCGCCGCGGCGGCCGCGCTGCGCGATCCGGCGCGGACCGTCGTCCACCTGTGCACGCCGCCGACGGCCCGGGTGCCCCTGCTGCACGAGCTGGCGGCGCTCGGCTACCGCCGCCTCCTGGTGGAGAAGCCGCTCGGCGCGGACACCGAGACGGTGGCCGAGCTGCGCCGGGCGCGGGACGCGTACGGGCTGGACGTCGCCGTCGTCGGCCCGTGGCTGCACAGCTCCCTCACCGAACGGCTGGCCACGCTGGTGGGTTCGGGGCGGCTCGGGGCGCTGCGCCGGGTCACGGTGCACCAGCGCAAGCCGCGGCTCGGCCGCACGCTGCGCAACAGCAGCCATCCGTCGGCGTTCGATGTCGAGCCGCCGCACTCGGTGGGCGTCGCGCTGCGGCTGGCGGGCGGCGGGCGGGTCACCGCGGCGGAGTGGAGCGACGCCACCGACGGCCGCCGCGTGGCGCCCCGGATGGGCAGTGCGGGCCTGACGCTGCGGCACGACAGCGGCGTGATCACCACGATCGACTGCGACCTGGTGGCCCCGGTCCGCGAGCGCAGCATCCTGCTGGAGTTCGACGCCGGCACCGCCCTCGGGCACTACCCGGTCAGCGGCGACGACCCGTACGCCCAGCTGCGTGTGACGCCCCTCGGGATGACGGCGGAACACGAGATCTTCCACGACCAGGCGATGGACGCCTGCCTGCTGCACGCCTACCGCGCCTTCGCCGACGGCGCCGACCTCGTCGCGGACTTCGAGCTCCAGGCCCACGTCGTGGAGCTCCTCGAGCAGGCGAAGCGACGGGCGGAGCGCGGGGAGCCGGCCGGCGCGGCGGCAGGCCCCGGAAAGGACGGACTCCATGCGAGCTGACACCGCGGCACCCTTCGCCGCGCCCCTGCTGAGCGGTATCGGGGACGAGGCGGGAGCCTCCCTCGACGAGCAGCTCAGCGCCCTCACCACCCTGGGATGGAGCGGCATCGAGCTGCGCTCCGTCGACGGCACGGCGCTGGCGGACCTGGACGACGCCGCCTTCGGCCGGCTGACCGAGCGGCTGTCCGCGGCCGGCCTCGGCGTCACCTGCGTGGACTCCCGCATCGCCAACTGGGCCCGGCCCATCAGCGGGGACTTCGAGGAGGACCTGCGGGAGCTGCGGACCCTCGCGAGCCGCTGCGAGCGGTTGGGTACCCGCAACGTGCGCGTCATGTCCTATCCGAACGACGGCTGGAGCGAGGAGCGCTGGCGGGACGCCGTCCTGGACCGCATGGGCAAGCTGGCCGCCCACGCGGAGGACGCCGGGCTGGTCCTGCTGCACGAGAACTGCGCGGGCTGGGCGGGCAGCAGCGCCGAGCGCATGCTCGCGCTGCTGGAGGCCGTCGACAGCCCGGCGCTGAAGCTGCTCTTCGACACCGGCAACGGCGTCGCCTACGACTACGAGGCCTACGACCTGCTGCCGAGCATCGCACCGCACGTCGCCCACGTGCACATCAAGGACGCCGTCGGCACGCGGGACGACGTCCGCTACACCCTCCCCGGCGACGGGCGCTGCCGGGTCGCCGACGCCGTCCGGTATCTGACGGAGTCCGGCTACCGGGGCGTGTGGTCCATCGAGCCGCACATCAACGTGCGCCCGCACGAGTCGCTGGCCACCTCCGGGGCGGACGGCGTGGCGGCCTTCGTCGGCTACGGCCGGGCCCTGGAGGCGCTGTTCGCCCGGCTCGCCGAGGAGGCCACGTGACGGGCCCGGCACCGGTGAAGCTGCTCCCGGCCGATCTCGACCTGCTGCTGGAGCTGCTGGAGCTGCCCACCGTAGGGCTGCTGGAGGCGGCCGAGGGCACCCCACCGCCGCTGTTGTGGGAGGCCCAGCGCCGCTACGCGGAGGCCGCCGCCGCGCTCGGCTTCTCGGTGGTGCACCACGCGGCGGCCCCCGCCTCCGTGCTGGAGCTGCCCGGCGTCCCGGTCACCGTGCGGGAGGCCGCCACCCGCATCCCGGGCTTCCTCGCCGAGCAGCCGAGCATGGTGCTGCGGCTGGGTCCCAGCCTGCCGCGCGAACGCACGGTCATGTTCAACGTGCACGTCGACACCGTCGACGGCTTCTGGGAGCCCTCCTTCCACGCGGGCCGCTTCGAGGGGCGGGGCTCCATCGACGCCAAGGGTCCGGCCGTGGCCCTGCTGGCCGGGGTGCGCGAGGCGATCGCCACCGTGCCGGAGCTGGGCGAGTCGACGGGCGTGCTGATCCAGCTCGTCTCCGGCGAGGAGGGCGGTGCCATGGGCGTGTTCGGCACGCGCCCGCTGGTCGAGGCGGGGCACACCGGCCGGCTCAACGTCTTCTGCGAGCCCAGCCGCAACCTCGCGGTGCCACGCTCCACCGCCGCGGCCACGGCCCGGATCACCGTCCGGGGCACCGACTCCATCGACGACCACCCCGGCGGCGGGCACAACGCCACCGTGCTCCTCGGCCACCTGGCCGCGCACCTCGCCGGAACGCTCTCCGGCCGGGTGCCCGGCACCAGGGTGTGCGTGGCCGGGCTGCACACCGGAGAGCTGCACAACAAGGTCTACGGCAGCGGAAAGCTGCTCCTGAACCTCGCCTACCCGACGACGGAGTCCGGCCGGCTGCTCACCGGGGCGCTTGAGGAGGAGCTGGCCACGGGGCTGCGCGCCTTCGCCGAGCGCTTCGCCGAGGTGCCCGGCTTCGGGCTGACGGCGGCCGAGGCCGAGCGCGTCACCCGCCTGGAGTGGCTCAAGCGCGGGCTGCCCGCGCTGGACGGCCACGACCCCTGGGCGGAGGCGCTCCTGCGCTCGGCCGGGGTGGCCTCCGCGCCGCCCGAGGCCCCCGCGTGCACCTGCGACGCGATCTGGATGCACGGGGTGGAGGGCGCGCACACCGTCGTCCTCGGTCCCGGCGACCTGGACGCCAACGGCGCCCACGCGGCCGGTGAACACGCGGACCTGACGGACCTGGAGGAGTTCGCGGGCTCCGTGGCCGCCCTCCTCACCCGATTCGCTCACGCTACGAACGGACAGCCATGACGCCACGCGTTCCCTACGAGCGGCTGCGCGACTTCGCCGCCGACGTCTTCGCCGAGCTGGGCGTGCCCGAGGGCCGGGCCCGGCTGGCCGCCGAGGCCCTCGTCTACGGCGACCTCGCCGGCATGCGCTCGCACGGCCTGGCCAACCTCACCCGGCTCTACCTCCCGCAGTTCCAGGACAAGCGGATGGTGGCCGACGCCGAGCCGGAGATCCTCACCGACCGGGGCGCGGCCGTCCTCGTCGACGCACACCAGGCCCTCGGCCTCTGGCAGGCCACCGAGGCGATGGACCTCGCCGCCGAGCGGGCGGCCCAGTACGGCATCGGCATGGTCTCCGTGCGCGGTGCCACGCACTTCGGCTGCGCGGGGCACCACACCGCACGGGTCGCGGAGCGCGGCATGGTCGGTGTGCTCGCCTCCAACTGCGGGCAGCAGCGCATCGCCCGGCCGCCGGGCGGCCGGGTGGCCATGCTGGGTACCAACCCGCTGAGTGTCGCGGCGCCGGCCGGTCCCGAACTGCCGCCCTACGTGCTGGACATGAGTACGACCGCTGTCCCCACGGGCAAGATCCGGGAGGCGGCCAGGGCCGGGCGGGAGATACCCGAGGGCTGGATG
The DNA here is from genome assembly GCF_019303475.1 of Streptomyces sp. JJ38. Taxonomy (GTDB): domain Bacteria; phylum Actinomycetota; class Actinomycetes; order Streptomycetales; family Streptomycetaceae; genus Streptomyces. The sequence continues at coordinate 66,858 of NZ_JABLSI010000027.1, forward strand.
GTGGACGCCGAGGGCTCCCCCGTCACCGACCCGCACGCCCTGGACCGCGGCGAGGGCTTCCCGCTGTGGCTGGGCGGCCGGCCCGAGACGGGCGCCTACAAGGGCTACGGGCTCGCCCTGCTGGTGGAGGTGCTCGCCGCGCTGGTCCCCGGCGCCGGTCTCGGCCCCTCCCCGGACGCCTACGAGGGCACCGGCGGGCCGAGCGGCCGGGACGACGACATCGGCGTCGTCGCCCTCGTCGTCGCGCCCGGAGCCCTGCGCCCTGCCGACGCCTTCCTGTCGGACGCCGGCGCGCTGTTCGGCGCCCTGACCGGCTGCCCGCCGCTGCGCCCGGACGCCCCGGTCGGCTATCCGGGCAGCCGCGAGGCGGCGCTGCGCGCCGAGGCGCTGGGGCAGGGCGTGCCGGTCGCGCCCGAGCTGCTGGCCGAGCTGCGCGACGTCGCGGCCGAACTCCGCCTCACCGCGCCGGAAGGAGAGCAGGCATGAGCACCACGGAGGAGCCGCGCCCGCTGCGCGTGGGCATCATCGGGCTCGGCGTCATCTCCCGCTTCTACGCGGCGGCGTTCGACGAACTCGCCGAGGTGGAGCTGGCCGCCGTGTGCGACCTGCGGCCGGAGGCGCTCGCCCCGTACCGGGGGCGGACGGCGTGCTACACCGATCACCGCGGCATGCTCGCCGAGGCCGGGCTGGACGCGGCCGTCGTCAACGTGCCCAACGACGTCCACGCCGCCCTGTGCACCGACCTGGTCGAGGCCGGCGTCGCGGTGTGCGTCGAGAAGCCGCTGGCCACCCGCGTCTCGGACGGGCGGGCGCTGGTGGCCGCCGCGCGGGCCAAGGGCGTGCCCCTGTTCACGTCCTTCCACCGCCGCTACAACGACAACGCGCTGACGCTGCTGGAGTCGCTGCCGGAGGCCGCGCCCATCAGCTCCGTGACGGTCCGCTACCTGGAACAGATCGAGGAGCACGCCGGGGACGACCGCTGGTATCTGGACCCGGAGCGGTGCGGCGGCGGCTGCGTGGCCGACAACGGCCCCAACGCGTTCGACACCGTTCGCCAGTTCCTGGGTCCGGTGGAGCTGACCGGCGCCACCGTGACGCGGGACGGCGACGGCGTGGACCGCCAGGCGGACGTGGAGCTGTGCGCCGCGGGCGGGGCCACGGCCCGGGTCCTGCTCGACTGGTCCTACCCGGGCGAGCGCAAGGACATCGAGGTCCGCCTGGCCGACGGCCAGGTCCGTACCGCCGACATGCTCGGCGGCCACGACGGGTTCAAGCAGTCGCTGTGGCATGAGTACGTCGGCGTCCTGCGGGAGTTCGCGGCGGCCGTCCGCGCCGGCGCCGACCCGAGCGAGGGCGGCCTCGCGGCCCTGGAGCTGGTCGCCGCCGTCTACGAGCACGAGGCGGCCCGGGCTCAGGAGCCCCCGGGCGGCACACCCGTCGCCGCCCCCGTCACGGAAGGAGCCTCGCGGTGAACCCGGCCGAGGACGGCGGAAAGCGCACGGTCAGCGGATCGCTGGTGAAGATCCTCATCCACCGCAAGGAGAACCGGGGCATGCGGCTGGAGGAGTACGCGAGCCGCTGCGTGCGGCGCGAGGAGATCCACGAACTCGTCACCACCGACCAGCACGACACCACGCCCGGCGCCCGGGTCGACCGCGTCGGCTTCCTCGGCTTCGTGGAGATCGAGGCGGGCGGCGTCATCGACCGGGGCGACGAGGTCTGGGCGAACGGCCGACGGGTCGGCACCGTGCTGGGCTTCGACTCCTGCCACTTCCCCAACCACTACAACGTGCTCATCGCCACCGAGAAGACCGTCACCGGCCCGGAGCTGGGGCTGGCGCCGAACATGGAGGTGCGCTTTGGTCCCACCCACTGACCCGAAGGCCGCAAACGGCACGGGCAACCACACATCCCGTCCGCCCACGGGCGACGGGCCGCGCACGCCGCTGCTGGACGGCATCGAGGGCCCGGCGGACCTGCGGGCCCTGCCGCCGTCCGCGCTGCCCGCCCTGGCGGCCGAGCTCCGCGACGTGCTGGTCACCTCGGTGACGCGCACGGGCGGCCACCTCGGCCCCAACCTCGGCGTCGTCGAGCTGACGATCGCCCTGCACCGGGTGTTCCACTCCCCCGACGACCGCGTGCTGTGGGACACCGGGCACCAGTCCTACGTGCACAAACTCCTCACCGGGCGCAAGGACTTCACCGGTCTGCGCGCCCGTGGCGGCCTGTCCGGCTACCCCTCGCGGGCCGAGTCCGAGCACGACGTCATCGAGAACTCGCACGCCTCCACCGCCCTCTCCTACGCCGACGGCCTGGCGCGGGCGATCCGGCTGCGCGGCGCGGACGACCGGCACGTGGCCGCCGTCATCGGGGACGGCGCGCTCACCGGCGGGATGGCCTGGGAGGCGCTCAACAACATCGCCACGAGCGACGACCTGCCCCTCGTCATCGTCGTCAACGACAACGGCCGCTCCTACGCCCCCACGCGGGGCGGGCTGGCCCGGCACCTGACGACCCTGCGCACCACCCAGGGCTACGAGCGTTTCCTGTCCTGGGGGAAGGAGGCGCTCCAGCAGACGCCGATGATCGGCGGGCCGCTCTTCCAGACCCTGCACGGGGCGAAGAAGGGCCTGAAGGACCTCGTCGCTCCCCAGGGCCTCTTCGAGGACCTGGGGCTGAAGTACATCGGCCCGGTGGACGGACACGACGTCGACGAGGTCGAGCGGGCACTGCGGCGGGCCAGGGCCTTCGGCGGGCCGGTCATCGTCCACTGCGTGACGACCAAGGGCAAGGGCTACGCGCCCGCCGAGCAGGACGAGGCGGACTGCTTCCACGCGGTCGGCGCCGCGCCCAGCGCCTCCGCGGGCGGGGGCAAACCGGCGGGCCGGTCCTGGACGTCGGTGTTCTCCGAGGAGATGGTCAAGGTCGGCGCGGAGCGGGAGGACGTCGTCGCCATCACCGCGGCCATGCTCCAGCCCGTCGGGCTGGGGGAGTTCGCGGACCTCCACCCGGAGCGGGTGCTGGACGTGGGCATCGCCGAGCAGCACGCCGTCACCTCGGCCGCCGGGCTCGCCGCGGGCGGGCTGCACCCCGTCGTCGCCGTGTACGCCACCTTCCTCAACCGCGCCTTCGACCAGGTGCTGATGGACGTGGCGCTGCACCGCGCGCCGGTCACCTTCGTGCTCGACCGCGCCGGGGCCACGGGCAGCGACGGGGCCTCGCACAACGGCATGTGGGACCTGTCCGTCCTCCAGGTCGTGCCCGGCCTCCAGGTCGCGGCACCGCGCGACGCGGTCCGGCTGCGCCGGCAGCTCCGCGAGGCGCTGGCCGTCTCGGACGGGCCGACGGTGGTCCGGTTCCCCAAGGGGAACGTGGGCGCCGACGTCGAGGCCGTGGAGACGGTCGACGGCGTGGACGTCCTGGCCCGCCCCGAGGGGGAGGCCGAGGTCCTGATCGTCGCCGTCGGCGCGCTGGCCGGCCTGGGACTCGAGACGGCGAACCGGCTCGCGGACGCGGGCGTCGCCGCCACCGTGGTGGACCCGTGCTGGGTCAAGCCGGTCAACCCCGCACTGGTGAAGCTCGCACACGGGCACCGGCTCGTCGTCACCCTGGAGGACAACGGCGTCGTCGGCGGCGTCGGCGCGGCGGTGGCCCAGGAGATCGAACAGGCCGGCGTGCGCGTCCCGGTGCGTACGTTCGGCCTCGCCCAGACCTTCTTCGAACACGGCAGCCGGGGCCAGGTGCTGGCCGAGTCCGGGCTGACGGCCGAGAACATCGCGGGCACCGTCGGGGAACTGCTGGGCGCGACCGAGGCGTCGGCCCAGCTCACCGCCGTGCCCGAGCATCATCCTCAGCGGCTCAAGGGGGCCTGACATGACAGCGGTTGCGCTGGGAATGCCGTCCGTACCGATCAAGCTCGCCGAGCGCCGGGTCAGCC